>JBCBIE010000023.1:0-77906 GCA_038524995.1 Cyanobacteria bacterium J06621_8
ACTTCGGACATTCGGCAATTGTGGGCTTTGATGGACGTACTTTAGGAGAATGTGGTGAAGAAGAAAACGGCGTACAGTATGCAACTCTCTCTAAGTTTGCCATTCGTGACTTCCGTGCCAATGCTCAATCTCAAAATCATTTATTCAAATTGATGCACCGAGGTTACACGGGCTTAATCAACTCTGGAGAAGGGGTTGAAGGGGTTGCAGCTTGTCCTTTTGATTTCTATCATGACTGGGTAAATAACCCTGAAAAAGCCAAAGAAACGGCAGAAGCCATTACTCGTTCTACAGTTGGGACAGAAGAATGCCCCATAGAAGGATTACCAACAGAAGCAACTCCCGTAGAAGTAACAAAGGCAAAAACAGAAATTAAGCCAGAAACTAAAACAGAACCAAGTTTAGTTTAATATTTAGATTAAGCGATCGCAAAGCATATTTCTTCGCGATCGTTCAGTATAATTTCAAAATCCTTTCAGACTAATACCTTTCGGACTTACGTAACTATCTAGTTAGCAGCTACTTGGGCTGGAGTAGTGGGTTGAGCTTGAGGTAAGGGACCCAACTTCACGCCGTCAGGATAGTACTCCCAACCATCTCTGATTTTAATTTCCTCATCCCAGGGTAACTTGTATTTACCTTCCGCTAAGTCTTGTACCCAAGTCAAGTAGTTAGCACGTTCTCCACCTGGTTTGCCAACGTATCCCCTGCATCCAACGTTGAAGACATTATTTTCAAGTGCCCAATTCTTCCGTGCCTCATCTACTAAATGAGGGAATAGTTCTGCTGTCACAATTTCCCAAGGATTGCGATGTCCCTGTTGAATTACGTTGCCATCATAGTTGCAAACAGTACCCTCACCAAAATAGTAGAATACTTCATCATAACCAGCTAGGTTGACGGAGATTGTGTACATCAGATTCTGCCAGGCATTGGTACGGTTTGTCCAGATCCATTGATCGTTAACCTGAGTCGAGTACCCAGAGATCCGAATATAAACGTTACAACCTTTATATGCTGCCTCTCTTGCTAACTCTGGAAACATGCCATCGTGACAAATACAAACCGCAAGCTTCGATCCCTTTGGTCCGTCACACACTGGCATACCGTAGTTTCCTGGATACCAGGGTTCAATGGGAACCCACGGTTGAAGCTTGCGATAATGAAGCGCAATCTCCCCTGCATCATTAATAATGATTGCTGTATTGAACGGTGGTAGCCCTTCTACATCGTTCTTCTCCATTAGGGAGAAAACTCCCCAAATTTTGTTCCGAACACAAGCTTTGCGGAATTCATCAATCTCTGGACTATCGAGGGTTAACAACATTTCGTCATAGGTCCAGATTTTCGTATTTAGCCCTTGAGTAGAATACTCTGGAAAAACAATTAAGTCTAAACCTGGATAACCAGCCTTGGTATTATCTACTGCCTTACATATCTGCTTAACCTGCGTTTGAATATCTTGAGGTCCTTTGATAACAGGAACGGGATATTGAATCATTGCGACCAATAAAGATTTCGACCACGAACTAACACTACCAGTGCTTGCCATGTTATTGTTCTCCAAGTTCTAGTTTTATAGAAGAAATACTTGCAGCGATCGCTTCAACTTAAGTCGCCACAATTTAATGAATCGAATATTAGGTGTTTAGAAACCTTATGAGAATAATACTAAATAGCTTTATTAAGGATATCTGTATAGATCAGTACATTTATAATAATCATTCACAGGGTAAACTTTTTGATATTGCGAGATTTCGTCTATATTTCAACTATGTTGGGCAAAGTATAATAACGGTTGTTATGGATGCTGGTGGAAGCGCGTAAAAATACAGTCTTGGCTTGATCAGGTTTTTAGGGTTGTCAGTCAAGTTGGAGTACTGCGATTAATCGAGGAGATGAATCTGTTACCAATCCTTGAAGACATCAGGCGAGAAATTCAAAAATATCTTTACCTATGACGATGAGGGGAACATCACTAGTCAGACTAATGCCCTAAATCAAACTACAGGATTTACCTATCAGGAAGGGACTAGTAATTTAACTGGCTTCAAGGATGCAAGGGGTAATGATGTGCTCTATGGCTATGAGAGTCGGGGGAACTTGACTAGCATTACCTATGAAGATGGTACCCAGGATAAGTATGTTTATGATGCTGATGGTTTGTTGACTCAATCAGTTAATCGTCGCGGGCAGGAGATTACCTACGAGTACAATAGTCAATATCAAGTTACTAAGGAGATTCATAGTGATGGATCGATTATTGAGTATGGATACAGCCCAAGTAATGGCTTGCCTACTCATATTAGCGATAGTAGGAGAGACAATACTACCCAACTCACTTACAATCAAGCCGAAAATAAGTTTTCTCGTCAGAGTTCTAACGCTCTTATTCATTTTCATATTTTCGATGAATTAGATAGAAAAATTCAAACCACTATTCAAGATGCTAATAACACTTACATTACTAACTATAGCTACGATACATTAGGCAGACTAGATAGGTTGACTGACGGTAGCGGAGGTCTAATTGTTGATTATGACTATCACCCTATAACTGGACAGCTAGCTAGAGAAACCAACGGCAACGGTACTTACACCAGTTATAGCTACGACCTCGCAGGACAGCTAGTTAGTTTAGTTAACTCTCAAGCTGATGGTACAGTTAATTCTCGCTTCGACTACACCTACGATAATCTGGGGAGACGTACTGAGGTAGCTACCCTTGATGGAACCTGGAGTTATAACTATGACCTTGCAGGACAGCTAACAGGTGCGGTGTTCGCTTCGACTAATCCTGATCTTGAGAGTCAAGACTTAACCTACGTTTATGATGCTGCGGGGAATCGGACTCAAACCATTGTTAATGGCGTTACGGAAAACTACGGCACTAACAACCTCAATCAATATGATAGTGCTGGCACAACAACTTATAGCTATGACTTGGATGGTAATTTAACCTCGAAAACCGAGGGCGCTCAAACCTGGACGTATAGCTATGACAATAACAATCGTTTGGTTGAGGTTGTTGATTCAGACAATAACCTGACCCAATATGAATATGATGCTTTTGGTCATCGTACTGCTACTATTTACAACGGACAGCGGACTGAATATCTGATTGACCCCTTTGGTTACGGGGATGTAATTGCTGAGTATGATGGCGACGGTAATTTGATTGCCAGATACGACCACGGAATAGGCTTGGTTAGTCGCACTGATGCTGGTAACAACCAGGCTTTTTATGATTTTGACGGTACTGGTTCAACAGCAGGCTTAACGGGACATGGTGGGAATGAGTTAAATAGCTATGCTTATCGTCCTTTTGGGGAAGACTTCTATGAGGTGGAAACCGTTAATAATTCCTTTGAGTATGTCGGACAGTGGGGCGTAACGGAAGAAGCTAATGGTTTAGACTTCATGCGAGCTAGATATTACGACAGTCACAGCGGCAGGTTTGTAGCAAGTGATCCCATTGGTTTCCAGGGAAGGGATAGTAATTTTTATCGGTACGTGAATAATGATCCAATTAGTTTAATTGACCCAGAAGGAACTGTTCCAGTTATAGCGGGACTTGCTATCGCGTCAGCAGGGCTAGCAGCAGCTGGAGGTCTTATAGCGAGTTGCATACCAGGTCTTAACACATTCAATGAAACTGCTGCTAACGTCAGTAGAGTCGCAGGTATTTTATCAGCTGCAAAGTTGTCAGGTGCAGCCATTCCAGGTGGAGTTGTAGTAGTAGCTTCTGGTGCTGCTGGTCATCTTGTAGGTACTTCAATAGGCGGAGCTATATGTGGAGGAGCTGCTAATGCAGCCACTCCACCACCCTACGCAGAAGAAGCAGAAGATGGCTTTGAACGCTCAGAAGCACAAGGTTCGCCCTTAGTACTAGACCTTGATGGCGATGGCATCGAACTAACCGCCGTTAATACCACTAACGTCTTCTTTGATGTAGATAACGATGGCTTCCGTGAGGCGACTGGCTGGGTGCAGCCCGATGATGGCTTGCTGGTGCTAGACCGCAATAATGACGGCTATATTAACGATAATTCCGAACTGTTTGGTAACTTTACCACCAGCGGCTTTGTCGAGCTACGCGCCATTGATGATAACGGCGATAATTTTATTGATGCGGCAGATAGTCAATTTGCTAACCTCCAAATCTGGCGAGATCTCGATACTGATGGACGTTCCGACGTTAATGAGCTTTATTCCCTATCGGAGTTAAACATTACGGGGCTTAACGCAATTGCTAATCAGACTGATGTGATTAACGCTGGTAACATAATCAGAGAAACTACTTTCTATCAGCTTGGTGATGGCACTACTAGAGAACTAGCAGACCCCTGGTTCCAGATCAATCAACTGCATTCTTACTACGACCACAACTCCACCTATAACGAGCCTGTGGTGTTGAATGAGGAAATATTTAAGCTGCCCAACCTTAGAGGCTACGGTAACTTACCCGACTTGCGGATTGCCATGGCAAAAGACCCCCAGCTACAGGCTTTGGTGCAGTCTTTTAGGGATCAAGTAAGCAGTGGTAACGTTGCGGGTGGTAAGGAATTAGTAGAGTCTATTCTCTACCGTTGGGCAGGAGTTGACGAAATTGATCCTGCAAGTCGTGGGATTTATGTCGATGCTAGAAAGCTGGAATTTTTAGAGAAGTTTGTTGACCAGGATTGGTATAATGTCCTTTTTAATAGTGATATAGCTAATCCTAATGGTGGTAGAACTTTAACCCAAACTTTTGACCAACTTCTGACACAGTTAGAAGCTAGACTACTAGCTCAGGTCATCGAATCCCCTGTAAGTTACAACACCGTCACGGAAAGCTACGAGTTTACAGGCACTACTGCCGAAGCTATTGAATTGCTGGAGGAAATTAATGCCCAGCCTGAAGCGACTCTGGCATCAGAAACCATCAATATTCAGGCGGTGGGGCTGGCTAACTACATTCGTGAACAGGGTGGCGTATATCAAAACTGGATTGTCGGCGGGATTAATGATGAAGAATTGACCGGTGATACGGAAAACGCAGTTGATGAAGTCTTTTATGGCTTTTTGGGTAACGATATTCTCCAAGGGGAAGCAGGCAAAGATACTTTAGAAGGAGGTGCTGGTGATGACTCGTTAAATGGCGGTGATGATCAGGATGTTCTAGATGGCGGCGTTGGTAGTGATTTCCTTGAAGGAATGGCGGATAATGATGTCTATATTTTTAATAGGGGTTATGGTCATGATGTAATTGAAGACTATAGTCTTGTTCAATATTATTTGGGTAGTGCTAAGGAAGATGGTGGAGATAACGACACCTTGCGCTTTGGTAAGGGCATCACTCGCAGTAACCTCCGCTGGAACTTTGACGGCAAGGATCTAAAGTTTACCCTCAAAGATTCTCCTAATGATAGCCTGACTATTATTAATTACTTTGATCCTCAGTATCGGATTGAGAATATTGAGGTTGAGGGTGATCAGCTCGCTATTGAAGAGATTCTTTATTCAAATCTTAATAAAGATACGGGGCATAACTCATTAATCTGGACGGAAACTGCGATCAAGTATGCAGGATTAGATGGTAATGACACGATTACGACAGGTGACGGCAACGATAGACTTTGGGGTAATCAGGGTTGGGATTTGATTACTTCGGGAGACGGGAATGATACTCTGAACGGTAATTACGGCAATGATACTCTTGAAGGGGGTAACGGCAATGATTTGTATTTGGGTGATGCAGGTAATGATTTACTTGATGACGGTAATTTTAACTTAGGTCAGGATATCCTCAATGGTGGCACTGGTAATGATACCCTGCGAGGGATGGGAGATGATGATACTTATATCTTCAACAAGGGTTATGGCAAGGACGTAATTGAAGACTATAGTCTTGTTCAATATTATTTGGGTAGCGCAAAGGAAGATGGCGGCAATAATGATACCTTGCGCTTTGGTAACCGCATTACCCGCGATAATCTACGCTGGAACTTTGATGGCACTGATTTGAAGTTTACCCTCAAAGATTCTCCTAATGATAGCTTGACTATTATTAATTATGTTGATCCTCAATATCGGATTGAAAATATTGAAGTTGAGGGTGATCAGCTCGCTATTGAAGAGATTCTTTATTCAAATCTTAATAAAGATACGGGGCATAACTCATTAATCTGGACGGAAACTGCGATCAAGTATGCAGGATTAGATGGTAATGACACGATTACGACAGGTGACGGCAACGATAGACTTTGGGGTAATCAGGGTTGGGATTTGATTACTTCGGGAGACGGGAATGATACTCTGAACGGTAATTACGGCAATGATACTCTTGAAGGGGGTAACGGCAATGATTTGTATTTGGGTGATGCAGGTAATGATTTACTTGATGACGGTAATTTTAACTTAGGTCAGGATATCCTCAATGGTGGCACTGGTAATGATACCCTGCGAGGGATGGGAGATGATGATACTTATATCTTCAACAAGGGTTATGGCAAGGACGTAATTGAGGACTATAGTTTAGTTCAATATTACTTGGGTAGCGCTAAGGAAAATGGCGGCAATAATGATACCCTGCGCTTTGGTAACCGCATTACCCGCAGTTACCTCCGCTGGAACTTTGACGGAGAGAACCTAATTTTTACCTTAACAAATTCTCCTGGCGATCGCCTGACTATTTTGAACTACACTAATAGCAACTTTGCCATTGAAAATATCGAGGTAGCAGGGGACTTGCTGACTACTGAAGAAATTCTCAATCCTCAATTTACCTAATCGTAGCATTAGCGCTATTTAGAGCGATCGCTTTACAGCTTATCTCCAGGAGGCAGAATATTTGGCACTTTCATCAGGGCTAGTTAATACTACTCTCTGACTCAGGTTTATTCTCAGCGGCAATTTCCGTAGCTTTGTTCTCACCAGCGGCTTCTAACTTGGCGTTCATGCTGATGGAATTTTCAATACTTGCCGCTTCTTTCTTGAATTCATTTTCAAATTCTTTGGAGGCATCTTGAAAGCTGCGGAGTGTTTTGGCAACGCTGCGACCAATTTCTGGCAGCTTTTTGGGACCAAACACCAGTAATGCCACGATGGTAATTAAAGCCATTTCTGGTAAACCAATGCCAAAAATGTTCATGATTTAAAAGTCCTTTAAATTTAATTTAGATAAACAATAGCTTGATCTTCACTAAACTGGAGATCAAGCTATACATTTTGCTAATGTTTTGGGGAAAAATGCATTCTGAAGTCTAACGACTTAAGGTTCCCCAGTCTACATCAATACCTTCTAGGATTAGAGAAGAATTATAAAGTTGCAGAATAATTAGGAGAAAAACCAAAAAAAGAGCCATAAATACTCCCATCAATAAGGTAGTGCCCCAACCAGGAGCAACCTTACCATAGTCGGAGTTGAGGGGCTTGAGAATATTTCCCAAACGAGTTTGCTGTGACATAAGTCCAATAAAGATGTGATATCAAATTTTACGTAATCTTCCGTAATATTATACGGGAAGAGCCATCATAATTTATGCTTGCTTCTGCAAGATGCAATAGATCTTAGCATCAGTCTTGCTTTACGTTGAACATTGAGCATTAAACATTGAACAGATGTTAGGTCAAGCTTCAATATTCTACGAAAGGTCGAGACTAGAAAGCCATTCAATGATCTGGGAATTAACCATGGTGGGGTTTTCATCATGGGGGCAGTGACCTGCATTAGGAACTAGCTCAAATTTAACGTCAGGGTTATTAGCTGCTAAATCCTGATAAATCTTTGCTCCAGTAACGGGTGTCCAGGGGTCTTTTTCGCCCCAGATAACTAATAGAGGATGTTTAAGGTTGGGCAGTAGTTCATTAGGGGTTTTACCTGCGGGGGCAGTGATCACCGAGGCAAAAACCTGCTGTGCGCCTGGATCACAGGATGGTTGATAGAGCAGTTCAACTAACTCATCCGTTACTGCCTGGCGATCGCGATATACTTGTTTAAGGGTGCGCTTAATCTGACTTTTCCGTCGTACATTGTCAAAGATAAACTTACCAGTTAGGGGAGAGCTAACTAATTTAGCAAATCCACTCATCACTAAGCCCAAAACTGGATTAAGATCTCCAGGGCGATGATTTAACCCCCCTGCACAGTTGATTAATACGCCTCCAGCGGCAATTTCTGGCTGCTCAGTAACCAACATCAAAGCCAGCAATGCACCAATAGAATTACCGACAAAAATTGTGGGCTCTTTAATATGTTCTTGCCAGAAATCGGCGATTTGTTCCTGCCACAGTCCTAAAGTGTAGTCTAAGGAAGCTTTATCGGAGGCACCAAAACCCAATAAATCTAGGGCGAATACCTTGTATCCAGCCTCTGCTAATACAGGAACATTTTTGCGCCAGTGTCCAATAGAAGCACCAAAGCCATGAATCAGTAATAAAGGTTTACCCTCTCCTGCAACGGTATAGCGGATTTTATGACCCTGCCAGTTCCAATCTAGCTTGGTCAGGCTATCTTCTTGAACAATTGAGTTTATAATCACAATATTTAGGATATTTATTAAATTTTTTTCTTACAGCTTAGATCATACAAAAATATAGCCCGAGAAAAAAAGAGGTTGCCTGAGTATTATCAAGCTTATGTATTAAATTGCTTAATCGCTTATTTTAGAGTGGTTACCACCAATTCAAAAAAACTACAATGGTTGCCAGCATAAGATCCTTAACGAACTGGCAGCTATGGTTAACAAATCAATCTCGAAGCGACAGGATTATCTTCAGGCTTTAGTCTTAATCGCCGCCTGGTTACTAGGTAATGCCTGGACATATCTCTGGTTTCTTGAATCTCTAAGTAAGACTTCATTATTAAATTTAATCTTATTAAGCTTGGGGGCGCTCTTCCTAATCGGGCGTTTAATAACCACCAAGGTAATTAATGAGCAACTGTTTGCTTTTCGCTGGCGATTATTACCCGGTATTTTGCTCCTCGCCTCAGAAATCGTTGCAGTTACTTTAAAATGGACTCTCAATATTCCCCAGCTAACCCTATGCTGCTTTATTTGGGGTAGCTATGGCTTACTGGGATTACTGATCAACCATGAAACTTGGAAGCGAGGCTTGAGTCTGGCGCTGATCACGGGAATTATTCTGCCGTTTCTGGTGGCTTTTAACAGCGGATTGGGTTTTCCCGTCAGGGTGCTTACCGCCCATGCCGTAGCCCAAGCACTAACAGATTTTCATCTCAGCGCTGCTTCTTCCCACGACATTATTGTGATGGAAAATGGCATCGCTCAGGTAGATTTACCCTGTAGCGGGATGAAAAGTCTCTGGACAGGAACGGTTTTTCTCTTAGGTGCCACCTGCCTGGAAAGTCGTCAGTTAGGCTGGCGCTGGCTACTAGTGGCGATCGCCAATTTGATATTTTTAGTTGCCGCTAACGTGATTCGAGTCTTAATTTTGGTGGTTATCATTGAAGTCTTACAGCAGCCGCAAATTGCTGACATTCTTCACTTGCCATTGGGTATTGTCGGTTTTATTATTGCCTGTGGCTTAAGCTGGCTATTATTACAGAAGATATCCCGTTATGAGCAGCCCCTGGCAGCTATCCAACCAGAGAAAAATTATTATGCCAAGTCTAATTTTAACTGGCTCCTAGTCTTAGTGATATCTCTGGGTTTTATCGGGCAATTCCAGCCATTTTCCACGCAAAATGTAGCACTACAGTCGATTAATTTACCCGCCACAATTACCACCGAAACTCTGCCCTTAACTCCCGCAGAAGCTAACTTTTTTGATAATCCTGCTAATCCCTTAGTGCAGAAAGTTCGCTTCAACAGCAATAACCTTTCAGGCTCGATGTTAATCGTTGCCAGCAACACCTGGCAAGCCCATCATCCTCCAGAACTCTGCTTTACAGGGAATGGTTTAAAGGTAGATCAGATGGAATCCAGGCAGCTTAATCCTGAAATTAATGCCCGCTGGATATCGTTACAGAATGGCGAACTGTCTGCTGCCTATTGGTTTCAATCCCCCCAAACCACCACCGATGACTTTATTGCACGGATTTGGGAACACATTACTCAGCGGGAACAAACCTGGGTATTAGTCTCAGTCCTATTTGATGCTGCCAAAAACCCCCAAAGTCCAGAAATCAATAACTTTAGCCAGAACGTCTATCAGGCGATCGCCCAAAACTTAAATCCCGATAAAAACAAAAGTAATAATCCTGCCTCATCTTAAAAAACTACTAACCACTAACCTTTATCCCTTAACATCTCGCCACAGTTAAACTCCCAATGAATAAACTGCAACAATTCCGCAACTTCTCTTACCAAAGCATCTTTTGGGGCTGGAATTTAATCTTTATCTGCGTAGTCTACTTCGGCATTCTGCCCTTTATCGGTATTCCGCTAATCGTTGCCGTCTTAAATGGCACAATTCCCCTCGATTTTGGCTTAACTTTACTGGCATTGATTGCCGTACCCATCGCTTCTATTGCCTACGGTTTAAAGTATCTTAGAGAGCAACCAGGGGAGTTAATGCGTTGGTTTTTTGGCGTGGAAGCACCGCTGGTTACCTGGTGTTTAGTCAGATTATTTTTAATTCGGGAATTAACTCTTGCCACGGGGTTAATTCTCGGCACTTTATTGATTAGCATCGTGGCATTTGCGATCGAAATTTTGCAGGGCTATCGAGCAAATCGACCAGTCTTTTCCTGGTTACAGATGATTGCTCATACCCTGATGCTTTTTACAGGAGTTTATCTCGGTACGGTGCTGTTGTTCTATGCCATACCCGTTGCCGCACATGTCCTGACTTGGATATCTAATTTCATCATTGCATTCTTTGCTTTTGATTGGGTGGAAGACTTGGTAAGGAGTTTGAGTCATGGAAGCGATGCTTTTTGGTTTTTCACCATCTTTAGTTTATTTTCGATTTTGTTTGGCTTCTCGGCAGTGTTGTTTGTCGGGATGCCATTGGTGCTCACTAATTTATTAATTAAATCGGGCAAGAAAGTTATTCAGGCATTTGCTCAACAGCACTCTCAATCAAGGGCAATGCAGGTTAGCGCAGTAGTTGTAGCATCATGGCTGATCCTGTTTAACTTTTTTAATCAACAACCCCAGGTAGCGGCATTTAAATTATTAGAACAATCTCCTCTTAATAAAACGGAATTATTGGCAGCAGCCCCTAAAATACGCCAGGGCTTAGTTAACGCTAATCTATATCCCTATCGCTATCTCAGTACTCGCTCAGGCAACGATCATATTTTTAGAATGTATGATCGTTTGAACTTACCCGAGTCGGTTTCCCATTTCTTCCAGAATAGATACAGTCAACTGCTGTCACCTTTTCTATATCAAGGTTCTCAGGGAGATGTTGATCAAGCGGCGCAACTCTATGCCGAGTTTTTTGATACCCCAATTCAAAAGGGAGAACGTCAAGCAGTACGTCATGCTCTCCAATCTACGGCGATCGTTGATCAGGCTAAAGCAGGATTATTAAATATTGACCAGAAAAAAGTTTGGCTAGCGCAACAGGAAGTAAAAGTTAAGCCCCATGGGGATTGGGCGGATGTAACAATCCATGAAGTATATGAAAATCAGACTCCTGACGTGGAAGAGATTCTCTACTATTTTTCACTGCCTGAAAGTGCTGCAATTACTGGATTATGGCTGGGGGAGAGCGACGATCTAGAGCAGCGTTTTGTGCACCAAGTATCTCCTAGAGGTGCGGCACAAGAAGTCTACAATTCTCAGGTAAGACGGACTCGCCCCGTAGATCCTGCTCTACTGGAACAGGTGGGCGCTGGACAGTATCGCCTCAGAGCCTTCCCCGTGCCTCCTAAGAGAAGGATTCGCAGAAATGAAGACCAAGAGACTAACCCTCAAATGCATCTTTGGTTGACTTATCAGGTGATGCGGCAGGAGGAAGGTTGGGCAATGCCCCAGCTAGCGGAGAAGCGCAATATTTTTTGGACAGGCTTTACTAAGCGCATTCGTAATGGTGAGACTAAAAGATTTTTCAAGGATGTTTGGTTTGAAGATTTTGCCCCTGAGTCAAGTCAGAGAGATCGAGAAAATCATCAAATTGTTTTAGACAATAGCTATACTGTGACAGCACAACCTTTGACTAGTAATGATTATGCTCTGCCGCTGGATCAAAAATATGCTTTGATTCTGGATACTTCCTACAGCATGGGGCAGCAGGTTTCAGAGCTACAATCAACTTTTAACTGGGTGCAAGATTCCTTAGCTGGTAATCAGGCAGATCTTTATGTGACTGATGTAGAAGCAAATAATGCTCAGATATTAACCAACATCAGCAATTTCTCTCCTCAGCAGCTAACCTTTTACGGTTCCCTACAGCCCGAAGAGATGCTGCGGCAGTTTCAAGCTTTGCGGGGGGAGGACAATTACGACGCCGTTCTTCTATTGACAGATCGGGGTAGCTACGAGCTATCAAAAGACAAGGCAGAAATTCCCAAATTAGAGGCTCCTTTATGGATAATTCATCTAGGGGGTAAGCTGCCACGAGCTTATAATGATCAGCTTCTTCAGGTGCTGCAAAATACTAATGGTGGGGTAGCAATAAATATTGCGACAGTGATGAAGCGCTTGGCGACAGAAGCCGCTGGCGGGGGAGCAGTTATTGATGGCTACAGTTGGAAAGTAAGCCCCTCTGATTCCGAAGAAGCCAAAGCTACTATTGATAGCCAAAGTTTGAAAGCGATCGCAGCTCGCCAATCAGTATCGGCGATCGCCCGTAGCAACAAACACCAGCTATCTTTAACTGAATTAGATACGGTTCATCAAATAGCCAAAAATAACGATATCGTTACCCCCTATTCCTCAATGATTGTTTTGGTTAACGATCGTCAGCGGGAGCAATTAAAGGCAGCAGAACAGCGAGCAGATCGCTTTGAGCGTGAAGTGGAAACAGGAGCCGAACAGCTCAACACCCCCTTTAATCCTTTTGAAACTGCGGAAGTATCAGGGGTTCCTGAACCAGATTTCTGGATTTTATTAGGGTTGGCTATTTTAGCTTTAAGTGTAATTTGGCAGCAACAACAGAAACTAAGAGCAAGGAGCTAGGGCAAAATACTTTGGCGGCGATTGCGAATTTGATAGTTCGGTTTTACTTCTTGGTGTAGGCAAAAAAAACAGATAATATCAAGACAAATCATAAACATAACTTTATATTGTCTTTAGTTAGAGCAAGGGAAGTAAGGGAGGTCAAATATCAAAGTGCAAAACTGGTTGCTACAAAATTTAAGCGATGTACTTAATCGAGAACAGCAGCATCTGGGCGCACACCAAAATATAGCTGCTTCAGCTCCAGGGCAGACAGTTCTGCCCTCAGAAAACTTAACTAGCCATAGTCAGAAATATCGCCAAGCTGCCCAGAATGCTCAAAGGGAATGGCGCAGTGCGATCGCAGCGGTGGAAGAGCTGCTTTTGGCTGAACTGGAGCAAAATCAAAATACTTTTTCCCCTGCTAAATTTTCTCCTGCTAAATTAGGTCTAGTTTTCGCTGCCCCAGCGCCCCTGATTAGCAATCCAGCTCTTTGTGCCAATTTTCAATCAGCAGTATTCACCGCCGATGCCTTTAAGGCTAATGCCCTAATGCCCTGCCGCCAAGGAGGGAAAGAAGAGCCAGAAGCCGCCCCAGACGCAGCATCTTTGATTAAGCTGCCGCTAATTCCTCAAGATCCCATTAGCCAGGAACAGTTCTGCCTAGTTCTCACCGCTAATTTTGGCTTGATAGCTATCTTGGGGCAAGATGCTCAGGGCAATCCCAAATTTCACTTCTCTTTCGCTCCAGCTACCCTAGGAGAGGTTTGGGCAACCTTGCGATCACGTCTAGCTTTGGCTAATTATAGTCATTTGGAGCGATTAGATAACTTAATTGAGCAGTTTGCCCCCCCTAATCCTGATTACCTCCTGGTGACTAAGTTTAGTCGTCTTTTGCTGCAAAATTTACCAGAGCGAGGGAATTCGGCAAGCCCCCGTAAGATTCCAGCCGTTGCTCATCAAACTCCAGAACCTTTCCCTACAGTTTTTGACCACCAGGGAGCCACTAGCAAGGTGGAAATGGAGCTGCTACAGGCGCTTACCCATGAAGTGCGAACCCCTCTTACTACCATTCGTACTTTAACCAAGCTCCTATTAAAACGCCAGCAAGATTTTAAGCCCAACGTAGTTAAACGATTACAGACAATTGATCGCGAATGCACCGAGCAGATAGAGCGCATGGAGTTGATTTTTCGCGCCGCAGAGTTAGAATCTACCCCTCTTTCCTCAAAAATCGTTGAGTTAGTTCCTGTTGCCCTAGAACAGGTATTCCAGCAAAATATTCCTCGCTGGCAGGAAAAGGCTAAACGACGCAATGTAGATCTAGCTTTTACTCTACCGTCAAGTTTACCCATCGTGGTTAGCGATCCTGGAATGTTAGACACCGTATTAACTGGAGTGATGGAAAGCTGTACTCGCAGTCTGCCTACAGGTGGGCAGGTTGATGTAATTGTCTCTACCGCAGGCAATCAGCTTAAGCTTCAGGTACTTTCTCAGGCGTGCCAGGTTAGTAATCCCTTCAAGTCTTTGGGGCAGCTACTGACTTTTCAACCAGCCACAGGCTGTCTGGGGCTTAATCTCAACGCCACCAAAAACATCTTTCAGGCTTTGGGGGGTAAGTTAACCGTGAGACAGCGGCAGGAACAGGGGGAAGAGTTAACTATCTTTCTGCCTCTAGGAAGCTCCTGTAATACCCTTTAATACTAAATCCTGTTTTAGATAGAACACTTATTGATTATGCAGGGGTAACGGGTAACGGGCAACGGGGGTTGAGGTTTTTCAGGTTTGCATTTAGTAAATGTATCTTGGTAATCGGATTTAGTACAAAATAGAGTCTGCTTATTTAGTGTCATGCTTATAAAAAGTTTCCAGGCTATGGCGATCGCCAACAAAACGCCAGTGCCAAGGTTCATAACTGACTCCCTGGGGGTTATCAGGGGGAAAAGATAACTCAAAGCTGTATTTTAAAGCGTTCTCTTGTAGCCATTTAAAAGCGGGGGTTTGCTCAAAATCTGGCTCGACATGAGTTGCGGGAACATTCCCATCCCCAAGATCCACCGCGTAACCAGTGTGATGTTCACTGTAGCCTGGAGGGGCACTAACCTCAGCTCTTTTACTGGCATCCTGCCCTCGTTGTTCCTTAACGCCAAAAAATAGCTGCTCCTGAGCGGATAAATCGCGAAAAGCAGAAATTGCCACCAGGTTAATTCCCGCTGCCTGAGCCGCTGCCTGCATCTGCTTAAACTTAGCTGCCGCAGGCGATCGCAGTTTGAGGTTATTGCCAATGGGGGTTAATTCTGCTGCTGGAGCCTCACTATAGGGTAAATGACCTAGGAGATCTGGTTTGGTTTTAGGGGTTATTACCCGCACCTGCGCTGGCGAAGAATCAGCAGGAGCAGCAGATTGCGCTGGCGCTTCCTTGACCGTGGGTTGGGGTTTTATTACTGGAGCCGAGATGAACTGTCTATTTGCCCCCCAGAGCCAAAATAAAAGTCCCCCAGCAGTTCCCAAACAAATAATGATGCCGATAATTGAGGGTAAGATCCAGGTTGAGCGGGATTTAGTGGGTAATTCGGCGGTTTCTCGGATTGCTTCAGGAATTTCCATCTCTTCCATCATTATTTTTAATCATCAATTAAGTCGGTATGAATTTAAATTAACGGGCTAGGACTGTTAGGTGTTGGTAACAATAGCTGTAACTAGATTGATATTTTTTTAACCTATGTGAGTTTGTTTTTCCCTACTTACTTAAGATTTGGCTGGCACAATCCTTATAGAGCATTGGTAGGCAATGTTTTTAAATGATGGATTGGGTGATTACTGATTACTAAATTACTGATCTTTGGTGGAATATTTAACAGTAGTTCGTGCCACCTGATCTTGCTCCGCCGCCAGGCATACTGCTTTAGCTACGGAACTAGCTACCCTGGCATCGAATACCGAAGGAATAATGTGCTCCCGATCTAAATTGGCATCATCAACCAAACTGGCGATCGCTTTTGCTGCTTCAAGGTACATGTTCGTGGTAATTGCCGCTGCTCGACAATCTAATGCCCCGCGAAAAACTCCAGGAAAGGCTAACACATTATTTATCTGATTGGGATAATCACTACGTCCTGTTGCCATTACCGCTACCTGGTCATAAACTAATTCGGGCTGAATTTCGGGAATGGGATTCGCCATCGCAAAGACGATCGCCTGTTCTGCCATCGTATTTACCATTTCGGGAGTGACAACTCCTGGGGCACTAACCCCCAAAAATATATCTGCTTCCTCCATCGCCTCTGCCAAGCTGCCGCTTTGGGCTACGGCAAACTCCTGCTTTTGCTGGTTCAGATTTTCCCTCTGGTGCGAAATTATGCCCTTAGAGTCACACAGCACAAGGTTGCTAACTCCTGCTTCCTTTAAAAGTAAGGCGATCGCAATTCCTGCCGCCCCTGCACCATTAATCACCACCTTAACCTGGGATAATTCTTTCCCAACTAATTTAAGCGCATTATATAAAGCCGCCAGAACTACAATTGCCGTGCCGTGCTGATCGTCATGAAAAACGGGAATATCTAGCTCCTGTCTTAATCTCTGCTCGATGGCAAAACAGCGAGGGGCAGCGATATCTTCCAAATTAATTCCGCCAAATACGGGGGCAATTTCAGTAACAACTTTAATAATTTCTTCTGGATCTTGAGTATTGAGGGCAATGGGAAAAGCATCAATGCCAGCGAATTCTTTAAACAACAGAGCTTTACCTTCCATGACTGGTAATGAGGCTTCTGCCCCCAAGTTTCCTAGCCCTAAAACAGCACTGCCATCAGTAACTACTGCCACGGTATTCCGCTTAATAGTCAGCTCGTAAACCCGCTCAGGCTGTGCCGCAATCGCCCGACAGATGCGACCTACTCCTGGGGTGTAAGCCATCGATAGATCTGACTGGGAATTCAGGGGCAGCTTGCTGGTAACGCTGATTTTCCCCCCCTGATGAATGGCAAAAGTGCGATCGCTATAGCTAAGGACTTTCACCTTCGGCAGGCTTTTTAGTGCAGTAACGATTTGATCCCCCTGTTCAGTACTGGAGGCATCAATCATCAACTCTCGATGAGTATATTTTAGGTTACGCTCCAAGAGAACAATATCCCCTAAATTACCTCCATAATTAGCAATAGTACTCATGATTGAAGCTAACGCCCCTGGACGATTGGGAATTTCTAATTCGATCTTGAGACTGAAGCTAGCACTGGGGTTTAAATCTACCATTGTTTATCTGAGTAGTTCGGTATAAATAAAGTTAACTGATTAGGGCTGTTAGTTGTTAGTCGTTACTTGTTAGTCGTTAGTTATTATTGAATTGATTTCGCTTGGTCATCATATTTTCTGCAATAACACACGGTATACTGGTAAATTTTGTCCCAGCACGTATAGTTCTCTTTCGGTGGCTACAGGGAAAGGATTCTCAGTTAACCAAGCTGTCTGATGTTGCTGCTGTAGCTGTGGATTGGCAGCAAAGCGATCGCGCATTTCTATCGCTACTTCCTTGATATCCGACTGCAAAAAAACTTTACCTCCAGGAACTAGATAATCCACCAGCAGGTTAACCAAATCTGGCTGCACCACCCGACGCTTATTGTGTTTCTTTTTGAACCAGGGATCAGGAAACTGTATCGAGATAGTATATAAACTATTACGGGGCAAAGACTCCAAGACGGAAGCTGCCCCACTGTTCATATTGCCAAATAAATAGTGCAGGTTGGTTAGCTGCTGCTTTTCTCGTTCCTGATTTGCCAGGGTAACGAGTTGCTGACGAATTTCAATCCCCAGAAAATTAACCTTGGGCTCTAGCTGTGCCATTGCCAGCAAAAACCTACCCCTAGCGCAACCAATATCAAGATGCCATGGACGATCCGTCTGCTCATAAATTTCCTGCCAATCAGGTAAAGCGATCGGCTGCTGGAACTTACGAGCGAGAGGATTAACATGCTGACGAATCCGAATAGGCATCTTGAAAAATTATTAATGATGTACTGAATGACCTCTATGTAAGCAAGGCACAATTAAAATCACATAGGCTAAGAAATATTAATTCGGTTATAGCTATTGCCACTAACTACTAACCACTAACCACTAGCCACTAACACTCTTAGCCCGTTAATTTCATTTATGCCGATCTACTTAATTTATTGAGGCTTGATCGCAATAATTGTGCCGTTAAAATCATAAAGATTCCCTTGAAGCTGAATTGATGAACCGATTTTAATCTTTTTACTGCCACCCAAGACAACTCCATTATTCGTAACTTCCGCCTTGCCCTTAAGAGTCATCAGCATGTCTCTAATCATCGTGACTTCAGGACGAGGATCAGGAAGAGCCTTAACTGTTCCGTCAGGCTGGGGCACAGCAGTCGTACGGGGTAATAATTGACTGTCAACTATTTCCACCTTCCCCGCAGGTTGATTACGGATCACAATGTTGGTTTGTTTTTCTTGCTGAAATTCTTGGATTAAACCATCTAAATTTCTGACTCCCAATCCTCGAACTAGAACCTGCACCTCTACCTGCTGGAGTTTGGTTTGAGCCACGATACTGTTGGTAATGGGCGTACCTGGGAAAAAGAACACGCCGATTACAACTAACAAAATTACGCAGGCGGCAGCCAGATCGAGGATACTCAACTTACCGAACAGTCTTCCTTTAGAATCAATAATCTTCATACTTGGCGATCGCAAATCCTCAACGTAGAAAATAGTTATCGACTATATTATGTCAAAGGATTCATCAATCCAATGGCAGAGACTGGGAAATTGCTACAGGCGATCGCTCAGGTATGGCAGGAAGCGGATCAGGGGAATGTAAGCTAAAAACCGTCTTCTAAATCGAATGTTAGACATGAAAGTAAATATAATACTATCAATTTGATTTACAAACATAAGTATTTATCAAATTCAAAGGTGTCAATAAACTCATAAGTAAGCAGACAATCAGTTTTAATTTATTTGACAAGTATGAATGCTAATTTCAAAGACAGATATTTATTAAGTTCAATCTTGGTGATTTTCCACGTCTTTTGTTGTAGTATAATTTGGGAGTTAAAAAAATATTGCAAGAGAATATAAGTTTTTATAAACTCTATATTTCAATTAAAATAGTTAATTTAAAATCTAAAATGTTGCCCTTATTAATATTTAAAAAAATCAAAAAATCTACGTTACTATGGTTATTTTGCGCTTCCACTGTACTAGCATTTGTTTCTGGAAAGTCTGCTCAAGCAGGATGTTTACAAAATATAAATGATTGTAGACCACCTAAAGAAGTACGAGATGTCATCAGAAATACACCTTTTGATCCCAATACCTGGAGTCCCGCGGATTGGCTGAAAAGCGGAGCAGGTGAAGCTTGTGAGGTTCATACTTTAGCAACTGCACGGAGAAATAGAGATAGAAGACAAGGGCTAGATCCTGTTCAGAAAGAATACCTTCGACCTTATTTCGGAGATTTGGTAGATCAAGTAACTGTTAAATGGAACTCACTACTCAACGATAATTGGTCTTTTGCTGGACATCAGATACAAGCAGGATCAGCAGCGCAAGCACTAGGAAACACAATTTTTATTGCGGAAAAAAAACAACCATATAGTACACAGCAGCTAGTTCTTTTAGCTCATGAATTTATTCATGTTCAGCAATATCAAAGGCATGGAAATTTAGATAATTATTGCCGAGAATACATGGCAGCTTATGCTCAAGCGGGGTATGTATACGAAAATAACTCTTTTGAAAGAGAAGCTTACAATTTTGAATAGACCTCTTGCATAAATAATTTAATGAATAAGTCAAATCTATTTTTGACAAGCTATTTAGAGAATTTCAGATAATTGCTGAAACCGCTAAGATTCGTATTCGTGCAAGAGGTCTAATATATATTTGCCAGGGAACTTCAATACAAAATACCAGATACTAGGTATGAGTACACTGCTTCTTTTCCTGGTTACATCAAAAGAGGTGCAATAGTTTTGCCAACTGAATTACCAACAACAATACCAAGTCCTGAAGTACACATTATTGGACGCAAAGATGTTCCCTCAGGGGTACCTAATTTTATGATTCAGACTCAAGGTTATCCTGTTGTTGCCGTATTTTCAGATCGAAAAGAATCTTTTGCACTTGGATGTATTGAAATTCGTAACACTTGGGAAAAAATTCCAGTACAAGTTGTTAGTTCTTCAACATATAACAGTATTCAATCAACTCATCCAGTTATTGCAGATTTACCTTGTAACGGAAGCGTTAGAGCGTATGCTCCGACAGGTGAACCAGGAGCTTTAGTCGTAAGGCATAGAAACGGAATGTACTATCGCCATTATATCCATCCTCTGGACTTTATTGGTGCTCTCAAAGCAGGTGATTTAATTCCCATTGACGTCTCAAACTTTAGAACAATATTTCCAAAGAGAGGAACCGATTTTAGAGTTTATCGTTAAACAAGTTGAAATTCACGAAATTCATATATATGTTTATGTTGAATTATTCGATTCTTAGGAAACGTTAAATTAATTCTGAAGTGACCATGATTTGTTAAATTGAAGGCATAGAGTGACTGCACTTGACCAACTTAGATATGCGATCGCCCTACTAAGAATCAAGATTTAACTAATTCGTTAACATAATCAACCCAAGCCAGGGCTTTTTTACCGTTGCTACTTTCTAGAGAATCAAACTCAGCTAAAGAGCGATCGCATTACCTCAATATCTATTGAGTCATAATAGATTTGCCTAAACAAGTAATACCTTTATGACTTTAGAAGCTTTATTTAGCAATATTGCGCTATACCATATTCCACTTATCCTAATTTTGCTGGTAAGTCCTTGGATTACCTATCTAGCTTGTATTTTCATTCCTGGCAAAAAAGAAGAACCCTATTTGCTAAGTATTAATTTAGGATTATCAATGGTAAGTATGCTCTTGCTTTCTGGTTATTTGGCATACGTTACTAATACTGATGGCTGGCAGAAAGTAATTAAACAAGCTGATATCTTGTTACTGTTCTTGCCTCCGTATCATCTCATCACGTCATTATGGCTTTCGGGTAAACGCATTCCTCTAGAAACGATTCCTGCCTTTCGCACATTGCAGGGGTTGACCTTGTTGGGGGGCATTTTTCTCGTTTTATCCTGGTTAGCAGCAAAGATTCGTATTGTGTTGTTTTCCTATCTTCCATTTAGCAGCTTTTTAATACTCCTAGCTGTTTTATTAGGGTTAGCCTATGTGGGATATCGCAAATTGTTTGGTTAAAAAAATAGGCTTCAGTGTTGAATCTTCTAAACTTGGTCGATCATCATTCCATTGTTTCAAGTGCTACTTTCTAGAGAATCAAACTCAGCTAAAGAGCGATCGCATTAAACGTTGAGTAATTGCTTTTCTGCCCAAGCGATCGCCCTTTTTGGAAACATAAGGCTGAGTCTCAGTTAAAACCGCTTCTAACTTCCATTTGCCTTCCATTAATTCATACTAAACCTGATTACCAAAATACACTTACTAAATGCAAACCTGAAAAACCTCGACCCCCGTTACCCGTTACCTGTTAACCGTTACCCTTGCATAATCAATAAGTGTTCTATCTAAACAGGATTTAGTATCAGAGATATTTTGTATTTTATATAAAAACTATGATGGTTCAATTAATCTGCTTTAAGGTGTTTCTTTGAGGATCGCCGAGATACCAACTGTTTTCAGAAACTAAAGAAGCTCCAGAAGATGATAATTTCCAGGGTTGAATTAATTGATTCAACAAAAGGTCTTGTTGTTGCCGAAACTGTTCAATTTGCCCACCATAGTTAATGATGCTGAAATAAACTGTACCGCGATCGCTGGTGGGAATAGCCCCCGCCAAAGCACTAACGCGATCTAAAGTGCCTGTTTTAATTGCTGTTCCTGGAGGTAAACTGCGATCGCGCACCGTTCCCTTCGTGTCTCTAGCTGCGGTGGGTAATAAGTCTGCCACCGAGGACTGAGAAGGGCGGAGAAGACGATCCAGCGCCATTAACATTTGACAGACAGCGCGGGGCGAAATCCGATTAGCTTCACCCAACCCTGAACCGTTAACTAGCTCGATCTCGGCGGGGGCAACTCCCGCTACTTGCTGGGCGGCGGCGGCAATTTCACCAGCGCCTCCGAGTAAATCACTGAGAATTTGCGCCATATGATTATTACTGTAGAGATTCATTTGGCGTAAAATTTCCGTCAAAACTAGGGAGTGGTGACGAATTAATAATTGCTTCTGAGGTGGGATTTGTTTCGCTGCCTGAACTTGACCCGTAAAAGTAACTTGGGGCAGCTTAGTTTCTGGAGGCAGCTGATCATACTGCCTTTTAATCGACTCATCCCACTGGCGGTAGTCTAGAGCCTGTTGCAGCAGTTTCCCCGCCGCCACGGACTGCGCCTGAAAATTCATATAGAACTGGTCTGTTACCAGTAAATTACCCTGAACTTCACGGATACCAAGCTGATTAAGGGCATTCCCCAAAGCGATCGCCTCTTCCCAGACAAATAAAGGATCTCCCGCCCCCCGTACCAAAAGATCTCCCTGAAGTACTCCCTGCTCAACTTTTCCTAGAAGATAAACATCGGTCAGAAATTGATGTTGTGTGCCCCATTTATTTAACGCTGCTAGAGTAGTGGCAACCTTAGTCAGTGATGCCGCAGGTAGAGGAGTTTGTCCCTGATTGCTGCCGAGAATGCTCCAATCTGACTGCACCCAGATTCCTTGACGACTGCTCTGTGCGCCCTGAGTATTTAAATCATTGAGATAAGCAACGATTATTTGTTCTGCTAACAGATCTTGATCAAGCTGGGGTAGCTGGAATATATTTGTTTGCTCCCAAGCCAGAGGCTTGAGAGGCGAGAGCTTAGGTTGATCTCTGGGTAGCAAATTCAGCCATGAGGCGATTAGAGTTCCCGCAATAAATTCCCACATAGCACTAGCAGCTAAACGTCAGATTCAACAATGAACAATGAGCAATGAGCAATGAGCAATGAACATTTAATGTTGATAACAGTTATAACCTTTCCTTAAAAAATTGATAGCAGAAATAAATGTTAAATGATAAATGTCAAAGCCATGTCCAGCTAGGAAAAGTTGCTGCCTGTCCGCATCTGCTTCCTGACTCATTAGTTAAATTCCACAATCGAACCTGTTCAATCCTGAATTTTTGACCGTTAGCGGCAATTCTAATGCCCTGATAATTATCGATGTAGCCCTGTTCCCTTGCCTGCTGAAGCATTTTTTGGCGATCGCTTCTGCCGTCTGGTTGAGTTGTGGCGGCGGAGGGGGTTTGGGTAAATTCCTCCCAGCTTAAAGACCATAGTTGTAACGCTGTTTGATTAGCGTAGTTGAAAATTGGTTCTGGTTGATTGTTGTGGGAAACTAACACAAAGCTAGCCTGAAATAAATCTTGGGCAAGCTTTTCTGGAGTATTACCTGATTCGATTAAAGTTTCTCCCAAGAGTTGGCGATAACTATTAGCCATAATCTGACTCCAGCGAATCACTTCAGGCTGTTGCCAGATTGGGGAATTTAAGTTATCCGATGATTTACTAGAGGATGAGAGATCGTGATTATTCATTTAAAATTACTTTACTGGTTAGTGGTTAGTGGTTAGTGGTTAGTAGTTAGTAGCAATAGCTGAGACTAAATTCATATTGGGAATGACTATAATTTCAATTATTTTTGGAATTAGGAATCACAATAAAGCCCTGATCAATATCTCCTAAAACCAGATTTTTAGCGATTCCCCAATACCACCAGTGAGCCGCAACGTAGGCGCAGATAATGCTATCGAGACAATCTTCAATTGACTTTAGCTCTTTTCCCGTTTGTTGTTCTGAAATGAGAGGAATTTGTTTTAGGGTTGAGATACTAAGAGCAGGTTCTAGCTGAGGCAGGATTGAAATAATGTAGTGGCGTAATCTGCTTAATTCTTGACGGCGATCGCCAATTCGACCTTTTTTATACTTAATTATTTGCTCTAGGTTGAATAAATTAATCGTGGCAGGATGGGGAAAAACTTCAATTTGAAATCTTCCTGGCTGTTGTGGTTCAATTTTGGGTGCGTGGACAAAATTTTTCTCCAGTAAACTATGACTAAAGCCTGTGGTGCGACTGGCAAATTTTAAACCTAAGTTTGCTGGATAGCATCCTGCATGGTAACGACCAAAATGTTTATGGGTCAATTTATCAGGGAGGCGCATTCCCGTTTGATTATTGATGATTGTTGGTGCATCTACAGCAATCATTGCTGACTCATTTGGTGCCACCCCAGCATCAATCCAACTTAAGATATCTGGGATTTCTAAGATGGTAGTTAGCTCTAATATTTCTAGGCTTTGCTTACGCCATACTAGTCTGCATAGACCGCTAGCCCCTGAAGACCAACCAAAATCAACTCCTATAAATTTCATTTTTATTATTTGTTGAATCTAATAAAAATCACCGTCTCAAACAACTTAAGACAGTGATTATAAATTAGTTATTTAATATTAGGTTTACTCAAGGAAAAGATTTATCTTGAAGCACTTTTAAATATCTCTCTTGTCTTTTCCTTATTTGTGGATTAATAGCTCCAGAATACTCACATCTAGAACAACTAGATCTGGCTTCAGGTATTTACCGCCAAATCATAGATCGTAATTAATAAGAGTACGAGAGAAAGAGACAAAATTTCCATTTGATGCTGAACTCTTCTCTACATACAACCGTAGTCTACGGCTGCTTTATTAATCTTATTTTAAGATACTTTGCATCATTGCGTCAAATTTAATATTAATGATTAGCAATTTGTCAAGAAAATATTTCTTAAGGAATCAAGATTATTACATTAACCTATTACCAATAAATCACAGGGTATTTTCCTTGCTGTATTATCTTACAGACTTGTGGTTGATTGGCTGATGGTGGTTGATTCGGGAACATCAAATAATACCGAAGTCATGTAGTTTTCCGCCCAGGCTTCCCCAAAGGCTTTTTCTAAAACGCGACGGGTTTTATCGTTCTGCTGTTGTTTGGTGCAGTAATATCTTTGACCTGCTAAATATAGCTCTTGTTGCTCTGGGGAGACTGGGTTCGACTTAACCGCTTGCTGGCAGTGGATACGCAAGAAATTGGCAGCCAATTCCAAAAAATCTTGCTCTTCGTCGGCGTTGCGGGGGCGAGCAAAGGTACAGAATTCAGAAAAAATATCAGCCCAGGGGGGCAACTGGCGAACATCGGTAAAGTTAGCCTGGGGTAAAGCTGAAAGCCTCGTAGTATATTCAGAAGTTAATTTTCTCTCAGGGTTAGTGGGAGACAGATCGGCGATCGCCGCACTAACCCCAGCTCTTCCTGCTACGATATCACAGCCAAACATGGGCAGGGGGTATTCAAGTCGGGGAAACATAACGCAGTGTAGAATATCGAGATTCTTGCCGACTTTCGCTAATTCTAGGTGCATCTTGCGAAACTGGGGCGTCTGGTAGCAGCGATTTTCAATTCTCAACTTTTCTCCTTCCAGCTTACCTTCAACATATCCTAATCCTTCTGGCAAATCATAATTGGAGAGAGATAAGTACCTGTGCCAATAATTGATAATGCGTTCTGCCAGTTTATGGATTAAAGGATGTTGCTCTTGACGTAGTGAAGGTTGAGAAGTTTCTAACATTATTATGATTAAAATATTAGGGCTCTGGCGCAAACAGGAACCACAGATGGATATAAGTTTAAAGATATACTGATACTGACTATATAGATATATATAGCTAATAATCGTAATAGATTGTAGTGCAGGAGATTGAATAATGTTTGGTTTGGGCGTACCAGAGGTTGCAGTAATTGGCTTAGTTGCTATTTTAATATTTGGACCCAAAAAAATTCCTGAGATTGGCAGTGCATTAGGAAAAACCATCAGAGGTTTCAAAGAAGAAATGGACAATCCATCATTAGAGGAAGGTCAAGAACGGGAACAGGAGTGAGTCTAGCCCTTGATAATACTTTCAAACCAGGCTTCAAAGCGATCGCCTAAAGCAGTCAGGGAGTATTCTGCCTCTGCCTGTTGGCGACAGGCAGAGCGGTCTAGCTGGTCAATCTGATTAATTGCTTCTACAAGTCCTGAGACGCTATCTGGTTCCACAATAAACCCTGTAGTGCCATGGCGCACAATTTCTGCGGGTCCTCCGCGACCGTAGGCAATTACGGGAACGCCACATGCCAGGGCTTCAATCGCCACATTACCGAAGGCTTCCAGCCAGCGGGGGGTCATTAAAAGGGCGCGACATTTACCTAAAGCCTGCTGTAGCTCCTGGGTTGACAAAAAGCCCAAATATTTGAATGGAGCATCGGGAAACTGCTGCTGAATTCCATCCCAATAGCCCTGATCCTGAATTTTACCCCAGATGTTTAGGGAGGTTCCTGTCTTATTTACTGCTGCTACTGCATCCTCTAAGGCTTTTTCAGGGGCGATGCGACCGAGCCAGGCTAACTGCCCTTGGGGTTGGGGATTAAACTGATAGAGTTCCAAATCAACCGCACTGCCGAGAATGGCACACTCTGAGGCAAAAGGGAAGGTGTTGGCTTGAGATTTAGTATAAACGCCAAAGGTACCAGGGTATTGCTTAATGATTTGCTCCATAATGCGATCGCTGGCATCAGTCATGGAACCCATACTAATAAAGTGAGCAATCTTAGTGCTAAAAAATGGCGTAAGGTAAAAAGGCAGCCAGTCAAAAGCAAAATTAACGATTAAATCATACTGCTGCTGGACTTGACGAGCGTAAGACCACATATTCGCCAGCACGGAATCATTAGGCAGAGATGTGGGCACGTCACGATTTTGAGTCTGTACAGGAATCTGTAAATTCCCCGCGATGGTGGTTACGGGAATATCCTTCAACCAGGATTTCTGCGGGGCAACTACTTCTAGCAAATGTCCTCGACGCTGTAATTCCTGGGCAAGATTTTGCACCGTCAACTCTACTCCCCCCCCCTGTCCTGAACCCAAAGCCCCAACGGAAGTAGACATCAAAAGAATCTTGAGCATAATTTAATCTAATCGTAAGATAAGTCTGACCAAACTATTATCAGTCAATCGTGACAAGTTAAGGGACTAAGTTGTTTGTCAACAAGCAAGAAATAAGAAATTTTTATACATTTAGTTAAAGATCAAGATAAAGCATTCATCCTTAAAATACTTAATTACTAATGGCAGATAAATTAATTAGAGCAGTAGCGGCAGATGGTGGTATAAGGGCTGTTGGGGTTATTTCTACTGATTTAACGGAAGAAGCTCGACATCGGCATCAGCTTTCCTACGTGGCGACAGCGGCTCTCGGTCGCTCCATGGCTTCCTCATTACTAATAGCTTCGAGCATGAAAAAGGAAGATTCGCGAGTCAATATTCACGTCAAGGGAGATGGTCCCCTAGGAGCGATTTTGGCTGATGCTGGTCTTGACGGTACGGTTCGTGGCTATGTGCAAAATCCCCAGGTTGAACTACCACCCAACAGCAAGGGGAAGCTAGACGTGGGTAAAGCGGTCGGTCATAACGGTTATCTTCATGTAGTTCGGGACGTTGGCTACGGACAACCATACTCTAGTACGGTAGAGTTGATTTCTGGAGAAATTGGGGATGATGTGGCTCATTATCTCGTTACCTCAGAGCAAACTCCATCAGCTCTTTTGGTGGGAGTATTTGTGGGAGAGGTAGGAGTTACCGCCGCAGGAGGAATTCTGCTCCAGATTATGCCTAAAGCAGCCCGAGATGAATCATTAATTGAGTTGTTGGAATCGCGGGTATCGCAATTATCTGGATTTACGCCTTTATTGAGGGAAGGCAAAACCTTAAAAGAGATTATGCGGCAGTTTCTGGGAGACTTAGATTTATTTATTTTTCCCGAATCTTATCCTGTCCGTTTCCACTGTGGGTGTTCCTGGGAACGAGTGTTGGGTGCTCTTAAGATGCTGGGGGAAGCCGAACTGCAAGATATGATTGAGAAAGATGAGGGAGCCGAGGCAATTTGTCAGTTTTGCGGCGAAGTGTATCAAGCTAATAAAACTCAATTATCTCAGCTCATAGCCGAGCTGCGGAATGACTAAAGGGACTGGTTTCCCCAGCTATCAGCCGTAAGCTTTAAGCCCAATGTTAAATGATCAATGCTAAATGATAAATGTTAAATGAAGTGGCATAGCCGCGATATTTACGCTCTAAAATCAAATGATAAGATGGGTTACGATTTAATATCTAGGTAAAAATTAGCTTACGGCAACTTACTGGCATCAACATTCAGATAACTTATGGCGCTCGATAAACAACCACCAAGCTCTGGCTCAGATGCAGCAAGCAATAAATCTGATGCTAAAACCAATCGCGAGAAGTCGCAACGGCTTAACCTGGGCGCTTCAGATTTTTCCGAACCTATTTTATCAGGAACTTCAGCGACGACAGTTACGAATCAATCTCCTTCAATTTCTCGTCCAAGGAGAAGACCTTGGTGGCAAATTTGGCAACTGTGGGGCATCTTGCTGGTATTGTGTTCTGGTGGGATCGGCTATGGCGCAACCACTATACTGTTGAGACTGCCTAAGACTACAAGCTGTTCTAAAGTTTTTTGGCCCCTAGCATCAGCTTCTATTCGGCTTTACTGTGCTCAAACTGCCGCTGAGGGGCAAGATGTTCAAGGTTTGTTGTCGGCTATTGACCTCGTAGCGGCTCTGCCCGACAATCACCCCTTAAGACCTGAAATAAATCGTAATATTGATCGCTGGGCAACGGGCATACTCGATATTGGGGAAGCGGAATTTCAGTCAGGAGATTTACAGGGAGCGATCGCCACTGCTAAAACAATTCCCCAGCATGTTTCCGCCAGTAAGTTAGTGTCCGAGCAAATTGAAAAGTGGGAGACTGTTTGGGAACAGGGAGAAGCAACCTACGCCCAGTTAGAAGACAAACTTCGTGCTGCTGACTGGAATGGGGCGTTTGTTTGGGCGGTACGTTTAACCGATAGTCCTAATGAGTATTGGGCAACCACCAAATATGAGGAGAGCATCAACGATATCAACGTTGCTCAGGAAGAAAATGCCAGTCTAAGTAAGGCTAAAACGCAAATTACCAATGGTCGCATTGAAGATTTGATTTTAGCGATTGAGAGGGCAGACGATATTCAGCAAAAAAGCTACGCTTACGACCAGGCTCAAGGGATTCTTGCCGAAGCTAAAGGTAAATTGGTTGCTAACGTTGAGCAGCTGATTAAGGATCGGGAATGGCAAAAGCTATTGCGAGTAACTAGCCGCATTCCTCGCAGTTTAGGTATGGAGCAGCGCAATCAAGACTGGCGCATTCTGGCTAATGCAGGCTCTAGTTCTAAGCTAGATACGGTGTTTGGCTTAGAAGAGGCGATTGAAGAAGCGCAAAAGCTGGAAAAAGGTAGTGAATACTATCCCCTGAGTCGCCGTTTAATCAAGCGTTGGGAGCTAGAAATCAAGGATGTGGAGCATCTTACAAAAGCAAGAGATCTAGCCAGGATCGGAACCGTTGAGAATCTGAATCAAGCTATTAAGGAGGCGAGATTAATTCCCAGAAGGAATCCTCGCTATAAAGAAGCCCTTTCGGAGATTGCCGAGTGGCGGGGGCAAATCCAGACTATTGAAGATCGCCCCGTGCTCAGTCGCGCCCGAGAATTGTCCAACGGTGCTAACGTCAATGCTTGGCAACGAGCGATCGCTGAAGCCAGCTTAATCGCTAGTGATAGCCCCCTCTATAATGAAGCTCAGGGATACGTTAGAACCTGGCGCAGTAATATCCAGCGGGTGGAAGACCGCCCAATTCTTGACGAGGCAATATCTCTGGCTAATCGTAGTAACTTTTCTGGGGCAATCAGCACCGCCCGCCGCATTGGTTCAGGTCGGGCTTTGTATGCTGAGGCTCAGGGGAATATTGCCCGCTGGCAGCAAGAAATCGATGGACAAAGATATTTTCGAGAAGCAAGAGCGTTGGCAAGTCAGGGTACCCCAGAATCTCTTCGTAGGGCGATTCAGATTGCCCAGCAGGTTCCTACCACCAGCACCGTTCGTGCTCAGAGCTTGCAGGACGTTAATTATTGGGCTTCCCAAATATTGGAGATCGCCAGACAGACCGCTAATAATTCTCTAGAACGAGGAATTGCGATCGCCGAGCAGGTACCCCCTAATACTAGTAGCTATACTCAGGCGCAAAAAGATATTAAAATATGGCAGATTCGCCTTAATCCGCCACAGCCAGAGGCTACTCCACCAACTTTTAGACTAGATAAACTTAGAAAAGATCCTGAAAACTAGTCTAACTGTTCTATCTTATTGATTGATTGATTTAAGATTTATTTAGATCAAGACCCATACCCTCACGGCGTACCTTTAAATCATAATATATTACTGCCTTAATAGACTGCCAGAAAGGAATAATCAAAGCAGTAGTTAGAGCATTAAACACTAGCTGAAAAATACTCAATGCTAAGGAAAAAGAAGCCAGCTCAGAATTTTGCAGTAACTGAGGTATGATTTGCAGAATGAAGACCAGACCCCATATTGGTATGCTGACCAGGGAAGCAATTACGTAAATAACAATTAGATTTTTTAAATAACCCTTGGTTAATTCTTGGCTTTTTCCCAAAGCTTGAGAAGCCCTAAGATTATTTTGGGTGGACAATAATAGCTCTGTGGCGGAAAAACTGGCAAACAGCCTAATGATATAACTGATAAACCCAATAAATAAAGCAATTGACAGTAAGACGGAAATAATTGCGCCGATAGCGGCTCCCGTATCTCCCAAAATTGAGCCTAAACCAAAACCCAAAAGAGCTGTTAAGGCTCCAATGGAGATTGCTATCAAAATTGCCCCGCCTATGTAAACTAATATAAAACGCAGAAATACCAATAGTGCAGCTATTAAAAAGCTCCACATTTTCCCTTTTACATGTCGATTAGCCTCTTTAATACTTTCTGGTTTTTCAATGATTTCACTGTAGGCTAAACGCGCGATTAATGCATGATAAGTAAAATATTTTGCAGCTCCGTAAAGAAAAGCTGCTGTAGCTAAAATTATCAGCAAAGTATATAAGCCTGTTAAAGAAGAGCCTTGGATAGAAGTGACTCCTAAAAAACCAATGGCAATACCTACAATAAATGCGGGTATGTAGAACCATAAATAGCCAATAAAAGCTAACTTAAAATATTTCTTAAAGTTATCGCGATAGATACGTAGCCCAGCACTAACAACATTACCAACACTTAAAGGTTTCATCGTTTACTGTACGCTCCTTCTAGCAGTTTACAATGTTATGAATCTAATTAATTAGGTTCCCATAAGCTCATTTTTCCCCGAAAACAGCCAAAAATAACCGTTGGGTAAATCAGCATCAAATCATATTCAGAGTCAATCATCAATATGACCAAGGAAGTAATGGGGATAGATTTAGGCGGAACTGCAATTAAGTTAGGCAGATTTCTCCAGGATGGGACTTGCTTAGAGACCCTCACCACTGCCACACCCCAACCCGCAGACCCCAAAGCAGTAGTACAGGCGATCGCTGAGGGAGTGAAGCAGCTTAATTTAGATCATACCTGTGGTGCGATCGGTTTGGGGCTACCTGGACCAACGGATCTGCCTCGTCGTCTGGCGCGCAAGTCCATCAACCTTCCTGGATGGGATGATGTTCCTGTGGCGGACTGGCTGGAAGCGGCTACGGGGCTACCTACCCTATTGGAAAATGATGCAAACTGTGCGGCAATTGGCGAAGCTTGGTTGGGTGCAGGAGTTGAGTTTCAAGATTTTATTTTGCTGACTTTGGGGACGGGAGTGGGGGGAGGCATCTTTCTTAATGGTCAATTATTTACGGGACGTTATGGTGCCGCGGGGGAATTAGGTTTAATTACCTTAAATCCCGATGGTTATCCCTGTCGCAGCGGCAATCAAGGTTCCCTAGAGCAGTATGGTTCTATTGGTTCAATTCGACGGCGCACGGGAAAAGACCCCTCAGAAATGGGATTGCTGGCTCAAGCTGGAGATGCTGCAGCGATCGCATTTTGGCAGGATTATGGCAGACTCCTCGGATCTGGATTAGCCAGTTTAGTTTATATTTTAACCCCTGAAGCTATAATTATCGGGGGAGGAATTAGCGCTAGCTCTCAGTTTTTTCTGCCTAGCGTTAGGGCTGAAATCCAACGGCGCGTGGTATCTCCTTCTCGTCAGGATTTAAAGCTACTCACCGCTAAATTGGGTAACCAAGCAGGAATGTTAGGTGCGGCTAAATTAGTTTGGGACGAAATCAAGTCGCTTCACGGTTAGCCATGGGCTAGTAGATTTAAACCAGTTGCTTTTCTAAAAACTATAGTATGCTTCAATCTGTTCCAGTTCCCCAGCTAACAAATTGCGATCGCCAAATTCTATATCACTACTTTGAAGATGCCTGGGAGTTGGAAGAAATACTGTTCAAAAGTCTAGTCCAAGAGGAGACTTTTTATCTCAATCCCGATCCTTTACGCAATCGTCTAATTTTTTATCTTGGTCACTCTGCCGTCTTTTATATCAATAAATTAATCCGAGTTGGTTTATTAAAGCAGCGGATTAATCCTGAATATGAAATCCTGTTTGAGATTGGGGTAGATCCAGAAACTCCAGAGGAACTAGAGACGGAAATTAAAGATATCTCCTGGCCTTCTGTAGAGGATGTTTGGCAATATCGCCATCGGGCTAGAGACGAAATAACCTCAGTAATTAATCAAACCGACCTCAATCTTCCCATCGCATCCCAGCATCCCCTCTGGGCATTAATGATGGGCACGGAACATAGTCGAATTCATTTTGAAACCTCCTCAATGCTCCTGCGACAGCTATCTGTAGAGCGGTTGGAGCGTCCCTCAGTTTGGCGATATGCCCCATCTGAGAGTAAAATTTACCAAAATAAAATGCTCTTGGTGCCGGGGGGAGTAGCGAAATTGGGAAAATCACGGCAAGATACAACCTATGGCTGGGACAATGAATACGGTACTCTTCAAGCAACGGTAAAACCATTTTTTGCCAGTAAATATTTAATTAGCAATCAAGAATTTCTAGAATTTGTCAAGGATAGGGGCTACCATAACCCAGAATTCTGGGATGATCAGTCCTGGACTTGGCTCCAAAATCACCAGATTCAGCACCCCAAATTCTGGATACTCAATAAGGCTGGCTATCAATATCGAGCCATGTTTGATGTAATTGACTTACCCTTAAACTGGCCTGTAGAAGTGAATTACTATGAAGCCATGGCATACTGTGCTTGGAAAGGTCAGAATATTCGCCTGATGACGGAAGCTGAATGGCAGGTGGCGTCGGCTCACTGTCAGGAAGAGCAAAACTTTAATCTCCATGTTAAGTTTGGTTCTCCCTGTCCCGTAGGCACCTTGCCCAATGCAGACCAGGCTTCGGGGCTTTATGATATTCGGGGCAATGTTTGGGAGTGGCTCAGTGATGATTTTACTCCCCTACCAGGATTTAAACCCCATCGGCTTTACGAAGATTATTCGGCTCCTTTCTTTGATGTTAACCATAAAGTAATGCGCGGTGGTGCCTGGGCAAGTACAGGAGCCTATGCTTCGGTTTCCTGTCGCAATTGGTTTCGCCGCAATTTTTACCAGCATGTGGGTTTTCGGATTGCGCGGGATTATGATTAATTTGAGTAACTTAATCAGAAATTAAATTATGAGCTTATTTCAATCATTAATTAGCAATTGTTCATTAGCAACATGAAACCAAAGCCTATACCCCCCCAACCAGGACAAGAATCAGTTTGGGATTATCCTCGCCCAGCTATCTTGCAAGACACAGATAAACTTTTAAAAGTGATTTGCAGCGGGATTGTTTTAGCAGAAACTAAAGGGGGCAAAAGAGTCCTAGAGACTAGTCATCCTCCTACCTACTATTTTCCTGCTGAGGATATTAAGCTAGAGCATTTGATAGCAAATTCCAAACAAACTGTCTGTGAATGGAAAGGAATATGTCAGTATTATGATATCAGCATTGGCGATAAGTACATCAAGGATGCTTCCTGGCGGTATTTTCAGCCTACAGCTAATTTTGAATTAATTCAGACATATTACGGTTTTGTCCCCAGCTTGATGGATGCTTGTTACGTCAATGATGAGCTAGCAACTCCCCAAGCAGGAAATTTTTACACTGGCTGGATTACTGCTGATATAGTAGGTCCTTTTAAAGGTGGTCCAGGTACCTGGGGATGGTAGTAAGTATTTCAAGCCAAAGAAGCTAACTAAAGTGATGCGTTGATAGCTGAGGCGCAGTCATACTAACGTCTTCCAGCTCAACGGGAGCAGGTGCAGCCATATCTGATGGCAGAAAATTGCGCACGCTAACGGCAAACAAAGCTACCAGAAAAATCATTACTACCAGAAAGGGCGCTACATATTGGCGAAAAAAACTCATAGTTAAGATTGAAAAAAATTAATATTAAACTCACAGTAAGTTAAATACGGCAGAATAAAGTTACAAAACTTAAGATAGGTGCTAGCTATGGAAACTAGCCATTAATGACCTTAATAAATAGACTTTATTTATGCTGATATACTTACCATAATCAATGATAAAAGTTAAATTATAGTCTCATCCGAAGCTTCTACGGACTAATTGGACAAATATTAATAATTGTTTCTCAGCCGAGTATTTTGAGGGTTCAGAGTACGGATTATTATTTATTAGCTTCCAGGAGAGTAAAATAAGCAGAGCAAGCAACCTTCTGAACTCTTAGGTTAGCGATAATTGAGGTCAGTTCCATACTTGGTGGATAGTTGTGGATAGTTGGTTACAATAAAAAATTTTGCGTTCAGATAGGTTATGTCAGACTCAGATTTTACTATTCCCATTTCCAAGTCCGCAGATTCTTATGCTGAAGGTAATACTGAGTATGGATATAAAGCTTTCAAAGCAGGAGAGTTACTCAGCCAGAGATTTCTAATTGTCAGGGAATTGGGCAGTGGTGGTTTTGCGACTACTTACTTAGCTAAAGATCAAAAATCCATTGAGCAAAGAAAGTGCGTTGTCAAGCAGCTACAGCCAAGATTCAACGATCCTACTCTCTTGGCAAATGCTAAGGAGCGTTTGGGCATGGAGGCAATGGTGTTGCAATGGTTGGGTAAATACAGCCAAATCCCCAGTTTAATCGGCTACTTTACCGAAAGCGAGCAGTATTATCTAGTTTTAGAGTTTATTGAGGGAGAAGAATTTGAGCAAGAAATCCAGCGACAGGTGCTCAATGAGCCTCAGGCAATTAAGTTTTTGTTTGATATTCTGGAGATTTTGCAATCAGTTCATCAACAGGGTATTATTCATCGAGATATTAAGCCATCAAATTTAATTCGTCGCAGTCGCGATGGCAAAATGATTTTGATTGATTTTGGCGCCGTAAAAGAAATTGGCGCTCTAGATTTTGATGCCAGTGAGCAAAAATTAAGGACGCAAATTATTGGCACTCCTGGGTACATGCCTCCAGAACAAAATAGTGGCAGTCCTATTTATAGTAGTGATCTCTATGCTCTTGGTAAGACGGTAATTTTTGCCATGACGGGGAAATCTCCCTCAGAATGGGAATTTTCAGAATCTGGGGAGGTGGTTGCCTGGAACAAAAAAATAGCGATTAGTGAAGCCTTGCTAAAGATTGTTAATTGTATGACCACCGAGAATATGGCTCAACGATATCAGAATGCTAAAGAGGTAATGCAAGAGCTTCAGCCATTGAAGCTGATTGACACCAACATTGGCGGTAAATATCGAGTAGTGAAATATCTTGGGGGAGAGCAAACATTACGCTCCTACGTAGCTGAAAGCTTGGGACAGAATAAGTCGCGATACTATCTAGAAATAATAGACTTGCCCTCTTGGTCTAAGTCTGACTTGTCTCAGACTACCCAAAAAATTATCACCGAGTTGACGAACCTGTCAACTATCGATCAAGAGGGGAGAGTCCCCAAAATTATTGAGTATTTGATCGATAAATCTCGAATTTACATTGTTCAAGAGTATATGGAAGGCTTTAATCTGGGGCAGCTTGTTGACGATCAGTTAATTCTGACAGAAACAAAAGTGATTGAGATTGTGATTGATGCTGCCAATGCCCTCAGTAAATTCCATCGACACCAGGTTATCCACGGCAACATTAAGCCTGGGAGTTTAATTAGGCGTAGCGGCGATGCCAAAATTTCTTTAGTGGATTTTGGCTTGATTAGAGATGTCATTAATTTACAGCCTACTAGTCAAGGGGGTTATGTTGCTCCAGAACAAATTGCTGATCGAGCTACCTACACCAGCGATATCTATGCTTTAGGGATGTCTGCCATTCATCTTTTGACAGGAACTTCTCCCCAAAATTTAGACAAAAATCCCCGTACTGGAGAGTTGTTGTGGCATCGTAAAGGGAGAATTAGCCCTGGGTTGGCTAAAATAATCGATAAAATGGTCTGTCTCGATAAAAATCGGCGATATCAAACTTTTAATCGAGTCGTCAGAGATTTAAATCGAATTAAGCATCATTCAAAATTTAAGGGAATCTTTAAATATTTATTGATAACTTCGATTGCTACTTTGATTACTGTTGTGGGGCTAGCTCAATGGAGACAGGGAGCAGCAATGGGAAACTTTGCACAAGGAGATCTTAAATTAAAGGAAAAGCAATATCAGCAGGCGATCGCTTTTTATGATCAAGGACTCAACAAGCTGCCTAATAACAAGGGACAAATCAAAAACTTTGAGCAGGTTTGGTTAAAAAAAGCCAAAGCACAAAGAAAGCTACCTGACCTCGCCGCAGCTTTAGAAACCTGTAGCATTGCCCTGAAATTCTATCAGAGTCCTCAATTATGGAACTGTCAGGCTCTTGCTTTTTATAGTCTGGAAAATTACGATTCGGCGATCGCAGCTTATACGAAGGCAATTGAGATCGCTCCTCAAAATATTTGGCTCTGGAACAATCGGGGAGAGGCATACGGGCGTTTAGAGGAGTTTGAGCTTGCGGTTACAGACTTTATGAAGGCGATTGAACTAGACTCTAAGCGGAGTTTTGTGCCCTGGAATAATCTGGGCAGGCTCTACTATCAGCAACAAGACTATGACCAGGCAATCCAGGCTTATAATAAGGCTCTAGACACTAAACCTGAATATTTACCAGCTTTAATTGGTTTGGGGAATGCTCAAAAAGCTAGTGGGCTATATGAGCCAGCCATGGCATCTTACGATCAGGCTCTAGCTATCAATCCTGAATATGGCGAAGCGTGGTTCGGTAAGGGTTCGGTAGCTGAATATCTCCGAGATGATCAAGCTGCGAGGGAATTTTATCAAAGGGCACTGGAATTGAAGCCAGATTGGTCAGCGGCGCAAAGATCTTTGACGAGAGTTGAGACTAGACTGGGAATTTAATCAATAATTAATTTTTGCATGAAACAGATTCTAGCTCGAATTAAACCTTATTTACGCTGGTTTATTTTAGGTGGGGTCTTATTTTTTCTGGTCAAAACTATTAAAGAACGCTGGAGCGAAATTGCGGCAGTTAGTATTGATAGTCAAGGCGGTTTGATTTTAGCGATCGCCTTATTAATTACGATCATTGCTCACCTTTGGTCGGGTTGGGTTTGGACTTGGATTCTGGGGCTCTTCCAGCAACCTTTGGGCGGATTGGAGGGCATTAGGGTATATTTGCTGACTAATATTGCTAAATATTCCCCTGGTAATATCTGGCATTTTTACGGCAGAATTTCCGCCGTGACCCACAAAGGTGGTTCAAGAGGTGTGGCAACCCTCAGTGTCTTATTAGAACCTCTATTAATGGCGGCGGCGGCATTATTGGTGGGCTTAATTGCCAGTGGCTGGAGCGAAACTAGTCCTAATTGGCGAGGATTACAGCTATGTAGTTTATTGATCGTACTAGTGGGCATTCATCCCCAAATTCTGAATGCTTTACTGCATCGTCTCAGCAAAAGTAAAGCTGATGCTGTTGAGGTAGTTAAATTAACCCAATACCCTTTACTGCCTTTTCTGGGAGAAATAGGATTTGTGATGCTGCGGGGTATCGGCTTCATTTTGACTTTTATGGCATTGCAAACCATAGCCTGGGAAAAGATTCCCCAATTATTTACCGCATTTAGCTTTGCTTGGCTCTTGGGGTTAGTTGTCCCTGGGGCACCAGGAGGGCTAGGAGTTTTTGAAGTTACGGCATATAGTTTATTAAACGATTCCCTGTTTCCTGCTGAAATTGCTGCCATAGCCTTATATCGTTTAATAAGTATTTTAGCTGAGGCGATCGCCGCCCTCGCTGTTCTTAAGGTCAATAATTAATCTGCCTTAACATCAAGTAAGCCAAAGTTAATCCCAGCTCTTATTATTTAAACACCACAATAACTTATAGATAAATCAGATATGGAAGCCACGAAGGTTCGTACTTCTAAAAACTTTAAAAGACTCCAGGCTAGGTTACGGGGGCAGGTAGGTAAAGCGATCGCCAATTATAATCTGATCTCTGATGGCGATCGCGTTATGGTGTGTGTGTCTGGTGGCAAAGATTCTTACACGATGCTCGATTTGCTGTTGAGCCTACAGCGCAAAGCTCCAGTTAAATTTGAGCTTCTAGCAGTCAACCTAGATCAAAAACAACCAGGTTTTCCCCAGCACGTTTTGCCAGAGTATCTCCAGGCTTTAAACGTCCCTTATCGAATTGTCGAACAGGATACCCATAGCACCGTCACCAGCATTATTCCTGAAGGGAAGACCATGTGTTCCCTCTGTTCTAGGTTACGTCGCGGCATTCTTTATCGGGTAGCGGAGGAAGAAGGTATCAATAAGATTGCTTTGGGACACCATCGAGATGATATTGTAGAAACCCTCTTTCTGAATATGTTTTATGGCGGGCAGTTAAAAGCAATGCCCCCGAAATTATTGAGCAATGATGGCAAGAATGTAGTGATTCGCCCCCTCGCATACTGCACTGAAGCCGAGATCCAAAAATACTCCAATGCGAGGGATTTCCCCATTATTCCCTGTAATTTATGCGGTAGTCAAGAAAATTTACAGCGAGTACAGGTTAAGCAGATGCTCCAAGCTTGGGAAAGAGAAAACCCAGGAAGAATTAACAATCTATTTCATAGCTTACAAAATGTTACCCCCTCTCACTTAGCAGACACGAACCTGTTTGACTTTAGGGGCTTGTAATTAATTTTTTAAATTACCAAATTAAAGAAACTCTTTAGCAGTCGGACAAAGAGAAACTAGCTGGCAGATATGACATAGGGGCTTACGAGCTTTACACACTGCGCGACCATGAAAGATTGTCCGAATCGAATAATTTTCCCATTCTGGCTGGGGTAATAATGCCATGAGATCCCGCTCAATTTGCACTGGATTATCAGACTTAGTTAGTCGCCAACGATTCGTCAGACGCTTAACGTGGGTGTCCACGGTAACCCCCTGAATATTGCCAAAAGCATGAGCCGAGACCACATTGGCAGTTTTACGGGCTACCCCTGGCAGCTTTAATAGTTGTTCCATCTCCTGAGGAACTTCTCCTGCAAAATCCCTCATAATCATTACTGCTGCACCCTGGATATTTTTTGCCTTGTTGCGAAAAAAACCAGTAGAGCGAATCAAAGCTTCTAGTTCAGAGCGATCGCATCCTGCCAGGGCGTTGGCATCGGGAAACCGTTTGAACAAAGCTGGAGTAACCTTATTGACCCTTTCATCAGTACATTGCGCTGACAAAATGGTTGCCACCAAAAGCTGTACAGGAGTTTCGTAGTTTAAGCTACAGGTGGCATCAGGATACAGATTGGTTAAAATTTGAAAAATTGCTCCAGCCCTTTGTTGAGCAACTTTACTGGGTTTAGTTTTCCTTTTACTGGGAGGCTTAGATTTAGCTACCGTGCTTCTGGGCATTTAACTACTGAAATAAGTTTTGGAAAAATGCCAGGTTAATTGTGTCACGAACAATGATAAATACTCCCAGGCTGAGTAATAAAACCAACCCTGTTTGCATGATTCCGTCCTGCAACTTGCTTGGTAAAGGTTTGCCTGTAACTCCCTCCACGGTCAAAAACGCCAGTTGACCGCCATCTAAAGCGGGTAAAGGTAAAATATTGATGATTGCCAAATTAATGCTAATCAATGCCCCAAATTGAAATAAATTACCAAGGTCATTACGGGCTAATTCAGCTCCCACAGCAACAATTGCCACTGGTCCTGCAACCTGCTGGGCATTTTCTTGGAAATTACTAATCAATTGCCAAAAACCTTGCACTGTAAGCTGAATAATTCGTTGGAATTCTTGGGCACCAGCAGTAAAAGCCTCCACAATGCTAGTGGTTTGACGGCGGACGATATCGCCGTTGGGTGCTAGCATCACGCCAATCTTGCCTTTGCCATCTTGTCCAACACCAGGCTTAACCTGAAGCTCAACAACTTCTTGCTGACGCTTGACGGTCAGAGTCAAGGTTTGATTAGGAGATTTTTGAATTACCCGTCGTAAATTCTCCAACGCACCAGCAGAATCTCCTAACTCCAAATTATCGATTTTCAATATAATGTCACCATCTTGAATACCTGCTCGCACTGCGGCGGAATCAGGCTCATCTAGCAGCTGAGGCACCAATACTCCTGGCTCGTAGTTGATTTCTTGGAATCCAATGGTAGTGGCTTGACCAACCAAAAGAAAATAAGCGAAAATCAGATTAGCTATGACCCCTGCGCTAATTACGATCGCTCGATCCAATACAGGGCGATTACGCAAAAGGTTAGGATCATCTGGAGGTATCGTGCTGTCGGGGTCGTCATCGGGAAAGCCAACATAACCACCAAGGGGAATAGCTCTAATGGCATATTCTGTTTCTGGACCCTGGTATTTAATAAGAGTTGGACCAAATCCAATCGAGAAACGATTAACTCTGATTTTCTGCAATCGCGCTGCTGCAAAATGACCAAGCTCATGAACTACGATTAATAAGAGTACGACTGAGATTGCCGCTAATACTGACATATTTTTTTTAAATACTTAGGTTTATAACTATTGAGTACGAATTACTATTTTAGAACATGGGAAGTTACCATGACCGATAATTTAATTTGGCAACAAAATAGCCAAGAACCTAATAATAGAGATAATTTGGATGCGATCGCTCAATGGTGGTCAAGCTTGGCAGGCAAAGAAATTAAGTGGCAACAGCGCTTGATTCCTGCCAGTGGTGACTTAGGAGAACTAGATTGGCAACCACAAAAGTTTGATGAACAGTTTGTTCTAAATTCACCACAGCTTAAAGGAATCACCCTCTATTGGCGTCCCCAGCCAGCAGCGGACGAGCGTAATATTACCCCAAGCAAGCTGCAATTAAACTTAATAGAACAGAAGCTGTACGTTTTTCCTCAATCTCAGTCGCAAATCTTAATCAACGTCAGCCTACCAAAAATAAAGTATCAAAATTTCAACATTACAAATCCCAATTTAGCGGCAACCCTTAAAGATGGACAAGGCATTATTTTGCTCCGAGACGAAATTCAAAAACTGGAAATTACCGTGACTTTAGATCAGACAGGTATAGCCAGACTCCTGAAATCTTTTAAAACAGGGGATAATCAATAACATTACTTACCAACAATAACTGATGAATCAATTTTGGGATCGAGTCCTCAAATTTTGTCTTGAAACTACTGCCAGCATTAGCGAACGTCTCATGCAGGACTTTGGCAGTATTCAGACAAGGCAGAAAACAGACGGCAGCTTGGTTACCCAGGCAGATCAGTGGTCAGATCAACAGCTTAGAGATGCGATCGCCAAAACTTTCCCCGAACATGGGGTATTAACGGAAGAAACAATTAATGTCCTACCTGATAATGATTGGTGTTGGGTTATCGATCCCATTGATGGGACAACGAACTTTGCCCGTGGAGTCCCCCTGTGGGCGATTTCCCTAGGATTACTTTATCAAGGAACTCCTGTGTTTGGCTTTGTTTATGTTCCTCCTGTACAGCAGGCATTTCATGGCTTTTGGTACGGTGAATCAGGATTAACAGGTTATCAGGGAGCATATCTCAACAACCAGCCAATTCATACTAGTAAAGACTATCCCAGCGGAACTCAATTATTTAACCTCTGCGCCCGTAGTAAAGCAATTTTGAAAGTGCCCTTTCCCTGTAAGGTCAGGATGCTGGGGGTTGCTAGCTATAATCTAATGTTGGTGGCAGCAGGAGTCGCTATGGGGGGTGTAGAAGCTACTCCCAAAATTTGGGATATTGCCGCCGCCTGGGTCATTATTAAAGCTGCGGGGGGAGAATTGGTGTTTATTGATGAAAAGATACGATTCCCCCTCCAGCCTGGTGTTGACTATGGTCAAGTTTCTTTACCTAGCCTGGGGATCTCTCGTCATGAATTAATTCCTAAATTTCTGCCCTTGGTAAAGTGCATTTTATCTGATAAAAAATAGTTAAGTCAGTTTTGGATACGAGTATTAATCTACTGAGCTAGCTATTAGTTTTTTAGGGATTTACTTTCAAAAAATTAAATGACTTTCATCAGATTTTTCAGGGAGTTCTTCTGGTTTAAGTTTTTAATTTTTCGTCAGGCGATCGCCTGTAATAAATTTCTGATATTCAAGCAAAGTTTTTTAATATAAAAAATAAAATAATTCCTCCTGCTAAAAATAATATAAAAATATTAGTTAGAAATCTCCAACTTACTCTACCTGTGCCCATTAATGCTGCTACAGCTAGGATAGACACAGCGGTTCCGCTGATGATAATATACAAAATGAAGATAGAAGATATATTTAAAAGGAGGGAGATTGTTATTGGAACTCCAACAAATAAGATATAAAAACTTATAATGAATAAGCTTCCTATTGCTATATTAAAAATATTATCTTTTTCTTGTAACCTATAAGATTCTGGAATCAGATCAAGCTTGTTTAATAATTGTAAATACTCCTCCTTGTCAGAATCAGATAATAAGTTTATTTGAGACTGTTGATTTAAAATCTTATCGGTTAAACTACGAAATCTAAGTTTTTCCTGGGTCGATAATTTGATACTGTCATTATTCATATTTTTATAGTCCTTCAGTTAAAAATTTCATAACTAAACTAAATATGGTTGCAGCTAAAGCAAGAAATAGTATGATGTAAGCTATTGTTTTTTCTTTATTCTCTGCTAAATCATTTTCTGGTGAATATAAATTTTCAACAGTCATATTTCTATAAAGTAGAATAGCGTAGATTATTATTGATGCTATAAATATTAGTACTAGGGCAATAAATACAATGATAAAAATAGTTTTTTCTTGACTATCTACCAAATCAGCTAAATTTGGCTTGGATAATAAAGAAAGAATTGGAGTAGATAAAGATGAAATAGATATTAAGGAGGCATAAAGAGCGAGTCCCTCATTTCTGGATAGAAATTGATACCATTTTAAATCATTAGTTCCTTTGAAAAATAAATTACCAACCCAAAAGCTGGCTAAAATTGGCAGTAATGGCAGGATGGTATTAATAAAAATCCATACAACTACAGAATCTAAAAACTCCATTGATTATTGATATTCGTAAATAAATCTCATAGCATTAAAGTTAAATGGTTTTCTAAAAGCTTTTAGCTCATAGCTATCCCAACAGAAAAATGTTCTGGTCCAAACTGACATTAACTATTTTGCTTCCATCCAGTTTTTCCCCGCGCTAATCTCCACCGCTAAAGAAATACTTAACTTTACCGCCTCTTCCATAGTAGATTTAATAATCGGCTGTAGCTCATCCCACACTTCAGGGGGCACTTCCAGCACCAATTCATCATGAACCGAGTAATCTTGCCTAGTAGTTTTGCAAGATATCTTGCAGCTTGATCGTCGCCAGCTCAATAATATCCGCGCTAGAACCTTTTTATTTGACAAGTAATAGTTAGGGACTAATAGGTAGTGAAGATAAATTAATGCGATCGCATTTCAACAGTTATTTTTAAAGATAAACTATGATGCCGCCGCCCTAGCCTGCCCTTCAAACATTTTGCGCAGTACCGAAGCTGGATCAACATAGCTTCCGTTGTGCCTAAGTACCCAATGAAGGTGAGGACCAGTAGTCCTGCCACTCATGCCAATACGCCCAATCCTAGCACCAGCAGGAATTTCCTGACCAAGGGCGATTTGGATTCCACCATCGCGATCAAGCAAAAACTTGCCATTACGTGAATTCTCTACATAACCCTCCATATGGCAATAGACATGCTCCCAGTCTCCCGATTGAATAGTTAAAGAAGTTCCACAGGCAGTATTATCCGATAGCTTAATCACTCTGCCACCCCACCAATTGCGGATGTAGCTACCACGGGGCGCAGCCAAGTCTAATCCATTGTGGAACTGGCGTTTTCCAGTTATGGGAGATACGCGATAACCATAGCCAGAGGTATAGGATTGAAAATTTTCTACGGGGAAGGAACCTTGTTGCCAAATTGCAGAAACATCCTGAGAGATAAGAGTTTCTGCGGCGGAGTCTGACGCTTGACTGGGTAGATTTCCCCCATAATTAATTCCTAAAGACAGTAGTAAAGTCACGGCAGCAACCACCACCAAGCGACCCAAGGGAATTCTAATACTGTAGATCATCTAACGAGGCTTAACTTCTAAATCAGTTTATGCTTAATGCTTTTAATTATTTACGCTGCTCAATATCAGCCAAGGGGATTTAACTTTGGATATTGCTCTTAATTCATACCAAAAAAGAGCTAATTTTTGAATAATAGCTATTTCTTCGGTTTAAACTCAGTTATTCCTCCCAAATATAATCCTGATTTATCGGATCAGCAATAATTCCCTAAGTGTTTACACTAAAGCTCATGTAAACTTTTAACTTTAGACCACTATTTAAAGTTTTGTTAAAAATATTCAAGCTTTTTCAAACTAATTAAGATAAATTAAACATAAGGTAGTCAGGAATGCTATGCAAATTAATATAGTCCCATTTTCATTTGAGCTTGATTCAGTAACTCTATCCAGTAGCTTTATCTGGTCGCTAGCGCTATACATCGGTTTGGATTCATCCCGAACCTGGATTAGCACCCAGCTAGAGCGATGGTTTAATTTTGCTGAGGGCTGGCTATATACTTCACCAAAGGAATTTGAAGAGACTCGACCTGCCAGAGAATCGCAAAACGCTTTTTATGCTTCCGTATTCAGTATTGTGCCTTTCTTGGTTGCGGGGGCGATGATTAACTGGCTAATTGATATTGGCTTTGGCGGTATTAGCTGGTCACTCTCGTTGGGACTAATGACCTGTGCTTTTTGCAGCCTGGCGGCTTTTGCTAATCAAGAATATGGAGATGAAGAGAGAGAGGATTAAGCTGTTCCACTTCAGGAATAAAGGCTCAATCCTCTAGCTAGAGCTTTTTCAGTTTATTCGTAGAGCCAAGACTTTCTCACAGGTTCCCAGCTTACTAGTTCCGATTCATTGAACCACAAAGCAACTTCAGATTGAGCTGTTTCTGGGGCATCAGAACCATGAATCAAGTTACGTCCAATGCTCACCCCCAAGTCACCACGAATCGAGCCAGGGGCAGCGGATACGGGATTAGTGGCACCGATGATATTTCTGGCAGCGGCAATTACGTCTTCCCCTTCCCAAACCATAGCAATTACAGGGGCAGAAATAATAAACTCCACTAAGCTTTTGAAAAATGGTCTTTCTTTGTGAACTCCATAGTGTTTTTCTGCTAGTTCACGGCTAACCTGCATCATTTTCATCCCTACTAAAGTAAATCCTTTAGATTCAAAGCGATGGATAATTTCTCCTGTCAGATGCCGCTGTACCCCATCGGGCTTGATCATAATAAAAGTGCGTTCCATAAGCTCCTCAATAGTTGGTTTAAAAGTTTAGTTACAAAATGACACAAGATTCAGAGTAACCTAGATTGTTCTCTTTTCAACTTTTGATTTGGCTCTGGATTTTAGGAATTAGCTGTCAGCTTTTAACTCTGTGGCTTCACGATAGCGTTCTAAAGCTAAATTAATTAAGCGATCTACTAATTGAGGAAAATTCACGTCGCTATGTGACCAAAGCTGAGGATACATGCTGGTGGAGGTAAATCCAGGCAGGGTATTGATTTCATTAATCAAGATTTCTCCCGTATCTTCTAGGTAGAAGAAATCGACTCTTGCCAAGCCTGCGGCATCAACTGCGAGGAAAGCTTCAACTGCCATGGAACGAATGCGATCGCTGACTGAATCAGGCAGATTCGCAGGAATATGGAGCTGTGCAGCACCCTCGGTATACTTGGTTTCATAGTCATAAAAGTCACTGGTAAAGGTAATTTCTCCCACCACCGAAGCTTCAGGATAGTCGTTACCTAAAACGGCGCACTCTACTTCTCTAGCTTTGACCCCTGCTTCCACGACGATTCTGCGATCATAACTAGCGGCATTATCTAGGGCATCTTCTAATTCCTGTCGCGATCGCACCTTAGCAATACCCACCGAAGAGCCGAGGTTAGCGGGTTTAACAAAGCAAGGATAGTCTAATTTATCCTCAATCTCGTCGCAGAGTTTGGGGAAAATACAGGGGCTAGAATAAACCTGAGATCTCTTAACTGCCACATAGTCTACTTGGGGTAATCCAGCCTGGGCAAACGCCATTTTCATAGCAACCTTATCCATCCCCATAGCGGAACCCAGCACCCCCGAACCGACGAAGGGAACATTCATCAGACTCAATAAACCCTGAACCGTGCCATCTTCCCCATTAGGACCATGGAGAATGGGAAACCAAACGTCAATTGAGCCATAATGATTTTGCTTGGTGGATAATTCGGAAAAAGCAGTCGTTACTAAACTTGAATCCTCTTCCTCAGCAGCATATTCTGCATCAGTCAGTAATAAAGCTTCCCCTGATGTTAAAACCTGTTGCGCTGGTTCCCCAGGATGCCAAGAACCATTTTTATCAATATAAACGGGAAAAGTCTGATATTTATCCTGATTATCCCCCTCTTTTAGGGCGGAGGCGATCGCCTGTGCTGATGCGATCGACACCTCGTGTTCCCCTGAACAACCACCAAATATTAAGCCAACTGTTTGCTTCACCATATTTTATCCCCCAAATCTCATCAGTAATGCTACACCATCTCTCAGATTTTGGTGGGATTGCACTAGTGCCGCTGCGCGGAAGTAATAAGTAATAAGTAATAGGTAATAAGTTAGGCTATGTCAGGTTTTCACAGTAGATAAATGGGTGCTCTCATTATGCCGTTGTCTACTAGCTCAACAACTTCTTTTATAAGTCATTCTACTATGTTTTATCTTCAATAAATTCAATATCTTCATAGAGGTCGACAATAGCTAATTCCAGATTTATTAAGTTTAATTTCAACACACTTTTTGGGTCTGTATATTCTGATAATAACCACTGGTTTGCAGCAGTTTTAACATAATGTTCTACATGAATTTTGTATTGGTCGATCAGCAAATATTCCTGGAAAGTTTTGATAGTGCGATATGCCAGAAACTTCTCACTGCGGTCATAATCTTTAGTTGATTTTGATAAGACTTCGGCAATAAAATTAGGATTTATCACCGTATCTGTTCTATTTTCCTGTAGCTGAACTGGTTTTTCCAGAACCATGATGTCGGGATAAGTATAAAGATTGCGATCGCTAATCCAAAGGCGCTGATCGGTAATAAAAGTCTGATAGGGCTTGCCCTTAAGAGCAAGCTTAAGAATGACTAGCAAATTACTCACAATATTATTATGAGTTGGAGTTCCTCCTGTTATTAATCTAATTTCTCCATCTAAATATTCGTGCCGTTCTTCAGAAGCTATTTCCGCCTCTAAATATTCATCAGGGCTATAAGTTTTCTTGTCTAATGCCTGTGTCATGTTTCAATATCTTGAATGTAATAAATAACTGATGTTACGCAACAATTAATCGATAAAAATAGGGATTGGGTATTAGGGACTAGGGATTAGGAAACAAGCCCTTGACCAACAAAGGTTTTAAGTCTTGAGAATTTGATCAGGATAGCTTGAAACTACTTCAAGCAAATTATCCCCAGTCCCCAGTTTCCAATCACAGCCTCAACTAACTAGCTAGCCCGTAACATCAGTAAATAAAATTTTAGTCGAAAGTAATGCTAAACCATCTCTCAGGTTTTGCTGGGATTGCACTGACTCGACACTCTCTTTTGTATACCAATATTAAGTAATTTGGGAAATTTGTCTCTTTTTTTTCTCTTTACCTCATAGCTGAAACCCACTGCAACTTCTAGCTTTAGCCCTATTTACAATCTAGTCAGTCAACGCCTCATGACAACAATTGTTGACGGCATCGGATTAAATATGTATTTTAAATACATGTATTCCAAATACATGTTTTATGCCCAAGACCAAACATGCAGCTAAGTCTCCATTCAGACTATGCCCTACGGCTTCTCATGCAGTTAGCCGCCAATCCTGAACGCTTGTGCACAATCTCAGATGTTGCTAGAACCTATCAAATTTCTAAAAACCATTTAGTAAAAGTAGCTCATCTGCTGGTGCGGGAGGGATTTGTCGAATCTGTAAGGGGTCGCTCAGGCGGGCTCAGAATGTCTAAGCCGCCGTCAATGATAACGGTTGCCGATGTCTTGCGTATCACAGAAAACGAACTGACCGTACTGGACTGCCTTCGGGAAAGTGCGGAAAAAACGTGTCCCGTAGATGGTTGCTGTCGTCTCAAGGCGGCACTAGCAAAAGCTACTGAAGCCTTCCTGGAGGTTTTAGATAGCTATACTATCGAAGATATTGTTAAGGAAAACCGAAATTTGCAGATTCTCTTGGCTCTATCATCGATGTCAGCAGGCTGATTCAGCAGTCTAATACAGATATTTTGCTCAAATTAAAGGATAAATAGTAATCATGGTAAACGTAGCCGATTCATCTACCGTTGCGGATCAAGTCTTATCATCATTAGAAAAAGTATTGGTTATTTCCAAAACCGATCTTCAGGGCAACATTACCTATGCCAATGATCTGCTCTGCGAGTTAACTGGTTATACCCGCGAAGAACTTATGGGACAACCCCACAGCGTGGTTAGACACAAAGACGTACCGAAGGAAGTCTACAAAGAAATGTGGGATACAATCCAGGCAGGCAAGATCTGGACGGGAGTATTTCCCAACGTGGGGAAAGGCGGCGTACTCTACATAGTAGATACAACGGTGCAGCCCATCACCAACGAGGCGGGGGAAATTGTGGAATACATTAGTATTAGGCGCGTCATCAATGACTTGATGGCAGACTATGAGAGCCTTGAGTTCTCCAAAGAAAAATATGACGAATATTACGGTGATGATTAATGGCGGTGCAGAAAGGCAAGATGTTTGAACGCACAATTCTGGCTTTTGGTTCAGAATCAGGCAATGCTGAGGGAATCACCAAAAGACTATCAGCAAAGCTTCAGCAGCAGGCTCAAGAGGTTAGCTGTAGTAATCTTGATGAGCTAAACTTGGCAGAGCTTAATGATAATGATCTCTTGCTAGTAGTTACTAGCACCTTTGGTGATGGTGCTCCTCCAGGCAACGCTAGGGCTTTTTCTCAGCAGTTATCGAGCATTCGAGCAGTCTCGCCCTTTCAGTACGCCGTATTTGGCTTGGGTGATGTGGGGTATCCTAAATTCTGTCAGTTTGGTAAGACTGTGGATACTGGTCTGGCGGAAAAGGGAGCGCGTCGGCTAGTAAACCGTGTCGATGCTGACCTGGATTACAAATACTTTTTCTCTCGCTGGGAAGAGTGTATAGCCGATATCCTGGAAGGAAGCAGGAGTGATGGTTTAAGCTTAGAGTTTCAAGTAGAGGCTTATAGCGCCAGTCACCCATATTTAGCCAGTGTTAATAGTGTTAAGCAATTAAACGGCAGTTCGGTTTATCAAGTTAACCTAGATCTCCGCCATAGCGGAATTAATTATCGCGCTGGTGATTTACTTCATATATTGCCCGATGACGACGCGGAACAATATTCGGCTCTTGCCCAATGGTTTGGTGAAGATATTTCTCCTCTGGCGGGTAAAGAACTGCGAATACTCAGCAAGTCATTGCTCAGGGGATTGGCAAGTGCGTCTGGGAATAGCCAGCTTAAGGAAAATCTCAAAACCAAAAATAAGTCGGCACTGGCAGATTATCTATATGGAAGGGATTTGCTGGATGTTCTCAAGGACTGCGGTGAGCCAGGTTTTATTAGCGTGGCAAAACTGGCAAAACTTCTATCCCCCCGTAACCCTCGTCCCTACCTGACTGCTTCCTGTGGTTTAACGGAAGGCGGTAATAATGACAGAGTTCATATCTGCGTTAGCGATATCGCCTACAAAGCCTGTGGTCGCAAGCATCATGGAGCGGCAAGTCACCCTCTATGCCAGGCTAAATCTGGTGACCAGTTTAAGGTTTTTGTTAGGTCTAATCCCGACTTCTGGCTAGATACCCAGCAAACTGAACCAGTTTTAATGATTGGCGAAAGAACAGGTACTGCCCCCTATCTCGGCTTCCTGCAAGCCTTGGAAAATGCAGCAGTTGCCAGGGATACTATGCTAGTTTTGGGAACAGGAGATCAGGGTAGGGAATTGCTCTATCAATCGGAACTGAATGAATGGATGCAAAAAGGCGTACTTCAGAAGTTGGAAACTGTCTCTGATGATGTGCCGCAGGCTCTTTTAAATGCTGCTGCTGATGTTTACCAAATGCTTAACCAGCAGGCACAGGTTTATATTTGCGGCAGTAAGCAAAACTTAGACAAACCTGTTGATCAAGCACTGAGAAAGATCATCCAAAGTCAATCAGGGTGCAATGAAATAGATGCGGAAGAAAGGCTTCAGCAGCTTTATAACGATGCTCGAATTCATAAGGAGCTTTATTGAGTAAACTGCCAATTAATCATGTATTTTCTGATAATGCGATCGCCTGCTAGGATAACTGAATCTATTTCCCAGACGTTATCTAGTGTTTTAGCTACGGCTAATAATGCGATCGCATTTTTTGCTTCGTTATCAATAATTTGAAGTGTTGACCGAGTAGCTACAATTAAGATTTAAGTCTATAAAAAATTGTTCACTGGAGATCATTCGGCATCGTTAACCTTAACCCCAACGAACATACAACGCGCAACCCAATATTGTAGTAGCGCGTCTCAGGATCTTCACCATTGCGATTAGCCGAGCGGCATCTACTAAGATTGTTGAACCAAGAGCCCCCCCCGCATCAAACGATAACGGTTGTCATTCTTATTTAAGAGAGCTTGACTATTACTCAGCGCACTCTGATAATTATTGTGCCAATAATCAAGACACCATTCCCAGACATTACCGTGCATGTCGTACAGACCAAAAGCATTAGGAGGAAAACTGCCTACCTCTGTAGTTTTTTCGCGATATTTTCCCTTGGGCTCAGATTGATAAATATAGTTTCCATCATAATTAGCTAGATTTGTGGTCAAGGTTGTCCCAAAATAAAATGGTGTTGTTGTTCCAGCTCGACAAGCATATTCCCATTCTGCCTCACTAGGTAAGCGATAATTACGCCCTGTCTTGGTACTTAACTTTTGGCAAAAATTCATAGCTTCATTCCAGGAAACCCTTTCTACAGGAAGATTATCTCCTTGGAAATTAGCAGGATTGCTGCTAATTACTGCTTGATACTGTGCCTGAGTTACGGCAAATCTACCCATAAAAAAAGCGGGTACTGTTACCTTGTGTTGTGGGCTTTCATTTGCTTCTCTGTATTTTTCACTACTTGGAGAACCTATCAAAAATTCACCAGCAGGAATGGACACCATTTCTAAGATTACACCGCTGCCTAAATCTTCTTTAAAAAACTGAGTCTGATAATTATCGCGACTAATCTCTTCTCCTTTGTCATTAAGCGTTACCGTCTCATATTCAACTGTCCATATTTCCCCATTTTGAGTTGGTTCAATGTATTTGGGTTCAGCGACTGAGATATTTTGAGGACTTTTAAAAATCTGACTAACTACCAATGTGGCAACCAAACCGCCGCCGCCCCAACCAGTCCACTTTAAGAACTGCTTTCTAGTAATTCCTTTGGGGGCTACATTATTGCGTCTTGGTCTAGCAGGAGTATTTTCAAGGAAACGACCTTCTTTTCTAGGTTGTGTAGAAGATTGATTTATTCTAGGTTCTCTAGTGGGAGTTGTTTTCCTAGAATTTATAACCTCCTCCTCAATTGGCTGAATATCTTCATCCCTCAGTCCCAACATGCCCTGAAAATGCTTTAAATCATCGACAGTAGTTTGACTCAAAGGATATTCAGATTTAGTAGCGGCAGCGTAGGCTTCTCGATATTTTTGTAAATGTGCCAGACGCTCTCGATAGGGGCGTAGTACCTCATCTTCAATTGCCTTAGCTTCTGTGGGGGATAAGCCTAGCTGTTCCCCTAGGGTACCTAACATAATGCGTACATAAGCAGGAATCTCACCACGACTGGCGTAGCGTTCTACCTCTTTGCGATACTTGAGTTTAGGATCGGTAATTAATGCTTTAGCCAAGCGTATTTTAAACCCTTCCTTGACGGCATAAATTTCGGGACTCATGGCTGGTGCCGTTGCCTGCACCTTTGCCTTAGCGTATTCGTGTAATTCCTGCACCTCAATCCAACCATCACTATTTAAATCCGCCGCCCCTGTAACTATCCCCTCAACGATGTAGCGACTGTAAATTGAGAGGTCTGATTCTTCTTGTTCAAAGGAATATTGAGTGGAGGTAGAAGAAGTTAAAACCGCCCTGCCTTCTCCCCCTAACTGAGTTTGCAGATCTACATTACCAGAGTCTTTGGCGGTCATTCCTGCGGCAAATGCCCCGCTAAAGCAACAGTCGAGGATCACTACCTGATGCTTACAGCGACTCTGACTCATTAATTCCTGAATAAAGCCTGCCGCTACTGCCGTTGAGCGAATCAGCTTTCCCCGATCATTTTTACGAGTATTATTGGTAGCAAAATAAAGTTTTCCTCGGTCATCCTTAATTCCATGACCAGAAAAGAATAGCAATATTAAATCGTCTTTCTGGCTTGCCGAAAATATCCCCTCAATCTCTTCCCGCATGGTTTGAGCGTCAGTATCTGCTAGGGTTTTTACCTGCTCAAATCCTTCCAGGGCATCAATTTGCAAGACATGCGCCATTGCCTCAACATCTTTGACGGCTTTGGGGAGAGGATTTAAATCCGACTGGTATTGACTAACGCCAATCAGTAAGGCAATTTTTGTCATAGGTAGCTGTTACTTTATTTTGGAGAGCCTTTCAATTGCGGCTACCGCATCCTCCAACTGTTGCTTACTACGATACTCCAGTTTATAGGATTTTCCCTTTTTAGAGAACTCCAAGGTTAAGGGTTTACCATAAAAACGCTCTCCCAAGGTGTTCAACAGTGCTTTAGTGTTATCCACGGGCAAAACTGCCGATAATACTCCAGGGATGAAGTTAGCAAGTCCTGGCTTACTTCCTGGGGGAATATCCGACTCTCTGACTAAGTTGCCTTCTTCAACTAGTTCTGCTATTTCCTGTTGCAGATTGCGAGTCAACTCTTCCAGTTCTTCTGGATCTAAATCTGGTTCAGCATTATTAAGATCGATCTTGATCTGAACATTAGCTAAATCTGCCATGATGTTGCTTACTCTTCGGGCTTTGATAAAAGGATTTTAGGCTAAGTCAGGAATAATTACTACCTCAATACGAAATTATTACTTATTTCCAGCTTTAATCTTTACCGATATTTTGTTCAGCTTAATTAATTATGCTGACGATTAACTTTATCCGCTGTACGTAAAATTTGCCCTGCTAAAATCGCTGCCCCAAAACCATTATCAATATTAACTACCCCGATTCCCGCCGCACAGGAATTTAACATCGTTAGCAATGGCGCTACTCCACTAAAGCTGGCACCATAACCAACGCTGGTGGGTACGGCAATCACAGGGCAATCTGCCATCCCTGCCACTACGCTGGGCAGTGCCCCTTCCATCCCTGCTACCACAATTAGCACATCCGCCTCGTAAACCACCTGACTATTGCTTAAGAGACGATGAATTCCCGCTACCCCTACGTCCCAAAGTCTTACTACCGCAAATCCACAGAGTTGAGCCGTGAGCGCCGCTTCCTCTGCCACAGGGATATCTGCCGTGCCTGCGGTCAAAATCGAAATAGTACCCTTTTGAGTAGGTGTCTGGGGCTGGGATAGAGAGCAGATACGAGCCGTAGGGTAATAAATTAGCTCTGGGATTGCTGTTTTGATCTCTTGGGATGCCTCTGCCGTGACGCGAGTTGCCATAACGACAGTCCCTTCCTGCTGCATGGCTCGCATAATCCTAATCAATTGTTCAGGGGTTTTATCTGCGCCCCAAATCACTTCAGGAAACCCCGTCCTTAGCTGACGATGATGGTCAATCTTAGCAAATTGATCGAGAGTTTCAAACGGTAAATACTTCAGCTTTTCCATGGCGCTTTCGGGGCTAAGTTCCCCTGATGCGATCGCCTGGAGGATTTTTTGCAGAGCTTCGGGCTGGGTCATAAGTAGTCGTGCAAAATTAATTTTCTAATTGAGATTGGGTAAAGGTTAATGGGTAACAGGTAACGGGTAACGGGTTTAGAGATGGATGGTACCTCGTCTGGGGGCTAGAAAATCTTAAAGTTAAAACTCTCAATCCTGCTTAACCGCCAGTAGCACTATTCGTAGGTTGCCTGAATAGTAATAGAAGAGCTATTGTCAAACACCTTGATGAAACTAATGCTGATACTCTCGTTATGGTACCAGGCGTTGCCAGGAAAATTGTTAACCGCCTCAGCCCGCTGCTCAATGGTGCCTTTAGTAAATGGCTCTAGCTTTTGACCAGCTACGGCAACGCTATACAGCGAGCCAAAATTCCCTTTGGTTTCTTCTGGGTCATGTAGCAAAGCCACATAGAAGAATTTTTCCATGGGTTGATACTGATCATGGATACGCTCAATCTTAATTTCTCTAACCTTATCTCCAGTGTAGCGATGGCTAATCCTAGTGGCGCGATATTCATCATTCGCTTTGGGATCGTCCACGTAAGCCCCAGGAGCAGAGGATCGACTCACACCATCATCCAAGTACATGATATATTCCCCTTGAACTCCTGGATAAATATTCAAAGTAATAGGATTAGTCTTGCCTTCAGCATTGAACTGTCCCACATACTGTTCCAGTTCAATGGTGGGAATAATGGCACCTGCTCGGACAAAAATGGGCAGAATGAAGTTAATGTCGCTATCCTCAATACTGATCTTGGCATCAACATCTCGAATAGTAGCTCCACCTTCAAGAGCAGTATCTAGAGGCATCAGATTATCCCTAAAACCATACCAGTTACTCCCCTTGGGCAGATAAACATCCCGCCGCCCATTGTTGTTATTTTCCTCCTGTGGGCGTAAAATAGGAGCGATCAATAAATCCTGGCGGACAAAAAACTCATTATTGAGGAACTGTTCCTGATTGTTATAAAGAGAATAATCCTCAGGATCGTTCAAGAACAAAGGACGACAGATGGGTAATCCAGTGAGAGAGTTTTCAAATAAAGCATCATAGAATAGCTGCATCAAACGATAGCGCAGTTGAATATAGTGACGACAAATAGGCAGCACCATGCGGTATAGCTCCTGAGGTTCAGGAATATTACCATTTTGATATTGCTCAAACCACTCGACGTACATAAAGGGTTCTTGAAACTCTTTGCGTCCCTTCCGTATATAGTGATTGCGGAACCAGGGTAAGAAAGCTCCTGCGACAGTCCAGCGAATCATTAGTTCTGGACTAGCCCACCTATCGCTATTATCGGCTGTATCAAAACCGCCGATATCTTGTCCTGCCACGGCTAAAGCGCCCATCCCCAGAGACAGGACTTGAGCGACATTCATTTGCAGGCAATCCCAGTGGGAAGAATTATCCCCTGTCCATAAGCCAGCGAAGCGATGAGAGCCAACATAGCCACCTTGTCCGATAATAAAGTTTCGTCTGTTTTCCCGCCACTTGAGCTGATCTGACAGTTCGTGGAGTTTATTTAGTCCTTGATAGGTTGCTTGGTGGAGATTGTAAGAATAAAGGTTCCACACCTTAAGTGCAGGGGCTAACTGGGGATTGGCTGAATCACAGTCTTCCGTCACCAGGAGGTGAAAGGGGAAGCCCTTCATGTCTCCACGGTTTGACCGAATTACGGGATTGGTCAGATCTTGGCAAACAAATTCTAGACCCATTTCATAGAGATACTGATATTGCTTACCCCACCATTCCCGTACTTCTGATCGTCCAAAATCCGAGTAGTGACCAGTAGTTCCTAAATCTTCTCCAGCTACGTTCTGTCCATAGTAAACTTCCCCAATGTAAGGTTGATTACTATTAAAACCCTCAACTAGAGCATTATTCGGGCTGTATTCATTGCCATCAGCATAGATTTGGTAGTGTTTACATTTACTTTTAGGATCTTCGGAATGGTGGCGTCTATCGAGGATAAAGTAGCCGTTTTCTAATCCTTCTTGGTAGGTGGAATAGTAGCTTGGGTCAGTCTCATCCTGCTTACTAATTATGGGAGTGATGCTAGTGCTGCATTTCACCCCTTGAGAGCGCAGGTAAGCGAACATTCCCTCTGGGTCAGGGAAATTATTAGTGTCAATGGTAAAGTTACGATAGTCGTCTTGGATATCCACGTCAATCGCCAGACCATCAAGGGGAATACCGTAGTCGCGATATTTGCCGACAACCCATTCTAAATCCTTACGTTTTTCGTATCCATAGCAGCCCTGGTGATAGCCGAGAATGTAGCGGGGTTTTAGGGGAGGGCGACCACTAAGGTAGGTATAACTATCTAGAATATTTTTGGGCTCTTCTCCCAAGAATAGATAGTAGTCCAGGTCGCCAAAACGAGTACCAAACATGTAGCGGCTAGAGTTAGCATAGCCCACGTCAATAAAGACCTGACTGGGGTTATCGAGGAGAATCGCATTAACGTTATTGCTACCAGGAATTCCGTTAAATTCGTAGAAAAAAGGCTCAGAGTGGGATAGAGGCTCGCGGTTTTCTAGAGATCCACGATTATAGACCTGACGACCACCCAGGTTATCGAAGTTGAAATAGTTTAGCTGATCCGCATTTCTTCCTAGCTTGGCTCTTCCTTGCTGTCCAAAGCCGATATATTTTGCCGTAACTGGCTTCTGTACCGCTTGAATCACGGCAAAGTCTTCTGTGCCGTTGGGAGTATAGTAAATTCCTGACTTGGCAGTTTGCCAGACTGGAATCTGGGCGTGTTGAGCGTTGCCAACAGAGTTATTATAAACTTGAATCTGGAAGGGCTTGAGAGTAATTACCACCTTCATCAGAAGCGGATTAGATTGAGAGCTGGTGCTTAAAGTAAATCGTTTGCTAGTTTGTTGACAGTCAACTTCATAGCTGCGGCTTTCTGAGGTTTGGGGATTTGTATCATTAAGCTTTCTTCGGTCTATCAGTCGAGTTGAGTTAGAGTACTGTTCTTTGGTGGATTTATTGGGGTTAAAACGGACTCTTAAAGTGTCGTTCTGCACTACCTGAAGCAGCATCGTGCAGGTTTGCCCATCGTTTCTCGTAAACTGGATGCTTAGAGTTTTTTCATCCTCACTAAAGGTCGCACTAGCTGCCGTTCCTAGTCGGCTCCATTCATTGTAGCGAGCAAAATATTCCTCTACCTTAAGAAACTTATAAATGCGATCGCTGGGAAAAATATCGTTAGTCATTAGTTTAAAAGAGACTCCATCTGGGAAACAATATTTTTTGCCTGGCGGAAAACATTAGCGACCAAGCTAATTTTTGGATGTAGTAAATTAATGATTTGGACAATTTCTCCGTGGCTACGTTTTATCCACCTCAATCTTTACGCTTTCCGTGATCTAAAATATTTATTTTGATAAACTCCTGTTTCCTTTGACCTCATTCTTATATAAAAACGTTTTTTCTACAGTCAAACAATTACAATTCTTTAATTATCGAAATAAAAAAACGCACCCCACAAAAGGGCGCGCCTAACTAGATTTGATTATTTGATTAGATGTCTAAGTTAGAGTACAAACTAGCTCTATTACTTAGTTTCAGAAAACTCGGCATCAATCACATCATCACCACCATCGCTACTACCACCATCGGTCGGAGCCTCAGCACCTGGAGCATCTCCTGGTGCGGCATCAGGTGCCCCTTCACCCTGTTGATAGACGCTGCTACCGATACTGTAAAGAGTTTGCTGAAGCTCTGGCAGGAGAGTCTTAATTTTTTCGTCGTCTTCTGCGGCGACAGCTTCCTTAAGGTCTTTGATTTGACCTTCAGCTTTTTCCTTATCAGCAGCGGGCACTTTATCTCCCAGCTCTTCTAACTGTTTTTCTGCCTGATAAACTAAGGAGTCAGCTTGGTTCTTGCGATCAATTGCTTCGCGACGCTCCTTATCCGCTGCGGCATTAGATTCTGCCTCCTGTACCATGCGGTCTACCTCATCATCAGGTAGAGTTGAAGCACCAGTGATGCTGATGGACTGTTCCTTACCAGTACCCTTATCTTTTGCCGTTACGTTAAGGATACCGTTGGCATCAATATCGAAGGTTACTTCAATTTGCGGTACGCCACGGGGGGCAGGAGGGATACCGTCAAGACGGAAGGTTCCCAGACTCTTGTTGTCTTTACCAAACTCTCGCTCACCCTGTAGAACATGAATCTCTACGTTGGTTTGACCGTCAACGGCAGTAGAAAAGGTTTCTGATTTCTTGGTGGGAATAGTTGTATTGCGAGGAATAATTTTAGTCATTACCCCACCTAAGGTTTCAACCCCCAAGGAGAGAGGAGTAACATCCAGCAGCAGGATATCCTTAACTTCACCAGCCAAGACTCCCGCCTGAATAGCAGCGCCAATTGCCACTACTTCATCAGGGTTAACCGTCTGGTTAGGAGCTTTACCCAGTACTTTCTTGGTAACTTCAACGATCGCTGGAATACGAGTTGAACCACCAACCATTACTACTTCATCGATCGCATCTTTAGCTAGCTTAGAATCCTTGAGAGCTTGCTCTACGGGAATGCGACAGCGATCAATTAGGTCAGAACACAGTTCTTCAAACTTAGCTCGGGTAAGAGTCAGATCAAGGTGCTTGGGTCCGTCCTGAGTTGCGGTAATGAAAGGCAGGTTAATATCTGTTTGGGTAGCGCTGGAAAGCTCTATCTTGGCTTTCTCTGCTGCCTCTGTTAAGCGCTGCAAGGCTTGATTATCCTTACGGAGGTCAATACCCTCATTCTTCTGAAACTCTGCCGCCAAATGGTCAACGATTTTTTTGTCGAAGTCGTCACCACCTAGGTGAGTATCCCCAGCGGTAGCTAACACCTCAAAAACACCGTCTCCTACTTCCAGGATTGAAACGTCAAAAGTACCACCACCCAAGTCAAATACCAGAATAGTCTCGTTACTTTTTTTATCTAAACCATAAGCCAAGGATGCTGCTGTAGGTTCATTGATAATTCGGAGGACTTCAACCCCTGCAATCTTACCCGCGTCCTTAGTTGCCTGACGTTGGGAATCATTGAAATACGCAGGAACGGTAATTACCGCCTGAGTAACTTTTTCCCCTAGGTACTTACTGGCATCTTCAATTAGCTTACGTAAGACTTGAGCTGAAATTTCTTCTGGGGCAAACTTCTTATCCTGTGAAGGACAGTTAACCTTTACGTTAGCATTACCATCCCTGGCAATTTCGTAGGCTACTTCTTTGGTTTCATTGGTTACTTCGTCGTATTTACGTCCAATAAAACGCTTGACAGAATAGAAGGTGTTGCCAGTGTTCATTACAGCCTGACGTTTAGCAATTTGACCCACCAAAAGATCGCCATTTTTAGCATAAGCAACAACTGAGGGAGTAGTTCTAAAACCTTCCGCGTTAGCGATAACTGTGGGTTTGCCCCCTTCCATTACTGCTACACAAGAGTTAGTAGTTCCTAAGTCAATACCAACAACTTTTGCCATACTCTAAATAAATACTCCGTATTTAACAACAAAAACTAAATTTATCTTTAAGGCTGTCAACTTTACATCAACACTGCATTATGCCAAGTTCGATGCTTTAGATGATTGTGACCCCTTGTGGTTTGTTTAACTCCCCTCAGTTATCACCAGCAATCAGAGAAACTCACTAACTGGAGGAAGAGGTTCACTCTGACTTGATCAAATCAGGCTTTGCTAGATTAGCGATCGCCCTTTATTGATTTCATCTTTATACATATTGCAAGGTGAAGCTAAATCTTAGGTAGTGTAGGTTTCCGAACCTTTGAGTGGCGGTTGTAGAGAATTTATTTCACTCTCTTGATCGCTACAATTATTTGGTGTTTAGTTTACATCCTCAATTATGGAACCAATGACTTATGTCGGTCTATTAGCAGGGGCTTTGACGACAATTTCTTTTTTACCTCAGGCTATAAAAACTTGGAAGACTAGATCAACTAAGGATATTTCCCTGGCAATGTTTCTCTGTTTCTGTGTTGGAGTATTGCTCTGGGTCATATACGGTTTCTACACGGAAAATCTCCCTGTATTTCTCGCGAACTTAACTACCTTTACCCTGGCATTTTCCATTCTGGTTTGTAAACTGAAATATGGTTGAGATGGAACACCAAACAAGGTTGTAAATATCAGGTGAATATTAAATCTAATACTGTTGCCATTCTGGGGACAGGAGCTTGGGGAACGGCTCTGGGCAATATTGCTCAAAGTAATCAGCATCAGGTTCGCTTTTGGTCTTATCGGGGAGTTACCCCCCTCAAGTCTGTGATTCAAGATGCGGCAATTATCCTTTCGGCGGTGTCGATGAAGGGAGTCGTGCCCACTGTCGATAAATTGCGATCGCACAATATACCATCAGAGCAAATTATCGTTACGGCAACCAAAGGATTAGATTCTAAGACTACCTCCACTCCTGCTCAGGTTTGGCAGCGGGCTTTCCCTCATAATCCGATTGTGGTGCTATCGGGTCCCAATCTATCAGCAGAAATCGAGCAGGGCTTACCCGCCGCTACCGTCGTTGCCAGCCACGATCTAGGGGCGGCTACCAAAGTACAAGCGATCTTAGCTAGGGATACTTTTCGCGTCTACCTTAACCAAGACCCCATTGGGACGGAATTAGGGGGTACTCTGAAAAACGTAATTGCGATCGCCGCTGGAGTCTGTGATGGGATGGAGTTGGGGACAAACGCGAAGGCGGCGCTGCTTACCCGTGCTTTACCTGAAATAATTGATATTGGAATTCATCTGGGAGCATCAGCAGCAACTTTTTTTGGCTTGTCTGGCTTGGGAGATTTGATTGCTACCTGTGATAGCCCCCTGTCTCGTAACTACCAGGTTGGTTTGGGGCTGGCTCAGGGAAAAACTTTAGTACAAGTTTTAGCTAGCTTAAAAGGCACTGCTGAAGGTGTCAACACTACTCAAGTCTTGCTCAAAATTGCGGATCAAAAGGCTCTCGACCTTCCTATTTCTCGTCAGGTGGGAAAGTTGCTTCAGGGTGAAATCTCTCCCCAGGAAGCGATTACAGCCTTGATGGGACGAGATTTAAAGGCTGAATTTTTTGATCTAAATCTGTAATTAAATTTCTTCTAATTTCTCAGAAAACTAGCTTAGTTTTGGTGGCGTTAGCAGTAGCCAGGTTGCGACACAAGAATTGCCAGGCTGTCTCAGTACTTAAAGGTTTGGCATAATAATAGCCTTGAGCGAATTCACAGTTCCATTCATTAAGCTGTTCCACTTGCTGTTGGGTTTCAACTCCTTCTGCCACCACATTAAAGCCCAAATTATGCGCCAAATCAATGGTGGCTCTGACAATCTTGGACGCCTGATTTTTTTCACTAAGGCGACTAACAAATGAACGATCAATTTTTAGCGTATCGACGTGAAACCGATCCAGGTAGCTGAGAGAAGAATACCCCGTACCAAAGTCATCGATGGCTAGCTGAATTTTACGAGCTTTGAGTTCCCTAAAAATGCGATCGGCAATCTCAATATTGTTCATCAGTAGGGTTTCTGTAATCTCTAGCTTAAGATGTTTAATATCAATTTGAGTCTCGGCAATAATTGAATCTAGCCGCTGAATAAAGTCTTCTTGTTCAAATTGCTTACCTGAAATATTAACGCTCACAGTAAAGTCGGTGTGCTGCTTTGCCAGACAATCCTGCCAGCGGCGAATTTGCTGACAGGCTGATCTTAAAATCCACATACCCAAGGGCAGAATTAAGTTGGTTTGTTCGGCGATGGGAATAAATTTTCCTGGGGTAATAAAGCCTTTAAGGGGATGATGCCAGCGTACTAGGGTTTCAAACCCAGCAATAGTTCCTGTATTGAGGGCAATGATGGGCTGATAGTTAAGGTAAAATTCTTGACCTTGGAGGGCAATTCTCAAATCCGTCTCAATCTCTAAAATTTCCAGGGTATTATTTTGAATGGTGGCATCAAATACCTGATAGTAAATACCGCTAGAGTTTTTGGCTTTTTGAATCGCTAAATCTACATCTCGAAAAATTTCTTCTGGCTGAGAATAGCTAGAATCGCAGATAACAATACCAATATTGAAGGATATAAAGATTTCTCTTTGTCCAATTAAAAATGCCTTAGATAAACATTTTTGTAGATCTTGAGCTAAGGCGATCGCCTGCTGTTGCTCTATGGTTTGTTCGAGTAAAATCACAAATTTGTCTTCACCAAAATGAGCGATTTTAATCTTCTCCGCTAGAGGATTAGATTTTAGTCTTTGACTCATCATTTTGAGGAGCTGATCCCCCGCAGAACGACCTAAGGAATCATTAATAATCTTAAAGCGACTACAGTCTAAGACAATAACAGTGAATGTATTTTTAATATTTTCCTTTACTTTTTGCAGCATTATCTTTAGCTTTTTGGTCAGCCAGAGACGATTGGGCAGTTCTGTTAAGGAATTATTCCAGGCAAGATATTCTAACTCTTTTTGAATTTTATATTTATGATTGATCTCAGTCTGTAATTGTGCAGTTCTTTCAATTACCCGCCGCTCTAAATCACAATTCAGCTGCCTGATTTCTGTTTCGGCAACAGTGCGATTATAAATTTCGACTTGTAATAGTTGGTTCTTTTGAAGTAATTCTCGACGTAGATTCTGGATGTTTAGTTGGTTATTAACTCGTGATAAAACTTCGGGAATTTGAAATGGTTTACATATATAATCCACCCCTCCTGATTCAAAAGCTTTTACTTTATCAAAAATAGAATCTAAAGCACTGATAAAAATCACGGGAATGTCTTGGGTAAGCTCTGATTCTTTTAACTGCTGACATATTTCAAACCCGTCTAAATCTGGCATATTAATATCCAGTAAAATTAAATCAGGAATTTTAGTTTTAATTGTTAATAGCGCCATTGCACCATTGATGGCGCAACGAACCTGATATCCTTCGTTCGTTAAAGTTTTTGATAGTAACCGCAGATTGTCGGGAGTATCATCAACAATCAAAATATTATCAGCAGATAATTTAATATTGGGAGAACTTAGCGCCACATTATTCATGTAATATAGATAACTTTTTATATAAAAACAACTAAATCTTTTTTTAAATAATTATTAAAGCTATCTATACTTGATAACATCTAATTTTGTGTCTGATCTGTGATCTGGTTTCTATACTGTTTACCTACACAATCACAATGACTCCTGATTGATTTTTGAGTAATCTCCTTCTTACCAGATGAATCTGCCTGAACTGCGATCGCACGGCTGAAAATTAGGGCATAATTTTAAATTAAAGCTAAAGTCTGTTATCTTACTTGTTTTTTGGGTTGTTTCTTCCAAAACTAAGCATGTCTAAAGCCAATCAAATTTGCTGCTAAAAGTATAATCTTTGCTCTCTTTACAACTTGCTGACTAGTACTGTGACGAGCCAAAATCTTTTCTAATTCTTGCTTTTCACTCTTGTCTAACTCTAGTGCTTTGGGCGCTAATCTAGCCATCTCGTCTCTTGACTCATTTTACTCTTGATCAATGGTATCTTTACTTTGCGCCCTCTTCTACCGAGGCGTACTATATAGGAAATTAGAGACTCTATCTTACAACTGCTATTTTAAGTATTCATACATTCCAGTAAAATTTTTACAAAATTTTATTTTTTCAAAAATCAAAATGATAACAATATATCTGGCTCTTATTAATAAAGAATATAGCTAACAAAACCTTAATTCTAAAGTTAAAATCATGAAAAACCTTATTGATTACAAAGAGTTGTTGATTGTATGTGAATAAACACTGCGGCTGTCAAACCCTCTTAAATTTACGATACAAATATTCAAGATTAACAATAAAACTTGATTGAGACTAACATAAATAAATATTAATTATTATCTAAATAAATCTATTTAATTCAGTTTAAGTAAGTATTGTATATAGTGTAGTAATAGATTTGTTTGAGCTAATAGCAACTAGTTGATTGACTATGAAAACCGCCAGTAAAAAATACAACATCATTACCTTTGGCTGCCAGATGAACAAGGCTGATTCTGAGCGAATGGCTGGCGTGCTAGAAAATATGGGGTTTGAGGAAGAGATAGACCCCAATCAGGCTGATTTAGTACTTTACAATACCTGCACGATACGGGATAACGCAGAGCAAAAGGTTTACTCATATTTAGGTAGACAGGCAAAGCGCAAGCATAAGCAGCCCGATTTAACTCTAATCGTAGCGGGATGTGTGGCGCAACAAGAAGGAGAGCAATTGCTGCGTCGTGTCCCTGAACTGGATTTGGTAATGGGACCGCAACACGCTAACCGCCTGGAGGATCTGCTAGATCAGGTATTTAGCGGTAGTCAGGTAGTCGCCACCGAACCAATCCAGATTGTTGAAGATATTACCAAACCTCGGCGAGACAGTGAGGTTACCGCCTGGGTCAATATTATTTATGGCTGCAATGAACGCTGTAGCTACTGCGTGGTGCCCAGCGTGCGGGGGACGGAACAGTCTAGAACTCCTGAAGCAATTAAAAGGGAAATGGATGAGCTAGGAGAACAAGGCTTCAAGGAAATTACTTTATTAGGACAAAACATCGATGCTTACGGTCGCGATTTACCCGAAAGCGTCATAGAAGGGAAAAGTAAATATACTCTGACGGATTTGCTCTATAAAGTTCACGATATTCCTGGAGTAGATCGCCTAAGATTTGCCACCAGCCACCCTCGTTACTTTACGGAAAAGCTAATTAGAGCCTGTCACGAATTACCCAAGGTCTGTGAACATTTCCATATTCCTTTCCAGTCGGGAGATAATGAAATCCTTAAGCAAATGAAGCGGGGTTACACTCGTGATAAATATCGGCGGATCATTGATACCATCCGCGAATATATGCCCGATGCTTCCGTTAGTGCTGATGCCATTGTTGGCTTTCCTGGGGAGACGGAAGAACAGTTTCAAAATACCCTCAAGCTAGTGGAAGAGATCGAGTTTGATTTAATTAATACTGCGGCTTATTCTCCCCGTCCTGGAACTCCCGCATCTGTCTGGAATAATCAGCTTAGTGAGGAAGTAAAAAGCGATCGCCTGCAACGCTTGAACCGCACTGTAGCAGTTATGGCGGAAGCTCGTTCTAAACGTTATCTGGGACGAGAAGAAGAAATCTTAGTGGAGGCGCAAAACACCAAGGATCGCTCTCAGGTTATGGGGCGCACTAGAGGTAACCGTTTAACGTTTTTCCCTGGCGAAATTGAAGAGTTAAAAGGAAAAACCGTTAAGGTAAAAATCAACGAAATTCGCCCCTTCAGCATCACGGGAGAATTAATGGAAGTCTTGGGATAAAACCCAAGGGCTTTTAACTAGTAAGGTGAACATTGCTCACCCTACTAGTTATTGATTGTTAATTGTTATGCCCTACCTTACAAACTCTTATCAGAACAGACCAGATTTCAAGGCTTGCGGGTTATAGGTTATAGGTTATAGGTTATAAATCCTATGCTACTTCCAGAGATGCAATAGGATCGGGAATGCTTTCTGAGGGGGCATCAAATTCTCCTGTGGCAACATACTCCAGTCGCAACTTGAGCCAGGTAGCCATCTGCCTGCTGGTGGTTACAACTGCCACGGATGGTTGAGGAACTTTGGCTTTGATGTCTGCAAATTCAGGAGTCTCCAGAAAAGCAGGTTGTTTAATCAGCCAAAAGTCAATTTCCTTCTTTTTTTCTTTGTAATTGCGAGTTCGCTCCGCTAATACCTCTCCAAATGGCTCCTCTTCAAGTAAAAAATATTGGCTAGCAGCAACAAAATAGTAAGTCGTCATGGTCAGTTTAGGATGATATCAAAATTTGAATAATCAGCAGTAGTTTAGGCTGACTAGATTTTGCTGGTTAAATAGGTAGCCTAACCTACTATTTATTCTTTCATATTCAGTATGTTAGAAGGCAATAGAACGTTGCAATAAGTTACAGCATCAGGGAAACCAATCCCTTAATCGAAAAAGCGAGCAAATTTTCGTAGGTTAGTCAACTTGCTCACCTTGTTAGCTAGCCTAACGACTAGTCTTTGCCACGATAGAAGATACTCAGAAAGAATCTGGTAATCACTTGGAAGAAGCTTGGTTTGTCTTCCTCCGCAGTGTCATTGCTGCTTTCAGAGGCAGTAACTACTGCTGGTTCTGGCTGAGATTCTGCGGGGGTGGATATAGACTCTAGTGTAGTCTGTTTTGCGACAGCAGGAGTATCAGGAACCATAGCAGGGGAAGGGGTTTCCGTAGTTAGAGTATGGCATCGAGTGAGAAACTCCTCTAATTTTTGGCGATCGCCCATATCGGTTTGACGGGCAGTAGCGGCACATTTTGCAGCATCATGACTACCAATATATGCCAGCCATTTTTCTAAATCTTCTTTAACCAGAAAAGTTGCAGCATCATCGGGATATTGTTTGCATAATTCTAATAAGTCATTGGCGGTGTTAGCCGAGCGACCATCGGAAAAATAAAAGGGCTGAGTCATTATCGTAAGAGAAGTGAATCAATCAAGAAAAATATAATTGTATCTTGCCACAGCTAAATTGACAGAAACAGTAACAATCTTGCCCAAGATAAATCTATTGATGCAGTTGAAACCGAGAGCCACTAAGGATTTCCAATTTCTGAGCAAAACTGCGCCCCGAATCTCGGTAAACTAATAACAAAATTTAATTATGATATTTTAAGATTCTAAGATTTTATCGGAAAACATGAACAATACAGTTTGGGAGCTAGATTTTTATTCACGTCCTATTTTGGATGAAAACGGGAAAAAACTTTGGGAGGTTTTGATCTGTGAAAGCCCGAACAGTATTGAACGTTCTCCCGATACTCTTTTTAAATATTCTCAATACTGTCCTAGTAACACGGTTAATTCTATTTGGTTAAGGGAAGCCATCGAACAGGCGATCGCCAAAGCAGACGCTACCCCCAAGAAAATTCGCTTTTTTCGGCGACAGATGAACAACATGATTGTTAAAGCCTGTGAGGATGCGGGGATTAATCCTATCCCCAGTCGTCGCACCTACGCCCTTAAACAGTGGTTAGCAGATCGGATTGTTAATTTCTATCCCCAGGAATCTGGCTTTGATCTCAAGACGGCAAAAACCGCCTCCGTTAAGTATCCACCCCTCAACGCCATCCCCCTACCCGATGCCGTTAAGGGCGATCGCGGTGATAAATGGCTATTGGTTAGCCTGTCTGCTGGGGATTTTGAGGATATGAAGGATTGGGACATTGCTTTTGAAGATTCTTTTTCCCTCTCCCTGCTGGATATTACTACCGATGCTGTTATCCCAGGTTTAATTATCTATTCCCCACGGGCAAATCCCCTCGCAGCCTGGATGTCGGGGTTAGAAATGGGCTTTATTCAGCTAGAAAAATCTGCTAAACCCCAGTTTCGCCTGGAAACGGGCTTAAGCGATAGCTGGACGTTGATTAACCTAACTAGTAAGGAGATGGTCAAGCAGGCGAAAGATTTTGAGAAGGCAAAGAAGAAAGCCAACGGAGTTCATTTTTTAGCGGTACAGTCAGACCCGAATTCTGAAGCTTTTGCAGGTTTTTGGTTGTTGAAAGAGTAACTCTGTAATCAATTCAACTTACTATGACTTGTTTGATTAGCAGCTTTCTAGGAACTACTTATGACTGAAAACAAAAAAGGGAAGCAAAATGAATATGATATGTTTATGGCAAATACTGTTTTTCCTGAAGCAGAATCAATATTCAGCATCAATAATCAGCCATTAGGAACTATTAAAGCTCAGGCTTTGATAGTTTTAGATACTAATGCTTTACTTGTTCCCTATAACATCGGCAAAGAGAGCCTAAATCAAATTGAAACAACATATAAACAGCTTGCTCAGACAGGCAGGTTAATGGTTCCTGGGCAAGTAGCTAGAGAATTTGCCAATAATAGAACCAAAAAAATATTGGATTTATTTCAAAAGTTAAATCGTAAACGAAATAGTATTGAAAGCTTAAAAATAGAAAAATATCCACTTCTAGAATCATTTAGTGAGTATCAGTCAGCTCTCGAGATTGAGTCAGAAATAAATAAAAAGTTAAAAGACTATAGAAAAAGTATCGCTGGTATTTTAGAAAAAATACGTTCCTGGAACTGGGATGATCCCGTGAGTCAGCTATATGCTGAATTATTTACTGATGGGGTTGTTTTTGATCCTAATTTGGATAAAAATAAGATGCAAGAAGAGTTGTTAAGAAGAAACTTACACAAACTCCCCCCTGGATATAAAGATTCTAGTAAAAATGATTCAGGAATTGGTGATCTAGTTATATGGTTTACTATCTTAGAGGCATCTAAGTCAAAAGAGAAAGATGTTATTTTCGTTTCAGGCGATCAGAAATCAGACTGGTGGCACAGAGTTGAGAATCAAGCTCTATATCCTCGCTATGAATTAGTAGACGAATTTCGCCGTGAGTCTAATGGATTCTCGTTACATATAATTACTTTTGCCAATTTCTTAAACCTATATGGAGCTACTAAAGATATTGTTAAAGAAGTCCGTGATGAAGAAAATAAAATTACGGGAAATACCCTACATGGTAAATTTCTTTACAACTTCATATCTCGTAATCATCTAATTTGGACTTTTTTAGATAAATACTTAATTTTAGAAAAGGCTATAGAAAATTTATTCAAAGCCCATGATTACTCATCATATTCAAAGCTGATAGGAATGTCAGACAATAGAATGTTATATCAAGTAAATATTTTATCTTCAGATAATATAGTAGATGGCGAGTTGACAAACCGTATTTATAAATTGATTAGAATTAGAGATAATATATATCATGATAATAACATCTCTAAGGCTTTTCTTGAAAAGGACAGTTTAGTATTAATACAGAGTGGAATTATAGATTTAAATGAAGTTATTCAAGCTATTCAAGGAATTGATATAGGAAATATATAAAGGAACTAAAAATCTAAGATTAAAAAATATTAGCAATAAGATATTTATCAATCTAATTAATTCAATAGCAGTCATGATTTTTGATCGCAGAAACTATGTCAATTTATTTCTTAGTTAAGACAGATAGTCAAGCGCTAGAAGGAAAAAGAAACAAATAATGTGTCTTAGTTAAATAATATTTCCCCTAGCTTACTAGCTGAATACTTATCTCCAGAAGCGATCGCAGCAATCCTCAGCTTTTTTTCCGCCTTCACTGCTTTAGCCCTAGAGAAAATCTTCTTGCAAGATAATTAATGTTAGTTTTGGATCGGCTTAATACATTAATTATCGCTCAACGTGAGCTCGACGAGAAAATTAAAGAACAGCATTCTTCCCTTCAATAAATGGTACTAAATCCGATTACCAAAATACACTTACTAATTGCAAACCTGAAGAACCCCGTTATATCGTTTTACTTTTTAGTTAAGACAGATAGTTCGAGCTAATGGCTAACGGCTAACGGCTAATAGCTAAAACCGATAAATGATGTGTCTTAGTCAAAAAATGAAATGATATTACCCGTTACTCTTACATAATCAATAAGTGTTCTATCTAAACAGGATTTAGTATGATACGCCTTATTTTCCAGCGATTAATCCACGTCGATTACTCTTAAGCGAAGACTGAATAAATTCCTTTAAGTGTTGCACTAGTTGACTCTCTATTAACACCTCTAGCTGCTCGATCGCTTCTGGTAAGGAAATTTGCTGGAGATAAAGCAGGCGAAAAGCCTCTTTAAGCTGTTTAATCTCTTCTTTGCTAACGCCGCGTCGTTTTAAACCAATAAGATTTAGTGCCCGCACCCTAGCGGGATTCCCTTCAACAGTCATAAAAGGTGGTACATCACGACTAATGCGACTCATGCCTCCTACCATTGCCAGACGACCAATTTGGACAAACTGATGAATCCCCAAAACCCCACTAATAGTTGCCATGGACTCTACCCTAACGTGACCAGCGATCGCCACACTGTTAGCAATCACCACCTCATTTTCAATGGTGCAGTTATGACCGACATGACTATATGCCATTAAAAGATTATCGTTGCCAATTACCGTGGCTTCCCCCTCATCCGTAGCGCGATTAATGGTGACATACTCGCGGATGCGATTGCGATCGCCAATGATCACCTGACTGTTTGCCCCTTTATACTTAAGATCCTGAGGTTCTAAACCAATCGCCGCGCCAGGAAAGATCTGATTATCCTGACCAATAGTAGTGTTGCCATCAATAATGGCATGGCTGCCGACAACAGTATTGGCACCGATAGTGACCTGATTGCCGATTACTGCATAGGGTTCTACTTTAACCGTGGGGTGTAGCTTGGCATGGGGGTTAATAACGGCAGTGGGATGAATTAAGGCAGTCAAGATCAACTCTCCTCAAGGCAATAAATAGCGTAAAGTTGGTTTAATCAATCGAGAAATAGATTGGTGGGACAACAATGACCAAGCTGTATTCAGCTAGCTATTCTCAAATTATGGACGATGATAACTTATTTCTTTAGGTTTTAAGTTGTTAGTCTTTAGTCTAAGATTTAGATTGCGCGCACAAATCTGATAGCTGATTACTCAATTAGTCCTCGTTTAGGTATAGTTCAAGACCATATTTGAAAGACGATGAACTAATGACCAATTACTAAGAACTAATTACTTCGGCGTAGCCGTTTATTGCTCAATCAAAGAAAACATCATTTCCCCTTTAACCGCAAGCTCTCCATCTACTTCTCCTCGACCCTGCATTTTAGCAATCCGATTTTGTTTTAGGGAGAGCAATTCTACCGTCATGGTCAGGCGATCGCCAGGAATCACAGGGCGGCGAAAACGAACCTTATCAATCCCCGCAAAGGCAAAAAATTTACCCGCCATCCCTGGCAGCTGCACCAGCACAATTCCCCCCACCTGCGCCATGGCTTCCACCATGAGTACCCCAGGCATTAAGGGGAAGTCAGGAATATGTCCAGGAAAAAAAGGTTCATTAAAAGTAACATTTTTAATCCCTACTGCCTTCTCCCCTGGTACAAAATCGATAATCCGATCAACCAAAGCAAAAGGATAGCGATGAGGTAAAAGCTGCTGAATTTCCTGAATACTAAAACTAGTTTTGAGGGTGCTATCAGAAGTTGCCTCAACAGAATCATTTACGGTAGCCATGAGAAATCCTATGAAAAACTTGTTTGAATTCAGAGAAGTAGGTAGATCCGATTAATCCAACTCAAGACGATACTGCCTCTGATAGCTTGATCGCTAATTGAGTGTGAAGCTTGTGACTAGCTTTGTAGGCAATAATATGAGCCGTAGGCAACTGTCCCAATAAGCTAAGATCCCCCACTAAATCTAATAGTTTATGACGGGCTGGTTCATTCGTAAATCTTAGGGGAGGATTGAGCCATCCCTGATGGCTACAGACTAAGGCGTTGCTCAAATTTCCTCCTTGGATTAATCCCGCCTGTCGTAACTGCTCTATCTGGTCGGCAAAGCCAAAGGTGCGGGCGGGGGCAATTTCCTCCACAAAACTTTCAGAATCAGGCTGCCAACTGTACCACTGGTTACCGATCGCCTGATAGGGAAAATCAATGCCGCAGGTAAACCGAGTACTAGCCGCAGGCACCGCCGCGACAAAAGAATCCTGCTCTCTAATCCAAACTGCCTCATTGGGGGTAATTGACGGCTCAGAGGGCTGATCGTAAGCTACAGTTTCCGCCTCGGCGATCGCCTGGCACCAGTCCAGCGCCGAACCATCCAGCAAGGGTATTTCTACCCCGTCGATTTCAATTCGCGCATCGTCGATGCCACAGCAAATTAAAGCTGCCAACAGGTGCTCTACCGTCCTTACCCTCGCCTTCTCAGCCTGTAATTCCGTAGAAAGAGTAGTTTGACCAATTGCCCCAATTTGAGCGGGAATCTGGGGCTTATGGGGCAGATCCAGCCGCACAAAATAGCGACCTGACCCTGGATTGGCTGGCATTACTTTTACCGTGGACTCTTTTCCCAGGTGCAAGCCGACTCCCGACAGCTCAAACCCTTGCTTTAGCGTATGTCTCATCTAAATTTTGTAAGCTATCGCCATCGTTAAACCAAAAAGCTGACCCAGATCAGGCTGGTTAGAACTTCTCCCCAATCCCAAACTGAATTTCATTATCACCCTCATCATTAAAGGCATAGTCGATCCGAATTGGACCCAAGGGAGACTGAACTCTAACCCCAACGCCATAGCCAAAGCCACTACCAGGAAGATCTCTAACCTCAGAAGGCTCTCCGATCACGTTATCAGCAGAACCTAAAGTTGAGCCATAGTCAATAAATAGTGCTCCGCCAACAATTTTAAAAATTGGAAAGCGATATTCAGCAGTAGCCTGGAAAAAGCTGCGACCACTACCAACTTCCCCATCACCAAAACCCCGTACTGAGTTGCTTCCCCCCAAAATAAACGACTCATAGGGGGGTAAATCACCAAGTACTGTTCCTGCTTGAAAATTAAAAGCCAAGGCTTCAGTATCCCCACCGAAGGGCAGAAGATCAAAAGGATAGTACTGACTAAAGTTGACCCGCAGACGATTGTACAAAATCCCCCCAATGGGAATTGTTTGTTCCGTTCCTAATCTAAGCAAAGAACCCTTGGTTGGCTGCAAGGCGCTGTTACGGCGATCGCGAGTGGCGTTAAAGCGTAAGGACAATATATCATCGGTACCGTCACCGCCAGCAGAAAGCTCAATCGGCGTTGCATTAGGATCATCTTCGAGAATACCTTTGGATACAATGTCTCCATCATCATCTCTCACCTCTACCCTTTGGTACTGAAAACCTGTAGATAGAGTCCAATTTCTCTTAGCGAAAGGGTCTGTTTGTATCGGACGAGCAAAGTTAATCCCTGCCCCAGTACGCACTATGCGAGGCGCATCAGGATCATCATTAACACCATCGTCGTTATCATCCATAAAAGTGTCAATATCATCATCGCCATTGAACACCAGGGAGATGGAACGCCGACGGAAAGCATTAACGGTGTAGGAGGTGCGACTTTTACTAGTCCCAATCCAGGGGTCAGTAAAGCTAACGTCAAACAGCAGGCTGTCATCCCCCACCTGCACTTCCGTACCCAAGGTCTGGTTATTCCCCCCAACATTTTTCTGCTGATAGCTGACGGTACCAAATAAACCGCTATCGGAACTAAAACCAGCCCCCGCAGCAATTGAACCACTACTACCCTCTACTACATCAATGTTGACCACTACCTTACTGGGATCTGAACCAGGACTAAAGGAAAATCGGGCATCATCAAAAATTCCCAGTCCAAATACCCGCTGTAAATCCTTTTGGGCAATGTCACGTTTAAATACGTCCCCTGGAGATAGCTCTACCTCTCTGGTTACAATAAACTCACGGGTTTTGCCCTCTACTGGTTCATCTTCTTCATCAAAATATCTGACCTGAACATCTTCAATCAGTCCCTCGGCAACTACCAGAGTTACTTCTCCCCTGGGGCTTACCTGGGGGGAACCAACTACTTGAGCTAATTCATAACCGTTGTTTTTATACCAGTCATTGACCTTGATAATGCCCTGCTGTAAATCTCTCAAATTGAGGACTTGACCATAATTATTGCCAAAGAATTCGGTAATCTTTGCCGCTGGTAGAATTTCACTATCCTTTCTTTCGGGAACCGTGATTACTGAGACGTTATTCAGAATCGGGTTGGACTGGACTTCAAAGGTGATTCTCACCCCCAAAGGAGTGTCTGAAGGACTCACCTCCACATTTTGGAAAAAGCCCGTAGCATAAACCGCATTAACATCTTCCTGTAGCTGAGTTCTAGTGGTAGTTCGTCCTGGTTCAGTACTAATAGTCGTGTAAACAATATCCTCTAGCTCTTCGTTTACCCCTTCTACTGCCACCTCCGCTACTAAAACCCGAGGTTCATTACTAGTCCTTGGTGTGGTTTCTGGTGCTCTTCCAGGCTGCTGCTGTTCTGGGGTCTGACTGTCCCCTGGCTGGTTATTGCCCCCTCCATCCTCAGAGGCATCTGGAGTAGGTATTTCTGGAGCGGTATTCTGGTTTTGGGCGATCGCCGTAGGTTTAATATTTCGTAATAAAGCCGCTCCGTCAGCTACGACAATTTGGTTGGCATCCCTAACCAAGGCGTTGTCCTCTGCTTTGCTAGGTAAGGCTATGCTCCAGATCCATAGCGTTGCGAGAACTGTAATTAGAGTAGGAGATAGATGTACTTGTTTCGATTCGGTTATCACTTCCACGTACCAGATAGAGAATTTAATTGGCAGATAATTTTACGTCTGAGCAGTAACAGATGTGGGCATCCCAGGTTTTGACCTAATTTTTGATTGATACCTGAAAAATTATCCAGTTTTACGATTGCCCAACTTAACTCACAATTAGAAAGCCTGAGCTACATTGAGCAGGGGACTGAACAGATTAAATTAACTGCCGAGCATAATAAGTTAGTAAAGTTTAGTCTAAAAATAGTTATTTGCATTCAGGTTAGGATTTATTTTAGAGCGTAGTTGCTCTCAGTTAAAGATGTTGGAGAAATTGATTACAGTCAAATTTTGCCTTATTTTGATTTGATAATTATTTAGTAATTATTGATAGTGCTGAGGTAATGACAACAAATATGACTGTTAAATTTACTCGATGTTCCCCATTTGGCAAATTAATTCTGCCTCAATTAGGTTGAAGCATTAAAGTTAAATATTTGATAAAAACCAATCTTAAAATCTCACTTTTTGAGCTGGGCTAAAACTCGCTGTTGCACTTCTTGATATGCTGCTGATACTTGACCTAAATCTTTACGAAAACGATCTTTATCCATAACTTTTGCCTGGTCATCGGACTGCTTACGATCCCAGAGACGACAGGTATCAGGGCTAATTTCATCGGCTAACAGCAGCTTTTCCTGGGCATCAACCCCAAATTCTACCTTAAAGTCCACTAAAGTAATGTCACATTGGGCGAAGAAGCTTTGTAAATTTTGATTGATCTTACGAGCGATCGCCTGTAGTTCTCCTAATCTTTCTTCTGTTACTAAATCTAAGAGCAATATGCGATCACGGGTTAGTAACGGATCTCCCAACTGATCGTTTTTATAGTAAAACTCCACTAGCGGCGTAGCTAAAACCTGCCCTTCAGGTAATCCTGTCTGACGGCAGAGGCTACCTGCGACAACATTCCTCACCACCACCTCTAAAGGAATAATTTTGACGGCTTTTACCCGCATCTGATTTGGTTCAGGACAATCCAGGTAATGATGGTCAATTCCTTTACTCCCCAGCCATGACAAAAGTGCAGCAGTAATTTGGCAGTTGATTACTCCTTTGCCGCTAATTGTCCCGCGCTTCTGAGCGTTAAAAGCCGTGGCATCATCTTTATAAACCGCCAGCAAAATCTCAGGATTTTCTGTAGTATAAAGAATCTTAGCTTTGCCTTCGTAAAGTTTTTCTGGCTGTGACATGGCATCAATATTAAAATCATTAAAATCCCAATGGTCTGGGAGGTATCATTCTTCATTCACTTGCTCTCAAATTAGCCCCAGCTTTGCTGCTTTTAGGACTTACTTGTTGTAACCTACAATATAGGTTAAGAATAGGTTAATGAATTTTGATAATCTTGCTATCATTTAAAATAAAACCCTGTTTATAGTAGCGCTATTGAGCAACATTTTGATTCAGATTTTTATTTTTAGGAAATCGAACCAGAAATATTAGCCAAGTTCGACAGTTGTTGCCGACGGAGTCCTCAAATAATTAAAGACAATGAACAACAACCAAAAGTACAATTTTTTTCATCCTCACCATTCTTACCAAGGTAAGGTTAACCCCGAAAACTTAGTTTTCAACTCAAATTTGCAGGAATTCTCCCAAAGAGTCAGCTATATCTGTAATCTGGAGACGGGAGGAAAGCTTTCTCCCGAAGAAGCCTACAGGCAAATTAAAAGTCTCTGGAAAGATCTCAAAAAAAGTAAGAAAGAGCTAGGAATCGGCAAAAACAATCCATGAGCAGCTATCTGAAAGAATTTCAGCGCTTTTGCAAAGGAGTTAGATTAAAGTCAGAAATTAGAGCGCAGGAGCCAAAAGGGTTATAGGTTATAGGTTATAGGTTATAGGTTATAGGTTATAGGTTATAGGTTATAACTAGTAGGACTGTTATTCACGGCTAAATATGTCTCGCGCCAAAGCCCTACAATCTTACATCCTAGTCCGCTTACTGCTTGCGCCCTTAATGCTGCTGACCATTGCTACAGTGGTATTTTTGCTACTAAGGGCAACCCCAGGAGACCCTGCCGATGCAATTTTAGGCACTCGCGCCCCAGAAGCAGCAAAAGCCGCATTGCGATCGCAGTTGGGATTAGCCAATCCTCTCTGGCAACAATATTTAGATTACCTGAAAGATTTACTGGGTTTTAATTTAGGTAGTTCCCTAACCAGTCGTGGTTTATCGGTCTGGTCGGTAATTAAAGAATATTTCCCTGCTACGGTTGAGCTGGCATCTTGCAGTATGTTGGTCGCGTTAGGAATCGGCATCTCTACAGGAATGGTTTCGGCAGCTTCCAATAATAAAATCTTGGATGCGGGAGGCAGATTATTTGGCATTATTACCTATGCTTTACCTTTATTTTGGGTGGGCATGGTCTTACAGTTAATCTTCTCTGTTAACCTGGGCTGGTTTCCCTTAGGTACTCGTTATCCAGTCAGCGCGATAACGCCTCCTAGCGTTACTGGTTTATATCTGGTTGATAGTCTGCTTGCAGGTAACCTAAACATGTTTTTCTCTAGCCTGTATTACCTAGCATTGCCTAGTCTCACCTTGGGCTTACTCCTCAGCGGTATTTTTGAAAGGATTGTAAGGGTCAATCTGAAACAAACCCTCCAGGCGGATTATGTAGAAGCCGCTAGGGCGAGAGGAATTCCTGAAAACAAGATCTTAGTTAATCATGCTCTAAAAAATGCGTTAATTCCAGTAATTACAGTACTGGGTTTGACCTTTGCAGCATTACTCGGTGGTGCCGTCTTAACAGAAGTCACCTTTTCCTGGCCAGGATTGGGCAATAGGCTCTATGAAGCAATTTCCTTGCGGGATTACCCGACGGTGCAGGGCATCATGGTCTTTTTTGGCGCAATTGTTGTAATTGCCAGTATGGCGATCGATATTATTAATGCTTACATTGATCCTAGGATTAGGTATTAAGCCGCATTTAGTTGAAAGTCAGTAGTTTTTAGATAACTGTTCGTAGTTAGTGGGTAGTGGTTAGTAGGTAAGTAGCTCCACCTAAATAAAAGTAAAATGAAAAGGAGCAAATAAAGTACC
>JBCBIE010000024.1:0-72848 GCA_038524995.1 Cyanobacteria bacterium J06621_8
ATTTAGATTATTCTATTACTATTTTTAGCATCGTTTCCAAAGCTTGAATACGACTATCCTTTTCGGCAATCAGCTTTTGAAAATCTTCCTCAGCTAAAGCCTTAAGCTTGTTATAGGTTGTAAAATATTCAGCGCTCAACTGAGACAAATCCGCAGTTGGTGCAGTTTTTAACTTCAGTAGTAAATTGTCCTCCCCCTTGACTTCCATAGAGGCAAAACTTAGTTTAGCATCGGGATTATTTTCCGTTAACTCTTGCCAAGAAATGGCGATCGCCAGTGGATCAGCCCTCTAATTATGATAAAGATTCAGGATATCAAAGATTGGCTGAATAAAATCAGCGAAGTCATTACCCTCAAAATCTTCTTCCCAGTTATCAGGCTTGCGTCGTCGATTAGGATTATCTTTAGTCGGCGATCGCATAAAAACATATTTACACTTAACCTTATCTAACCTGGTATGACTGGTAATGCCCCAATCTTTAATACAAGCCCCCGTTAGGTTAGCCCCCGTCAAGTCCGTTTGATCTAACTGGGTTTGAATTAGCTGCGCCCCAGATAAATCAGCATCTCGTAAATTAGCCTCGCTTAAATTGGCATCAATAAAGCTAGCATTGCTAAGATCTGCCCCCTGAAAATTAACACCCTGTAGCCTTTGACCATCAAAATTCTTGTCAGTTCCCTGACCAATTAACCATTGTCTGACCTGATCAGATTGCAAATAGGTGTTTCCAGGACGAACGCGATCAAGCATCTCCGCTCCATACCAGCGCACACGAGTTAGGGTAGCCGCCCTCATGTCCGTACTTTTCAATCTAGCGGAGGAAAAATTAGCGTCAGTTAGATTAGCACCGCGAAAACTCGTTCCGCATATGGCAGCAAAGTGTATGGCAAAAGAACGCACCCAAGCATCTCTGGGATCTCCTTTCATTGAGCGCAGACCGATGTACCCGCATATTATGAATACTGCTGCTGCTCCTACTCCTCCTACTCTTCCTACTCCTCCTACTGCTACTACTGTTACTGCTGCTGCTGCTGCTCCTACTCCTCCTACTGTTACGGCTTCGTCTGTTTTTGAGAATGCAGTTGCTACTACTGCTGCTGTTACTGCTACTACTACTGCTGCTGCTACTGCTACTGCTGCTACTCCTCCCACTGCGATTGTTCCTCTTAGCGCTGGCACTGCTACTGCTGCTGCTACTGCTGTTCTTGTTCTTACTTCAAATGCTGCTAAGAATGCTGCTGCTACTACTATTGCTATTGTTACTGCTGCTGCGTTTATTCCTTTGCATAACAATACAATTAGAAATATGACTATTACGATTAAACTTAACCATCCAAAACCTTGCCTGGCTGAATCAGAATCAAAAATTGGTTCAACAATACCGCCAAGAATAATGACCAATGATACCGATACGTAATATAGCAGCCAGCAAAAAATCGTTGAAAATATTGCCCAACGTTGCTGAAGCCCACACTTTGCCCCAGTAAAGTTAACACCCTGGAGATTTGCCCCAGTAAAGTCAGCCCCCCTCAGATCTGCCTCGCTAAAGTCCGCCCCTGCTAGAGTTTGCCCTTCAAAAGACTGCCCCCGCAGATTAACCTGCTGAAAATTTCTCTCCCCTGCTGTATATCTGGCTAGAACTTCACTGGCTTTCATTGCTTATCTGTCGGACTAGTTTTTATTAACTGTACAGTATTGATATTATTTGATAGAAAACATAATTGATGTTTGCTACAACTAACCACTAACTACTAACTTTGGCTTAATGTAAGTCATGTCTTGCTTTAACTGGGCAACACCTTGCTTTAACCGAGTAATGCCTTGCTCAACAATGCCTAGTGGCTAAAGCCCAGAGCCTAGAGCCTAATTCACCGATCAATAAGTGCGTAACATCAGTTAATCGTTATTATCTGCCGTTAACTTCATGTTGATAATTGAAAGTCCTAAAATTCCCAGGAATAAGATTAAGCCAATGGCGCAAGCATAACTATAGTCTGAGTCTTGAGAAATTAGTTCATAAAGATAATAAACTATGGTCTTTGAGCTATTTCTAGGACCTCCCTGAGTCATAATAAAAATCTCTTCAAATACCTTAGTAGCGGAGATGGCAGAGATAACGGCAACCAATAATAAGTAAGGACGCATCAGAGGAATAGTAATATCTAAATGCTTTTGCCAGCCGTCTGAACCATCGATCGCCGCTGCTTCATAAAGTTCTCCAGGGATTGACTGTAATCCAGCAAGATAAATTACCATGTAATAGCCTAAGCCTTTCCAAATAGTTACCACCATTACACTCCAAAGTGCGAGTTGAGGGTTAGTTAACCAGGGAATTCCGTCTTTTATGCCAAATTGCTCTAAAAATTGATTGATTAAGCCGTTTTGAGCGTAAAGCTGCTTCCACACAATACCAGCCACCACCATAGAAATCACCACAGGAGTATAAAAAGCAGTACGAAACCAGTTGATTCCCCTCAGATTTTGATTAACCAAAATTGCTAGTCCCAAAGGAACAATTACCAAAATTGGCACGACTCCAAGCAGATACAAAAGGGTATTTCTAATCGTTTGCCAAAATAGCTCATCCTGCCACAGTCGATTAAAGTTTTGCCCGCCGATCCATTCAGGTACTTGGTCAAGATAAAACTCATAGCGAGTGAAGCTCAGGCAAAATGCCTGAATTGCGGGAATAAAAACCGTTAAACATAATAAAGCGATCGCTGGTAGTAAAAAGAGATATGGGGTCAACTGTCTCTTGGTGATCAGCTTGGGATAACTCATGTTCAGCGTCAAAAATAATATGATCTTAAAAATATTAGATCTTTTAATTCAGATCAAAATGTAGGCTTGATTAGCAAAATTTACCAGAAAATCACTGATTAAACTGATTGTTGACGTTTAATTAGGTTACGACGCAGTAAATCTAGGGCAGTACAAGAACTGAGATGACGCACTAATTCTCTTCCACGGCGATCGCCGAAAAGATATTTATAGCTAGAAACCTGATCATCAGGGGCAGCTAATCCAATATAAACTAAGCCCAGGGGTTTGGTTTCTGTATTCCCCCCAGGACCTGCAATTCCTGTAATCCCAATGCCCCAATCGGTATTGAGACGGCGTTTTACTCCCAATGCCATTTGCTGCGCCACCGTATCGCTTACTGCGCCCTGCTCTTCGAGATCCTGCTGATTAACCTTTAGCAGAGAAATTTTAACCTGGTTTGCATAGGAAATAATGCCCCCCAGAAAATAGCTTGAGCTACCTGGAATTTCCGTAATTATAGAGCCTAATCCTCCCCCAGTGCAGGATTCAGCCACGCTGAGAGTCTGCCCCGCTTCTTTAAGGAGGTTTCCTACTACAGAGCCTAGGGTATCTTGGTTTTGTCCAAAATAGTCTAGTCCCGCAATATTCTTGATTTCAGTAGTAATCGGCTTGATTAAAGCTTCAGCCTCATTTGGACTTGCTGCTTTAGCGGCAATACGCAGTCTCACTTCCCCTCTGCTGGCGTAGGGTGCCACCGTTGGATTATCCGAATCAAATAGATGAGCTACCTTTTCCGCTAGTGCTGATTCACCTATGCCCCGAAACCGCATCATTTCAGCGTAAATTGTATCTTTACCCCAGCCTTGACTTTTAAGGAAGGGAACGGCAGTATCCTGCCACATACGGTGCATTTCTGAGGGAACACCAGGAAAAGTCAGAATAGTGATATTTTCTTGGGGCTGCCAGATAATGCCTGGTGCAGTTCCAGTGGGGTTCGGTAAAGAAGTTGCGCCCTGGGGTAATAGTGCCTGTTTGCGATTGCTGGAAGACATCTTTCTGCCAACGGAGGCAAATTTCGTCTCAATATCCTGAATAATTGCAGTTTCTTCCTGGAGTGGCGCGTTAAAAAATTGAGCAATAGTCTCCGTTGTTAGGTCATCGGGAGTAGGTCCTAAGCCCCCTGTAAAAATCAGAATTGATGAGCGTTTGGTCGCAATCTCCAGGACTTGATGGATTCGTTCAACGTTATCTCCCACTACGCTCTGATAATAGTGGGGAATGCCTAATTTTGCCAATTCCTGTGCTAGGTATTGGCAATTACTATTTAAAATATCCCCCAGGAGTAATTCCGTTCCAATGCAAATAATTTCCGCGCTCATTAATTTTTTAACTTACTCTTAAACTTAATACCTATAAATAAACTGCTACTAGCGATCGCTGGTGCGGCTAGTGCGCCAGACTTGCCAAACTTGCCAGAACTGCCAAATCAGAAGCATTGTAGCGCCGATGGCGTATCCCCAGCCGCTAGGAATATTGGAAAATCCCAATGCTAAACTACCAACCCAAAAGGTCAGGGTGTAGATAAACAGCACTGTCTTTCGCTGAGAAATTCCTGTCTTCAGTAGCCAGTGATGTAGATGACTCTTATCGGCGATGAAGGGGGACTTTCCTTTACTAATGCGGGAAAAAATTACCGCCGACATGTCTAAAATTGGCACTGCCAAGATTAGATAGGGCAGCACCACCGCTGTAATAGCAGTAGTTTTTACCAGTCCAATAACTCCCACCGCAGCCAGGGTAAAGCCCATAAAATACGCCCCACCGTCCCCCATAAAAATTTGCGCGGGATTAAAGTTATAGCGTAAAAAACCCAGCGCCCCTCCCGCCATAGCTGCCGCAATTAAGCCCGCCGCCGACTGATCCATAAACAGGGTGACCACCAGCATCACAAATGCCGCAATTCCCGAAACTCCCGCCGCCAAACCATCAACCCCATCAATCCAGTTAATAGCATTTGCCATCCCTACCAGCCAAATTACGGTAACAGGGCAGCTTAACCAGTAAATTTTAATCATGGAAATTAGCGGGAAGGAGACAAAATCAATTCTGACTCCTAAATACCAGCAGCCCGTAGCCACAGCAATCTGCATTAAAAGTCTAGAGATAGGAGTGAGGTTGAATAGATCATCCGCAAAGCCAATGCAAAAAAACAAGATGCTGCCCAGGATTACTGCCCACACTTCCGTTACTTGCTGGGGGGCAAGGGCTGAAAAACCCCCCAAGAGCCAGACAATAGTTAAAGCAGCAATGGTTCCTGCAAAAATAGAAACCCCGCCGACACGGACAACGGGGTTTTTATGAATCTTTCTGGAGTTGGGCTGATCTACTATCCCCAACTTTAAGCCGAGGGTTTTAACGTCGGGAATAGTCCACAACACAACCGTCACAGAGATTAAAAAAGCAATCAGATGATATAGTTCAACGGGCATCTGAGTTTATTAGCTAGGATGGGCAAGTGTAAGTCATGCTGGTGAAAAAGCATCCAGCAACTCAGGTTGCTGCGGGAGTATTTAGCGAACAATAGCGTTAGATTTTTGCGGGCACAGGAATCTGTAAATAAGGATAAAGAGGAAAGCGATCGCAAAGTGCCGCAACTCGGTTCAGGCAGTCTTGTTGTACAGTTTCATCTTCAGGGCTTAATAATTTGTCAGCGACAATATTAGCAATTTCTTTGAATTCTGTCTCCCCCATGCCTCTGGTAGTCATAGCAGGAGAGCCTAAACGCAGACCACTAGTGACGAAAGGAGATTCTGGATCAAAAGGTACCGTATTTTTATTGGCAGTGATATTGACCTGACTTACTAAAGCATCGGCTTTTTTCCCCGTCATGCCAATACTTCTAAGATCCAATAGATTGAGATGATTATCTGTGCCGTCAGAAACTAACTTGATGTTGCGAGATTTAAAAGCGTTCGCCATGGCTTGGGCATTAGCAATTACTTGACCTGAGTAGGATTTGAATTCAGGCTTGAGGGCTTCGCCAAAGGCAACAGCTTTAGCCGCAATAACATGTTCTAGGGGTCCACCCTGAGTCCCAGGAAAGACTGCCTTATTAAATTTCTTCCCTAGATCAGCATCACGGGTCAAAATCAGACCGCCACGGGGTCCTCTAAGGGTTTTATGGGTTGTGGTGGTAACTACGTCGCAATAGGGAACAGGATTAGGATGATGTCCTGTTGCTACTAGACCAGCAATATGGGCAATGTCTGCTAATAGATATGCCCCTACTTCATCAGCAATTTCTCGAAACTTAGCAAAATCAATAGTGCGGGGATACGCTGAATAGCCACAAATGATTAGCTTGGGACGTTCCTTAAGCGCAATTTCTCTAATTTGGTCAAAATCTAACTGTTCGGTTTCTTGGTTAACGCCATACTGCACCACGTTAAACCATTTCCCTGAGACGTTCACAGGAGAACCGTGGGTCAAATGCCCACCATGGGATAAATCCATGCCCATGATAGTATCCCCTGGCTTTAATAGGGTTAAAAATACGGCAAAATTTGCCTGTGCCCCAGAGTGCGGCTGGACATTCGCCATTTCTGCCCCAAATAGCTCCTTAGCACGGTCAATCGCTAGCTGTTCCGCCCGATCAATAAACTCACAGCCACCATAGTAGCGCTTCCCTGGTAAACCTTCGGCATACTTATTGGTTAAGACTGAGCCCTGAGCTGCCAATACCGCAGGGGAAGTAAAGTTTTCACTAGCAATTAGTTCCAGATGCGATCGCTGGCGACCCAATTCTAAAGCGATAGTTTCAGCAATCTCTGGGTCGGTTTGAGCAAGGAAATCTAGATTAGTCTGAGTCACAATTTGATTCTATGATTTTGAATAATTAATCTATATGCTATCTAATTCAGTGCCTCCTGAAAACCTCCAGGCTTGATTTTTCTCTAAATTCCCCACAGTTCTAAAATTTCCTCAACGACGGCTATTTATCGATTGATAAAGTAGATCTACCTATCAAAATAATTAGTGCCAAGAATTATCCATTGGGATCTTATTTTTACGGTGATGGCGATCGCTGATTAACCCAGCCGTCTATTCTTCAATATGAGGTAGGCACCGTTTAATTAAACAGAATTTAATTTTCTTTGACTTTTGGCTGTATTATTATTGATATCTTAAAAATATTTAAGCTTGATTTCTCTGTAAAATTATTTAATTAGCAGCATATTTTATGATTAAAATATGTTTTAACCATATGTTTATCAATACTTTATTTAGCAACCCGCTTTTTTATATCAGGGTCGTCATAATTTTAATCCTATCCATTTGTCTCCATGAGTTAGGTCATGGAATCGCCGCCCTATCACAGGGGGATGATACTCCCAGAATTAAAGGACATATGACAATGAATCCCCTGGTTCATATGGGGGTGCATTCCTTATTTTTTCTCGCATTTGCGGGAATTGCTTGGGGACAAATGCCCGTTAATCCTAATCGCTTTCGCGATCCTAAATGGGGCAGTATTTTAGTAGCAGCAGCAGGTCCTTTAACTAATATTCTCTTGGGATTATTAGGTGTTTTAATAATTAATGTAACCCTGTATTTTTCTTGGGATCAGGTTATTAGTTTAAACTTCTTTTATTTAGTTGCTAGATTCAACTTTGCTTTGTGTTTATTTAATTTAATTCCCATTCCACCACTAGATGGCTTTCGCATTGCCAGTGAACTTTTTCCTAGCATTAGAGAATTAGGTCGCTCACAAATAGGGCTGGCTTTATTTATGATTTTATTTATCAGCGGTGCAGGAAGCCAGCTATTCGTCCTAGCCGATATGATAGTTAAATCTCTAATCTTATAAGTCACTTTATCTCTTTTAATAATTTTCAGGCTAATGTTAAGCCCTGTAGCGAAAACTAAAATAATTCTTTAGCTGAAATTACAATGATAGACAAATAATAATGCAATGAGTCTTCTGGAGAATTAATAACATGGTGGTTATGCTCGCAGATGAACAAATATTCCCTGCCCACAAAGTTTGCCAAGGTTGTTTGATGTCGGATCGTCATGGCTTACCCCGTTGGCATGAAAATCAGTTGAAGTGCGGCAAGATCATCCCCCAGGCTATACCCAGACAGTGCAAGGTTTATCAGTGTCTAATGGGATTTAAGGTTACTCAGGTAAATTAGACCTCATCTCAGCTAGCAGCAGATCTCATAATAACTAAGCTATCCTGAGATCTATAAAGTTAATCATCAAGTTAATTGACGGTTTAATTTAAAATTAAAACTTTTGTTAGAGGGAGAGCACTTGAGATGTCGAGATTTGGGGCAACTGATATCAAAGATCGCTTTTGGGGGGCAGCCGTTTATCTGTTTGCTATCCATGATGCTATAAATCTAGGAACAGGTTTACTGGTTCAGTTTCCTGCATTAAGTCCACTGTTCAGATTATTGGGTATTCTGATCACGCCAATTAATTTCATTTACGCTATTTTTAATACTGCCATACCTGCATTTGGCAGCTTAGTTGTATTTTTTATCTTATTTTTAGCAGTAGTCAGAAACGAGAGAGTCCCCTACTTTATTCGCTTCAATACTCTACAATCAATCTTATTTGGCATTGCGATCGCTCTAATTTCCATTGTATTTAGTACTTTCGGGGCATTAGGTTTCGTAGGCAGCATAACCTTTATCATGGCTACTGGTGCCAGCATCTTTTGTATGGTGGAATGTGCTTTAGGTCATTATCCTGAAATCCCTACCTTCTCTGCTGCTGCATATAGTCAACTACGTCGATAAATCACAAGCAAGCAATGATCATTGTCCATTGCTCACTGTTAATTGATTATTAAGGAACCTGCAAGCTAATAAACCTATCTTCAGGAATAAAGCTACGAAATTCACCATGATCGGCGAAGATAGCCAATATTTCTAGATTATAATCTGGTTCAATGTGTAAATCTGCCCAGGGAACCGCAACTTCCAAACACTGCTGGAAAACCGCCTCCGCACGACAGGCGCGCATCTGCCATTGACCATAATGTTGCGCCTCCTGTAGCCAAACCGAGTCGGTAATAAGATTGATGCCAAGATGATGGTGAAAATAATAGTTTAAAGGAGCCTCATCAGGGAGATGGGCAATGGGGGGAAGACTGTTATGGTTGGGAATGTTCGGGTAATACCACAGTAAATGTAGTTCCCCTGGAAGATCTTTCCCTGGTTGAACACCTGATTTAAAATCAAAACGGAGATAAAAATTGCGGTGATCTAATCCATAGAATAACCTTTGAACAATACTGCTACGGTGCATTGTTCCCCTGGCACCACCAACCTCAATTCTGCCCGCGCGATCCCAATCCTGCTCATCCCCAATACCGTTAACAATAGGATGGATAAAGCTCTGGGGCAGGCGATCGCCTTTAACTTCATGTTTATCTACAGGTGAGTGGAGATTTTGCGGGATGGGTTCATTAAGCGCCTGATAAATCGCCGCTAGATGTTCTCGAAATAGCTGATCAAACATTTCGTCCTGGTTGGAAGAATGCCCTTCCCCAAACCACCAAAACCAGTCGGAACCTTCCGCCGCATAAAGCGCCTCCCACACTTCAGGGTTAGTTTCTTCGGTTGCTTCGGGGTGCTTGGCTAAAGTCTCACGGGCTGCCGTTAGAAGATCCCAGGCACGATTTTTCACAGGATCGCCAATCCAGGTGGTAAAGCTGCCGTCCACCCAAGAACCACTATGAAGCTGCTGTGACGGAATGGTTGCGGTAGGGGGAAATTGCTGAATAAACTCGTTAACTGTAACTAATTTAAGGTCTTCATCTCGGCTTAATCGCTCATAAAGTGCCTCCAAAAAGGGCAGCCCATCACGGGGGTAATATTCCCAGCAGTTTTCACCATCCAGGGCAATAGTGACCAACCAGGGTTCTTCCAAAGCCCCATCAGAATTTGCTTGACGGGCTTTAAGGTCACGGGCGATCGCCTCTAAATGCCCAGTCAGATCAGCGGCTGCTTTACGAGGACTCATCCCGCTATAGGTAAAGCCAATCAAGTCCGATAGACGATGATCGCGGAACACAATTGCTAGATCCCCCTGATCTGTTTCCAGACGATAAGGGCGATAAAGTAATTCAGGTTCAGAAACATTTCCCGCCTCATCCCGATGGAAGAAATGCTTGATACTCCAGCCTAAAACCGCTTCATCGGAACAGATCCATTTAAAGCCCTGTTGCGCAACGTAGGGCAGAATTGACGGGCTGACGGACTGTTCGGAGGGCCATAGCCCAGCAGGTTCTCTCTCAAAGCGATCAAGATACATCTCCCAGGCAATACTCAGGTGACGGGGGATATCTTCCGACCATTGAAAGCGATCTCGCGGTAAGTCCATTTGCGGCACCGCTACCCGCCCTGCATTAGTATCAGCCAACAAAGGCAATATGGGATGGGTGTAGGGAGTAGTCATAATTTCAAGCTGTCCCCGATCCTGCATTTGCTTATGTTGGGGAATAATCCGCTTGATGATTTCTCGTTGCTTAGAATAAATCCTCTGGCGATCGCTCAAGGTAAAGCCTTTCCCCTGTTTCAACCAGGTGGCAATTTCCCCATCGTCCCAGAATAGAGGATCGATCCAGGATAAGTTATGCCAGGCTAACAAATCACTATAGTCTTGAGCCGTCCAATTTGCTAGACACCAAGCACCACCTATCTCTTGACGCTGTTCATAAAGCTGGGCATAGCGGGGATGGGGTTCAATAAGGGTATGGAAATAACCATCAAAGAAGTGCTTAATAATATACTGCTTATTTTGCTGCGTTAGCTGGGCTTCTGGAGTCAGGGCTAAAGCCAAATAAGGATCGATCGCCTCACCCTCAGCGTAATCTTCTAGCTGTAACAATAATGATGGTACTAAATTAACCGTCTGGTGTAGCTTAGGATATTTTTCGAGGATTAAAACCAAATCTAAATAATCCTTGGTTCCATGAAGTCTAACCCAAGGTAGACGATACTGTCCCCAAGCATCCGTGTCTGCTTCTCTGGATTTATAGAGGGGTTGATGTTGATGCCAGACAAAAGCTACGTAGAGAGGATGAGACATAGATTAATTAGTAACCAAACTATAAAACTAGAGACAGGATTACTTTTTACCATATCTGGAACAGTCCAGCAGTTCATCAGATGCTAAATGTCTCCCAAATCAATGTAATGCCTTATTCTTCACTGCAATTCTTAAGAGAAAGGAAAACTAACTAACTTCCCTTCAGCTTTTGGAGGTCAATTTTTGAGGTACACTCTTATTGGATACTACAGACATCTATGTATGTACTGTGTATAATTATGGTAATTAGTGCCTAATTTTTAGTATCACAAAAAATGAATCCAAAGTATATTTTGCAATGTAAAATGTCACTAAAAAGTTATAAAAAATAATTAAGTTAAAAAGTAAATCAGTTTCTAAACTATGCTTTGTATGTTGTCCAAAAAGTGTTCGCTCAAATGATAATTGATAGATAGTGATAGTAGATCCACCCAATCCTGAAAATAGATTTATGAACTGTGTACGGATGGAATTGTCAACCAAGAGAATCAATGAAGCACAGTTTGACTTAGTGGCTGACATTCGCTTTGGCAAGCATGAGATACCGATTAGAAGATATGGTAGGGCAATTTTTGGTTTGAAAAAGGGCAAATTAATTGTAAAACTGACTAATGGGGAAACTCCATTAAGAAATATAAAGCTAAACAAAAAATTTCAAACAGTCGTTGAAGTTAAAGTTCAGCAAGAAAAAGGCAAAGAGGGTCAAATTACAGGGAAGCTTGGGGGGAAAACTCAAGGAATTGGTGGTGAAACAAAACAGTCCTCAAGGGAAGGAAAAGAATATACCTATAAAGCTTATCAAGTAAACACAGAGGGAGGATTAGAAGATCCTACTTGGGTTTTTGAATGCAAAATTGAAAAATTTCTAGAAGGCATATTATGTGAGAGTGAGCTGGCATGTATAGATGTTAAGGAAAAGCCTTGTAGTTTGTTAGCTACTTTTGAGATCAAGGATTCAGATGATATTTATTTAGTCAATGGTTCATTATTTTGGCAGAAAGACATTACCAAGACAAAAACAGCAGTTATATACAGAATGATAGTTAATCGTTTAGTTGAGGAATTGCTGCAAGAAAAACCTTATCTGAGTCGGCAGGAGTTAGTACATGGATGAGGAAAAGTTTGCTCAAGATATTGAGAGCGCAATCAAGCAAGTAGAAAACGCCAAGACTGAGAAGCTTTCAGAACTAGCAAAGATGACTGGTCTGGATCTGACTAAAGATTTCATCGGAGTCGATCTGAGTGGTGAAGACTTAAGTCGCGATAATCTTTTTGGTGCCAACCTCACAAGTGCCAAACTTATTCGTGCCAAACTCACAGGTGCTAACCTCATTAGTGCCAACCTCGCAGATGCTAACTTTGAAGATGCCAACTTTGAAGATGCCAACCTCACAGGTGCCAAACTCATTCGTGCCAAACTCACAAGTGCTAACCTCACAGGTGCCAACCTCATTAGTGCCAACCTCATTAGTGCCAACCTCACAAGTGCTAACCTCACAGGTGCTAACTTTGAAGATGCCAACCTTGCAGGTGCTAACCTCACAGGTGCCAACCTCACAGGTGCTAACTTTGAAGATGCCAACCTCACAGGTGCTAACCTCACAAGTGCTAACCTTACAGGTGCTACACTCATTCGTGCTGACCTGGTTCGTGCTAACTTTGGAAGTGCCAACCTCACAGGTGTTAACGTCAAACAAGCTGAATTCGACAAGAATGAAGGAATAAGTGATGAATTACGACGAGAATTAGAACACGGAGAGGCAATATTTGTTAACATGGAATACTGGCTGAATCTACCTATTAGACTGCGGTTTCGGCATCTTCTGTTAATCGGCAAGTGAAGGCAGAAGGTTTTTAGGTAGTAGTTAGTGAGTAGTAGGTTTTGGGTGATGAGTAATAAGTAAGGGAAGAGTTAAGCACGAAGAGAATTTGATTGAATTTTAGATGTTTAATCTCCTTAGCCAAATCACCCAGAGCAACACAGTTAACTGGGAACAGACTTTAAAAAACTAGAAATTTGCTGATGGGACTTTGAAATGCTTTCTAATGAGGTAGTTGCTGAGTATTCTATTAGTGATCGCCGTATACTCTATCAAGACTTGACAAGGGTTTTAATAATTTACATCATGCGTTTTGTGAGCTTTACTCAGAGCAATTATAAAATCTAATAATTGGACGTTAATTGAATTAATGCAGTTAATCACAGGCAAAACTAAGCTGTTAGGTATTATTGGTCAACCCGTAGAACATTCCCTATCTCCCGTAATGCATAATGCGGCGATCGCCAGTATGGGACTAGACTATGTTTACATACCTTTTCCCGTCAAGCAGGGGAATTTAACAACCGCCCTGGCTGGTTTTGAGGCGGTGGGGTTAACGGGCTTCAATATTACTATCCCTCATAAACAGGAGATAATGTCTTTGCTGTCGGCGATCGCCGATGATGCGGCTAGTATTGGCGCGATTAACACCGTTTGGCGTACTCCTACAGGCTGGAAAGGAACTAACACAGACGTTACAGGTTTTATTGCTCCCCTAAAAGCCATGTCCTTAGACTGGGCAAAGCTGATGCCAGTAGTTCTCGGCAATGGAGGTTCTGCACGGGCAGTAATTGCTGGTTTAAGTAGGTTGGGATGTCCTAAAATACACGTTGTCGGGCGTAATCCCAATAATTTAGCAAGATTCTCTCAAAGCTGGTCAAATACTCCTCAAATTGCCGAGAGAATTAAAATCCACCCCTGGGACGATTTAAGCAACCTAATTCCTGCGGCTGATCTGCTGGTGAATACTACCCCTGTCGGTATGTCTCCTAAAATAGAGGCTTCTCCCGTTGATGAAAGTTTAATGCAGAGACTTAAACCCCAGGCGATCGCCTATGATCTAATTTATACCCCTAGTCCCACTCGCTTTCTCCAGCTAGCCCAGGCTCAAGGTGCTACTACCATTGATGGTCTAGAAATGCTTCTACAGCAGGGAGTCGCCGCCCTAGAAATATGGCTCCAGCAGCCTGTTCCCGTTGACGTGATGCGTCAGGCTTTACAACAGCATTTAGCTAATTCATAAAGATTATTGGGCAAACATTGCCAATCATCAGTAAAATAGCTCTGAGACTAAATATCTTCAGTTGAGGAGAGGTGGCAGAGCGGTTGAATGCGGTAGTCTCGAAAACTATTTTAGGGTAAAACCTAACGGGGGTTCGAATCCCCCCCTCTCCGCTTATACATTCAATAATTAATTATCGTTGTTAATCAGTTAACGTCGCAATTCACTGTTTATTTTACAGTCACACTTCTAGATAGAAAAATTAGTACAGAAAAATATTAAGCCAACAGGCGATCGCCAGAATTAATCAAAGCTAGTACAATAATTTCAATAATTTATACAGTAGACCTTCCTGTTTGAAATAAACGACCGATAATTTCTTCAATGGGAGGTTCCCCAACGCTTAAATCCTCAACCTCCAAATTAGCTAAAATTTTAGCAATTTTCTCGGTTAACTCTGCTCTCGGTACCAAATAACGAACCTGCTGACCCTGAATCGACTCAATCTCGCCAAAGCTAGCTAACTGTCTTGGCGGTAAAGCTGCGGATAGTACTACCTTAATCTGTCGATAGGGAGCAAAGCGCTCTAGCAAGCCGTCTAATAAGCCATCGTAAATCAACTGCCCCTGATGAATTAGTAGCACGCGATCGCACAATGCGGTAATATCAGCCATGTAGTGACTGGTCAGCAGGATAGTGGCATCATAGCGCTGATTATAGGCTTGTAGAAATTTTCTAACCGCTACCTGAGCATTTATATCCAAGCCCAGGGTTGGCTCATCCAGAAATAGCACTGGCGGATGATGTAATAAGGCTGCCAGTAGTTCCGCCTTCATTCTTTCTCCCAGGGAAAGCTTACGCACTGGTTGATTAAGCTTCCCTTCAATGCTTAACATGGTGGCTAATTCTGCCAGACGTTGTTTAAAAACTCCCTCAGGAATATTATAAACAGCCGCATTAATGCGTAAAGAATCTAGTGCAGGTAAATCCCACAATAGCTGCTGTTTTTGCCCCATCACCAAACTAGTTTGATTTAAAAACCTTGGCTGACGACTAAATGGGATATACCCTGCAACTTTTACTTCTCCCGCAGAAGGATGAATTAAACCAGTGAGCATTTTTAGGGTAGTGGTTTTGCCCGCACCGTTTGCCCCTAAAAAACCAACTATCTCTCCTGGCTGAATTTGAAACGATATATTCTGAACCGCTTTAATTTCACGATATGTCCGACGAAAAAAATGAGTTAATGTCCCTTTCAATCCTGGCTTCTTCGTCGCAACAGAATAGGTTTTACTCAAATTGTTAACAGCAATGATAGGCACCATAAAGGGATCAGGAGATAGATTTATGCAAATAGTGAGTTAGCGAGGTAATTTTAAATTTGGATTATTAAAATCTGGGTAGAAAGATGCGGTTAACCGTATTTTACTTGAGTTGATTGACTATCCTAAAATAAATATTGACTAATATAAGTAATTTTTTAAGATTTAAAATTCTAATCCTTAAGAGTAAAGAGGTTTTGTAAGCAAGTTATGAGTTTTTTTGATTCTCAGGTAGTTCAGGAAGAAGCTAAAAAGCTGTTTGAAGATTATCAATCTCTCATGAAGCTAGGGGGCGAATACGGCAAGTTTGACCGCGAAGGCAAAAAAATGTTCATCGAGCAAATGGAACAGCTTATGGAGCGCTATCGTATCTTTATGAAGCGGTTTGAGCTTTCCGAGGACTTTATGGCACAAATGACGGTACAGCAGCTCAAAACACAGCTCAACCAGTTTGGGATGACGCCCCAGCAAATGTTTGACCAGATGGAGGTAACTCTCCAAAGAATGAAATCGGAAATTCAGCCTTAAAAGCTGTTGCCCTGGGAAATCATTGTATTTAATGTCAACTAGCACCATTTTGGTCACTAATGATCAATAAATCCCTCAACAACACTCCTAAGGACGGGAAAATTGAGAAGCGGCAGGAAAGTATTTAACTGGTTCATCCTTTAGCGCCTTCAGCATAAAAGAGCGCCATACGGGAGCCGCAAAATCACCTCCTGTAATGCCTTTACCCATACTCTGATAATTATCGTTACCCACCCAAACTGCCGTCGCTAGCTGAGGAACATAACCCACGAACCAAACATCCCGCTCCGAGGATGTGGTTCCAGTCTTGCCCGCAGCAGGGCGATTAATGTTAGCTTTTTGACCAGTCCCACCAGGCTGCAAAACTCCTTTTAACATTGTTGTTAAACTAGCGGTTGCCCAAGGGTCAAGAATTCTCTGGGGTTCAGGAGTATTATCCAACAGAATATTGCCTTTACTATCTGTAACCTGCAAGATAACGGTAGTTCTTTCATGCCAGCCATTGCTGGCGAAGGTAGCAAATGCTCCAGCCATTTCCAGAGGAGTTACGCCGATAGAGCCCAAAGGAAGAGAGATTACAGGCTGCATAGGGCTTTCAATGCCTAGTATGCGACACACTTTAATTACCTCTTCTAGACCTACTGCCTTACCTAACTTGACCGCGGGAATATTACGGGATTCAATCAAAGAACTAGCCAAAGACATCTTGCCCTTAAAATCATTCTTCCCTCCGTAGTTTTGGGGTTTATAAATTCCCCCAGGAATTCGATAAGAGACAGGAGCATCATCAACAATAGTTTCGGGACGATAATTACCGCCAGCTAGGGCAGTGTAATAAACAAAAGGTTTAAAAGATGAGCCTGGTTGACGGCGAGACTGAACAGCACGATTGAATTGACTCGACTTATAGTCTACCCCTCCCACCAGCGCCTTAACAAAGTGGGTTCTGGGGTCAACCGCAGCTAGAGCAACTTGATCCGCTCTTAATCCCCAACGACGCAATAAATTGTGGCTTTCTCTGATGGATTCTTCTGCCATGCGCTGAAAATCGCGGTCAATCGTAGTCTGGACTCTAATCCCGCCCCGCAGGATTTTTTCTTTACCAAAGCGCTCTTCCAGTTCTTGGGTCACTGCTTCGGTGATAAATGGGGACTGACTTTTCCGCCAGGCAGTCGGCTTACCTACCAGTAGTGGTTCTGAACGTGCCGCCTGTTCTTCTTCTGGGGTAATCCAGTTTAGCTTACGCATGCGAGCCAACACCGCCGCCTGTCGTCGCTTAGTGTTGCCATAGTTAAGAAACGGACTATATTGCTCTGGAGCCTGAATTAAGCCCGCCAAGACGGCAGATTCAGCTAAGTTCAATTCACTAGCACTTTTGTTAAAGTAGCTCTCTGCGGCAGTTTGCACGCCATAGTTATTATGTCCCCAATAGATATTATTGAGATACATTTCCAGAATCTCATCCTTAGAAAAAACCTGCTCTACTCTAATAGCCAAAATCGCTTCGGCTAACTTGCGGCTAAAGGTACGTTCCCGCGTTAGAAACAGGTTTTTCACTAGCTGCATCGTCAGAGTAGATGCCCCCTCTGAGACCCCACCCTTTCTGTAGTTTGCCAGGGCAGCACGAGCCACGCTGTAGGGATTTAACCCTTGATGACGATAAAAATTACTGTCTTCGATCGCCAAGACTGCTAACTTTAATTCAGGTGCAACCTGGTTAATGTTGGCAATTTCTCGATTAGCTTCACCGTGAACCCTGGTCAGAAGCTTACCGTTGATATCGTAAATATAGCTGGTTTCTGCTGGAATATGATTACGTAAAACTCTCACATCGGGAAGATTCCGAAAGCTAAAGGCTAAACCCACTAGTCCTCCCGCTGTCACGGCGCTGGTAATCATAGCAATTCCTAACACTGTGCCCCCCGCAGCTTTGACAACTCCTGACAGGAAAGACCCCAGCATCTCCCGTGAATTTTGTAATTCTGGTTTTTCTAGCGTAATTTCAGAAGACAAGATATTTTCCCCCAGAGAGCATTACAAGCAGGTTCTTGAGTATCAAACTACCGTAGTTAAACTAAAATTTTTTATGAGTTTAAATAATAACCTGAACTTGATAATTTCTGGTCTTCACTATCAATAAAAAACCTCGGCTGACAAACCGAGGTAGGTAAAATTCAGGAGAAATCAATGTCGATTGGGGGAATCAGAGTCTTCTCTATAAAAGACGTAGCCCTGTCTATCAAGAACAACCTCAGAAGCAGAGTCTCTGACTATTGCTTAAAGACTGAATAATCAACATTTTTAACTTATGTAAATAAATGTAACAAAAAATTCATATATTAACAAGGTACGTCTGAATATAGACTGACTAAGTGCACGCAAATAGGTAAACTACTAGTAAATTAAAGTATTTCGGGGGCAGCTGATGATTATTGCAATTACTGCTTTGAAGGGAGGGGTCGGGAAAACTACCACCGCAGTCCACTTGGCGGCATATTTTCAAACCCTTGCCCCCACCTTATTAATTGATGCGGATAAAAATCGCTCAGCTTTGGTCTGGTCAAAAGAAGATAAGCTGCCCTTCTACGTGGCATCCCAGGCGGGTGCCCCAGGGCTGATTAAGAAATTTACCCACATTATTATTGATACTCAGGCTCGCCCTGAACCAGAAGAGTTAGAGGACTTAGCGGCAGGTAGTGACCTGTTAATTCTGCCTACTACTCCCAATCACCTTGATTTAGACACGACGGTTAAGGCGGTTGAGATTTTGAAGACTCTCGATGCTAAATATCGAGTATTGCTGACTAAAGTTGATTCCCGTACCAAAAATGCCCTTCAGGCTCAAGAGTTCTTAGCCGCAGCCCAACTACCTTTATTTAAGAGTGAAATTCCTCTACTCGTTGCTTTTCAGCGATCGCCAAGCTTGGGAGTAATTGTCAAAGATTATCCTGACCGCCGAGCTAAAATTGGCTGGTATCGCTATCAGGACATAGGGAAGGAGATTGCCGAGACTATTCTTGATTAGTTAATTGTTCACTGCTCATTGCTCGTTGATCAAAGCTAGCAATAATAGCAATTACCAACCACCAGACAGTGTTAATTTGCGGGCGATACCAAACTGTATCCACCAAGCCATGAAACGCCAGACTCATGGCGGCGGCGATCGCCGCTAGCAGATAAAGAGCTCTTGGATTGCGGCTTTGACGGAGTTTTGCTAACTGACGTACTCCATGATTAAAAGTTACCGCCAGCAGCCAAATAAAGCAGCCAAAACCCAGATAACCTAGCTCAACAATGTGTTCTAGATAAACCGAATAAGCACTCAGGGCAGGATAACGAGGATTCATATAGCGGGGATAAATCTGATTAAAAGCGTCGTTTCCTGGTCCAATCCCCAACCAAGGATAATCCCTGATAATTTCAAAGCAGGCAGTCCAGACGTTAATCCGAAAATTATTACTGCTGTCCTCTCTACCCGCAAAAATACTCAATAATCTAATCCGCAACGGCTCTACGGCGATAAATGCCAGCACCAGTAACCCCCCTAAAGTACCAAACACCAGGGGCAAAAACCAAACCTGCCACCAACGGGGCAAATACGGCTGCCACCATAGATAAAACAACAGCAGCAGCGACCCAATTAACACCGCCATCGCCAGCCAGGCACCGCGACTATCAGTAAAGTAGAGGCAGGCAGAATTCACCATGACCATCAAAATAGCTAAGGTTTTAGCAATCCAGCCCCGCCAAATAAATACCGCCGCCACGCTGAGGGCGATCGCTGGTAATAGATAACCCCCTAACAAATTAGGATTACCTAAGTAGCTATAAACTCGCGTATCATTAGCCAAAGCCGAAGTCGGGTCATTCCAGGTTGCCAACTGCTGCACTCCGAAGAACTCTTGTCGAACACCGTAGCTACTAACCATCAAAGCCGTCAATAAAAAACTAGTAATAATCCAGTTACAAAACTTGGCTTGTCTCAGGATGGGGACAGCCAAGGCAAATAAAACTAGGTATAGAGTTAAATTAATCCAGCCCGTTAATGCAGCGGATTTAACGGGAGAAAAAGCCGTGGCAACCGTTGCCAAACACCAATAGAGAAATACCAAAAAATGTACTGGAGTGATTACAGATCTACGAGATTCTGTGATCGTAAATAACCCCCAAAAACCAGCGATGGCAATTAGCAGCACCCCAATTAGAGTTGTTTCCACGTAGGGAGCCAATAAAAATAAAATACTAATTAAGCCTGCGGCGATCGCTTCTGACCACTGAAATAACCAGCTACCCTGTTGCCACCTCGATAACCAGCCCCTAGCTCGATGCAGATAGCTGCCCTGTTGCCACTGGCTAAGATTTGGCGTTGCCAGCATGAGAATGAACCAAGCCGATTTCATAGATTAGGATATTGAGTTCTATATTGTATGCAGTCAGAATTAGCCTTATGGTTTTTTAAGGCAAGACCTCTCTGACTTTACATATCCTAAACTAAGATTAATTATTCTTTAATTGATTGAGCAAAAGGAAATTGCAGAACATATCGATAGCTCGAATTGAGAGAACCCTGAACAACAACTCGTCCCTGATGTAGCTCAATTAAATGGCAACATAACAATAGTCCTAAAATATCGCGGGGAATTTTATTATTATTATCTAGAGTCTGTTGATCATCGATTGCCATCATCAGAGTCGAAGTGGTTAGTAGCTGATGGTTGCCCATAAGACCAAGACCCACCTCAGCCTCTCGATGTTCATTCTTGCTAGCATGGCTGAACTTTAAAGCTTGAGCTACAGTTTGGGTGTGAGGTTTGTTCTGCCCCAAATTTTCACCCAGCCAGGGATGAGAAACGCCAAAAGCAATATTTAACATTCTGTCTCTTCTAGATACGTGAATTTGAATTTCACCACCAGGTTCTGATATCTCTAAAAGACTGACGATCAGATAGTAAATTCCTTGACGAATTTTTCCCTTATCTAAAGACCAAATTCTATTCCCTGGCTCAATTGACAGACGTAATTCCTGCTGCTTTTGCTTCGCCATATCCGCCAAGCTGTTAACAACCTGTTGGCAGAGCATTTCAACATCAATTGCGGCATTATTCAGCTGTGTACTGTAATCACTCAAAACTCCTAAGCTCACAATTTCATCAACCAGGGAAATCAAGTTCTGACCGCTATCATGAATAATTTCCAAATATTCTCTTTGTTTAACGGTTAGAGGACCATAAACTTCCCGATGTAAAACACTTGCCATGCCAATAACTGAAGTCAGTGGCGTTCTGAGCTCTTGAGTTAGCTGTGAAACTAGCTTAAGTTTGATGGGATTTGTCCCTGGGTTTTCAAGGGAGAGTTTCTGCTCTAAATCCGACATCTCAGCTCGATTGTTGACCTTTGCCATCTTTGCTGCATGATGAGTTGGCGCATTTAGTCCCATTATTTTTTGTCCGGGTGACTGCCAAGACAATCGATTCTGGCTGATGATGGACTCTCCGACAGGCTGTTGTGTAAGCTGGCTATACTCAAATTCTTTTAAGCATGAACTAGCCAGCAAGATCAGGTGCTCAACATCTCGTTGATTTAGCTGCTTCTGTTCAAAGCTCATCACTTCTAGAGTACCAAGACAAACTTCATCGGAACTAATTAGAGGAACCCCCAGATAGGTTTTAATCCCATAATGTTGAGCTAGGATGCTACGGGCGAAAATAGCATGGCTCAAGGTATTTTCAATGAATAGTGGTTGCTGACTATCAATTACATAGCTAGCAAAAGATTCTTGAAGAGAAAGCTGTCTTTGAGCTGCTAATTGTGCTGTCATAGCATTAGTTGATAAGCCAACTGCGGATTTAAACCATAGCTGATCGTCTACAGCAATAGTAAGCAGGCTAATGGGCATGTCAGTAAAAACAGCTGCTTTCTGGGTGGTTGCTTCAAACAAAGGAACGGCATCAGAGGTTAATAAACCCAGCTCAGTCAGAGTAGTTCGTCTCCGTTCTGTTCTTTGAGTCGTAGTCAAACCATCCATACGGCAAAAAAGCTGGTTTTTCAGTTGAGTCATATTGCTGACTGATAACCCTAATTCTACTGGTGGTACTTGTATCACGGTTTTTAATAAAAAATTATCTAAAAGCAGATTGAGAATTTGCAGAGTTGCTGCACTGCTATGATCTTGGGTTTAATCAACCATCATTAAAGAGATATCAACAACTCAAGAGTCATAGTTAAACAATTAATCAAGAATTAATTGTTGTTATAAAGTGTTTTACTATTAATCTAAATAGGCGCTAAATATAGAGTTCAAAAAATTATCTATGTTTAGCTCATTATTTTTAAAGTTCCCGAAAAACAATTGGAACAAACATTTTGCCAGTAAGTTTTTGAAATACTGTTGCAACTTAATGCCCTAGTTGCCCGTCATGATAAATAGAATCACTGTGGAGTGTGTTGTGCTGTGTATCCACATTAGCGGCTGATTCTGACGTGATCAAAATTTTAGGGAGCAAAGAAACTTTAGATGTACATCTTACAGCGAATTATTCGCTTTTTAGGGAGACGCAAGCGTCACTTTCTATCTGGTTTAATTACCTTTATGGTGGTTATTGGTCTTAATTTATGGGGCATGCAGCCAAGCTATGGTATTTCTTGGTTAGAGTTAATGCTTCGAGGCATCCAGATTGTGCAAATCTCAAATATTTCTAATTCTCAGGAAGTGGAGTTAGGCAGAGAAATTAACCAAGAATTGATTAAATCTGGTCAGGCAAAAATCTATCGCAATCGAGGGATTAATAACTACATCAATGACATTGGTCAGCGACTAGCTAAAGCCAGCAAGCGCCCTAACATTCCTTATACTTTTCAGGTTGTTGATGACAATAATATTAATGCCTTTGCCACCATGGGTGGCTATGTTTACCTTAATCGAGGCTTGATTGCCGCAGCAGACAATGAAGCTGAACTAGCTAGCGTCATTGGGCATGAGATTGGTCACATTGCGGGGCGACACGGCATCGAACAAATGCGCGATCGCGCTCTGGCTCAGGGATTGCTTTCAGCTGCTGGTTTGGATCGTAATAATGCGGTGCAGATCGGGGTTGAGCTAGCCGTTAGTCGCCCTAATAGCCGTTCTGATGAGCTAGAGGCAGATCGCTTCGGTTTAGAAAATATGATTCAGACTAATTATGCTCCCAGGGGAATCCTCGGATTTATGGAAAAGTTACTTAGGAAAGGTGGTTCCACTCCTGGCTTTTTGAGTACTCACCCTGCAACCTCAGAAAGAATTAGAGTTTTAGAGCAGCAAATCAACCCGCAAACTTTGAATCAAGGATACGGTTTAGATAGTCAGGCATATAAAAGACGCATTCGCTCTTTGTGAACTTTAAGTAAATAGCCAAATGTCAATAGGATGAAAATAAATAAAATTCAATATTTTAAGCTTCTAACTTCAGGCTGAGGTACTAATAATTGATAACTGATAACTGACAAATGAAATGACTGTTACAGAATCATGGCTACAACTATTACATCAGCATAGAGCGATCGCCGTAATTCGCTGCCCAGACTTTGATTTAGCTCTTAAAATGGCTCAGGCTGTGGCAGCAGGAGGCATGAATCTAATTGAAATCACCTGGAATAGCGATCGCCCAGAGGATTTAATCGCTCAACTGAGAGGGGAATTACCCCACTGCACCATCGGCGCTGGAACTATTTTAACCTCAGGACAACTCCACAATGCTGTGGCGGCTGGAGCACAATTTGCATTTGCACCTAACTTTAATCCTGAGCTTCTAGAGATTGCTCACTATCGTTACAAAATTCCTTTTGTGCCAGGAGTATTAACTCCTAGCGAGATCATTCAAGCCTGTAAACAGGGAGCCCAAGCAGTTAAAATCTTTCCTATTAAATCCTTGGGAGGGGCAGAATACATTAAGTGTCTGCAAAGTCCCCTAGGAGATATTCCTCTAATTCCTACTGGAGGAATTACTATCGATAATGCACCCCAAATGATTAGTTCGGGAGCGATCGCCGTAGGCATCTCTAGCAATCTTTTTCCCCTACAGGCGATCGCCAATGGTGATTGGTCAGGTATTTCCGCTAGAGCCAAGGAACTGCTCAGTAAATTAAACAGCTTAAGTTAAGCTAGATTTAACTACCTAATATGTACTTGAGCTAAATTTGGATTAGCTCGCAGAACAGCAGGTAACAAAATATCTGAGAATTAAAGTAAAGATTTTTTTAAAGGTCACCACCGCGTAAAGCTAATAAAAAGATCACCACGGGACCAGAAATCATAATTAACGCCACGCAAACCAATTGAAAAACTACAGTAAAATTAATGTTGGTTATAAAGTCCATTTTTTCTCCTGAGAATATACCGCTAATAAAAAATAAGGCTTTCTCATTTCAGCCATCCTCTATGATACCTGGGAAGCATCTATGGTTTCTCAGTAATGATATAAAAGTATATAAATTTTTGTTAAGTTATTATGCTAGTCATAACAATGTAAGTGCGGTAAAAAATTATTCTAAGTCAATTTAAGAGATTAGAAGCAGGATTAAGCAGTATAAATCCTTAACTAATATAAACTTTGTGTAAAGCTAGTGTTTTAGATCTGTAAAGATTTACAGGAGTTCAATATCTTCTGGCGCTGGTGCTCAAAATAGCAACAGAGAGTAAAAGCTTTGCCGTGTAATGACTTGACTTTAAATTTTAGAATGGAATACTCTTAAATTTATTTGATTTTCTAGAGAAATATTGTTGCTTATGTCCTAAGATTTAAACGTATACGGATGTTAGATGCCAGCTTACAGGCTGTAGCTGGTAGGTTTGTTACTTTATATAAGGCTTGTTAATCACATGAAAACCAGAAGTTTTTCAGCACTACTAGTAATGGGAATGGCAACTTTAGCTTTTCCCCTCCATGCTAATTCCTCAGAGGAACCACAGCTCAACTTTTCTTGTCAGGTAACTGAAGGCGTGCCTACAACTGTTGCCATGAACACAGAGACTGATGCACAATTGCCAATTTTTCATTGGAAAAAAGAAGCTCTTGAGACTAAATCTAACGATAGTCCTGAAGAGCTTTGTAACATGGTGGCAGATAAGCTAGAAAATTATTCTGCCCAAGGCTACGATTTATCTCAGATTAATTTTGTTGGTACTGTAGTCCAGGATGAACTACCAGCTATCTGCGCTAATGCGGCAGAAAGCGGCTGTGGTAAAGTTTTGCTTACTCTGAGTCCTAACAAAGATGTCGCTCCAGCGACAGTCGCCAGTGATGTAGTTGGTCTAATTTTAGACAAAAATCTTAATCCCCAGAAAACAGAATCCAGAGAGAGAGGAGTACAGTCTATTTCTTATCGAGTGGATTTCTGGAGCTTACTCGGATTAACTCCCAAATTTTTGACTAAGTAGACATTTCTTAGTTGATCAGACAAAAGCCATTGACCAAATTGATGAATAGAGTTTTTGGTTTCTATTTCAGCTTTTCTTCCACTTGCTTTAGCAAAGTGGAAGTTGGCGTATAATCTCTGTTCCACTCAAGAGATTCAACACAATGCGCCTTAGCATCCTGATATTGTTCTAACTCATACAGAGCTCGGCACATTTGAGTCCAGGCTAAAAAATAATCTGGCTTGATGCTGAGTACTTTTCTCGTGGCATTAATGGCTTCTCTCGGCTGTCCTAGCTTGAGTAATACCTGACCCTTGTTAAACCAGCCGCGATAGAATTGATCATTAACGGCGATCGCCCTATTATAATCTTCTAGGGCTTTTTCATATTGCTTAAGATCGAACCTGGCTAACCCTCGGCAGTTCCAAGCTTCGGGAAAATCAGGAGCTACTTTCGTAGCATTTTCACAGGAAGAAAATTTTTCGACATGCTTTCCTAACTTTCCGAGGGCAAAACCACGATTAGTCCAGGCTTGAGCGAAATCGCCGCGGCTGACTATAGCTTGATCAAAGGCTTTGATTGCTTCATTATAGTCTTCAGCTTCAATCAGGGAATTCCCCTCATTGTAGTGTTTGAGAGCCCGTGCTGCTTCCCAAATTTTAGGGGCTAAAAATATCAGCCCTAAACTTAAAGGCAACACTACAAACAAAAGAAGTCTTTTCGAGCCAGATGATTTAGGGGTAGGGGCTTGACTAACAACCACAGGCTCTGGTGAGTCAGATTTCTTAGTATCTTCCTTCTTGGGGTTGCGCAAATCTTCCAACGCCTCATTAGCATTCATATAGCGCTGTAAAAAATCATTACGCACCATTTTATCCAGCACATAGGCTAGTTCTTCGCTACAGTCTGGAGCCTTATCATGCCACCTAATTTCCCCTGTATCGCGATCGCGAGGCAGCTGATCGGGATGATATCCTGTTAAAGCCTGAATAGCAGTAACTCCCAGGGCATAGATATCGCTATTGAAGCGGGGATCTCCCCGCTGCTGTTCGCTCGCCATGTATCCTGGAGTCCCGATGGCAACGGTTAACACATTACCCTGTCCTTCCGTCAGGGTCATATTAGTAATTTCTTTAACCGCACCAAAATCAATCAAAAATATTTTACTGTCAGAATCACGGCGAATTAAATTAGAAGGTTTAATATCGCGATGAATTACGTTATTTTGATGTACAAATGAGAGAATCTTTAAAACATCAATTAATAATCTCTTAACCTTAGACTCTTGCCAGCGAACCCCAGGGACAATTTCCGCCTGGCTAAGATCTTTGCCTTCAATATACTCCTGCACCAAATAAAACTCTTCATCAACCTCCAGGTGGGCTAATAAGCGGGGTATTTGTCGATGATCACTGAGCTTATAAAGTACCTTAGCTTCATTATCAAATAATCTTCTGGCAGTTTCTAAAACAAATTCCTCATTAGACTGCGGCTGCAATTTTTTCACCACACAACGAGGCGGAGGATCTCCAGGAAGATGAGTATCTTCTGCCACATAAGTTTGACCAAAGCCTGTGGTTCTTAGGCTTTCAATCACTCTGTAGCGTCCTCCAATTAGCTCATCAGACATAGGATTTAATCATAAAAAGTTGGTTGATGAAGTCAGAGTAAGCCCCGTATCGTAACGTATCCCCTTGACCCTATTTCATCCCGTTAGAACGAGATAATCAGGGTCAAAGCCTGATGGAGAGGTTTCTCCGACCAACAGATCAGAAATACTCAACGCCATTAATTAATAGCATCAAGAGTTATTGTAGGCAAAACTGGCAAAATTGCCTCGTGGTCTGAAACAATCTCAGAATAAGCGACAAATCGCGAAATTACCAGCGGCACAGGAGTTAATTCAGTTTTCACTAAAATGGTCATTGACATAATGGTTAGGTTACTAGCCTAAGGGGATTTTGCTGCTTATCCCTTAAAATACTTCATAATTGCTTGGGCAAATTCAGAACATTTTAAAGGTGGTTCTACTGGAGGAGTCATCAGCCTTGCTAAATCATAAGTTACTTCACGGTTGGCGATCGCTTTAGCCAAGCCTGCTTGAATTAAATCGGCGGCTTCCTGCCAACCCATAAACTCTAGCATCATGACTCCTGATAAAATCACTGAGCCAGGATTAATGCGGTCTAATCCTGCGTGTTTAGGAGCAGTGCCATGGGTCGCTTCAAATATAGCGCAATTATCGCCAATGTTGGCACCAGGACTCATGCCCAATCCCCCCACTATAGCCGCAGCCGCATCAGAAAGATAATCTCCATTAAGGTTCATCGTAGCCAAGATGGAGTATTCATCAGGACGAGTTTGAATTTGCTGAAAGATGCTGTCGGCAATACGATCATTAACCATAACTTTAGTTTCCCATTGACCCTGACCATGACTTTTGCCAATCTGCCCTAAGACTGTTTCAACTTCTTGACAAATCTTAGCTTGCTTTTCAGGAGTTAAAGAATCATAGCCAGGATCAATTTTGCGGGCATTATCATCAATACTAAGGTCTGGATTGGCTTCTTGGTTGCTCAAGATCCAGGATTCCCGCTCGGTAATACAGGCATCCCGAAATTCTGTGGTAGCTAATTCATAACCCCAGTCACGAAAAGCTCCCTCGGTATACTTCATGATATTGCCTTTATGAACCAGAGTGACCTGCTGTTTGCCAGGAGGCAGAGTTAACGCGTGCTGGATTGCCTTTCTCACTAGACGCTGAGAACCAGTTTTGCTGATGGGCTTGATGCCAATTCCTGAATCTAGGGGAATTTGTTTAGTGCCGTGTTCAGCAGTATTAGGGATCAGGTCTTGATTGAGTAAACTAATTAGCTTGCTGCCAATTTCATCCCCCTGCTTCCATTCAATTCCCAGGTAAATATCTTCGGTATTCTCTCGATAAACAATAACGTCTAGCTTGTCGGGATACTTATGGGGAGAAGGGGTGCCCTGATAATAGCGACAGGGGCGGACACAGGCGTAAAGTTGAAATATTTGCCTCAGAGCTACGTTTAGAGAACGAATGCCACCGCCTACGGGGGTCGTTAAAGGACCTTTAATAGCAATACCGTATTCTTTGATGGCATCTAGAGTATCTTGAGGCAAATACTGATAAGTGCCATACTTGTCACAAGCCTCATCCCCAGCATAAACCTTAAACCAATTAATTTTACGGCGATCGTCGTAAGCAGTGGTTACTGCTGCATCAATCACTGCTTGAGTCGCAGGCCAGATATCGACCCCAGTACCATCACCACGAATAAAGGGGATAATCGGGTTGTCGGGCACAATGGGTTTACCTGCTTGGAAAGTAATTTTCTTGCCGATCGTTGGAACAGTAAGTTTTTCGTACATAAAACTTGGGTCAAGAACGCAATTGAATATAGCTACAGTACAATTAAATTGCCCTGAGTTGAAAATAATAGAATGCTTCAACTCCTGTGTGTTTAGACCAAGCTGTAGACTAAATTTTAAATGAATTTTAAACGATTTCTGGGATGCAGAAGATTAATTACATAATTGATTAACCCGTCACGCAAACGGTTAAGCTTTGATTAGTTGAGCCAAAATCACGCAATGAAAAAAATTTTAGTGGTAGATGACGATCTTATCTTACGTAAGGTTTTACAGAATTCACTGGCACAAAGAGGATATCAGGTAATTGCTGCCAGTTCTGGTAAAGAAGCTTTAGAGGAATTTAATCAAGACATACCAGATCTGATTGTGTCTGATGTTTCGATGCCTGAAATGGACGGTTTTGAATTCTGCCGACAATTACGCTCACAACCATCGGGTAAATTGATTCCCTTTATTTTTCTTTCGGCGAAGAATGAGCTTGATGATCGTATTCAGGGTCATAGCAATGGTGGCGATAGTTATTTGACCAAGCCTTTTGCCATGGAAGAATTACTAGCTAATATTGAAGCCTTAATCGAGCGATCGCGCCGAGTCCACGCTGAAATTATTCATTTGATTGCTCAACTGGCAAACTCTCAAGGGTCAGACAATCTGCCTCAGATTAGTGATTCGATACAATTATCGAACGGGAATTATGATGTGACGACGGCGACTAAGCCACCGACTCCTGAACCTCTGCCTCTAACACCCGCCGAAGAGCGGGTATTTTGGGAAACTATTCAAGGCCACACCAACAAACAGATTAGCGAGCGATTATTTATCAGCCCCCGTACGGTTCAAACTCATCTTAGTAATATCTTAAGCAAGCTTAATTTAAGCAATAGAACCCAACTGGTGCGCTTTGCCTATGAGCAAGGATATGAAAAGGTCTAAAGAGTTTTGATGTTTGAGATACCGTTAACAGCAACCAAGCAAATCATGATACTATTTCGATAGTAAATATGTAAGTAAGAACACTCAAAAGAATACAAATAGGCTGTCTTGCTTAAAGCTTCAATTATGTCTAGATCACAGGCACTCAGCTGTAGGAAAAAAATAGATGCAGAATATTAGCAGCGTTAGCCACCCCATATATAAAGAATCAACTAAAAACCAGCTCAAAATAGTGACTCAGCTAGTTGCAGATGGCGAGGTGGGTTCTAAAATCTTGATGGACTGGATGATTTTTGCTCAGGATCAGTCTGACAATCTGGCTTTGGGTAAGGCTTATCATGCTCTTTATGGCAACAAATCTCCTCAAGTCCAAAAATTCTTAGAAGATAATTTCCCCAATGGAGTAGTATCGTTAAACTCTGCTTCAGGGATTGATTATCTGCCCTTGCAAAGACTGTTGGCAGAGCAAGATTTTCAACAGGCGGATGTAGTCACCCTGCAAAAAATGTGTGAGTTGGCAGGAAAGGCGGCTATGGAGCGAAAATGGCTTTATTTCACCGAAGTAGTTAACTTTCCCAGTACAGACTTACAAACCCTAGACCGTCTGTGGTTAATGTCATCTGAAGGTAAGTTTGGCTTTTCGGTACAAAGAAAGATTTGGCTGGGAGTAGGTCAGGATTTTGCCAAATTGTGGTCGAAGATTAGCTGGAAGTCGGGGAATTCTTGGACTCGCTACCCTCAAGAGTTTATCTGGGATTTAACTGCCCCTCAAGGTCATTTACCCCTCTCTAACCAGTTAAGGGGTGTCAGAGTAATCGATGCTATATTTGCTCACTCGGCTTGGTCACCAAAAGACTGAAAGGTATTTAATTAAGATAAATCTGCTTGGATTATAGGCTGGAGACTTAATTGGCGTAGCAAGGTGATTGGGTAGATAACCTTTCACTTTTTGTTGTTAATGAGGATTTGCTAATTGATGCTTAAACTAGCTTAATTATTTGATATACAAGCTATCAACTGTATGTATTCTCTGGGTTACATCTTCATTTGTATTGCTAATTTGATTCATAGAGTTGTTAAAACTAGATAGTGTCCAGCCCCAAGCAATAAATCCTATGATGTATATAATTAAAGCGCCATAGTCATTAAACTGCTGTTCTTGATTATCTATCATGTTTAGTTGAGTCTCAGTAACAGTGTCTATAGTTTCACTGAGTGAACTTTGGTCATCAGCTAATTGCTCTATGGTTTGTTCGAGATCATCAAGACGTTGTTCAAGTTTTTCAAGATCCATGATTTTAAATATAGCTTTATTTACCATTGATATTTGGATAAAATAGGAATGACAGTGATTAACGTCAGTTTTTCACAGCGATCTCCCCTCGACTAGACGCAAGATATCGAATAGGTTCAATTAGAGATTAATACCGAAGTTAAGATCATTAACTTTTGTGGAAGAGGATTTATAAAGTTGATCCAGAAATTGGGTACAGCTAAATTTCAGGTGACTCAGCCTAATCTTAAATAGTTAAATTAGCCAGGGGATTCTTCTCCAGCTAGTTAGATCAAGGAATAGAGTAAAAAGTTATTAAGCGTAGATAAAGGGAATACCGTTTCGTGGGTCGAGAACCTATACAATTAGTCCCTAGCAGTATCAGTTGGATAAAAGACAGACTAATATGCCCCGTCGCAACGATCTCCATAAAATTCTACTTCTTGGTTCCGGTCCGATTGTCATCGGACAGGCTTGTGAATTCGACTATTCTGGCACACAAGCCTGTAAAGCGTTGCGCGAAGAAGGATATGAGGTGGTTTTGGTTAACTCTAATCCCGCTTCAATCATGACCGATCCCGAAATGGCAAATCGTACCTACATTGAGCCTCTTACTCCAGAAATGGTGACTAAGGTCATTGAGAAGGAACAGCCAGACGCGTTGCTGCCGACCATGGGGGGGCAAACTGCGCTTAATGTGGCGGTAGCTTTGGCTAAAAGTGGAGTTTTAGCTAGGCATGGAGTGGAGTTGATTGGTGCTAAATTACCAGCGATTGAAAAGGCTGAAGATCGGCTGCTGTTTAAGGAAGCCATGGCGAAAATTGGCATTCCTATGTGCCCTTCTGGTATTGCTAATAGCTTAGAACAGGCTAAAAAAATTGCCCAAGAAATTGGAAGTTATCCCCTGATTATTCGACCAGCGTTTACCTTGGGGGGTACTGGGGGGGGGATTGCCTATAATCAGGAAGAATATGAGCAAATCGCCGCATCGGGGATTGATGCCTCTCCCGTAAATCAGATTTTGATTGACAAGTCCTTATTAGGCTGGAAAGAGTATGAGCTTGAGGTGATGAGGGATCTGGCAGATAATGTGGTGATTATCTGTTCGATTGAGAATATCGACCCCATGGGGATTCATACTGGAGACTCGATCACGGTGGCTCCCGCCCAAACTTTGACCGATAAGGAATATCAGCGCTTGCGGGACTATTCCCTGGCGATTATTCGGGAGATTGGGGTAGAAACTGGAGGCTCTAATATTCAATTTGCGATTAATCCCCTGGACGGTGAAGTCATTGTGATTGAAATGAATCCACGGGTATCCCGTTCCTCGGCTTTGGCTTCTAAGGCGACGGGCTTTCCCATTGCGAAGTTTGCGGCGAAATTAGCGGTGGGGTATCGACTCAATGAAATTAACAATGATATTACTCAAAAAACTCCTGCTTCTTTTGAGCCGACAATTGATTATGTTGTAACCAAGATTCCTCGCTTTGCTTTTGAGAAATTCCCTGGTACCCAGCCGATTTTAACTACCCAGATGAAGTCGGTAGGGGAGGCGATGGCGATTGGTCGTACTTTTAATGAATCTTTCCAGAAAGCTTTACGTTCCCTGGAAACTGGTCGTAGTGGATTCGGCTGCGATCGCCAAGAGACTTTACCGTCGATTCCCCAAATCCGCTCTAGTCTTCGCACTCCCAATCCTGAAAGAATTTTTAGCATTTATCAGGGTCTTAAGCTGGGGATGACTCCCGAGGAAATTCATCAGCTTACGGCGATCGATATCTGGTTTTTGGATAAGATGCAGGAACTTGTGAGGACGGAGAAATTCCTCAAGGGAACAAGTTTAGAGAAGATTTCTGCCTCCCAGATGCGCTACGTCAAGCAGCAGGGCTTTAGCGATCGCCAAATTGCCTTTGCTACTAAAACTACGGAAGATCAGGTACGAGTCTACCGTAAGGAACTGGGGATCGTTCCTGTGTATAAGCTAGTCGATACCTGTGCGGCAGAATTTGAAGCTTACACCCCCTATTACTACTCCACCTATGAAACTGGCGAGTCGGAGGTTACCCCCTCAGAAAAACCGAAGGTCATGATCCTGGGAGGAGGACCCAATCGCATTGGACAGGGGATTGAATTTGACTACTGTTGCTGTCACGCGGCATATGCTCTTTCTGATGCAGGGTATGAAACCATTATGGTTAATTCTAATCCTGAGACAGTATCGACAGATTACGATACCAGCGATCGCCTGTATTTTGAACCTTTAACCAAGGAAGATGTTTTAAATATCATTGAGGCAGAAAGTCCAGAGGGGATTATAGTTCAGTTTGGTGGGCAGACTCCCCTGAAATTGGCGGTACCTTTAGAACAGGCACTGCAAAATTATCCTGAGATTAAAATTTGGGGCACTTCCCCCGATTCCATCGACGCGGCGGAAGATCGTGAGCGGTTTGAGCAGATGCTGCGGGAATTAGAGATTAAGCAGCCCCCAAACGGTATTGCCCGTAGTTTCGCTGAATCTCTCTCCATTGCCAGCCGTATCTCGTATCCTGTCGTGGTTCGTCCTTCTTATGTTTTGGGGGGTAGAGCCATGGAAATCGTTTATTCTGATGCTGACCTCAAGCGCTATATGACCTATGCCGTAGAGGTAGAGCCTGACCATCCGATTCTGATTGATAAATTTTTAGAAAACGCCATTGAAGTTGATGTTGATGCCCTGTGCGATCATGACGGGAAGGTAGTCATCGGCGGCATTATGGAACACATTGAACAGGCGGGCATCCATTCGGGAGACTCGGCATGTTCGATCCCTTATAACTCTTTATCCGAATCGGCGATCGCCACTATCCGCGACTGGACAGAAAAATTGGCTCAGGCTTTGCAGGTCGTGGGCTTAATGAATATTCAATACGCCGTCCAGGGAGAACAGGTGTATATCATTGAGGCTAATCCTAGGGCATCAAGGACAGTTCCTTATGTATCTAAGGCAACGGGGGTTCCCCTTGCTAAAGTTGCGTCTTTGGTAATGTCGGGTAAGTCTTTAACTTCTTTAGGGGTAATCGAGGAAACTATCCCCCGACACATTGCGGTAAAAGAGGCAGTCCTCCCCTTTAATAAGTTCCCCAGCGCCGATACCCTACTGGGTCCCGAAATGCGCTCTACAGGGGAAGTAATGGGCATCGATACGGACTTCGGCAAAGCTTTTGCTAAAGCGGAAATAGCGGCGGGAGTTGAACTGTCTTTGACAGGTACTGTCTTTGTTTCCATGAATGAAAGAGATAAACAGGCAATTGTCCCTGTGGTTAAAGATTTGATAGATCTTGGTTTCAAGATTGTGGCAACTTCAGGAACTCAAAAAGCACTCCAGGCTAATGGTATTCAGGATGTGGAACTGGTGCTCAAGCTTCATGAAGGTCGTCCCCACGTTGTTGACTCGATCAAAAATAACCAAATTCAGCTAATAATTAACACTCCGACGGGAGAAGAGTCCCAAACCGATGCTCAGTTAATTAGAAGAATGGCATTAGATTATAGGCTGCCAATTATCACTACAATTGCAGGAGCAAAAGCGACTGTCGCTGCCCTGCGTTCTCTGAAGTCTGAGCCGCTATCAGTTAAAGCTTTGCAAGAGTATCTTTAAGTCTGCTTCGGATAATAATATTTATCATTTATCTGTAGAGGTAGTTATAGCAGTCGAAGCAAAGATTAAGACATTCCCTATTTCTCGTTCCCTTAAAACCTATGTTAAATATTCTAAACTATAGTAGTAGTCCGACTGCTACATTAACTATGGGTCTTTTATATCACTAATGATTGACAATTAAGAGATTAATCTTAACTAGTTTATTTTATTTATACCGAGCTACTTACTAGCGATAAACATCTTGTCGATGTCCTACATCTATGACTAAGATAGTGAGCTTTTGATCGCTGACTGTATAAATTATTCGATATACTCCTACTCGAATACGATATCCCTCGCGACCTTTTAGTGAGATACATCCTACAGGTCGAGGATTAAGAGATAAATTATTAATTGCTTGACGAATTTTTTGATTATATTGTGGAGATATTTTGGATAGTTTTTTTTCAGCACGTTTAGTAATAGCAACTTCATAACTCATTGGCGACTCTGCTCTATCTCTGAGATTATTGAAGAAAAAGGAGTCACCTCTTCATTTAATTCCATAGCTGATTCATAAACTTGGAGTGCATCTTCTTGCTCTTTTCGAGCAATGAACTGAGCACTCTGTAAAATTATTACGCATTTTTGATAAATAGCTATGTCTTCACTTGAGTTATTGAAGAATAAATTTAGTGAAACTTTAGTGACAAACACTATCCCTGGAATGCCAACAACCGTACCATATAAAAAGTTTAATTCATTAATTTTATCAGGAGTTCCTAAGATCCAGAATGAAACCGCTATTAATAATACTGATAATAACGGAGTGGCTTGGGTTACTTGATTTAATGCTTTTTTTCTTTCTTCTATAATTAACTTAAATCTAATTTCTTCTCGATGCAAGTATTCTTCATCAAACGTTTCTCCTAGCTCTTCAATTATTTGATAATATGGTTCTAAATTATATTTTTTCGCTCTAGATACGGCTTTTTTTCTTGCTTCTTTTAATGATACCGATAGGCTTTTCCAAGGTTTGTACACCCCATACACCCCAGCTATAAATATTATTAGTGCGGATATAAAAATCGCCAAAATATTTATAAATAAAATTGGGAATTTTAACTCAATAAATATAATCAAATAAAATATACAAGTAATTATGAAGTAGAGCCAAGAGATTATCCATCTCTTATCCAATAAAGTTTTGACAATATTGTGGCGATTATTTTTTGGTTGATTAATATATAAGATGTCTTTTTTACTAAGCACAAAATCATCTAATATCTTAAATATTTGCTCAGATATTTTTTGGGCTCTAATTTCATGTTCTTGTATAAAATCTGCCTCAAATTGTTCGTACGTCATAAATTGCAGTGAATTCAAGATTTATTTGTCAAGTATCCGCTTTTATTCTAACTTCCTATCACCCCCAGGTTATCTGGCGGGTTTTAATTTAGACTCTGACGATTTGATATCACTGTGCCCTGGCAAAAATATCATTATCTTTGAATTATAAATGTATATTGCAAAGATAATGAAAAATCGGTATTACTTAATGCTGGGCACGATGCTATTTTTGTCTGTAGTTAGTTATGCTCAAAAGTCTGGGGCGGAAGTTGTTCAGGAAAGGGAGCCACTTTTGCTAGCGTTGGACTCTAGGGGACAGAAGTTGCAGCAGGTGAGAGATCCAGAAGATTTTTATCAGCAGGCAACTCACTGGCTAGAACAGTGCGATTATGAACAGGCGATCAAATTTTATGAGCGGGCAATTGAGCAAGATAAAAACCACTTTCATGCCTGGTGGGGCAAAGGTTATGCCCTTCAGAAATTAAATCGCTACGCCGCAGCCATTGAGGCTTATGAACGAGCAACAGAAATCAATCCAGAAGAAGCTAAACTTTGGTACGCTAAAGCCTATACTTTGCAGCTGACAGAGCAGTATACTGAGGCGATCGCTGATTATGATCGAGCCCTAGCCCTTAAACCAGACTATGTTAACGCCTGGTATAAGCGGGGGCGCTCACTAGAACAACTCAAGCAGTATTCCCAAGCACTGGCTTCCTATGAACAGGGAATTGAGATTGATGCTTTGGATGGTGATTTCTGGTATCGCCGAGGCAATGTTTTAGTAATGTTAGAGGAGCATGAATCAGCACTTAAATCCTATGAACAGGCTATCTTAATCGAGCCTCAAGATTTTGATTCCTGGTATAGACGAGGGTTATTGCTGGCAGTGGAAAAACAATATTTAGAAGCGACTAATTCCTTTGGTCAGGCAATTAAAATCGATTCCACATTAAGCTATGTTTGGCAAAGTCAGGGCAGAGCATATTATTATGCAGGGCAGTATGAGCAGGCGATCGCCTCCCTAAACCAGGCACTGGAAATTGAGCCTCAAGATTATGAATCTTGGAGTTTTCGGGGAGATGCCTTCTACTACTTGCAAGACTACGAACGGGCGATCACTGACTATGACCAGGCGATCGCTATTAATTCTGAGGATGCTGATGTCTGGGTTTATAGGGGTAATGCCCTAGGTCAGCTAGAACAATATGAAGCAGCGATCGCCTCCTATGAACAGGCGTTAGAAATCGATACTCAAAATGCCTATGCCTGGTTTAATCAGGGTTTGGCTTTAACCAGCTTAGGTAGATACGATGAAGCAGTTAAGTCCTATGATCAAGGGCTAGCGATCGATCCCGATAACTCAGAGGCAGTCCGCCAACGCCAACGCGCGCTGATCTTGAAAGACAACAAATATGAGCGTTCTGTAATTTCTTGATTTCTGGGATCAAATACTAACTCTAATTATGTAAATCAAGATCCGTCACTGCACCAAGACTACTGGAAGAAACTAGCTTCGCGTATTTACCCAAAACTCCACGGGGATGTTGAGTTTTTCGAGGTCGCCATTGACTACGACGTCGAGCTAGTTCCTCCTCATCAACGTTAATCTGGAGCAGCTTTTGATAGGCATCGATGGTAATACTATCTCCCTCATTTACTAGGGCAATATTGCCCCCTACAGCAGCCTCAGGGGCAACGTGTCCTACCACCAAGCCATAGGTACCACCAGAGAAACGACCGTCGGTAATCAAGCCTACCGAATCCCCCAGCCCAGCACCAATAATCGCTGCGGTGGGAGCCAGCATTTCCCGCATCCCTGGACCTCCTTTGGGTCCTTCATAGCGGACAATCACCACGTCTCCTGCTTTTATTTTGCCGTCTAAAATTGCCTCCAGACATTCTTCCTCCGATTCAAAAATTCTGGCGGGACCAGTAATTACTGGGTTTTTAACGCCGCTAATTTTTGCCACGGAACCTTCAATTGCCAGGTTGCCTTTTAAGATTGCGAGATGTCCTTCTTGATAGAGAGGGTTGCCCCACTGACGAATTACGTTTTGGTTGGGGTCAGGATTGTCGGGAATATTCGCCAGCAATTCCTCAGTAGTTTTTCCTGTAATGGTTAAAGTATCACCATGGAGTAGACCGTTGACGAGCAGCATTTTCATTACTTGAGGAATTCCCCCCGCATTGTGTAAATCTACCGTAACGTACTTACCCGAAGGCTTGAGGTCACAAATCACGGGGACTCGCTGACGAATCATTTCAAAATCATCAAGGGTGAGGGGTACGCCAATGGTGTTGGCGATCGCCAGAAGATGCAATACTGAGTTAGTCGATCCTCCCACCGCCATAATGACGGAGATGGCATTTTCAAAGGCTTTGCGAGTTAGTAACTGACGGGGTAAAATCTGCTTTTTGATGGCTTCTACTAGGGCAAATCCCGACTTTTCGGCACTTTCCGCTTTTTCTTCGTCTTCTGCTGCCATGGTCGAAGAGTAGGGTAAGCTCAATCCCATCACCTCAAACGCTGAGGACATGGTGTTAGCGGTAAACATGCCGCCGCAAGATCCCGCTCCTGGACAGGCTTTACGCTCAATAGCGTCTAGTTCAGCCTGATCAATGGTTCCTGCACTAAACTTACCTACCGCCTCAAAAGCACTAACCACCGTTAGATCTTCGCCGTTGTGCTTACCTGGCTTAATAGTGCCAGCATAAACAAAGATCGAGGGGATATTCATACGGGCGATCGCCAGTACTGCCCCTGGCATATTTTTATCACAGCCACCAATAGCCAGGACTGCATCCATACTCTGACCGTTACAGGCAGTTTCAATAGAGTCGGCAATAACGTCACGAGACACCAAAGAATATTTCATCCCTTGGGTACCCATAGAAATACCGTCACTAATGGTAATGGTGCCAAACATCTGGGGCATCGCACCAGCCGCCTTTAAAGCCGCTTCCGCCCGCAGTGCCAAACCATTAATGCCCATATTGCAGGGGGTGATGGTGCTATAGCCGTTCGCCAAACCCACAATAGGCTTAGAAAAATCCTCGTCCTTAAAGCCTGTTGCCCGTAACATTGCCCGATTGGGCGATCGCTGGGTTCCCCCAGTCACTTGTATGCTTCTTCGATTGTCAGCCATCTATTACATTCTCCTTTAAAATGGCGATCGCTTATTGCTAGCCATAAGCTATCTAATCCAAAGCCTCCGCTGGAGAACTTTTAGCCATGGTTAGAAAGACCTTTAAAAGTACCTTAACTGAATTTTTGCGGGAATGGCGATCAGTTTTACCAATTCTGAAGATAGATAAAAACTATACAGCTAAGTAGGTAGGCAAAATAATTTATAAGACTAAGTACTGTAACTTTATTCTCAATTCCCAATTCGAGCATTTTATGTTTAATTACACTCACATACTTATTATCGTTTAATTTTAAACCAGAGCTAATAATCAGATCTGATGTTCGGGTTGAGAACACTCTTGCTTAAATAAAGCGATCGCGGAACTATTAAGCTCATGATCTGATTCCCCTAGCTGATTAAGGTATCTTCCAAGCGATCTAACTTAGATTCATCTGAGCCAGAAGTCCGCCATAGTTGAGCTAAACCGCTAGCTGGAATCGTCAGGTAGAGAACATCCTGGAGTTGCAGACAGCTTTCCAATAGCTGCCAACTGTGAATGGTCTTAGTTTTACGCTCTAGGTATAGAGGTACAAAATCAGCCTTAATCGCCGCATCTTGAACCATGTATCCGTAAAAGGGATGCTTAGGGGTAATCATGGTTGCCAGGGCGACCCAGAGTAAATCCTGAGTCATTCCGTTGCCCAAGATTCTGCCCCCCAAAGCAGCGGCGGCAAAGGAGTGGGTAGCGAGTTCTACAGGTGATAACACTCGATCAAACTCAAAGACCTCCTGCATAGAATCGGCAAACTGAGGATCGTTACTCCGTACAATGGTTTTAAGGTAAGGATTAAGCGCCTTTGCCGTTAGAGTAATTTCCAAGTTAGTAGTATCGTGACTAGTCACCGCTAGCAAGCTAAGGGCTCTTTTAATATTGACCGCCTTGAGACTGGAGGATAGGCTAGCATCCTCGATAACTACGGGAATTCCCGAGGAGCGAATCGCATGGAGAAATCGATTATTGGGGTCTGAATCAATTACTACCACTTCATGTCCCTGGTCGTGGAGTTGACGAGCAATTTTTGAGCCTAAGCCTCCCAGACCACAAACCACATGATGATGATGGCGGGGAATGCGAGCAGCATCAATAGTCTGCCGAAACCGACTGCCGAGAACAAAGTCATTAATTAAGGCATAGCAAATGCCAATAACCCCAGCACCCACCACCATCATAATTGCCGTAAATACCTTAATGTAGTCCCCTGCATTTTCCGCTACTTCCTCTTTCCCTCCAGCACCAGTAATCATTCCGACCGAAAAGTAGAGAGCATCAGCGATGGAAGTTTGCAGATTAACGCTAATATAGATTGTCGTTGCCAGAAAAATTACCCCAAGTAACGCCAGGCTAACCAAAGCCACAGGACGGGCATAACGCTGATAGTAAGGAATATTGAGAATTACCTTGAACAGCTTTTTTTGCCAGGAACGGCGTTTGACAAAAACCTGGGGTTTAGTTCCCAAAATCAGGCGATCGCCTGGTTGCAGCCTAGCACCCTGCTGCATTGCCGCAACTAGGCAGAGTTCGCCTACAGTTGGCAGATAGTAGATTAACATGCGGTGTGGGTCATCCCATAATTCTCTGAGGGTTTTACCCAACCAGGGATGTGCCTCATCAATAATTTCTTCCTGGATCGGCCAGGTACGATTAAATAACTTGAGCTGACCAATAGCTTCATTCCCCAAAGCAGCAAAAGTAAATAGCGGTGCCGATAAATTAGCCACGCTCATGGTGTAGTGATGAGGCAAAGTTAGATCCAGGCGATCGCCTAAAGTATGGTTAAGTAAGCGATTAATAATTCTAATCTGGGGATTCAGTACCCTAGCCTGGGTCAGAATGGCTAGATTTAAAGCATCATCATCATGTGCCAGCACCAGAGTTTGCGCCTGTCTGATTCCTGCCTTGATTAAAGTGACATTTTCTCGGGGATCACCAACTATGATTTGTTTACTAGCTGAACTATTTAAGGGAATCTGACTAATCCCCACAACCTCTGCCCCCTGCTGCTTGAGCAGGCTGTAAATTTTAGAGCCTGTGCGTCCCAAGCCACAAACGATAATTTTTGGTTGCATGAACTCTGATTAGGTATATCCCAAAAAACTTGCTACATCTATAGCTGGTTTGAGCTTTCTATAAGGTGCGCTTCAATTATCCTGAATGAAAACGGAAAGCAGGAAACCCCAAGACTCTAATAATTGCTATAGTCAATAGTATTTTTGAGCACCCACGGTCTGATTAACTGTATCATCGGGCACGTTGTACTGTCTAAACTATATAAACAGCAGTCTTAGTCAGTAATTAGTAATCAGTAATCACTAATTATCAAGAACTTGAGCTAGCTTCATTCTGTTTCTGAATTGCATATTCTTTAAACCGCTCCAAATCCGCCTTGACGGTAGACTCAACAATATCACCAATCAAACTGTCCATGATCTTGCCGATAATTCCTGGTACGGCATAGGCAAAAGACATTTTGACGACACAGCTACCCTGACGGTCATAAAAGCGAATTGCTCCTTTATTCGGCAAGCCATCAACCGATTGCCACTCAATAATTTGTTGAGGAACTACCTGAACAATCCGAGATAACCAGGTAAAATTGAAGCCCCCGCTGGCTAACTTCCAACGAGATAGTTCGGGATTATCTTCCAGAATCTTGACCGACTCAATCCACTTCATCCATCTCGTCATTTGTTCCAGATCTGACCAGAGACTCCAGACCAATTCCATTGGCACAGGTACTTCAACTTGTACTGTATGTTCTAGCCAGTCTGTCATATTTTTCGCAGTTACCTCTATAGCAATTATCTCATTGAAGGTGCTCCACAGTTTAAGCCGCTGCGGTAGCGAACAAATCCGCATTAGCTAAAATAGCCTCCGCTGCTTGTTTACCCGAGAGGGTAGCTCCTTCCATACTATCGATATAGTCCTGTTGTGTGTAGCTTCCTGCCAGGAAAAAATTCTTGACGGGGGTTTTTTGAGGAGGACGATAGGGGTCCATTCCTGGGGCTTCGCGATAAAGGGACTGCGCCAACTTGACCACGTTATACCAGGTCATATTTAATCCTCGCGATGAAGGGAAAAGCTTATGTACCTGGGACAAAACATGTTGGGCAATGTCTTCATCCTTGGCTTTAATGAAGGGGTCTCCTGGGGTTAAAACTAGCTGAAGTAATGAACCTTCTCCTGGCTTATAGTAATCTGCTGGGCTAGTCAAAGCTAAGTCAGCAAAACAGGAAAAATCAGCGTCTGGAGTATAAAGCAGATTATCAATCCCCGTCGCCTGTTCTAGCTGCTCGAGCTTGGCTTGATCTTGCAATTCAGTGACCCAACCATCAAAGCGAAGCTGAACCGTTGCCACGGGTACTGCATCTAGCTTATAAATATTGTCAAATTCAGACCACTTGCGCCATTGGGAAGGGATTATCCTTTTAACCCCTGGAACATCACAGGCACACACATAGGCATCAGCCCGAATAGTTTTTTCTGATTCCCCCTGAGTAACCACCATGCCTGTCACTTTGGTACTGTCTGTCCCATCCTCAAATAAAATTTCCCTGACGACATGACCAGTATGAATCTTCGCACCTCTTGCCGTTAAATATTCCACAATTGGCTTGTGTAAATATTCGTTAGGCGAACCCTCTAACATTCGCAGAACAGAAGCTTCAGTTTTGGTCGCAAAGAACTGGAAGATAGTCAACATGCATCGCGCTGAAATATTTTCCGTGTTGATGAATCCCAGAGCATAAGCAATTGGGTCCCACATCTTTCTGAGGCTGCCATCATTACCACCATGACTGCGAAACCAGTCGGCAAAGCTAATTGCATCTAGTTCACGGATCGTTTTCATTGCCCCTTTAGGATCAACTAACGCCCTGACAATGGGACTGGTACCCAAAGCCATGGAGTTCGCTGCCTTATCAATTGTCGATAGCTGAGACGTGGTAAAAAAAGCTTTTAGACCATTAAAAGGAGCCCCAGTCAAAAAACGAAAATCTAGCTCGCCAATTCTTCCCCCTTCATTGATAAAAGTGTGGGTATGTTCTTTTAGACGAAGATAATCGAGAGCCCCTACCTTTTCCATTAATTCAAAAAGGTTATAGTAGCAGCCAAAAAAGACATGAAGCCCCATCTCCAGATGGTTACCATCTTTATCAATCCAGCTACCAACCTTGCCCCCTACGAAGGAGCGATATTCAAAGATTTCTACTTCAGCACCAGCGTCAACTAAATTAATAGCAGTTGACATCCCTGCTAGTCCTGCTCCAACAATTGCTACGCGCATTAAATTCTAAATTCCCGACAAGCTGCATTAACTTAAAATATTTTAATAAATATTCTAGTATAGGTCAGGACTCTTGCTGTCTCGATTCACCGAATGTTTTAAGCTTGATAAAAAAAGAAGACACGTCGGGCAAAGGGATAAATTGGTGAATAGTTTTGCTGCTTGCGGTGAATTCTGACCAATTGGATTGAGCCGACCAGCCAATTGCCGACGCCAGAGATATCTGAGTCTGGGGTTCGGTGCTGCGATTACCAAAAGCTTTGCTGAGGTCTGGCGTATCATCTTCCACAACAGCCTGCTGTTTTGAGAGTAAAGTATCAGAGTTAGTTGGTTGCGCTTCTGAAGAGGAAAGCAAATCCTGGGTTGCTGAATTTAGTGAATGGTCGACAGCAATATCAGTCGATGCATCGATTATGAGACTATCTGCGGTCGGGGTTTGCTGTTCTATTATCAGGGATGTGTCACTATCTGCACCCAAATCTCTTGGCACTTCCAGAGAGTGATAAGGAGAATTGGGTTCGGTCAAATTACTGAGATGCTTAGGCAGTTTGCGACAAATTAATCGTTCAAACTCATAGGTAAAATGAGGGTTTGGATTACCTAGACGGAGCCAAACGCTCAAGATATGCTCAATTGATATCGCTTTGTAGCGTCCTAAATAAAGCGCCTCAATAGTTGCTAATCTGATCCAGCTAGCGTGATAGAGATTAAGCCAATATTCTAATATTTTTTCGGCATCGTCACGCCCCAAATCAAAGGCATAACTATCGATTAGAGAGCGAGCTTGAGCCAAGGAGAGATCTTGAGTTAGTTCAGACATTGGTCTTAGGTGATTGGTGTCGCTGAAAACATAAGTCTGCATTCTCCTGGGGAGAAGCCTGGCATTAGGATTAATAGCCAAGAGTATCTTATTCTAGCGATTAAATTAGGATGAATCCATGATTTTCTGGTAGCACTATAATTCAGACCAAAACTTAGAATGCTGAAGTCGCAAAAGTTTACTTTTGATGACAAAACTTTTACTCAATCAGTAGAATTTAGTACGCTTACGATTTAACTTAAGCGATTTATTTCAGCCTTATTCTACCCAAAAATTTTAGTTAAGTTAGCATCTGTAATATTTTTCAGTTGTCTAACCTTAGCAAATCGACTCAGGACTAAGATCAATAGATTAATTGAGGCTTTTGATTGCTTCTAATAAACCGCGAGCTTTATTAAGAGTTTCTTGATATTCAGATTCAGGTATAGAATCGGCAACCATGCCCGCTCCTGCTTGCACCGAAACTAGACAATGATTTTTCTCATAGGGTCGAACAATCATTGTCCGAATGGCGATCGCACTGTTGAGCTGTCCTTCAAAGTCATAATAGCCATAAACTCCTGAATAGGGACCTCTCCTTTCTGGCTCTAGCTCGTTAATGATTTCCATAGCTCTAATTTTGGGGGCTCCGCTAACTGTCCCCGCGGGGAAACAAGCTTTTAATAAATCCCAGGCGGTTTTACCAGGCTCTAAAGTTCCAGTCACATTGCTAACAATGTGCATCACGTGGGAATAGCGTTCAATTACCATTAACTCATTAACCTTAACGCTACCCTTCGCGCAAACTCGCCCCAGATCGTTACGCCCCAGATCCACCAGCATGATATGCTCTGCCACTTCTTTGGGATCTGCCAGCAACTCCTTGGCGTAAGCTTCATCTTCAGCAGGAGTTTTTCCCCGAGGTCGAGTACCAGCGATTGGTCTGAGGGTTGCCTGTAATTTGCCGTCATCACCCATATCGGCTTTGACCATCACCTCTGGCGATGAGCCAATTAGCTGCCAATCACCAAACTGGTAGTAGCTCATATAGGGAGAAGGATTTACCAGACGCAGAGAACGATAGAGGTTGAAGGGATGCCCTTGATAAACCGTAGAGAGTTTTTGGGACAATACTACCTGAAAAATATCCCCTGCGCGGATGTAATCTTTAGCCCGATTTACGTTAGCGTAAAATGCCTGCTGGTCTGTATTGCTACAGTAGACCAGCCCTGAATCATCGTCAGCATGACTGGGATCTTTTGCCTTCCACTCTAATGCCTTGGCTTCAATTGGCAAAGGTAGCTGGAGCTTGAGCATCAACTTGGTAACGCGATCGCAAGCTAACTGATAGGCTTGTTTAAGAGAGGGCTGTTCTCTTAGATCGGCATAGGCGATCGCCCAGATTTTACGCTTGATCTGATCAAAAATAATTAAATTATCAACCTGCATCCAAACTCCATCGGGTAAGTCTGAGTCCTGCCGCTTATGGATGGTAACACGGGGTTCAATCCAGCGAATCAACTCATAGCCCCAAACTCCAAATAAACCACCGATACCAGGGGGAAGTTGGGGAAGTTTAACGGGCTTAATTGATGCCAGACAATCATTACAAATTGACCAGGGGTTCCCTGTAAAAGTAGTGCGAGAACCATTGCGATGAGTTTGAATCGTCTGATCTCCCCGCGCCTCTAGCACCCACATCGGATCACAACCCAAAAAGCTGTAACGACCCAAGTTTTCCTCCCCTTCCACGGACTCCAGCAAAAAATTGTAGGGTTGCTCCGCACAAACTTTATACCAGGCGGATACTGGAGTTTCGAGATCAGCAACTAGCTCCTGATAGACAGGGATAAAGTTGCCCTGTTGAGCAAGTTGAGCAAACTGGTCAAAGTGAGGAAAAATCATGCTGGAGATTAGTAAGACTAGAGATAGGTGAATCGTAAATACAGCCTAGTCTTTAATTAAACCGAAAAAAAGAAGGACAGCCGTGGAACTTGGTTCTCGCTTCATCCTTCTTAATTTTTACTGATCTATAACTAGACCTCGTAGGGTTCTTTTCCTGAAAATTTGATGGTGACTGGTTCAGGGTTTTGACCAATTCTACGATCTTTCTTGCCGTAGTGTTCCCGCCCTTTATTCGCCTTCTCAGGGAATACCCCATCTGCGGGATGGAGAAACTGAATTTCGCCACTGGGAAAAATCCGATAAATTTTATAGTCTTGAATTTTCGGCTTGATTTTAGTCCGAAACATTTTACCTAAGAAAATGCAGTGTTCTTTACGAGCTAGATAAAGCAGGTTCTCTCCCTCGTTCATGATCGCTGAACCGCCCGTGGGCATCTCAAAGACCTGCTCTTTCTTGCTAGTCCAGGTCATAGCGTACTTTTCTTCAACCAGTGATTTAGTTAGCAAGCCCCCTGTACTACCGCCAAACTTAGGCATCTGCCCTGATAGCTTAATTTCTTCCGCCATATTCTCTAAATCCTCATTCTATAAGGGTATTATTGGCATCCTAACACTAACCTTGTAGAAATATTAACAGTATGACTAAAAATGTAACAGGTTTTTACTTTTATTGCTTTTTATTACTTTAAAATCCAATTAGCTCTGAAGCAAATCTCAAAATTACACTGATTGGGGCTGTTGTCCTTTAATCGGAATCGTAAAATGAAAGATGCTGCCACGGTCTTTGCCTGGAGATTCTGCCCAAATTTCGCCTCCCCAATTTTTGACCGCCTGACGGCAAATAGCTAAACCTAAACCAGTTCCTCCTGCACTGCGTCTTAACGCCCCTTCTTCCTGATAAAAGCGATCAAATACAGTTTCCAGGCTGCCCATCTCAATACCTCGTCCCGTGTCCGAAACCGTGACCTCTAAAAATTTCCCGCCGTTAGTTTTAACGGCAATGGTAATTTCACCATCGGTCTGGGTAAATTTACAGGCATTATCCAAAAGCTTCGCCAGCACCTCCACTAGCCATTCTCCATCAAGCTGAATCAAAGGTAAGTCTGCGGGGGAAGTTAAATTATTAATAGAGGGCATTGAGCGCTCATAATTGTGTGCCTTGACGTTGCTAATTGCCAGGTCAATACATTCAGTAATTGACAGGGTTTCAATATTCCACTCTACTCCGCCTCCTTCGAGACGAGAAAGAGTCAAAAAGTCCTGAACTAGATTACGCATCCGCTCTGCATCCTTGAGGGCAGTCTCCAGCATGATTTGACTCAATTCTGGGGGCATATCTGGCTCACTAGCCATGCTTTCCAGGCAGACCTGAATCGTGGATAGGGGAGTACGGAGTTCGTGTCCCACAATTGCCACCAGGTTAGAGCGGGTGCGGTCGAGAGCCTCTAGCTGTTCATTAAGTTCTTCAAGGTCGGCGTAGGCTTCTGCCTGAATTAGAGCCACCCCTACCTGAGTGGCGATCGCATCTATCAGGGCAATATCATCGGTTGTCCAGGCAGTTGTGTGGTCAGCGCAATGATCGCAATGATGTAGCTCCATTACTCCCAGAAGACGACCATGATAAAAAATTGGCACCAGTAACCATGCAGAAACTCCGTAATCATGAATCAGATTATGGAAAAATTCCCCAATCTCTGGTTTTTTAGCTAGTTTGGTAAGTCTTTCATCTTCTAGGGTATTTTCCACGCTGACTGCCTCGGTAGTAGCCACGGCTTCGGCAAATAGGGGGTTATTGGCTAACTGCCATTGCTGACCCCTGACAGATTTTACTCCAGAAGCAGTATATTCGCGATCCACTGTCGCCACCACATCTTCTTCATGACAGCGATAGATAATACAGCGACAAACCTCAATGCCCTCCCCTACTTTCTGCACCGCTACTTGGAGAATCTGCTTAGGATTAAGGGAGCGCCTCACGGCATCAGTTACAGAATTTAATAATTGCTCTTTCTGTTGTTTAATGGCAAGGGACTTATTGGCTTTCAAAAGCTTGTATTGACTTGCCTGTAGATAGGTAATTAACCTACGGACAAAGGGGTCAGGATTTGTCAAAGGAGACTCAATGGGCACTCCCGCTAGAGTTTTCTCAGGACTTGAATTAAAATAGAGCCGACGAGCCTGATTAATTTTGGGAATTAATTCTGGTCTGTAGGAGGCGATGCGCTCCAGCATAATTTTGCCTGCTGTTTGGGTTACTGCCCGATCAAAAGTCCAGATTCCCTCAAAGCGACGGTTATTATCAATTACGGCTCCATACTTTTGACTGTCAAAAGTTGACAGCTTGCGCTCACGACAGATTAGGCAGCTAGCGTAATGTTCACCAATGATTACCAGGTGCCACTCATGGGATAAAGCATCATCGGGTTCAAAAGGAATGGTTTCGTAATCCTGAGAATTTTTACCAAATTCGGTTTCTGGAGCAGCTAAAACATATACTTGATTGGATTTATTAGCAATCCGTTTATAACGGTTAGATTCCTGGCGATAAAAACTTTCACGCTGAAAACTGGCAATCACCAGCGGCGTGTCAGAATCATTTAAGACTAGATCTTCCATCGCGTGGGATAACGCTGTCAAAGAAGTTTTGAAATAGACTTGGGATCGCCAGCCAGTACAGCTAGCTAGCAATTGCTGCACCACGGATTTAGAACTGATCATTTATGAAAATCTTTTATTAAAAAATATCCCCCCAGGGATCAGGATAACTTCACTCACTTTAAATTAAGTTGAAGCTACTAACTTTAACTGTGCCATATATCAATATCCTACAAAAAACTTGTAGCCTTTCTTAGATTAGTAATCATAATTCTCAACAATTGCGGCAGTTTAGCAAAACTTAACCTACACTCGGAATTGTTATTGATTGAACCACCGTATTCTTTATTACACTAGCAATATGTGGCATCACTTTTCATCTCCTTTAAGAATTGTGGCGTTGCTGTGGTTGGCGATCGCCAGTCCCGCCAAGGCTCTTGAAGTTATGGTTGCTCCCTCTACTCCCCAGCTTGGAGACACCATTACTTTAACCGTTAATCCCGAAAATTCCGAGACTGCTCCTACGGTGACAGTTGATGACCAAGAATATCCCGTATTTAAGCAAGGCGACAACTATCGGGCATTGATTCCCACCTCCCCCCTTAATGCTCCAGGAAAAATGACGGTGCAGGTTCAGGGAGATGGGGAAACCAGCAATATCGGCGTTTGGCTCAAAAATAGGGTGTTTCCCACCCAAAGAATTTGGCTCAGTGGCAAAGCTTCTCGTCCTGCAACCTCCCAAGAATTAGATATTGTGGCAGATTTTAAGCAGCTCGTAACGCCGCAAAAATTCTGGCAGGGACCTTTTCTGCGTCCCAATGGCTCTCGGGTTTCTACCGTATTTGGGGTGCGTCGTTATTACAATAATGTTTGGGCACAAAATTACTATCACAGAGGGGTTGATTATGCGGGGGGTTATGGTTCTCCAGTAATAGCTCCCGCAGCAGGCAAGGTACGCCTCATCGGCAGGGAAGATGAGGGATTTCATGTTCACGGTAACGTGGTCGGCATCGATCACGGACAGGGAGTCTTGAGTATCTTGATGCATCTGCAAGATATCGATGTTGAAGAAGGGGCAATTGTCAAAGCGGGAGAACGGATCGGCACCATTGGCTCAACGGGAGCATCCACAGGTCCTCATCTACACTGGGGGCTATACGTCAACGGAGTAGCGGTAGATCCTGTTCCTTGGCGATTTGTCGGCATCAACTAGCGATCGCCTATCGCTTTGAAATTTAGCTATTTTGCTTAAAAGCTACTTTATTTACGTAAAATTACTGAGATTCGAGTGTTTTTTGGCATATGTTTTCTATTCCCTGGAATAAAGATTAAGATAGTGCCTATGATCAGCTCAATTTGAATTTATCACTCGTCATTTGATTTTTGATTATGGGAATTAACTCAATCGTTGAACAAGCTATCCAGGATGGCTATCTGACTCCCAGTATGGAAGCTGAGGTAGGAAGAATCTGTGACACCGCAATGGAACTATCGGTAGAAGAATACATGGCTTTAGATAAGCTCATGGGTTCTCTCCTCACGGGAGAAGTAGTTGCCGTTCCCCGCAAGCAGTTTATCAACGTTATGGAAGAGCTGGTGTTGAGCGAAGCCATTACACGGGTGGCAGAAATTGAACAAACTAGTGATTCTTCCCTAGACGTGGGAGATATTGCGGCATATGCTCTGAATCGACTGCCTCCTCTCTACGCTACAACCGAAGAAGGCGCTAATTATCAACGTCAACGGGCTCGGGAAGAGCTACAGAGTTTGATTCAAAAACAGGTCACGGAGGCGATCGCCCGTTATCTGGATCGCCCTGAATTTTTCCCTGAAAGACAGGCAATTGGTGGTAAGAGTGAATCTAGTATGGCAAGTCAGCTTAGTAATCTCCTCAAGGATTACGCCCCTAATTATGAAAAGGATCTTAGCTGCTCCTAGTTCGTAATAGATAGCTAAGTTTTCTACTTCTGGAACTTTGTAATGATTTTTTTAGTCTAGGGAGATATCTAGAAAGTCTATACTGAGGTTAATTAATATAAATGAGTCTATCTCTTTCTGCATCCTGGTCTACAGCCAAGATGAACAATCGCAGCTTAGTGTCTCCTGAAAAACTCTCTAACTACGAGCTTATTGTTTTTTGTCAAGCAGATGCCCAGCCAGATAAGGCAGCCTTTGCTGAGTTGTTACGCAGATACCAGTCTCATCTAAATCGCCTCTTTTATCATCTGGCTCCTGACTGGCAGGAAAGGGCTGATTTGGCTCAGGAAGTATGGATTAGAGTTTATCGCAATATTCATCGGCTACAAGATCCCGCCAAGTTTCGCGGTTGGTTAAGCCGCATTGCCACCAACCTATTTTATGATGAACTGCGTAAGCGCAAACGGGTTAGTCCCCCTATATCCCTTGATGCGCCACGATACTTTGAGGATGGTGAGATAAGTTGGGAATTGCCCGATAATGCCCCTAGTCCCAGTGATGATTTGGCAACCAGGGAATTTTATGAGCATCTCCAGCAGGCGATCGCCGAGCTACCTGAAACTTTTCGTCACACTATTGTACTGAGGGAGATCGAAGGTTTGGCATATGAAAATATTGCTGAAATAACTGGGGTTTCTTTGGGTACGGTTAAATCTCGCATTGCCAGAGCCAGAATAAAACTTCAATCTGTATTGCAAAATTATCTTGGTGAAGAGTAAATTAGTAGTGAAAGCTGAGTGAAAACTTAATAAATATTAAATTAATTAGTTTAATAAGCCTACAAAATAGCTTCATTAACTATTAGCTAACACCTATATAAAAGCTAATCTAGTCTTATAACTTTAAAGAATTGATTCTGATTACTGCCCTATCTCAAAACCATTATGCAAATCTTCTTACCGTGGTAAACCCAGAATGACATCTAAATTTGACGATTTTGAGCAGGAGCAATTTGGCGATCGCTCATCAGACCTAACAGAAATACCAATGGAGAGTTTTGAACTTATAAGCGCCTATATTGACGGTGAACTAAGCCCAGATGAGCGCCAGCAAGTTCAGCAGATGCTCGATCAAGACCCCAAGGTGAAACAGCTTTACACTCAGCTACTGGGTTTACAGACTAGTATGCAAAGTCTAGCTGCACCCCCCTCCAGTAAATCGGTAGCAGACCTTACCGCTGGGGTATTTGAATCCGTCGCCCAGCGTCGTCGTCAACGTCGCTTATTCTGGGGTGGTGGTGTTGTCGCAGCCTCAATTGTCGCAGTTATCACGGGTAGTATTCCTGGATTAAGCCCCCTCAGACCGAGACTGGCTATTGATGAATTACCTCGCAAAGCAGATTCTGCCCCAGTTATGCTCGCTGTAGGCATGAATCAGCCAGCAATCAATATTCCTAAAGGGCTTACTGGTTATGAAGTTGAGTTGCCTAGCACATGGGATAATTAATTGATAATTCATTAATGTGAATTCAGGTTAAACTATTTTCGAGCATCATTAGATTTTCAAGCTCATCTACTTATTGCTTGCAAAATTGCCTTATCTTTTTGAACAAACTCATTTAATTGGCTTTGATTCAAATCGTCTTGTTACTCATACATCATCTGCCGACAATATTTAGAAGTTGAATATATTCAAGCCTGTTTGAACTATGCTGCTTCGATAACTATTGAATAAACAAAGCTCAAAGTTTAACTTCTCAAGCTAAACAGTGATTATTATTTTTACTTGCTAAATTTCTTGTTTCTTTTTACATGAAGCAAACGCTAACTTTCGGCAATGGTTTACCTTCCGCTTGCAAATGTAAAATCAACTCATTCATTACTTCTAAACCATATTGCAAAGCCTGCTGATAAGTATCTTCATGGGTAACAGGCTGCATAATCTCGTCAGCGAAATCAGGAAGATAGACTAGATAGCATTCATCTTCTTGACTCCAGGCGATCGCTATTTGATATTTATAATCTATTTTATCTATCATCAGGATAGTGTAGAAGAATCACTATTCTATCGTCAGAAAATTAATCAACTCAATAATTAAATTACTATGTTTGATCGCATAACATTTGATCCGCAAATCATGGGAGGGAGGGCTTGCATCAGAGGCATGAGAATTACCGTCTCATTAGTTTTAAGTTTAGTTGCTAACGGCATGAAGGAGGCAGAAATAATTGAAGCATATCCCTATTTAGAATTAGAGGATATTCAAGCCTGTTTGAACTATGCAGTTTTTCTAGCTAGTGAAGAAATACATCCTTTCACTGAAGTACCTGCATGAGATTTTTAGCGGATATGGGGATCTCTCCGTTAACAGTTAAAAAATTGAAAGAAACTGGATATACTGCCGTTCATCTCAGCGAAGAAGGCTTGATGCGAATGCCAGACAGTCAGATTGTGGCAAAAGCTAAACAAGAATCTCGAATTATTTTAACTTTTGATCTAGACTTTACCGATCTTTTAGCAGCAAGTAAAGATAGTTTGCCTAGTGTGATTATTTTTAGATTAAAGACAACTTTTCCTACTTTTGTGAATTCTAGATTATTTACTGTACTGTCCGAATGCAGCAAACATTTAGAGAATGGCGCGATTATAATTGTTGAAGATTATCGCTATCGAATTCGTCATCTGCCCTTAGAGAGAAAGAATTAGAGAGCAGATTCTTTGAGAATTTTAAAATTAAATTGAACAATGATATTTTTTCTCTGTATTTTATTTTTTGATACATTTTTTTAAATTACTTAACAGTATTTATTATTTTCTCTTCGTAAAGATATCTTCCACTTATAAGAACTATTTCGTTAAAGTAATAAAGTGTACTTTGCTAGCTACTAATAAGTATGAACGAAAGACGTAGCGGTTATCTGGCAACGGCAGAAGGGGTTAGTAAACTCAAGGAAGCCAAACGCTTAAAAAACTATACCTACGAGCAAATTAAAGATGCTGCTCACGTAACTTTAGATCAGGTTAAGCGATTATTCGATCCTCAGTGGGGCAATACTCAATACAGAGTTAGTGAAGACGCTGTTAGCTTAATTTGTGGTGCATTAGACTTAAAACCAGAAGAAATTGTTAGTAACTGGCTTAAAATGAAAACAGCTACTAATAATTTAGAAATACTAAATTTGACAGCACTTAATTTAGACAATGCCATCACTCCTTATGAAAAATCGCTGCGACTTATTAAGCATGCAGCAAAAAAAAGAATATTAAAACTAGATCTATCTGGATTAAAGTTATGTAAGTTACCACAAGAAATTGGGGAAATAACTCAACTCAGACATTTAAACATTAGTAATAACTCTTTAAAGATACTTCCTCATGAAATTGGAAAATTAATTAACCTTGAAGAATTATTGATTAATGATAATATGCTGAGGACTCTCATACCAGAAATTGGAAATTTAGTTAATCTTAAAGAACTTTATCTAAGTGAAAATCATCTCAGCTATCTTCCAAAAGAAATTGGAAAATTAGCTCAACTTGTAAGACTCGCTCTAGACAACAATAATCTTGCTACTCTTCCTTTTGAATTTAGAAATCTTAGTGGCTTAAAATTAGTTGATTTAGATTTTAATAATTTTAATAATTTACCTGAAGAAATTTTTTATTTGAGAAATCTTACAACATTCTATGTTAGTGGGAATAACCTTAGTAAGATCTCTTCAAGAATTGGAGAATTAAGCAAACTTCAAAAATTTTACTGCGCCAATAATAATGTAAGCGATTTACCTAAAGAAATTGAAGATTTAGAAAAGCTTTCTTTACTTAATATTTCCAGGAATAATTTTAATATTTTTCCCGCAAGTATTGGAAAATTAAGTAATCTTACAAGGCTTTATGTTGACAGAAATAATATTAATAGCTTGTCCGAGGAAATTAGTGAGTTAACTAAACTAAAGAGACTTCATTTAGAAAATAATTCATTACCAATTCCTCCAGAAATTCTAGAAAATTATGATCAGCCATATATAATTATTGATTACTACTTTTCCTTACAAAACAATCAACATAAACCCCTATATGAGGCAAAGATGCTGTTAGTTGGACAGGGAAATGTGGGAAAAACTTGTATTAGAGAAAGATTAATTAGAAATCAATATGATTCTCGTCGCGATAAAACTGATGGAATTGATATTGAACAGTGGAAAATAAAAATTCATGACAGTCAGTATCAAGTTAATGTTTGGGATTTTGGAGGACAAGAGATTATGCACTCTACCCACCAGTTTTTCCTAACCAAACGCAGTTTGTACTTGCTGGTAATTGACACTACTCTAGGTGAAGAAGAAAACCGCATTGAATACTGGCTGAAGATTATTCAAAGCTTTGGCAAAGATTCCCCTGTAATTATTGTCGGGAATAAAGCGGATCAGCATCCTTTGGATATTGATCAAAGAAGTTTACAAACTAAATATCCGCAAATCAAAGGCTTTTATGAAATTTCCTGTCAAACAGCAACAGGAATTAAAGAATTAAGAAGTAGGGTTATTCAAGAAATTAGTCAGTTAGAGCATATTGACGATCCGTTACCCTTACCCTGGTTTAATGTTAAGCAAAAATTAGAAGATTTAGACCAAGACTATATTCCCTATCTTCAGTATGAAAAGATCTGTGAATCGGAAGCGATTGATCAAGAAGATAATCAACGAGTTTTAATTAGACTTTTAAATGATTTAGGGATTGTTTTAAATTTCCATGATGATCCTAGATTGACGGATACTCATGTCTTAAATCCTGAATGGGTTACCAATGGCGTTTATAAAATCCTTAATGACTATCAGTTAATTGTTGAATATAAAGGCATCCTAGAACTAAAGATGCTGCAACGGATTTTAAAAGATAAAAGATATCCGACAGGGAAGCATCTATTTATTATTGACATGATGCGGAAGTTTGAACTATGTTTTGATATTGAACAAGATAAGAAGTTTCTCATTCCCGATATTGTACCTAAAGGTGAACCTGACACAGGAGAATGGAAGGATACTCTGGCTTTTGAGTATCACTATCCCGTATTGCCAGGAAGCATTATTTCACGCTTTATTGTGCGGATGAATCAATGGATTTCTAAAGATACTTATTGGCGCAGTGGAGTAGTGCTGGAAAAAGAAGGTAATCGCGCATTAGTCAAAGCAGATCGAGAGGATAAAAAGATTATGATTCGTGTTAATGGGAATGAAAGTACGAGACGTAATCTTTTGACTGCCATTCGTTCTGATTTTGACTATATTCACTCAACTATTCCTGGTATTGTTCCAGAAGAAAAAGTACCCTTACTGGATTATCCCAATATTCCTCCAGTAGATTACCAATGGTTACTAGATTTAGATCATAAAAATATTAAAACAGTTATTCCCCCTGGACTTACAAACGAGATTAATATTAGGCAGTTGCTTAATGGTATTTCTTTACAAGTAGAGCGAGTTGTTACAGAAAGCGATCGCATTTCCAATAGAAATAAGATCAATAAACCACCTAAAAAATTAACCAAAGAAGTTTTTATTTCTTATTCCTGGGCACCAGAAAGTAAGAAAATTACCGATGAAATAGATGCTGCTTTTCAGGCTAGAGGAATTAGGATTATTCGTGATCTTCGAGATGCAGGATATAAAGCAAATATTAAAGCTTTTATGGAAAGTATTGGGCGCGGTAAGTGTGTCATCGTCGTGATTAGTAAGGCTTACCTAGAGTCGGAAAACTGTATGTTTGAGCTATTGCAGATCTTTAAGCAGGGTGAGTTTCTTGATCGCATTTTCCCTATTGTCTTACCCGATACAAAGATCTATAAACCCCTAGATCGTATTAAATATGTGCAGTATTGGGAAGCGGAGATCAGCAAACTAGACGAAGCGATGAAGAGTGTTTCTTCAGCTAATTTACAGGGCTTTACTGAGGATATTAATCTCTATACGGAAATACGCAATAATCTGCCCCAGTTAACCAATATCCTCAAGGATCTTAATGCTTTAACCATCAAAATTCACAGCGAATCGGAATTTGCAGCAATGATTGAGGCGGTAGAAAATAAGCTGCAAGAGTAACAACAGGAAAACATTTGCTTATTGTTAATTAGAGTTTTAAAAAGTGCGATCGCCTGACGAAAAAATAATCTTGGTGTCTGACTTTGCCAGTCTATCTTGTATTTTTGCCCTATACAGAGAGAACGCCAGTAAATCCAATAATAAAGAGTTGGTGATTCGGGTTAAGCTGAAATAATAGAATTATTTATAACTAACAAATATTGTTTATGAGACTTAGATTTCTAGCCACACTCGTATTTTCCCTCACCTTATGGCTGGGTAGTTCCCTGATAATCCCCCCAGCAGCAGCCCTAACCTCAATCAAATTAACAGATATCTTCTATGAATCATGCACAGGAGATGACGCAGCTGGTAGCGTAACTAGCGGTGGTAATCTGCGACTGGCAAATTGCTACATGATTAAGGGGAAAGCTAAAAATATTTCAGGCAAGACTGTAGTAGATGCCGATGTTTTCGGTCGCATTTATGATGCTGACGACAATGTAGCTTTCGAGAATATAGGTCGTATCGGTACGATTGAGGAAGTACCCCCAGGGGTTAGCGACTTTGAGTTTAGAGTCAGCGTTCCTGCAAGTCTGACCACACCGCTAAAACTAAAGAATTTTAAGGCATCTGGATTTGCAGAAAAGGTTCGTCCTTTCTACTATGATGATTTTGAATATGATGAATAATTTCTTTGAATAATCTCAAAATCCTAAGGCATAGGAACTACTTGATAAGCTGTATGCTACTGACTGTAAACCCTGAAGCATAAACTGAATTAAAAACAGCGCCAAGATAGCCGAAATGTCAATTCCGCCTAAAGGAGGAATAATTGAGCGGAAAATGTTGAGGTAGGGATCGGTAATGGGAGAGAGGAAGTAAATAATCTGTCCCGCCCATTCTGCCGATTGAAACCAAGACAGCAAAATACGTACGATTAATAAGATCCAGTAGATTTGCAGGGTACTTAGAAAAATATTAACTACAAATTCCATAAATTTAACTAACTCCTAGACGGCTAATGATTGACTATGAATAATTAACATAACTTTTCTATTTTAGATGAAAAACTAGAGAGATAGAAATATATTCAGTACTATTGCTGGTAGCTATTAGCTTTAAACTCTAGCTATCATTACAACTTTTCGGTTTTGGTTAGTCGTTAGTCGTTAGCTAATTCGAGGGTTTCCTTGCGCCTGTCCTAAAGGATTCCTAAAGGATATATTATGCCCTTGCGGTACAGCTTTGCATAACGCGGGGTCTCGAATTTAGTTGTTAGTAGGTAATTTAAAGCCGCGCATTTTTCCTGGATTCAACAGCCCCCAGGGGTCAACCTGCTGCTTGAAGGCTACTTTTTGCGGGTCTATTTGCTTATTTCCGCCATCTTCAATGGTGTAGACATGGGGATTGGCGATAAATGCCCCCTGAGATTCATGAGAGGCAATAATCTCATTCAATCTTTCTGCGGTAGTGTAACGCACTAACTGTAGTCCCGCGGGTACTGCTTTACCTCCCGCCCGCAAAAACTCCAGGTGCAGCATAATTTCTGTTCCTCTCTGGTTATATAGCTGCTCTAATCTTTCGAGGGTGAAATAAAAAGTTTGCAGATAGGTCAAATTGCGATCGCCACTGCGGGCATGAAGAGTAGTATGATTCCAGGTAAACTCCAGAAGACTGCTTACTTTAGCGGTTTCTGTCGCAGACTTTGTATAGCTAATAGTGCCCTGATACTCGGCAACTAAATCCTGAAAGGGAGCAAAATCATATTCTGAGATCATTAATAAAGCGCAGTGCTTTCCTTGAGGAATATAGCTTTGCAGTGCGGCAAAGTAGCCAGCAATTGGCGCTTCGTGGATACTCACCAGCTTTTTAACAATACCGCTGCTGTCGCTCAACGCCTGACCAAACCGCGCGGCAGTCATAAAATCATCAAAAAGCACGATCGCTTCTTGCCAGGGATAAGCAGGTGCCAGGGGGATTTCTAACTCGGTAATAATTCCTGTGGTGCCGTAGGCATGGAGTACTTTTTGCACCTCATCCCCTTGAAGTTCAAGCACCCTGGGCTGTTCTTCCATGGTTACTAAGCGTACCCGATGAAGATTGCCGCGATCGCTAATTTGTCCGTAATTGATCGAACCCATGCCGACACTACCGCCACCCACAAAGCCGCCAATCGTTGCTGTACGGTAGGTAGAGGGAGCCATGCGTAGTTCCCAGCCAATAGCTCTTGCCTGTTTATCAAACGACGCCATCCTGACCCCAGGCTGTACCCGAGCGATACCAGGCTCTAGACTCAGCACCTGATTCATCTTGCTAACGTCAAGAATAATGCCTCCCTGCAAGGGAATACACTGTCCGTAGTTACCAGTACCAGCGCCGCGCACCGTTAGAGGGACTTTTGCCGCAACACAGGCTTGTGCCACCTGTAGCACCTCGGCTTCAGTGGTAGGGAATACCGCTAATTCTCCCCGTTTATCCTGAAGCTGCGGCTGAAGTACAGGGCTGAAGTGATAATAATCTAATGATAATTTGGTTAGGCTACTGCTATCCTGCGTCGTTTCAATTCCTGATAGCTGATCGGCGATCGCCTGATAATCAATCTCTGTATTTATAGTCATTTATTTTAACTGCTTGCTTGCTGTTTATTGTGACGTAAAGTCTTGTATCGAGCAAGATTGAGTAATCAAAGAGTGCTATTTCTCTTTCCGTATGATTAGTTTGGCTCAGATTATATTAAGAAAATTGAAATCATGCCGCTGAACGGTAGCAATGATTATCGAAGTCGCTTTTAATTAGTTAGTCTAATAAAGAAATATTTATTCTCTGATTTTATGTTGACTTTTAATTCAACGTAATGAGAAGATAATCATCACATCACAATAGTGGTTAGATTAGCCAGAACTAATTAAATTACTGATTAACAGAGGCATTCATGGCAACTCGCGCAAACACTTCCAGTACTAGTAGCAACTCCGATAAAGATAAAGCGCTGAACTTAGTCCTCAAGCAAATCGAGCGTAACTTTGGCAAAGGTGCCATCATGCGCTTAGGAGATGCTGCTCAGATGAGGGTCGAAACTATTCCTAGTGGAGCATTAACTCTGGACGTGGCGCTAGGTGGGGGATTGCCTAAAGGGAGAATCATTGAAATCTATGGACCTGAGAGTTCAGGTAAAACTACTCTAGCTCTCCATGCGATCGCCGAGATTCAGAAGATGGGAGGAGTAGCGGCTTTTGTTGATGCGGAACATGCCCTTGATCCTACTTACTCTCAGGCTCTTGGCGTAGATATTGAAAATCTCTTAGTAGCGCAGCCAGACAATGGAGAATCAGGCTTAGAAATTGTTGATCAGCTAGTACGTTCAGCGGCGGTGGATTTAGTAGTAGTAGACTCCGTAGCAGCATTAACCCCCCGCGCCGAAATTGAGGGAGAAATGGGGGATAATCAGGTGGGTTTACAGGCGCGCCTAATGAGTAAAGCCCTAAGAAAGATTGCGGGTAATATTGGAAAATCGGGGGCAACGGTAATCTTCCTTAATCAGCTACGGCAGAAAATTGGCATTAGCTACGGTAACCCCGAAGTTACTACAGGGGGTAATGCCCTCAAGTTTTATAGCTCAGTCCGCCTCGATATTCGCCGTATCCAAACCTTAAAAAAAGGTAACGAGGGGATGTACGGTATTCGGGCAAAGGTCAAGGTAGCAAAAAACAAGGTGGCACCGCCCTTTAGAATTGCCGAATTTGACATTATTTTTGGCAAAGGTATTTCCACCATCGGCTGTTTATTAGACCTAGCGGAGGAGGGGGATATTGTCGTCCGTAAAGGAGCTTGGTATAGCTACAAGGGAGATAATGTTGGTCAGGGACGAGACAACACGATAAATTACCTGCTGGAAAATCCTGAAGTGGCGGCGGAAATTGAAGCAAAAGTCAGGGAAACTTTAAAATCAGATGAAAATGGAACTATAGTTGCCGAGAGCGTGGAAACGAGTGGCGATACTGATGCTGAGGAATAGTAAATACGCTTAATACGTCTGATGTGAATTAAAATGACTAGGACAGTTGCCTTGAAATAAAGGAATATCAATATTTAGAGCTTAAGTATCTAGACTAAAATTAAGTCTCAAAGACCGTAAAAAAAGCTAATAGCTAATGGCTAATAGCTACGATTCGATAAGCTTTAAACGAAGGTAATTCACATCAAACGTAATAAGTAATTTTTTTCGTAGAAATACCGATGTAGAAACCTTCAATCAACCTTAAATTTGTGGTTGATTAGCAACTTGAGTTATCTACAGTCAAAAATCTCTTGCTTGAGGATTCAGATTAAATTGCTCCAGCGAAGCTGATCCAGTCAAACGAATTGGGGCTTGCAGCACTGATACGATGAAAAAAGACCACGCTGGATTGCCAGTAGCATTGAAGTTGCTAGCACTAACGTTTCTGAGCATACTGGTCGCTTGTGAAAGTGACAGCTTCTCCCAGAATCCTGGTGTCACTGGGAACAAGATTCGTTTAGGTTCCGTTTTAGTACTCCAAGGTCAAGATGAAGCATTGGGTAACGGAATGCGCCTAGGCATTGAAGCCGCTCTAGCAGAGGAAAAAGTGCAAGGGCGATCGCTCGAAGTTAGCTTTAAAAATGACTACTATGAACCAGCCAGCGCTCGTAAAGCTACCCTAGAACTGTTGGAAGAAGAGGATATTTTTTTAGCTTTGGGCAATGTAGGAACTCCCACCGCCAAGCTAACTCTACCGATACTAAGAGAGCATAAGATTCCTGCTGTAGGGTTTTTTACGGGAGCCAGACTGTTAAGGGAAAATGCCCCCCAACTGATCGTCAATTATCGGGCTGGTTATGATCAGGAAATCGCGGCGGTGGTTAACATGGCGCTGGCGGCGGGAGTGAATCCAGAGGAAATTTGTGCCTATGTTCAAAATGACGGTTACGGGCTTGATGCCTTAGAAAACCTCAAACAAACCCTGATTCAGGGAGGGGCTAGTCCAGAAATCATCGCCAGTTACGACCAAATTTTACAGGCTACGGGCGATCGCAATAATATTGGACCAGTAGGTGTCTATACTCGCAATACTCTTGACAGTGAATCTGGGTACAATTCTTTAAAGGAATGGGAAAAAAGGAGTGATAATAAGTGTAGATTAGTGATAACTGCCGCTACTTATCGAAACTTAACTTATTTTACTAAAATATCCCGAGAAAGAGGAAATAAATGGATTATATCAGCTCTTTCTTTTACAGGGGCAGACGAACTACGCTGGGATTTAGAAGAATACAACTTGACCGACGGCATTATTATGACCCAAGTAGTACCCCTCCTAGATTCAGAATTGCCCATTGTCCAATCAGCCCGCAGCGCACTGGGAGAAAACTTGGGGGTGATTTCCCTAGAAGGTTACGTGGTGAGTAAGATGTTATTAAAAATTTTGCAGGATATTCCAGGAGAACTGACTCGGGAAAGTTTTCTCCAGCAGGTACAAAAATCGCGTTTTGATCTGGGGGGAATTCCCATTGACTTTACAGATGGGGATAACCAGGGAGCAGATCTAATTATAGTTAGTCAAATTAAGCCTGAAGGTTTCAGTCAAATCGAACTTTCAGGCTTCACCTCAATGTTGAAGCAATAGCAATTTAATCCCTCTTCACAAACAAAATGATTTGTGATCAGAGAATTTTTAATTAAGTTTGCAACTTTACTTTAATGATTGCGATAAACTTTTGTTTTGGGATTAGTCAACTTAAACAATGAACAGTTGGGGACGATTCATAATTACCTTTGTGCTTAGTCTGAGTTTGATCTTAGGATTAAATCTTAAAGTAGCGGCACAGATAAATCCGACCAAGCTAGTTTATCAAGCGCAACTGCAATATAACCAGGGCAAAGCGGCGGCGGCAATCAAACTTCTGGAACAAGCGCAGTCAATATATCAGAGTCAGAACCAACTGTTACCCCAGGCGCAGATATTAGCTTTAATCTCCTTAGCGCAACAACAGCAGGCAAGCTGGCAGCAAGCACGACGCAGCCTGGACGAGAGCCTGACTTTAATTGAGACGATTGCCACTAGTCGCGGGAAAACTCAAGCATTAGCCCAAATTTGGCAAATCCAAGGACAATATCATTTAGCCACCGAAAGATATCATCGGGCATTGCAAGATTGGCGAAAATCAGAAAAACTTTATCGTCAGCTGGAATATGATCCAGGGATTTGGGGCTCAATCCTCGCTCAGGCAAGGGGCATGACCCAGATGGGCTTTAATCGTCGTTCTTGTAATCGCATTTTAGAGGCTTTTGAGGAACCTGAATACCGCTGTCTCGATCTGACTGAAAAACAACTCAACAGTCTTATGAATCGCGCCCAAGCCAGTGGTTCGGTGCAACAGATTGAGGCATTAAACATTATGGGTAATAATCTGTTATCGATGGCGAGGCTAGAACCCTCTCAGGAGTTAATTCAGGGTAGCTATAATTTAAGCTCAAGTCTGCCCAAACTTTCAGCCGCCAGCCACGCCACGATGTTGCTCAGTATGGCTAACCTAAATCGTATGCTGGCTTTTCAAGCACAAAGATTAGAAAACGAGGCTGCTTTTGAGCAACGTTTTCAAGGAGCAATGGGCTATTACCAGGAATTAATCAGCCAAAAAGCGACTCCTCAGAATTATTCCGTCCAGCTGATGGCTCGATTAAATCAGCTATCGCTATTAATTGAAACCGAGCACTGGTCACAAGCCACAACCGTAGCTAGCAAAATTCAGCTAAAGCCAACATCAGCTAACCCCTATGTTCCCCTCAAATTTGCCGCTAGCATTCAAAAGCTCAAAGAGCATCAAATGCCAGTCAAATATTCCTGGAGTGAGCTGGCGACTTTCTATCGCTATGCGATCGCTCAAGGACAGCGGGCGAAAAATCCGCGACTGGAATCCTACGGCTGGGGATATTTGGGGGAGCTAGCTCTCCTCCATAACTTAACCATGGAGCAAACTCCAGAGCTGCTACTCCAAAAAGCTTTAGTTCTAGCTCAAGGGGCAAAAGCGCCAGAAATGGCATATGTTTGGCAATGGCGTTTGGGACAAATTTACCGTCAGCAGCAGCAAAAGCAATCGGCGATCGCCAGCTATCAGGCAGCGCTAAATAATCTTGATCACCTCCGCTCCAATCTAGCCCTCTTGGGAAAGGAGGTTAAATACAACTTCAGAGACAGAATTGAGCCTGTATATCGAGAATTTGCCGATTTATTATTGGTTGAATCCGCTAACGACAAAGAGCTAGAAATAGCTAGTAACGTGATTGAGGCGCTACAGGTTGCGGAGCTAGATAATTTTTTTCAAGATGCCTGCACTACCTATAAACAAAAAAATATTGAGCAAGTTGATCCTAATGCTGCGGTAATTTATACGGTGGTTTTACCAGACAGCTTAGAGGTTGTGCTATCTGCTAAAGATCCTCGCTCAGGTTTAATATTTAAGCATCACACTCAGAGGATACCTCAAGCAGAACTAGAGGAAACAGTTAAACACCTCAGAAGATATATTGCCGAGCCAGACCAAACGTTAAAAACCAAGGAGCTAGCGGCAGAAGTTTATGATTGGATCGTCAGACCTCTAAGAGCAGAATTAGACCGCCTCCATCCTCAAACTGTAGTTTTTGTCCTCGATGGTATTCTCCAAACCATCCCCATGAATGCATTATATGACGGTCAACATTACCTGATCCAAGACTATGCGATCGCCCTTACTTTGGGATTAAGGCTCCTCAGACCTGAAGAGTATTCGAGCCCAACTTCTTTGTTGGGGGGAGGGATTAGTAAATTCCTGAAGATAGAAGAGCGAGAATTCTCCGCCCTCAACAAAGTACCTGAAGAGCTGAATGCCCTAGGTCAGCATAATGCCCCCGTATTGTTAAACGAGAGTTTTACTCCTGACAATTTGCTAGAATACCTCAACTTAACCGCCGCTACGAGGGTTCATTTGGCAACTCACGGTCAATTTCGCCCTAAGCGGGAGCAAACCTTCCTGCTGATGTGGCAAAAGCTACTGGATATTGATGAATTTGCTATTTTGTTGCAAAGTCGTCTTAACGCCCTGACTACTCAAATCGATCTATTAATCCTAAGCGCCTGTGATACAGCCATCGGCGATCGCCGTGCGGCACTAGGCATAGCGGGAATTGCCGTCAGGAGTGGCGCACTCAGCACCGTCGCTACTCTATGGCAGGTTAATGATGATTCTACTGCCCAACTCATGGAGTACTTTTATGAGGAATTAGAGGGGCACACCAAGGCAGAGGCGTTACGGCGAGCTCAATTAAGGTTATGGGAGGCTAAGGGTAGAGATTGGGGAGTTCCTGCTTTTTGGTCGCCCTATGTTGTTATCGGCGTTTGGAAATGATCATCACACTTAACCCCAACGTTTGATTTGACTTTTAAAATTTTAATTAAACATGAATTTTGGATAAGCTTGACCCCTTAGCTAATAACCGATTCAGAAAGCTCGTGATTCCATAAAAACTGCTCTATTTTTGGTCAAGTAAATCCCTAAAGAGCTAACGGCTAATGGCTACCCCTATTAAGGTGAGCGTTTGTACTGTTTGTGCTGTTGAAGAACACGAGCAGTAGAGCAATGCCTTCGGCTAGCTTCGCAATCGCCATTCCTCTGTATATAGCTTGAGCTTCTTCAACAAGATAATAATCTGATAACCCAGTTCTAATGTTGCCAACACCATGGGGGAGAATTAGTACCACATTTTACTTTTGCTTCCATAACAGTATAACGTTGACTTTGAGTAAAGGAATAAACACCTCGGTGAACGTGACTCTAGCGAGGCTAGCTAATAAGCCGACATCCTCGGTAAGAAGCAACATCAGCAAGGTATTTACAAGCTGAGGAGAGCTTCTAGTGAGATGAATTCCAGTAGACGCTATCTCTGCTTATCACTAACGTAATTTATTTTAAAATCGCGTTACATTTGTCTGGAGATAGATTTAACACTAAATCCAATTCATAAAGTATGTTTTTAGCAGAGGAACTCCATCCTAAGCAGGAGTTTTATTTGGCTAAAGCTTGTCTTAATAAAAATAGTAGTTAGCAAAAATATTTATGTCTGAACAACAAGCAGAAGCTCAAGTAATTTCCCAAGTTAAAGAGGTATTAACGGCAGCAATTCCTACCCCTCCTGAAGCTACTCCAGTAGCCAGCGCACAAGCACTCAAAGAGCGTTTAAGATGGGGAGAACCAGCATTAACTATCCTTGATGGACGAGATCGCGAGGCTTTTTTGGAAGAAAGAATTAGAGGCGCGATGTTGTTAGAGGATACTGGTAATTTTGCGGAAAATCGCGATATATATGTTTACGCTAGCAGTGATGAAGAAACAGCAGCGGCAGCAGATAAGCTACGCCAGGCTGGATACAGCAACGTATCTCAATTGCAAGGTGGTTTAGCTGCCTGGAAAGCAGTTAAGGGGGCAACGGAAGGTAGAGCAGCTTAACTTATTTTGTTCCTAATTTTTAAACTTACAACGGCAAATTAAATAACTCTATTAGGGATTTTAATAATATGGATAATACAATGAATACAGGTGAAGAAAAGTTTGCACAGACTCAGCCCATGGCGGAACAAAATGATGCAGACCGCATTAATCGAGCAAATAATTTATCGATGAATGATGTTGATAAGTTGGGTCAGCAAGCTGGTATAGAAATGTCTGACCGAGAAGAACTAGGCTTAAAAGATAAGCTAGAAGCTAGAGATGAGGAGCGCTTAAATTTAACAGATTCTAGGTCAATGGTAGAGAACTGAAGCATAACTAAGTAAGAGGTTGTCTGAAAAGTATAAATTATGACTTTAAAGCCCCCTAAATCCCCCAATTATGGGGGACTTTAACTCTTCTCCCCCCAAACTTGGGGGGCTGGGGGGGCTTGCAACACTTAGTTTGGTGCGAAATCAAAAAATTGAATGTATAAAAATAACTTTTCAGATGTCCTCTAAGGTGGGCGCTGCCCACTTTATGTTTTCAGGATAGTTTTAAAGGACAGTTTTAAAGAAGTTTAGAGCTTAACTTAATATATATAGCCAAAGCATCTCTTGTATGTTACATACAAAGCTATAAGCCTTAATAACTGTGGGAAAAAATTTGGGTTTATGTATAGTTTTGATGACATTGCGATCGCAACATCTACTAGCCTAAATATTTAGTTTCCATCATTTAAAGGCTGATCATCCTAGATTAATTATTAAGATATTTTTAAATTTTATTAGCCATCTATTACTTCTGATAGAAGTATCTGACTGTATTTCTATTGCAGATTAAAAGTAATCCTTTATAAAAATATATATTCATGAGTCAGACAGTAAATTCGACTATTATTTTGGGTGGTGGTTTTACGGGGCTGTTTACCGCACTGCATTTAAGCCATCACAAGTATTCCAAGTCAATAACCCTAATTGATCGTAACGATAGATTCAGCTTTAACCCGATGATGTATGAATATCTCAGCGGGGAAATGAGTGATGAACAGGTATATCCTCGCTATTTGGACTTGCTAGAGGGTAGTGGAGTCAGATTTGTGCAGGATTCTGTGGTCTCAATAGATTTACCTCAAAAATGTATCAGGCTGGCTACAGAGTTAAACTATACCTACGATAATCTAGTTTTAGCCCTGGGCAGTGTCGGCAGCTTTTTTGGTATTGAGGGGGCACAGGAACATAGCTTTCTCTTTCGCACGGGAGAACAGGCAATTAAATTGGGTAGACACCTGCGGGAATGTTTGCAGAAGGCAACGCAGACGGAAGATGAAGCCCAACGTCGTCAGCTACTCACTGTAGCTGTTGTGGGTGCGGGGGCATCGGGGGTAGAGTTAGCGGCAACCTTAGCCGACTTATTGCCTATTTGGTATCAAGAATTAGGCGGCGATGCGGCAGAAATTAGAATTGTCTTAATCAATCGCAGTCAAGAAATACTTAAGGGAAGTGGCAACAGCAAGGACGTTAAAAATAGCGTTCACGATACTGTAATTAAGGCTCTAAAAAGCCGTAACATCCCCGTAGAATTTTTACTTGGTGCATCGGTGACAAAGGTATCTAGTGACCAGGTGGAATATCAAAAGGAAGAGCGTACTGAAACCCTAGCCGCTGCTACCATTGCTTGGACAGCAGGAGTTACAGTTAATCCTTTAATTGAAAATTTAGCTGTCTCTGAACAATATAAAACCAAACGAGGATACCTATTAACTAAATCCACAATGCAGCTACCTGAATACTCCGAGGTATTCGCTGGGGGAGACTGCGCCCTAAATAATGAAGAAGATTTGCCCCAAACGGCACAGGTAGCCTATCAGGAAGGAAAAGCGATCGCCGATAATCTGTTAGCCTTGGCTAAGGGTAAAGAACTATCTGAAGCCAGCGTCAGCCTGCGGGGTACTTTGTTAAAGTTGGGTTTAGGAGAAAGCGTAGCTCACTTATTTGATAAGTATCAAATTAAAGGTAAGCTGGGTCATACTATCCGTAACTCTACCTATCTAACTTTATTACCTACTCCCCTACATAATTTTAAAGCCACCTCAAGCTGGTTGATTGATGAGATTTTTGAGCAGCATAATGCGGCATAGTTAATCAAGGGTTAAAGCCGCAGCTATTAGCCATTAGCCCTTCGGGTTCGCCAGTTGCTCATGGGGGAAGCCCCCAAGATCGCACTGGCTCACTATTAGCTATTAGCTTTCTGATTGATCTGCTTGATTTATAAAGCTAGGGAAAATATTGTGAACCAAATGTTTAGATAAATGTTCGGCAAGCCTCACTGGGCATGGGATGCTAGCCTCACTACGGTTATTTTGGTTTCTTGATTAGTATGTAAATAACAAAGCAAAACAAACAAAAGTTTTGTTTGTTGAATTGAAAACTATTAATCAAAAGGAGACACGTTTATGTCTATTGTACGTTATAGTCCTTGGCAAGAAATGGATAACTTGCAGCGTCAATTAAATCGTCTATTCGATGATGCACTAATCCCAGAAAATTGGAATGATTTTGGTAATTGGTCTAATTTACCCTCTGCCGAAATTACTGAACATGATGAAGCTTTTCATCTCAAACTAGAGATTCCTGGCATAGAAGCCAAAGACCTAGACATTCAGGTAATGATGGATCGTGTAGCGATCGCTGGTGAGCGTAAATCTGAATCTAAATCAGAAGAAAATGGTAAAACTCGTTCGGAATTCCGCTATGGTAAGTTTCAAAGAGTAATTCCTCTACCTGCACGCATCCAAAACAATGATGTAAAGGCAGAATATAAGGATGGTATCTTGCACCTAACTCTACCCAAGTCTGAAGCAGAAATAAATAAGGTCGTGAAAGTAAACCTTGGAGAAGCTAACAGCTAGTTATCCTAACCTAGGATTAGTTAACGATCATCTAGTCGATTAATAGTTAAGCCCAGTAGCTTCATTAGTTACTGGGTTTTCTATTTGGTTATAAATAGTTCTACTAATTAAAAACTACAGCAGTCGAAGCAAAAATTAATACTAAATCCGATTACCAAAATATACTTACTAAATGCAGACCTGAAAACTCTCAAACCCCTTTAGACGTTACCCGTTACCCTTGCATAATCAATAAGTGTTTTATCTAAACAAGGTTTAGTATAAGACATGTTCTGTTCCCTGTTCGCTATTCCCCGTTTCCTTAAAACCTATGTTGAGTGTCCTAAACTATAGTTCGACTGCTATAACTTATTAACAATTGATCTTTTAAGTAATCGCTGACTCTTAAAGCATTAGCAATAATAGTTAAGGTAGGATTGACTGCGCCCATACTGGGGAAGAAACTACCGTCAACCACATAGAGATTTTCTACATCGTGGGTTCGACAGTTAAGATTGAGAACGTTTATTTTGGGATCTGAACCAAATTTGCAGGTACCTACCTGATGCCAAACCGCTGATAGTGGTACTTGTTTGACCATAAACATAAAGAAGCCGATTTGCCGCAGATACCCCTGCCACATATTGACGAAATCCTGATGTGCCTTAAGATTATTACGGGTGAAGTCTACTTTAATTTGACCTGATTCAGTTAAGGTAACGTGGTTATTAGGATTGGGCAGGTCTTCACTAGTCAGCCACCAGTCTACTGCATGTTCTGCCATATATTCTAAAGTAGTCTGGGGTACAGAGTCAGGAGAAAAGATATCTAACCGATTCCATTTAGACTTCCCCGTCATTTGGATTTGTCCTAGGGGGTAATTATACTTATCGCTACCGAAGTAAAAATCATTAAAACCGAGAGTTTTTTGAAACTTTGTGGGATTGGGCTTATTGGCGATCGCAATTATGGCAGAGTGGTTGTGTAACATTAAATTGCGTCCTACCATCCCTGAAGAGTTGGCTAGTCCGTTGGGATGCTTTTCACTAGCGGATTTTAAGAGTAAGACAGCAGAGTTAATTGAACCAGCCGACAGGATAAAGGTATCGGCGGTAAATTCTACTGTATTGCCGTCGATTTCTACTATTACTGCCTTAACTTGCTTACCCGTCTCATCGGTAATTAGTTTGTTGACCTTAGCGTTAATTTTTAATTCCACGTTATCGTACCCTACAGCACGATCAACACAGGCTTTTTGGGCATCCATCTTAGCATCGAGTTTGCAAGGATAGGGATCGCAGGTAGCACAGCGGATACAAGAGCTATTTTCGGGATTTTCTACATCACGATCAATTGCTAGAGTAAGATGATGGGAATGCAAGCCTCTCTGGTCTAAATCGTCGGCTACTTCCTGTAGTCTTGGTTCGTGGGGCATTGCTGGAAAGGGATATTCCATAGACATCGGCGGTTCGGTAATATCTTCCCCCTTGTTGCCGTGGATTTTAAAGATACTTTCAGCGCGGGTGTAGTAAGGTTCGAAGTCCTGATAGCTAAATTCCCAACTAGGAGAGGTACCCCCCAAATGTTTCACCTCCCCAAAGTCAGCCTCACGCATTCTTTGTAAAGCTGCGCCGTAAACTTTAGTATTGCCACCCACGTTATAGAAGGCTTGGGGTAAAAAGCTTTCATTATCTTTATTCAGCCATTTTTCAGCTATTTGATACTTTCTACCCTGGAAAATCGCGTCTGGATTCCAGTTTTCCTCTTCTTTGGGTAGATAGCCCCCTCTTTCTAAGATCAGAATCCGTTTCCCTGTGGGTGCGAGGGAATAGGCGACGGTTCCGCCACCCGCCCCAGCGCCGATTATAATTATGTCGTAATGGCTCATAGTTGGTTGTTGATTATCTATTAATTGTTTGCTTGGGAATTCTCAACCCATTTCAATCCAGTCAATTTCGTGCCCTTTAACTGTTGCTGCATCGGGCATTTTTTGCTGGCGCATTAATTCAGAAATGGCGGCAATATCGCGGTCTCGATTAATCCCTGCTACTGCTAGCACTCGGTTATCTTGGAGATAAAATGCTAAAAACTCTGGTCGATCTAGATCTCCGTCGATATACACTTCATCCCATTGTTCCGCATGTCCCACATAGCGCAGCTTAAGATCGTATTGTCCCGACCAAAAGAAAGGAACTATCTGATTTACATTTTGGCGATCGCTAGTGTGTTGATGTAGCATATTTGCCGCGGCAATGCGCCCCTGTTGGGCGGCTAACCGCCAGTGTTCGATACGGGTAGATTCTCCCATCGGTGCATAGGGAAAGTAAGCGATATCTCCTGCTGCATAGATGTCTTTAATTTCGGTCTGCAAGTATTCATTCACAGGGATACTTTGGTCTTTCTGGTTCAGTTCTATTCCCTGAATAAAATCGGTATTGGGTTGCACACCAATGCCAACAATCACTAAATCTGTGGCAATTTTTTCGTCATTTTCTAAAACAACAGATTCTACTTGTTCATCTCCCATAAACTCCGTAGCTTTAGTCTCAAATTTAAAAGTTACTCCCTGATCTTCGTGGACTTGTTGGAACATTTTTCCCAGTTTATCCCCCAATATTTTTTGAAAGGGAACATCACTAGGAGAAATTACGGTAACTTCTAATCCTTGTTGGGTTAAGCTAGCGGCTGCTTCCATACCGATAAAGCTTGAACCAATGACTACAGCTTTTTGAGCGTTGTTTATAGAAGCCAAAATACCATCGATATCTTGGGGTTGGCGAATGGTAAAAATATTAGCCAGATCTGACCCTGGTACATTTAGTTTCTTAGCTTTTCCTCCTGTAGCTATCAATAAGCTGTCGTATTTTAGACTCGAACCGTCGGCAAACGTTAGGGATTTATTTAGGGCATTTACTGAGGTTACTGCTTCACCAAAGCGCAGTTCAATATCGTGTTTTTGATAAAATTCACAGCTTCTAATAGATAAGGCATCCGCTTCTGCTGATCCCTGTAGATAACCTTTGCTCAATTTTGTGCGATCATAGGGTAACTTTGACTCCCCACTAATCAAAATTACCTGACCTTGAAAGCCTGTTTGACGCAGTTTTTCCACTGCATTAATTCCTGCTGCCCCTGCCCCCAATACTACAAAAGTACGATCATCAGCCTGATCTACGTGTTGTGCCATTTCTAAGGTTCGGGTTTGAGGAATGTTATCAGGTAATTTAACTATTACTTTTTCTTCCTCTACTCTAGTAGCAAAAGTAGCTAGAGAATCCAATCCTGGTGGTTCTTCCTGTTGTCCTGCGATCGCATTAAAACAAGCGTTGTGCCAAGGACAAATAATTTTCTCGCCACACAATAGACCTTTTTCTAAAGGCGCGCCATAGTGAGTACAAAATGCTCCTGTGGTGTAGAATTTATCATCAATTTTAGATAATAATAACTGGGAGTCTCCTACAGCTATCTGCTGCATTTGTCCGTTTCTTAAATCAGTAACTTTAGCTACAACTATTTCTTTCATTAAACCTTTATTAATCCAAACTACTGTTACATCTTCAGAAAATAATAATTTTAATGTATCTATTGATAGTATTAAATACTCTTATTACTGCAACTGCTTTGGTTTATTTCTGATTAAGAACTGCTGACAAAAAAAGCTTTTAAAAATTAACAACTATCAAAAGATAGAAATAAAGAATTATATTTTTTTTGACCTTGACCGAAGGGACTTATTTAGGATAACCTTTCCCCCTTTCCCAAACACAACCAGGATGTATCTTGTTAAATTAATAATTGCTATTTCATCGGCTATATCTAACTCAAGAAGGAGTAAAAGTTCTAGAAAATCAAATAAGATGATACATATAAATTTTCAGGAGAAAATAAACAAATATGTATTGCACAAAACAAGACATCTCTAGCTGGTTTGAGGTGTATCTTAGAAAAGTAGTGATTGCTTTTACTGTGATTGCTTTAACAATTTTTA
>JBCBIE010000025.1:0-72529 GCA_038524995.1 Cyanobacteria bacterium J06621_8
TCCTTGCCAATTCTGGCTTATTTTAAGTTTAATATTTCGTGCGATTACCCTGGTTCTATAAGTTGATTCCAAGATAAATCTAGTTTGCTTAGATTAGTGAGTTTATCGATAGATTCTGGTACTTTTGTTAGTTGATTCCAAGATAAATTTAATTCTGCTAATTTGGCAAGATTACCAATAGATTCTGGTAGTTTTATTAGTTGAGTCCAAGATAAATTTAATTTGGTTAAATTAGTGACATTGCCAATAGATTCTGGCAGTTCAGCAATTTGATTATTGCCTAATAAATTTAATTCGGTTAAGTTAGTGATGTTGCCAATAGACTCTGGGAATTCTATAATTTGATTACTGCCTAAATTTAGTTTAGTCAAATTAGCCAGTCTGCCGATAGATTCTGGCAGTTCTGTAAGTTTATTCCTAGATAAATTTAATTCAGTTAAGTTAGTGATATTGCCAATGGACTCTGGTAGTTTTACAAGCTTATTATTAAATAAATTCAATTGAGTTAAATTAATAATATTGACGATAGATTTTGGTAATTTTTCAAGTTCATTATCTGTGATGTCCAATATAATTAAATTGGTGAGATTGCCAATAGACTCTGGTACTTCTGTAAGCCTCTTATAGCTAAAATCTAATCTGCCAATATTTTCTGCTTGCGCTATCTCTATTTTGCTTACTACATAGAAATAGTAAATAGACTTATCATCATTACTTCGATAAGTGTTCCACAATAAACTCGTTAACTCTTCAATTTTATTATTATCTTCAGGACTACCTATATTCTCATAAGCCCTTGTGAGCCTGCCGTTTAATGCACTAACAGAAATCCCTAATTCTTGAGCAACTTTTTCCTTGCTCGCCTCGCTACTATAAAATGCAATAAGAGCTTCACTTTGTTTAGAAGTAAAATCACAATATCTAGCTATCTCTCGTAAAAACTCTTTAGGTAATGCCTGCATGGGTAATCTGGATTCATGTAGCTAAGGAGATTAAAATTTAACAGCTAACTATAGTAGAGCTTTATCTCAATAAGATTATCTTTAGATTTATGGAAGTTGTTAGTTTGATAGGCTTCATTTTCGTTAATTTTCAGACTGGGGGAACTTTCCCCCAGACCCCCTGTTGGGGAAGTGACGGCTTCCCCAAACCCCTTCGTAACTAAAGTTCAGTCAAGATATCTGTTCTGCTCACTAATTTGTAAAAGACATGTCCATAAATAATTAATGTATCGATCGCTTGAGCAACAGGGGATAAATTAAAACTGAGCAATTCTCAAATCTTCCACAGGTTCGTTGTCGAGCTATCATGTATGACTTGTAAGTTACTGTTAAAGCGATCGCCTTCAAATACCTCAATACAGTGGTTCATCTCGCAACCTCAGATAATTAACAACATGCCCATAAATTAAAATTGAGCAATTTCCAAATCTTCCACAGGTTCGTTAGCGAGCTATTATGTATGACTTGTAAGCTACGGTAAAGCGATCGCCTTCAAATCCCCCCAATACAGTAGTTCATATCGCAACCCTAGATAATTAACGACGTGCCTCTAATACTAAATCCTGTTTAGATAGAACACTTATTGATTATGCAAGGGTAACGGGTAAAGCGCCGAGACCCCGCGCCGCCTTCAGGCGCAAGGGAACGCTCGGCAAGAAGGGTAACAGGTAACAGGGTTTGAGGTTTTTCAGATTGGCATTTAGTAAGTGTATTTTGGTAATCGGATTTAGTATAAATAATGTATCGATCGCTTGAGCAACAGGCAATAAATTAAAATTGAGCAATTCTCAAATCTTCTACAGGTTCGTTAGCGAGCTATTATGTATGACTTGCAAGCTACGACGCAAGCGATCGCTATTTAGATAACCTCTACTCTGTCAATGAGTAACCTTACTTAGTCAACAAGCCAATTGTTGATTTTGATTAAGCTTAACTGATTTTATCTGAATGAGAACACTAAAAGTATTACTGCTAGAAGCTTTTAGCAATTAGGCATTAATGCAAGTTCTAAAATTAGCAAGATTTAGCCAATATACCTTTAAATTATTGCTTAGTTATTCAACAAATTATCATGCCTTCAAACCCCTAATCAACCTGTTAGCTATTCTCAACAAGTAAACTTAAGATTTATTTACTTAATATTTCTTTTAATTAGTAGAGCTTTGCCCTTAAATTACAAACTGAGTCATAAACTTGCGATCAATATAATCCTTAAGCCACCAAAGTATGGAAGAACTTGCGCCACAGCAAGACCAAGAAGCGATCGCCTGACTATCTCCAGTACCAATTAATGCTAGATATTTGTCCTGGGGAGTATATTTCTCTTTCTGTTTCATTTAATTGGTCTTACCTAACCTAAGCTACTTCATGTCCCACATCAATAATAATTTGTTTAATCGCTGCTTCAGAGCTTGATGATTCAACAGCAACCTTTTTAGTTGCTAAATCAATCTCGACTTTAGCGCTGGGTTCCGCAGCAATTATGGCATCTTTAACCGCCGCTACACACCCCTCGCAAACCATGCTTGGTACCTGTAAATTTATAGTCATTTAAAAGAAAATCTATTGGTTTATTTACTAATTTAAACTGATTTTGCCACTTCTAAACCCAAACATTTAAGCAGGCGATCTAAGTCAAAATTCTGCTGCATTAAACGTTGAATTTGCCGTACCTTGATCTCTTCTTGGAGAGGTACTTTACCAAAGGCACTATCAATTATTTCGACCGTTGTTAGGGTGTCGGTATCGACGGAAATAATTGGGATTTCCAGACTTTCAGCACGCTCAATAATCAATTCTTTAGGGGGGATGCAGCCAGTCAAAATCAGACAATGAGTGGAAGTCTCTAGCGCTGCCATCTGTAACTCAGCGCGATCGCCACCAGTTACTACCGCCATGTTTTGCCGTTGACGAAAATAACCTAATGCAGAATTGACGTTCATCGCGCCAATACTAAGGCTTTCTACCATCCAGTCTAGGTGATCCTCACAGCACAAGACCTGCCCATTGAGCCTCTTGGCAATTTCTTTGACGCTAACGCTCTTGAGGATACGGTCTTGGGGAATCATCGCCAAAACAGGAATCTGCTGCTTTTCTAAGTAGAGCTTAACTGTCTCAGATGTATCATTAAACTCTTCTGGGGGAATATCATTGATCACTACTCCCAACAGGCGATCGCCCAAAAATTTCTTGGCGTTCATCAGGTTGCCCACCAGGAGATTGCTATGATAACAAGCAACTAGCAAGATTGAGGCATCGGTTGCTTCAGCAATTTCTGGTACCGAAAGATTAAAAATACTGCCTTCCCAAAGATTACTCGGTCCTTCTAAAAAGACTAAATCTCCTGCAATCTGGCTGACATACTGCCGCAAATTTTCAGTGTAGTCTATGGAATTCTCACCTTGAAGACGCTGATTGATTAAATTACGATCAAGGGATAATAGGGGCGGCTTAGAGTGGCTGGGTGATAAACCGAGGGTGTTGGCTAAAAATTTACCATCCTCTGCTGCCGCAGAATCGGCTGAGTTACTGTCAAAGTCAACCACTAAAGGTTGACCGTAACCAATGGAGATGTCTTGAGCTTGAGCTAAAAAACCCAAGCCGAGAATTGTTGCTGATTTACCACAGTAAGCCTCTGTAGAAGCTATTAGCAGATATTTAGCCGATTTAGCCACGCCACACTCCTTATATTGATCTTATTTATCTTTAATATTATTCAAAGCGTAGCAACTTCCGATAAAAGCCTCGGGGAAAGTCCGTCGTGTTTGAACGCTTAAAGTTTATGATGACATCAATCAGGTAATCTATAAACTCTGAGTTAGATAAAGTCACCTCATAACTTAACTCAGCCTGACCATCAAATTGTAAACGACATCGAGTTAATTCCGACGGTAATTTAGAAACATACCAAGTAGCTACAAAAGGAATACCTTCTCCCCCCTCAATTTGCCGCACTCCCTCTAAAGAAGCCTCTCGATAAAGAGCGATCGCATGGGGCAGCCAATTATGTTTATTCTTGGAATAATAGGGAACATATATAATTACGTCTGCCTTACCTGCTGGCTTGATTTTCTCGATAGTAGACATAGACAAAGACCAGTATTAATAAAGAGTAAAATATCTTAAGACTCCCTACGTTATAACATCTGTTTTTGGCGACTAGTAATTTATAACCCATAACCTATAACGAATAGAGCTTAAAGCCAGAAATGTACTCCTATATTTCCCATCCTAATCCGCAGCAGCTCGATCGCCTTGGGGAAATCGATGCTCAGTGTTTTGCCTATCCCCTATCAAAATGGCAGCCCTATCGTGAACAGATTGGTGACGATAATTTTCGATTGATAGTTCAGGAAGAACAGGCGATCGCTGGATTAGCAATGTATCATCAGGGTCAGTGGTTTGGTGGTAAGTCAGTTTCTATGGCAGGAATTGCCAGCGTTGCCGTGGCACCAGAATGTCGAGGGCAGGGTATTGCCAATCTGCTGTTAAAACAAACTCTTCAAGAACTCCACAGTCAGCAAATTGCTCTTTCTGCTCTGTATCCCGCAACCCAAATACCCTATCGTCAGGTGGGATATGAACAGGGGGGGGAGTTACTGTCAATGGAAATTACCTACAGCAGCTATTCAGCTACGGGAAACAAGCTTAGATATTTTGAGAATTAATAAGAGCGATCGCCAGCTATTCGTTGATCTTCAGGCACAGCAGGCGCAGCTCAATAATGGCAATTTAGCTCGTCATCAGGGGATCTGGCAGAAGATCTTAACCGCACCAGAACAAGGAGAGCTTTTTTCTTATCTCCTGGGTGATCCGAATCAGCCAGAAGGCTACATAATTTTTACCCAAAAGAAAAATAAGCTCCAGATTCGCGACTGGGTAATACTTACAGCAACAGCGGCTAGGAGATTATGGTCTTTCTTTCGGAATCATCGTTCTCAAATTAACGAGATAACTTGGTGGGGTTCCCCGATCAATCCTTGGCTGCTGCTGTTACCCGAACAATCGGCAACCATGGTTAAGCAAAAAGATTGGATGTTGCGGATTATCGACTTGCCCCAGGCTCTAACTCAGCGAGGCTATCCCCCAGAACTTACTGCGGAACTGCATCTAGAGATTCAGGATGAATTGCTGCCCCAGAATAATGGTAAGTTTCGGTTACAGGTATCTCAGGGAATAGGGGTAGTTAATCAGGGAGGCAAAGGTGATTTACAAATCAACATCCGCCATTTTGCTCCCCTCTATACGGGTTTATTAACCCCTCGGCAGTTAAGGAAGTTAAATTATCTCCAGGCTACTCCCGAGGCTTTAGGGATAGCAAGCTTAATCTTTACAGGCGATCGCCCTTGGATGGCAGATTTCTTTTAAATAATTCACATTAAACATGCTATACCTAAGCAGAAACTAACTACCAAAAATTGATGAGTGAGATGCTCTATGATCAGATTCCCGCAGTGGATTTAGCTGACTTTACCTCCCAGGAGACGGATAGTAAAAGTAACTTTGTGCAAACCCTGGGACATGCTTTTAATCAGGTGGGATTTGTTGCAGTCAAGAATCATGGCTTATCTGATGCTATTACTCAGCCTCTATATCAGGCGGTTCAAGAATTTTTCAACCTACCTGAAGCAACCAAGCTCTCCTATGAAATTACAGGTCTTGGAGGACAGAGAGGCTATACGGCTAAGGGTAAAGAGCACGCCCAGGGTAGGAGTGTCGGTGATCTAAAAGAGTTTTATCATCTCGGTCAGCCTTTAAATGCCACAGAGCTGAAGCGTTGGGGCTATCCCACTAATGTTTTCCCCCAGGAAGTGCCTGAGTTTGAGAGGGTAACCATTGATAGCTATCGCATCCTGGAAGCGGCAGGAGTCCAAATTCTACGGGCGATCGCTCTTTATCTAGAACTAGATGAATTTTACTTTGATCAGTACGTCAAATCGGGCAACAGTATTTTACGAGCCATTCATTATTTTCCCCTAACTAAAACCGAGAGTGTCCCTAACAATGCCGTGAGAGCTGCTGCCCATGGGGACATCAATTTAATTACTCTCCTGATGGGGGCTAGTGCGGAAGGACTAGAAATTCTCAGACACGATGGTAAATGGATTCCTGTTACTGCCCTACCCAATCAGATTGTGGTTAATGTAGGGGATATGTTATCCCGACTGACCAACAATAAACTTAAATCAACCATCCATCGGGTAGTTAACCCGCCAACAAATTTAAATCATACTTCCCGTTATTCAATTCCTTTCTTTCTCCATCCTATTTCAACTATGGATTTAAGCTGCTTATCTTCCTGTGTTGATGCTGAACATCCGCAGCAGTTTGAGGATATTACCGCAGGTGAATTTTTGCAGCAAAGATTACGGGAAATTGGTTTAATTGCTTAAGTAAATCACACTTTTGAGCCTCTAATCTATCTTGTACCAGCATTCCCTAGAACAAATTCTTTCCCAACTGGAACAGCAGCCTAACTGGGAAAAATTTCGTGAACATCGCCAGCTACTAAAATGTTGGCACAATACGGTTAATCCAAGAACAGCTCAGTATACCCGCCCACTTCATATCACTCGTCGGGTTCTCTGGATTGCCACCACTAGCGCCGCAAGGGCACAGGAACTATCTTTTCAAAGGTATGCGCTCCTCAAACGGCTTAATCAACAGCTACCTGTCCCGCTGAAAGATCTGCGATTTACTACTTCAGGCTGGGCAGAATCGACATCCCAACCCAGGGAGCAAACTAGTTTTTTCAGAATCAGCAGTAAAAATAAATCTGACAAATCGAGGACACAATCCGTCACTGGCATTGCTAACCCAGAACAGGAGCCAAACCCTTCGACTCGTGGCAGCGCTAAAGATGCCGCTCAAAAATGGCTCAAAACTTTATCCCAAGCAAATTCATCGCAAACCAACTGTCCTAGCTGCAATGCCTTAACTCCAAAAGAAGAGCTAGAAAGATGGAATTTATGCTGTCACTGCGCTGCTCAGAAATGGGCTCAGGAATACCGTACGCCTAGTTTTACTGAGTCACAATAAAAAAATCTTTTCCAGGTAGTTAGCTACTTTATTCATGATCCCCATCAAGTTTTTTTCCTAACTTCCCAGAAAATACCAAAACTTAAAGTGTTTTTTGATACGCTTTTTGAGTTTCAATATATATGTCCATTGCTCAATTATAAAGAGAATATAAAAAGTGAAATGGGGTCGGGGATCGCTTCAAGGCTGGTACAATCACCATTTGAATTGCCTCAAGATAAATATGAAGACAGCGCACAATATTAAAAGAGCGGAATTGAATTGTGCTGACGCTATTTAAATGAATCAAATTAATTTTTCAACTTCTGCCTGTCGCTACTGTCGCTACTATAAGCCTCAGGGGCGCAGGGGGGGAGAATGTAAAATGTTGGGAGTAGCTGTTCAAAGTAACTGGAAAGCTTGTGCCCTAGCCTCATCTCCCTTTAAAACTACCTTGACTAAACTGGAAGATATTTTTCAGTTATCAACCCCAATTACTCTCAATTCTGCTCCCCAACCAGCCCCAAGTAAATCTAATGTATCCTCTCTGGAGAATAGCCAGCCTGTAATTGCACCCCAAAGGAAGACTGCTGATTCAAAGTATCCCACAAGAGGACAATATGAAATTGAAAAGTAATCTCATATTAGACTCTAATTTCTCGCATTGCTGAATTGAGCTGTATATTCGTTCTAATTAATCGACTTTATTCAAAGCTAATAACTACGAACTAGCTAACTCAGAACGAAGTCTATTCAATTGAAAACGGCTATAAATCAGCAACGCCTAATTTCTGATTTGCACAGGCATGACGAGATAGGTCATGTTAGTTCCTCCCAGGGGACTAAAAATAACTGGTTGATTCCACTCGTTAAGCTGCATTTTGATCTCTGTTGTTGGCAGCGCCTTCAGCCCATCCATTAAGTATTTGATATTAAAAGCAATCTCAATATCTTCACCGATGATTTCTGCGGGTAAAGATTGTTCTGCATTACCAATATCGCGATCGTCTGCGGAGATCACTAGTTCTGATTCCTCATTATTCAGGCTGAACTTTACCAGATTATTTTTCTGAGCTAACACCGCCACTAATTCTAAGCAACTCAACAATCGCTTGCGCTCAACGATCATTTCGCGGCTAAAGTTCTGGGGGATCAGCTGTCCGTATGCTGGGTAATCCCCTGATATTTTGGTGCTGGTGAGCAGGCGATCGCCAAGCTCAAAGATCATTACCTGCTGATCAAAACTAACCTTTACCTTGTCGGATACTTCAGCATCGCCAACAATTCGCTCTAACTCCCGCAATGCCTTGGCGGGGATCGTTACCGCCATTGCTGGTAACTCAATGGTAGTCTCAGATTCTGCTTGATTAACGTCTGCGGCAACAACCGCTAGACGATGACTGTCGGTTGCGGCAAATTCTAGAATATCCCCCGAACCATCCTGAGCTAAACCTTGGGTTTTGAGATGAACTCCCGTTAGTACCTGCTTTGATAGTTCCGTTGAAGCGGCAAATAAACAGCCTCCTAAACCTTCGTGGAGTAAGGAAATCGGCAGTTCAATGGTTTGCTCTGCTTCAATGGTGGGTAACTCAGGAAATTCTGCGGCTTCTATTCCTGTTAATTGAAATTGATTGCGGGAAAGTCGAGACGGTTTAGCCTGACTGCTGGCTTCCTGAGTCGAGTCGTTAGGTTGACCAGAATTATAGCTAAGGGTGACGACGTTGCTTTCATTATCGTTAGCAACATCCAAGGTTACTTCAATTTCTGGCAGGCGAGTTACGATATCGTTCAGTAATTTAGCAGGGAGGGTAATACTCCCCTCTTCGATAACTTCGGCATTAAATTTAGTCCTGATCCCCAAGCTGCCGTCAAACGCCACGAGGCAAATTTTTTGCGTGGTTTCGCTAGCAGAGATTAAAACATTACCGAGCACCATTGGTTCTGGACGAGAGGGCACAGCACGGCTGACTAAGGAAAGATTATTTTTAAGATCGCTTTGACTGCAAATAATTTTCATCTCAAAATTAAAATTAAGCAACTAGAAATTATAGAGGATTTGACATTTAATCAAGAATTCTTGAATTAAAACTCAATCTTGTTGGTTCAGATTTCTTAACCCATGATGAATTTCTTATGAGAATAAATTCCTAGTGACGGTTTTTGGGGATAACCTGTGGAAAACTAGGGATATTAGGGCTAATTCTGTGGAAAAAGACCCTAGAAGATTTTTTCGGGGGGAAGTTTGCCAAGTTAGCTAGTTTCCAGATTGTTGCCGACTCATGAAGTTTATGCGATCGCTCAACAAAGAGACAGTTTGATTCAAAGCCCGATCTTTACGGATTTGTTTAGCAATTTTATCGCAGCTGTATATGACGGAGGTGTGGTCTTTGCCCCCAAATTTTTCGCCGATACGGGGTAGGCTAAGGTCGGTGTGTTGCCGCATCAAATACATGGCAATGTGACGAGCCTGGCTAATTTCGCGACGACGGGAACTGCCTTTTAAATCCTCAGCAGAAATATTAAGCATTTCTGCCGCCACGGTAAGAATTGTCTCAGGGGAGGCGGTAATCTGCTCTATTTTTGGGTTGAGGGCAGCGGCAACATTTTCGACGTTCATGGACAAGCCAGAAAGGGAAATGTATGCCAAGGCTCTGATTAATGCTCCTTCTAGTTCACGAATGTTAGAGGTATATTGATTGGCAATATATTCTACAACTTCTTTGGGTAAGCGAATATTTTCTGACTCAGCTTTGGTTTGCAAAATTGCCATGCGAGTTTCTAAGTCAGGTATCTGAACATCGGCAATCAAGCCCATGGAAAATCTGGAACTTAAGCGCTCTTGCAGTTTGGGAATTTGCTGTGGCGGGCGATCGCTTGCTAAGACTACTTGCTTTCCTGCTTCATGGAGAGTGTTAAATGTATGGAAAAATTCTTCTTGGGTATATTCTTTACCCTCAATAAACTGGATATCATCAACTAGCAAGATATCAGCAGTTCGATAGTGTTCCCTGAAGCTTTGGATACTATCGTTACGGATGGCGCTAATTAGGTCATTGGTGAATTGTTCCGTAGAGACATAAAAAACCTTAGCCTCGGAATTAATCTCCAGGTGATAGTGACCGATCGCCTGCATTAGATGGGTTTTCCCTAACCCCACTCCCCCACAAAGAAATAGCGGGTTAAAATCTCTGCCAGGAGACTCAGCAACGGCTAAGGAAGCTGCGTGTACCATGCGATTGGTTGGACCCACAACAAAGCTATAAAAAGTATATTTGGGGTTTAGCTGGGCTGGTTTAAGGGGATTTTTGCCAGTTGCGTTATCCTGCTTGTAGAGAGCCGTATTAGACGAATCGGTTAAAAACGCTAGATCTGCTCCCTGCTGAGACGTTAGGCGAATTTCTAACGGTTGACCCGTTACTTCGGTGATTGCATCATTAATAAAGTTAAGATAATACTTTTGTATATGATTCATCACAAAAGCATTAGGGGTCAGTATGGTAATACTTTCAGCGTCAATACAGTCAATGGCGGCATCTTGAATCCAGGTTTCAAAGGTCGGGCGACTTAACTTTTGTTTGAGGATTTCGATAACTCTTTCCCATAGCTGCTCTGAAGAAATTGCCACTCTATCTTGTAACCATAATTGATGTCTTAAGATTTTACCAGGACAATCCAATTGCGTGAGCGATATTAACTAATTTGTTTTTATTTCTCAAACTTCCCCATAGTTTAAACTTGAAAGAAATATTTTAATCTAGAAGAATAAGCGAAAAGCTTTGTTGTCTTACTCTTTAATTACTTTGCTACTTTATTATTTTTTAGCTAAATAATTTCATATTTTACTGAATAAACAGGATCTCGTTGCTAATGACCCAACTGCCATCAATAGCCCAAATTGGTGAACCTATTCTCCGCCAGAAAGCCCAAGCCATAACAGACATCAGGCAACCTGAGATTAGAGAACTGATTGAGCTTTTAACCAAGAGAGCGATCGCCAGTAAAGGAGTCGGCATTGCTGCCCCGCAAATTTTTCAATCGGTGCGACTATTTATTATCTCTTCCCATCCCAGCGATCGCTATCCTCAAGCACCGATGATGAAGCCGATAGCAATGATTAACCCCCGTATTTTGTCCCATGGCACAGAAACAATTAAGGATTGGGAAGGCTGTCTCAGCATACCTGATACTCGCGGTTTGGTATCGAGATATCGCTCAATCGAGGTTGAATACACTACCAAAGATGGTATTCTACGTCAGGAAGTCCTAACGGATTTCGTGGCACGGATTTTCCAACATGAGCTAGACCATCTCAACGGTATTTTATTTATCGATCACGTTCCCAACCGAGAAGATTTACATACTGAAGCGGCGTTGTTGCACAAATCAAAGTTGCGAAGGGGAGAAACTTAAAAATGATAGATTAAAGTTAACCATATGCGAAGCGGAAGCATTACGTTTTGGCTGTCAGCAGATGTAATTGAAGAATGGCTGGTAGTGGAGAAGACAGGAAAAAGAGGAGCATCAAAATGGAATAAAAGACCAAATTTTATAGGTATCCACCAATGGTGCATAGGACACTAGAATCTGTAATCCATAAGTTTCATTAGTTTTTTTTTATTCATGCAACAACGCCGAACTGTATGAAAATTGCCATTCTGTCTCAGGATAATTTACTCTACTCCACCAGAAGATTAAAGGAAGCAGGAAATGAGCGGGGACACGATGTGAGGGTAATTCCTTATCTCCGCTGCTATATGAATATTACCTCCAGCAAGCCCAGCATCATGTTTAACAAAGCTCCCCTGGAGAACTTTGATGCCGTAATTCCTCGGATTGGTTCATCTCGAACCTTCTACGGTACTGCGGTAGTGCGTCAGTTTGAAGTAATGGGAGTATTTAGTGCCAATGAATCTCAGGCAATTTCCCGCAGTCGCGACAAGCTGCGCTGTATGCAAATCCTTGCCCGAGAGGGAGTCGGGCTGCCCGTAACTGGTTTTGCCCATGCCACCCAGGATATTGACGGTTTAATTGAAACTGTCGGGGGTGCTCCCCTAGTAATTAAGCTGTTGGAAGGTACCCAAGGAATTGGGGTAGTTTTAGCAGAAACCCATCAGGCGGCTAAGTCGGTGATTGAGGCGTTTCGCGGCTTGGATGCCAATATCTTAGTGCAGGAATATATTAAAGAAGCTGGAGGAGCAGATTTGCGATGTTTTGTTGTTGGAGGCAAAGTCGTCGCGGCAATGAAAAGACAGGGAGCAAAAGGGGAATTTCGCTCTAATCTCCACCGTGGGGGAAGCGCCGAAGCTATTAAGCTTTCCGTTGAGGAGAGAGTAACTGCCGTTAAAGCTGCAAAAGCCATGGGATTAAATGTTGCTGGGGTAGATTTGCTGCGTTCTAACCATGGTCCTGTGGTGATGGAGGTGAATTCATCTCCTGGGTTAGAAGGCATCGAAAAAGCAACTAAAATTAACGTAGCGGGCAAAATTATCGAGTTTATCGAGCAGAATGCCGTTAATCAAGAGAAACAGACGTTTATTAAGTATTGATAAACGCTAGTTTAGATAAGAACATTAATCTGTTGAGATAGCCATTAGCTATTAGCCTTTAGCCGTTAGGGGATTCCTGGAATTTTTAGGGGAATGCGATAAACGCTACCTCTAGCAGTAATGTAGAGAGTTTGATAATTGCGATCGCCCCAGGCGATATTAGTCGCAGGTTTGGGGGTGGCAATGATGCCCAAAAGCTTGCCGTCGGGAGAGAAAATCCAGACTCCCCCTGGGGCGGTACTGTAAATATTGCCCTGAGTATCCACCTTCATGCCGTCTGCTGCTCCTGTCTTACCAGGGGGTTTGAGGGGGGCAAATAGCTGACCGTTAGTTAACGTGCCGTCTGGTTGAACGTCAAAGACACGAATATGACCTTCCTGGGAGTCATTAACGTACAGTTTGGATTCGTCTGGGGACAAAGCAATCCCGTTAGGACGGACAAAATCATCAGCTAGTAGGGTTAGGGTGCCATCTTGAGCTAGACGATAAACGCCATAAAATCCTAATTCCTCCTCTTCTGAACTAATTCCGTAGGGGGGATCGGTAAAGTAAATACTGCCATCGGATTTAATCGTCATGTCGTTAGGGCTATTGAGGCTTTTTCCCTGGTATTGGCTGGCTAGGGTCACAATTTCGCCATTTTTCTGGGTTAAAGATAAGCGACGATTGCCGTGTTCAGCACTAACCAGGCGCCCAGAGTTATCTAAAGCATTACCGTTAGCATTACCAGAGGGTTGCCGAAAAATTTCTGTTGTGTCTCCTGGCTGCCATTTATAAATGGTATTGGCAGGAATGTCGCTAAAGAGGAGAAAGCCTTCAGGATGCCAGACAGGTCCCTCAGTAAATTGAAACCCTTCTGCTATTTGCTCTAGTTCAGCATCGGCGGGCAGAATTGCTGCTAAATCATGATTATAATCCGAGGGAGACTTATTCGCTGCTACGGCATCAGCTTGATTAGGCTGCAATCTAGGGAGGCTATCAAAGTCTACCGCTACTAGACCTATTCCCATTATGGAAACAACAGTTAGAAATTTGCTGAACATCAGTTTAATTTCTCTCTTCTCTTGCTCTACTCTTTTTGATCTTACAGCCAATCAACCTCGCTAACTAACTCTAAGATCAGCCTTTAACCTTTGACCTTTAACCAGCCCTCACTAGTTAATTAATCAGTTATTGAGGTAAGGGAGCCAACTCTTCTGGAGATACCTCCTCAAAATTAGAGACAATTTCTTGAATTTGGGGCGTAGCCAAGAATAGCATAGTATCTCTAATTAGCTCCTCTCCCCAAAGGTTGTCTATCAGAAATTGAATATTGGCATAACGACTGTCCAACTCCAGCGCCGCCTTACCCAACCTAATCCCCTGCTTGACTTTGCCCTGGGTAAACAGAGCCACTGCCAAAGCAAGCTGAGGCTCCGCTTGCTGACCATCAACCTCAATCACCGACTCCCAACGAGCGATCGCCTGCTCAAAATCTCCTCGTTCATACTCGACTAAGCCCACATTATTTAACGCAGGCCAAAAAGTAGCTTCCTGAGCAAAAGCCTCTTCATAAGCGTCAATCGCATCGTCATATTCTTCCAGCTTAAGGTAGGTATTACCCAGATCAAATAGAGCATCGGGGGCATTCTCCTCAATTTTTAATCCTTCCTCCAGCTTTTCTTGGGCTAACTCATATTTTTCCTGCTGAAAATACGCACTTCCCAACCTAAACAATATTCCAGGTTCTTCAGGCGCCAGTTTTTCGGCTTTTTCCAAAACTCGCACTCCCTCATCAAGCTCTCCCTGTTGAACATACAGACTGCCTAAAATAAACCAAACATCGTAATTCTCAGGAGTCAGTTGAGCCGCTAATTCAGCCCTAGGTAAAGCTAGCTCATACTGTTGAAATCGAATTAACTGTACTGCTTCTTGAAGTAACTGTAAACCTTGCAGTTCAAGCTTTTCCGAATCTAGCTTGGGGATGTAGGGCAGTACCGCTTGAGCTGAAGCAGGTAAAGCAATGCTGGAGATGCCTGCACAGGCAAACAAAGAAATTAACCAGTTTTTAAACACAGCAAGATCTCATTATTAAAACAATCAATACTCACAAGTTACTGCATTGTCTTAGATAACGGCAAATTTTATTAAGAAAATAGCTTATTCAGAAATTACTTCGCTGCTTGCCCTTTTAGCCTCATTCGAGGATATTATCCCGCCCTGGCGGACGAATGGGGGGACAAGTGCCCTTGAGGGTAAGAATAAGGTTAAAACAACTGGGGTTCTTCCAAGTTTTCTAATTCCAATAAACTCTCTAATTCCTCTAAATTTATTGCCTGTTCCTCTTCCTGTAGAAGCTGGATTGGGTTTTGAGCGCTGGCTGAATCACTTTCAATCGCTACCTGACTGCTGAAAACATTATCAACTCCTGGCACCTTAAACGCCAGATTTATCATGCGTTTCAAAAGATCTTCGTCGGGAATAGTTCCCGTTAAAACAATAGCATCATCTTCCTGGGCGATGTAAACCGTGGCGATATCTTTCAGCAGGGGGTCTTCTTCAACGGCTCTGGCTACTCTTTGGGCAATCCCGTTAAGGCTAAATTCACCAGATAGCCCTATTCTTTCTTGGGGAATGACGTTTAACTGGATACTATTAGTCTTGTCTCGCAACTTGAACAAATAGAATCCCAAGATTGCAAAGGATATTAGCCACAAAAGAGAGATCAGCCACAGATATCGATTATTATTTGAAAGATTTTTCTTGAGTTGGGGCAATTCCTGTTGACTATTATCAATGCTTTGACGAAGTTTCGCAATCTCCTGTTGCTGCTGCCGACTGACCTGCTGTAGGCTTGATATTACTTTTTGCGGTCTGGAGGCAACCGATACAGAACTACTAGCCTGACGTTGCTGAGAATCAGGACTTTTCAGCTTACTTAGTACAACTCCTGTATCAGTGTATACTAATAGCTTTTCCAATAAACCTGGAGCAATTTGAGTATAGCCTCGATGTACGTTGCGAATCGCCCCTGCCATATCCTGAGCTTCAATATTTTTCAGCAAATAGCCTTTTGCCCCCATGGCTAGGGATTTGGAAATATATTCATCACTATCGTAGGAAGTAAAAATTAAAACTTTAGTATCGGCAAATTTACTGGTTATTTGCTGGGTGGCGCTCGCTCCATCCAAACCAGGCATCTCCATATTCATGATTACGATATGGGGATTAAGGGACTCTACCTGCTCAATTGCGGTAATGCCATTATTTGCCGTACCCACCACCTCGATATCAGTTTCGACTTCTAAAGAAATTTTTAAAGTTTCTCTGACTGTTTTCTGATCATCAACTAGTAAGACACGAATCATATTAAAAAATATAAAAAAGTTAGTAAATAATAATAAGGATCACTAGAAACCAAAAGCCAAGTATTTTCTGGTACTAGTATTTACTTATATATGATTACTTATTAAGTCATTTATTCGTAAGATACTTTACTGAATCTTTATTGTTTTATCAAGCTATAATATAGTATTTTTGAGACTAGTGAGATGTAATTTAGCATTATTTGGTTAAGGATTAAAGGTTGTTAATGAGAGAAATTATCACACCTCATGACTATGAGAACTGCTATTAGCGGGGTTAAAATCGTAAGAATCCTTCTAGTGTAAATTAAAATGCCCAAATATATCAGCCAGAAACGAAGGAATTACGTAGCAATAAGTCTTCATAATCAACGTTTGGAAACTACTAGAATCTGAAAAAGCTAATAGCTAATGGCTATATGCAAAGCGCTATCACTTTAGGGACGAGCCAATAACCTTTCAACGAAGCGTCTTGGTGAGCATTCCCTTGCTAGGGCAGCATTCCCTTGCTAGGGCAGCATTCCCTTGCGCCTGTCCTAAAGGATATATTATGCCCTTGTCCTAAAGGATATATTATGCCCTTGTCCTAAAGGATATATTATGCCCTTGTGGTACCGCTTCGCATATGGTACACCTTCGGATAACGGCGATGTTATGCCCTTGTGGTACGCGGGGTCGTTTATGCCCGAATGGGTGCACCGCTTGAAGCAACTGCTGAACCCGAAGGGGGTCTTTTATACCCGAATGGGTGCACCGCTAATCTACACTAGGCGTAAAATAAGCTTTTCATAAATAAAAAATTCTCGATATCTCTATTTTCAACGAAGCTAATTTAAGCTCCGCTATCTATAGGATTTACTTAAAAACAAGTTTTAGATCCCTGATGATTCACTTAGAATTAAGTATTACTTTTTCTAAGATTGAAAATGCTATCTTCCGAGCCCCAAAATCTGAATCTTGCCGATTCTGACCAGCGATCGCCCTGGCTAACAGCTCAGTTAGAGCAGTTACGGTCAAATTTGCGTGCGGGACAACAGGGTTTAGCTTATTGGCGCGGCGGCTCCATGGCAGTTTCCGCAGTACCAGGTGCTGGCAAGTCCCATAGTTTGGCAGTGGCAGCGGCGATCGCCATTGCCCAAAATAGTTTGCACAGTCGTCGGCAGCTAATTATCGTGACCTATACTCGTTCTGCTGCGGCAAGCATTAAAAGTAAAATTCGCACCCGTCTTCAAGAGCTTAAGCTACCCCCAGGAGGCTTTGCGGTACATACTCTTCATGGTTTGGCGCTAAATATTGCTAATTCCCGTAAAGAACTATCGGGGCTCGATTTAGAACAGGCAACTATAGTAGTTCCCAATACGGGACATCGGATTATACGGAGGGCGGTGGAAAAATGGATTGCGGCGCATCCCCGGCAGTATCAGCGATTGTTGGAGGGGGTACAGTTTGACGGCGAAGAGACGGAAAGATTGCGGCGGCAGTCGGTACTGCGGACAGAAGTACTGCCTAGCTTGACTAATACCGTGGTGCGGGAAGCCAAAAGCTCAGGATTATTACCTCCCCAGCTAGAGGAAGTTAGTCAGTATGCCCAGGATGAATACGGTATTTTGAATATTGCCGCTGGACTATATTACGAGTATCAGCAGGCAATGCGATCGCAGGATTTGATTGATTACGACGATATGATTTTAGCGGCGTTAAAAGTTCTGGAGTATCCACCCCTAAGAATGCTGTGGCAGAATCAGGTCTATGGCGTGTTTGAAGACGAAGCACAGGATTCTAGCCCCCTACAGTCGCGGTTGATCTCAATTCTGGCAGAGAATGGGGAGGAGCCTAACTCCGTTAATCTGGTGCGGGTGGGTGACCCCAACCAGGCGATTAACTCCACCTTTACCCCCGCTGACCCCATTTACTTTAACTGGTTTTGTGAAAGATGCCAGGGGCAGAATAGTCTCTCCACCATGAATCAGGCAGGGCGGAGTAGCAAAATTATTATCGATAGCGCTAACTTTGTGGTGCAGTGGGTGAATCAACAGTGGACACAGGATAAATCCCAGAATAAGCCCCAGGCTGAGACTGCCGCGCTACCTTTTCGTCCCCAAAATATTGTCCCCGTAGAATCCAACGATCCGCAACCCGACGCTAATCCCCAGCCAGAGGGCAGCGGCATTGTGATTACTCAACCTGATGATGTTTACCAAACCGTTGAGCAAATTGCCCAGCAGGCGATCGCCCTCTTGGGAGCTAATCCTGAGCATACGGGGGCAATCTTAGTCAGGGAAAATCGTCAGGCGCGTTTTTTAGCCAACGAACTGGCATATCTCCAGCGGGATCACGGGATTAATATTTATGACGTAGGGGAAAGTGAACGCTTTTCCCAGATACCCGCAGAAATCCTCAAGCTACTTCAGTTTATTGATCGCCCCCACTCCCCTGATAACCTCAAAGCGGCACTAGAAGTAATGCAGCAGCGTAGTCTAATCCCCACTCAGGATCTGAATGCCCTGGCAACCGCTCCCGAAGAGTTTCTTTATCCTACACCCCTCCAGCCCCCAGCCAAACCCCCCGTAGTCCAGGCACGCCGCTACTGCGTTAACCTGCTGAATGCCCGTCTCGAACTACCCCACTACCAGCTTATTCCTTTCCTGGGAATGACTTTGCGCTACACGGGCTCCGAATTAGCCACAGTGCAGAAGCTAGCAGAAAAGATCACCCTGCAAATCAAGTCCCATAGCTCCCTCAAAGCTACCATTGAAGCTCTGGTAGACATCGTTAATGCCGAAAACTTTGAAGGAGTAGAAGCCGATAGCGGCGATCGCTATACCCGCCCCAACCAGCTAACGATTATTACCATGCACAAAGCCAAGGGACTTGATTGGGACTATGTATTTATGCCCTTTCTCCATCAAGATCTGATTCCTGGTCAACCCTGGATTCCTAACGCGGGTAAATTCCTCGGTAGCTATACCCTATCTGAAGTAGCGCGCGCCCAAATTCGAGCGATCGTCCATCATCGATACTTAGACCCTGACGAGCCCCAAACCATTCCTTTACCCATGGCAGCCTGGCAAGAAGCAGTCAAGCTCAAGCAAGCCGAGGAATATCGGTTACTATATGTGGCTATGACCCGCGCCAAGCGCCTCCTCTGGATGTCTGCGGCAGAATTAGGACCTTTTCGCTGGAGCGTGTTTCGCTTTGAGCGTGCCCAGAAACTGCAACAAAAAAAACCCTGTCCTGTATTGCCAGCACTAGTAAACTATTTAAAGCAAAAACCCAAACCTCAGTAGATCTAAAAATTACGAAAGAACAAAGTTTCTGACATTAGTTATTCCCTCTAGTAGTTTTGCCTGAGTTTCTGCCCTGACGATAGTACGAAAATATAAATTTCAATTTTCTTACATTTTCTTTTGTCAAAGCTTACAGCCTAAAGCTTAGAGCTTGTGGCTACGAGCTATTAACTTTTAAACGAAGCGTCTTGGTGAGCATTACATGCGGCAAATATTATCCCGCCCTGACGGGACTACGCGCCTTTGTTTGCGCCTGTCCTAAAGGATATATTATGCCCTTGTGGTACCGCTTCGCATATGGTACCGCTTCGCATAACGGCGATATTATGCCCTTGTCCCCATTCGTCCCCCCATTCGTCCCGTCAGGGCGGGATAATAAGGGCAAGCCGTCAGGGCGGGATAATAAGGATAAATGGTACGCGGGGTCTCACCGCTAATCCACACTAGGAGTATATTATGATTACCCGATAAATCACTTCAAGATTAATCATAGTAATAGTTTACAGATTATTTATATCTGTAGCACTTTCTTTAATATTGTTGTCTCAAGCTAGAGCTAAAAAGCCGACATCGGATTAAGCCAGGTAATCAGCTCTCGATTAAGAGTGGTTAAATTCCGCGACATTCCTTGATTAAACCACTGTCCGATCGCATCTAGGGGAGTAAAGAGTTCTCCCGTTTGCCAGGATATTTTTTGACTAAGGGGAGTTAAGTGGGTACCAGTTAAAGTTTTTAAAGTTGTCAGATTAGGGAAGCGCTGTTGTAGAACACCGTTGAGTCTTTTAGTTTGATCTAGCTCATCTTGGCTAAATTTGAGCAGGAGATTGCGACGCACTTGATATTGTTCACTAATCAAGCTTTCTGTATCCGTTGGATCTGGAGTAAACTCCACGTTAAGAATCGGATTAAGATTAAACTGCTCAATCAGGGGTACGGCTTTACTAGCAGGAAAATTGTTAAAGGAGATCAGAATATTACCCGCTCGCTCCACGTCATAGAGACTGCCAATTAAGAGGTGTAGTTTACAGCCCATACTGTGTCCCACTCCATAGATAGGGAGGTAGCCGCGAGTTAGCTTATTGCTATTTTGTAATCTGGCGATCGCCGTTTCCAGACGGTTTAACATCTCACGGGCGATTGCAAAGTGGTCAAAGGTATTGATAAAGGGTGTGGCAATAATCACAAAGCCAGCCTGACTTAGATGTTCCAGGAGCGCACTATAGGATACTTGCGGTGCTGTAGCTACAAATGCCCCTCCCAAAAAATGAATAATTCCTTTGGCAGCGTTAGGGGGAAGAGATACCCAGCTACCAGAGATTTCTTGCCATTCCATACTTTAATAAATTGTAGATTTAAACTTATCAGTGGCTAAAAGTTTATAAAAGCGATTGTGATATCCACGATTAATAATATAGATGATTTTATGATTTTACTGCTATTCAAAAAAGATATCCCTCTTTTGTCACTTTCCGAAATTAAAGAGCAGCTAAAGGATGAGCGACGGATTTTTTTATTTTATAAAATAAGTAATAAGTTTAAGTCTTTGAGTCGATAGACTTACCCAAACCCTTCAGCTCCAAGATTTTTTGGGTAATCGTGAATCAAAATGCATAGGTCAGATCCTCTCAGAAATACTCATCAACGAAAGACAACATTGGAGTCAAAGTCGTGAAGCATTCTGTATTTAAGTTACTAACTTTATCTACTATGAATTTGATTGCGATTCATGCTTTTGCGAATGATGCAAACATACAAAGTTCCCAACAAGTTATTATTCAATCAGGCGATCGCAAAAGTTTAATTCATTCTAGTAATCAATATGCCTGCATTAGTCGTCAATATACTTGCTTTACTAATCGCAGTAATCATGAAAATTTTATTGAGGCAAAAGATATTTTCAAGATTTACAATCAAAATAACTAAAACTACGAATCAATAAACCTTGAATAAAAGTGATATAAATACAATATTTACTATTAATTAACAGAGAAAAATAAAGTATTTAAAAGTAAATTAAAAATAGCGCTATTATCAAAGTTTAAATGCATAATAGCTTACTTACTATTTGACTTCAAAGCAGGCGATCGCCATCTTATACTAAATCCTGTTTAGATAGAACACTTATTGGTTATGCAAGGGTAACGGGTAACGGGGTTTGAGGTTTTTCTAGTTTGCATTTAGTAAGTGTATTTTGGTAATCGGATTTAGTATCACTTTAATCAGTAAATAGCTTTAACTGAGATCCATTGTTAGTCAAGATACGGATCTCAATTAAGTTAAAGAATTAATCCCCCAGGCAGATCCCCAACCCTCTGGCAGTTTGCACCAGAGTATCTTTCGGATCGACTGCCCGATAATCCTTAATTGCTTCGGCAATCGGCACATCAATTACTTGACGATCATGCCATGCCACCAGGCGATCATATTTCTCCTGGGCAATTAAATTAACTGCTGCCACTCCAAAGGCAGAAGCAAGAATCCGATCCAGGGGAGAAGAAATTCCCCCCCGCTGAGTATGTCCTAAAACAGTTACTCTCGTCTCGGCACCACTTTTTAGAGTAATTTGTTCCGCCAGATATTGACCAATGCCCCCCAGACGACAATCCGCAAAATGTCCCTGTTCAATTACATCTCCGTTTTCTGTGCAAACAGCTTCTGAAACTACGGCGATGGAATAATTTTGTCCCCTTGCCTGTCTTTTTTTGATATGTTCGCAGATTCTCTCAATTTTATAGGGAATCTCAGGAATCATAATCATGTTAGCTCCCCCTGCAATTCCCGCATTGAGGGCAATATGTCCTGCATCTCGCCCCATTACTTCCAGGATCATGACTCGACTGTGGCTGGCAGCGGTAAAATGAAGTCGATCAATTGCTTCGGTGGCGATATTGACTGCGGTATCAAAGCCAATGGAGCGTTCAGTAATACCGACATCATTATCAATCGTCTTGGGAATACCCACCAGGTTAATTCCTCCCTGCTGGGCTAATTTACGCAGAATCGCCAGACTACCATCTCCACCAATACCAATTAGGGCATCTAAATCTAACTGTCTATATCCTTCAATAATTTCCTGAGAGCGATCAACGAACTCCCCGTTAGCCTTGGGAAAAGCAAAGGGATCTCCCTTATTCGTTGTCCCTAAAATTGTGCCCCCCATAGTTAGCAAGCTATCTACCTGAGTCACCTCTAGGGGAATAGCTTCAGGAGGACGAGCCATCAAACCATGTGTCGCTTTACAGATCCCTAGAACTTCCCAACCATAGACATTAACCGCACAGCGAGTCACAGCCCGAATTACCGCATTCAACCCTGCACAGTCTCCACCGCTGGTCAAAATACCAATTCTTTTTCTGTCTGGCATTTGATTAGACTTACAATTTAATTACCCTCTAATTTTTCTGCCAAAGGGTAACTATAGCTACAAAATTAATAAAATTTTTAGAAGTTTTAAGATAGCAATAAATGCCGTTTGCCTAAATTACTAGTTAACCATCAGCAAGACAGAATGACCCTACAAACACTAGACCAAGTAAGCACTGAGCAAGTCCTCTTAGGGAAATCTCTACCAGAATTGACAGCTTGGGTAAAAGAACAGGGACAGCCAGCCTTTCGCGGTAAACAGCTTTATCAGTGGCTCTATCAAAAAGGAGTGCGATCGCTCGGGGAGATTACGGTTTTACCTAAAAAGTGGCGGGAGCAAATGTCAGACTACCCTATAGGACGCTCGACCATCCATTACTATAGTGAGGCACCCGATCAAACTCGAAAATATTTACTGCGGCTTGCTGACGGCTTAATCATTGAAGCGGTGGGGATTCCTTCTGCTAAACGGCTAACCGTTTGCGTTTCTTCTCAGGTAGGCTGTCCGATGGACTGTAATTTCTGCGCCACGGGGAAAGGGGGCTTTAGCCGTAATTTAGAAGCCCACGAAATTATTGACCAGGTTTTAACAGTCCAGGGAGATTTTCAACAGCGGGTTAGTAACGTGGTCTTCATGGGGATGGGGGAGCCGATGGCAAACCTGAAGCAGGTAGTGGGGGCGGTTAAATCCCTTAATTTAGATGTGGGTATTGGAGCGCGATCGCTTACTGTTTCTACGGTAGGTATTCCAGGAAAAATTAGGCAGTTAGGACAGCACAAGCTGCAAATTGTCTTGGCAGTGAGCCTTCACGCTTCTAACCAAGTCTTGAGACAAGAGCTTATTCCTAGCGCCAAAAATTATCCCCTGGATAGCCTTTTAGATGAATGTCGCGACTATGTTCAGACTACAGGTAGAAGAGTCACCTTTGAGTATATTCTCTTGGCAGGAGTAAATGATCTACCCGAAAACGCCCGAGAACTAGCGCAGCGTCTGGCGGGGTTTCAAACCCACGTTAACTTGATTCCTTATAATCCTATTTCTGAAGTAGACTATCAAAGACCCAACGGTAAGAGAATTAAAGAATTTACTAATATTTTAGAAGCGGCAAAGATTGCCGTAAGCGTGCGTTATTCTCGGGGACTAGAAGCAGATGCCGCCTGTGGGCAGCTCAGAGCTTCCAAAATTCAGCGGGGAGCCGAAACCAAAGTAGGATAGCCAATGGTTCCAGGAGCATAAGCTTCAATTACCCGTTCAGTTTTAGAACATTGAACTAGTAAGTAGTCACACTTAAAACAAGAGGTTCTGCGCAGGGAATTTTCAACTATGTGCCTAATGGCGCGATCGCCGCAGTTAGGGCAACGAATGATTTGTATGTTATCCATTTTTGATTAAAGAAGATGATTGATTTTTCGTAGGAGAGATTTCCCTTACATAAAAATCAGTAAAAGTTTTTAATTATTTATAGTTATTATAACTTTTATTTATATTGAGATTATCTTTCTTTATCTAGATTTCATTATTATCTCCGTGATCCCCAGTTAGTTTACCTGTCCTTCACTAATTTTTATGAATTTAGGTAATTTAAGATTACTGTTAGAGCTTTGTAAGTATAATCACTGAGAAGACCTAATTTTTAGATTGAACCATTAGGATAAATTGACTTGGCTCAAAAGTTATTAGCTCTTACAGCAGTTTGCAGAACTAACTGGCAGAGCGAGGCGGAAATTATGAAATACTCAAATGTTTGCTACGAATAGATGGTTGGGGATTGGGGACTAGGTAGCTAAAAGTTTGCTTTATTATTATATTAATATCATTCTTTTCTCGATTTTATATTAGAAGCCAAAATAATTAGATAAATAAATCTAAAAATTCTACGCTACGTTATTTTGAAAGTTAGTCTCTAAAAAAGTTTTGATTTTTTGAACGATTTGTTGCCTGGCTTCAAATGTTGAATCATAATAAGAAGTCAATAGTATTTTTTCATCAGAACATAAGTTTAAAATTATTCTATTCCGCTGAATTGAATCTTTCTCTTCAAGTTGTATATCTAAGACATCAATAATAGAGTATTGATCTATTTTTTCTTGACCAAATCTCCAATATTGAACGGTAAATACATTTTCTTGTAAATTGAATGTATATGAAGTTTTAGGAGATAACAAGAAAATAAGAATGCTTACAACTGCTAAAAGAATACATATACCAAAGGTAATATAAGCACCTAATAGTAAATTATCTTCAAGAATTAAACTATTATCTGTTGGCTTTTTTATATAATCATTAATAATATTTATTGCTTCATACTTGGTAATGTACATGCGCTTGCTCAATTTTAACTGTATTAAAATATAATTAATTATTGTGAGAATTTCTGTTGAATTTTTATTATCTACTTTTTGACGTAAATTACTGGAGTTTTCTTTGTCTATGATGCTGTATCTATAATTATCTACAATACTATTATTTTCTTCCCAATTAATTGTCAAAGGAATTTGCCTATTTTTATCAAATAAAACTATTCGATAGTTATATGGAACACTAGTGCCATATTCAGGATCTATTCTTTCTTCTATTTCTGATTTTACAAGATTTTTTACTGTTGTGTTGTTATTAATATTTCCTATAAAATTCTCTGATACGAGTTTGCAATAAATTGTTTCTTCTGCGTTAAATTTGATTTTGGTAAATGAATTATTGAGGCTATGTTTACAAGTCAATGTTCTTACGGCTGTAACATTCCACACACTAACTAATAATAGAAAACATAAATAAGCAGTAATGAATCCAAGTAGCCAAAAGCATACAGGCTGTTTTTGAAATTCAAGTATTGTCGAGGTGTCTTGCTTGAGATTAAAAATTGGATTTCTAAGAATTAACAACACCCCAGAAAAAAACAATAAATAAAAAAGAAAATACATTCTAAATATTATTAATAAAAGGGAAAAAGGCTAAATATTAAAATGCTAGGGGTTTTATTTAATAAAAATCATCATCTTTGTTAATGCTACAAAAACTTTGTCTAGCATTAGCCTCCTCTCGATTAAATTTAAATTCCTGAGTATTGAGGGAAATTGACTGAAACATCATCTTTTCAGGCTGTTCTCCGTTTTTAGAGAAAGGTTCTGAGTCATCTAAAGCAATCACACGGACTGCCTTTCCCTCCCACTGAGATGAATATTGTTGAGGAATGACAACAATGCCGTTATGAACAATCGTCTTAAATTCAATAGCTTTCATAGGTTAAATTAATAGAGCTTTAGATCCAGTTTAGTGGCAATCATAAAAAATCTTATTTGAAATCATTTAAAAGCGATCGCCTGATTAAGATCAATTACTATTGTCCAAAAAACAACAATTATTCGGTAATTTTCAACTCTTCCAGATTCCAAAACGCACCGCCTAAAGCCGAATATTCAATTCCCTCAAACTGGTTACGCACGGCTCCTAAAGATTTAGGATTCACTAAGTAGATAAACGGTAAATTATCGGAAACTAACTGCTGAATTTCCGCATAAATCGCTTCCCGCTTCTCCTGATCCAGTTCCCTCGCGCCAACAACAAATAAGCGGTCTATTTCTTCTTCCCAAGGTGCAACCGTTCTCCCCGTTATTGGTTCTTGTCCAGGGGCAGGTTTCTGATTAAACATGTGCAAATTACCATCGGTAAACCAAACATTTGCGCCACCGTGGGGTTCATTGCCACCAGTCAAACCGAGGATGATACATTCCCAGTCTAAAGAACCGCTTAGTCTGCCAACCAAAACGTTAAAGTTAATTGCCTTAAAGTTAACGTCGATGCCGATGGCTTCTAAATCCGCCTCCACCTGTTCCCCCATGGCTTCCCTAATCGGATTACCTGTATTGGTATTCAAGGTAAATCTGACTCGATTGCCCTGAGCATCTAGTAGCTGATTTTTTTGATTATATTTAAATCCTGCCTCCAGCAATAATTCCTTAGCTTTCTCTGGGTTGTAGTCATAACCCTGTAAACCCTCATAGGCAAATGGAGACTGTACGGAAACAAAAGAATTTTGCGGCTGTCCTAAACCACGATAAATATTATTGACCATTCTCGGGCGATCAATAGCGTAAGCTACTGCTTGGCGGAACTTTAGATTATTAAACCAGCGGGACTTCTTTGGTTCTACTAAAGGCTTGCCATTTCTTTGACCAGTGTTGAGATTAAACGTTATGTAGTTAGTGCCATAATCTGGACCACCATTGTAAATAGTAAAGTTGCCCTTGTCTTCTTCTTTCTTGAGCAGGGAAAAATATTCAGGAGAAACCCCCATAGAATCTAGGCTGCCTGAACGAAACTGAATTAATGATGTGTCAAGAGATTCAACAATTTCCCAGACAACTCGCTGAATCTCTGGCAGTTCTTCCCCAACTACATCTCGCTTCCAATAATAAGGATTAGCTTCAAAAATGACTCGCTGCGCTGTGGCATAACCAGCTATTTGATAAGCGCTGTTGGCAGGAATTTGTTCTGGCGGCGTATCTACTGCCCAGGTGGTAAGAAACTTCAGATTGCCCTCGCGATCCTTCTGTTCAACGGTAGGGCGCAGAACATGAGCAGGTAAAATCCCGCTTCCTGTCTGCCCTAGAAAGGGTGCAAAGGGTTCGGGAAGAATAAATTCAATTTGCCGCTCGTTTAGCTGGCGTACTAAAGGCAGTTCTTTGCTTTCGCCAACCCTAAAGCCATCTCTGGAACTAGCAGGAATCGCTGGATTAAAATAAAGCTGATTATAGGTAAAGTCTACGTCTTCAGCGGTTAAAGGATGACCATCAGACCACTTGAGGTTTTCTCTTAGGGTAAAGGTCAACTTTAAATTATCGGGGGACAATTCCCATGATTTGGCGAGGGCAGGCTCAATTTCCCCCGTGAGGGGATTTTGGGTCACTAATCCATCAAAAATCATCCTGCCAACCCCCGCACTGGTGGCATCGGTAGCAATTACAGAATTAAAAGTTTTAGGATCGCTGAGAATTGCCTGGACTAATTCTGGCGATCGCTCGTCACCAGCTTTTAAGGCTGCTGGATTACATCCTGCTAAGGGCATAATTAGCAACACACTCAACGTTAATGCCCACCATCTAATAATCACCCTGGGGAGAGAATTAATTAAGCTCACAACCTAGAATTTCCCTTGCTCAACTTTAGACCACATTATATTAGCTACTGAAGACTATAGGCTGAATCGATCAATTAGCAGTACTGTGGAAAACAAAATTAAATCTCAGGATGATTGTGAGGGGCGATACAGCCGTCGGGAAGTAGGGCAATAGAAAGAGCTATGGAATAGTGTTTTACTCTAACTCGCTGTGCCAAAGTGCTGTCCAAATCAATCACGTGATGAACTTTGACGGGAATGACGCTATGGGGAGGATATGCCCACCAGCTACCATCCTGATAAAAGCGATCGCTATAGCCTTGTTCTTCACACCATCTTTGACACACTGCTGCCGCCGCTTCTTTAAGATTGGGATAGATAATATTCGGCTCAGGGCTCTTGTGGTTCATAATATCCATCCTCAATCTTTCATCTATTGTAAGTACTTGAGATAACATCTGTTAACAACCCTACGCAACTGGTTCAAAAGATAGGCAGTCGTAACAGGGACCATTCGGATTAACTGCACAGCGCATAATTTCTGAACGAGCATTGAAGCGACAGGAAGCATTGCCAATAACATTAAGATCGCCGATTTTAGTTGTTTCTTCTGGTCTAGTGGATTCTTGGACATGAAGTGTCGCTTTATCAAACCGATAGCCGTTGACGCGATATTGGTAAAAATGATGACGCTCCAGAATGGCATAGGTTTTTCCCTGATATTCCATGTAGTTGCCTGGCTGAAGACGACGATCAAGATTCAGTTTGCCAATACACTGACGAAGAGGAGTAAGAATAATTTCTGTGGGTAAGAGGTTTTTCTGGCTCGACATGAATTCTAAATTACTGGGATGCTGATTTATTGCCTCATGGTAACTATTGTCGGTTCAGCAAGAAAAAATCGGCAAATGCTTAACGGTTATTTTAGGTAATATAAAGAGCTACGACATTCGCTATAAATAAAATTGTTAGTGGTTAGAGCGGAGACCCCGCGTACCACAAGGGCATAACATCGCCGTCAGGCGCAAGGGAACGCTCCGCTCCCGAAGGGTGGTTAGTCATTAAACTGAAAACGACTGTAAGTTAATTAGCCTAAATTTTTGGGCATCATAAGCTCAAGGTTACCATGTTGGAAGGTTGGGGGATTATGGAGCAAAAGCTAATTATTAAAGCCTTAAATAGTGCCTGCGGTAATAAAAATTTTAAGTTTCAGGTAATTACTCACCGCAGCCAACTCCATATCTACGCTAACCACAGAGCTGACTATCAACCTCGTTATGAAATATTGGAGGCTAATGTCGGTTATGCGATCGCCTCTTTAGGGGTTATAGAGTTTGATTCGGTATGGCTTCATGCTCGTCCGCTGAATCGAAATGAGCCTAATTGGAAAGTTCGGGTGCAGTTACCAACTCAGGTGAATGATGATCCCTTTGATACTCTCAATACTACTAAGCAACAGCAAGCAGACCTCATAGAATCAGAAATTTCCCCTAACGAATCCATTGAATTGGTAGGGGTTTCCGAGGATGACAGCATCGAAGACACAGGATTGCTGCAAGATACGGGATTTATTCATAAAACCCATTTCCAAGAAGAGGAGATTATTAGCGTTGCCCCTTCTATTAGTCCCTCAGATTATTTTAAAGACCAAGAAGAGGGAAAATCGGAGCTAGATATACCTAACTTAAGCTATTATTTCTCAGAAGCAAAAGAGCCTAATGGCAATGCCAGTTTGGAGCAGGATTATAAGTCTATTAACCATACTTCTCACCAAGATCAGCCAGCAAAAATTCAGGGAAGTACAGTTACCTCTAAACTCGTGCAGACTCAGCTAATCCCTACTAACTCACAAATTAAACCTGCTCAAGATTTGGAGAATACTAGGAGAACTTTAGAGCGCTATTGTTTTGTCGTCAATCGACAATTACTGACCAACAAGACAGCTCCTCCAGACCCCGAAATTATTCGCCTAGTTAAGTTCTTTCATCATCTGACAGATAGCAATCAGCTCAAGCTACTGCCCCTACTAGAACGCTATTTGCAGCACGGTGAAACTCCCGATGTATCCAATATGGCGATCGCCATTCAAAAATGGTTTCGGCAAGTTAGGGAGCTTAACTTTGACAACCAACAAGTCTTTGCGGTTTGGCTCAGTCGCTACTGTTATGCTCCTAACGCTACCTGTGAAGAATTTAAAAATTTTGCGGCTCAAAACGCTGCGGCGCTCAAAAAACCTCGCCCCAAGACTGAATATAGCTTTACTCCTGCTAGTTCCTCTGAAACTGAACAACAATCAGTGACTGAGTTGAACCAACCAGGATGGCAAATCCCCCCCAGCATTAAACGCCTGATCTTACCAGTCGCGTGGGTCTGCACTACCCTGATTCTGATTACTCTGGGGATTTTGCTCAATAATAATTCCTCAGTCATTACCTCTCAACAATTTGACGATATTTGTCTCCAGGGAACAGAAACCACTCCCTATTGTCGTTTAGCGGTTAATCTTGCTGGGGAACGCGCAATTACTCAATCCTCCCGCAGCCTGTTTCCTATGACGGAGGAGACAGAAGCCTCCGCAACTTTTGGTTGTGAACGATATGCCAATCTTAAAGCAGAGCTGCCTCAAGAAAGCATTAATCCCGAACAAACCCGAGTAATTGCTAGTTCAGGAGCAAGAATCTCTCCTCAGGTCTATGTCGCCGTTGCTGAACAAACAAAGTACCAGCAATCATCAACGATTAAGGTGGGCTGCGTCTATACTACGGGGCAGCGATCGCCCAAATTACTGGGGGTAGATACTATTCCCACTAATTGGCCCGCAACCTATTATCAACCAGCCGCCGCTGTAACTTTTGGGTTTCTAACTCAGCCGATTAACCTTGGCTTGTCAGTGATTGCTGCTGCTTTGGGTATTGCGATCGCCTGTCGGTTCAATTTGGGCATCAAGATTAATCGGGCTCAGACATTTTATTTAGGGGCATTAGTTTTGGGTCTAACTCAGATATTCGCCGCTCAAGTCTCTTTTCTGGGCATTGTTACGAGCTTTATCCTGCCTGCCGTAGCTATATTAATGCTAAGTATTTTAATCAGAGATTTTCAGCTAAACTGGCGTTATAGCTATGCCCTGGTTATCGTCGGTATTACTGCTATTATTACGATTCAACTTTTGCTACATAGTCTTTGCCTGGGACTGATTAACAGTTTATTAATAGCTTGATTCAACAATAATGTTGTTAATGGTTGAGCAATCTCATCTGGATTTGTGATCGAGATCATCAATGATTCTGATTAAATATTGGATATTTAAGAAGAGATAGAGCTATGGAACAGATACTATCTGTTACATGAACTTCCCCCAGTTTGGTACCTGGGGGCTTTTTTTAGGCTTAATTTGCTGAACGCAGATTGATTAACCGTCCCAGATAACGCAAAATAAACATTCCTGGCACCACGGAAGCAGCACACAGCAGCCAGAAGTAATTAGTAAATTGAGGATAATCTAGAGCCCATCCCCCCAAAGCAGGACCAACAAAATAGCCAATCGCCCAACATTGAGAGCTAATTGATAGATAAACCCCACGCAGCGATTCAGGAGCGAGATCTGCTACTAAACTGGAGGCAATTGGGGTATAGGTTACCATCCCTAAAGACATCAATCCGAGGGTTACGGTTGCCCAAACGAGCGTACTTTCCGTTGCAGTTCCCGTTACCCAAACCAAAATAAATCCCAAGCCCCAAAGCATCAAGGACAAACTCAATCCACCAATCCACGTCAGGCGATTTAGCAACCAGGCTACTGGAAGCTGACATAATGCAGCAAAGGCAATGTGCCAAGTAAATAAACCGCTAATAGTCTGTTCGGAAAAACCACTACCAGCATTAGAAACCACAAAATTTTTCAGATACAGAGGCATGGTACTTTGTACCTGAGCCAGATAGGTTGTAAATAAAATATTAACCAGGATAAAAACCATCAGAGCGCGATCGCGCAGTGCTAACAACCAGCGATTGCTTGGATTGCTTGAGGGTTGCTCGACAAACTGATAGGTTTCAGCGATCGCAAAGTAGATAATGGCAAAGAAAATAGCGAAGGAAATGCCGTCAATGATAAATAGGCTGCGGTAGTTACCCGAATTACTAATTAATGCGCCCCCCAGGACTACTCCCAGACTCAAACCCAAGCTGTCGGCTAATCTAGTGATGGCAAAAGCCTCATTACGTTGCTCTGGCTCAGTCAGGTCAATAATCGCCGCCTCCGTTGCGGGCCAATAGATCCCAATTCCCAAACCCATCAGGAGATTCCCTAAAACCAACGTGGGAAAATCGCTGGTCAAAGCCAACACCACGTCTGCTAATGCCGAAATTGCCGCAGAAACTAGGAGAACTTTTCGGCGTCCCCAGGCAGGAGAATCGGCACCCTGTCCTCCTAAAAACCTACCCAAGACTCCCGAAATCGAACCGCTACCGATGGCTAACCCAACCATAGTAGAAGAGAGCCCTACCTGATTAACGAAGAATATCGGGGCATAAAATAAGGTGAATCCCGTGCCAATTTGGGAAAGCAGTCTCCCCGCAGCTAAGATCCAAATTTCAAAACTAAATTTGAGAATAGAAGACATAAATTATGGCTGGTTGAGCAAATGCTGAAATAGCTACAGCCCAGCAACTTGAGATAATTAAATTTTTCAGAATTTTCCTTAGCCCTTCTGTAGCGATTTGCCACTGGATAATACTGGCTACCACTGGTTTTAGTCAATTTTGTGGGTGAAAATTGCCAAGGCTACAATTTACTCACACCTAATCAAAATATCAGGAATAAGGCTTAACTAACTTCAGCAAACATCTAGCTCCCTGGGTAGATGTTTGCAGGGTATAGTAGGAGCAATGCTAAGTTATGAAGCATAAACGCCAAGGCAGACATAATCACTATCAAGCTAGCGCAGAGAGTTTGAGAGACTATCCTAGCTAGCCTGTCAGTGTAGCCTAGCATAAAAAACTCTGATATTAAATGTAAGAGGACTAATATGAGCGATATACAAAAACAAATTGACAAAGAACGAGAAACTGCTAGAGAGGTTTGCAGTACTGAAGGTGCAACTTCAGGGGAATGTGCTGCCGCATGGGATACAGTAGAAGAATTGTCTGCTGAAGCATCTCACCAAAAGCAAAATGCTCCGAAGAAAAGCTCTTTAGAGCAGTACTGTGATGAAAATCCTGATGCTTTAGAGTGTCGAGTATACGAAGATTAAGCCTTCTGAGTATCTTAACCAAAACGTCTGACAATTAAAATCACCAAATAACCATTAATCGAAAGGTGAGATGGCAATACATCCTCACCTTTCCCTTTTGGGCTACCAGGGTAATATTTCGCCGTTGGCGTGCCAGAAAGTGCCTGTATTGTCTAAATTTAGCTCTGCAATCCTTTCCAACAAACCTCTAACTGAGGTGGTAGGGGTAATTCCCGAATCAGTGAAGCCAGTCATGCGAGTTTTAACTAGTCCTGGGTGCAGAATTGCAACGGCAATTCCCTTTGGTTTGAGGTCATAAGCTAGGGATTTTCCTGCCATGGACATCGCTACTTTGGACATGCGATAACCATAGGAACCACCTGAAGTATTATCACCAATTGACCCCATACGGCTGGTCATCATGATTACTTTAGCTCCAGAACTCAAATTAGGCAGTAAAATCCTGGTCAATCTCAGAGGAGCGATCGCATTAATCTCAAACTGCCGTCGAATACTGGTAAAATCTAGCTGTTCTAGGGTTATTCGCTCAACAATTCCCGCATTATTGATTAATACATCAATATTTTTACCTTTAAGGCTTTTGACTAAATTTTGCACCGCAGCTAGCTCGGTCAGATCAATATCTGTCTCTACCTGAATACCTAGATGATCTAATTCTGGAGAAGAGGAGCGGCATACGGCAATTACTTCTTGCCCCTGTTCTTTTAACTGACGACAATATTCTAAGCCAATACCGCGATTGGCTCCCGTAACTAAATAGGTTTGTGACATTAGGCGATCGTTACAATTAAACTATAAGAATGAAGCTGATAATAAGTAAGTATTTCTACTATTAGATAGAAAAATAGTTGAGCTAAAGATTAGACTCGGCAAATAAAATAAAAATAATTGAGGATCATTTAGACTGTAGCTTCTTGAGAGATGGCTATTGCAACTCATCATTGGCTGGAGCTTGTTGCGGCTCTTGTTGGTCGATTTCTGTTGTTGTACTTTCGTCATCTATTTCTAAAATAGGATTTGAGCTATTATCTGGTAGAAAAAAAAGCTGCTGTTGATCGCGATTAAAAAATTGCTGTGAACCTCTACTGGAGTCGATAGTAAAGTCTGGCTGATTTATTGGCTGAAAATCGTTAAAGCTACCAGAATTAAAATTGCCAATATTTGGTGCTGTATTGGCAGTAGCATTACGGGGAAAAAGTTGGGCACCGACTGCGGCGGTTAAGAAGATTGTAGGGAAGATAGTTAGATAGTTGAGGGAGTCTAGCCGAAAGTTTTGTAGCGTTCTCTTCATAAGATACCTCCTCACTGTATTAGCTATTAATTAGCATGTTGAATTAAAGTCATATCTTAATTTTAGCCTTATTGTCAATTTCAGAAAGCGGCAAGCTCTTCAACTCTAGTATTGTGCCTCTTATGCTAAATTCCGATTTACCAATGAACATAACTAATCAGCTCAAGATTAAAGAAATGGTATCATTTGCTTCAATAAATCCTGAAGCAAAGATTAATTCTCGCTAGAATACGAGCAAGAGATAGATCGTTAAAAATTATGAGTCAAAAAACTAATCGACGCAATTTTCTTCTTGGTAGCCTAGCGGCGGCAACGGTTATTGGCGGTCAGGCTTTGAATAAAAAAACCAATCGTGCTGACTCATCAACGATTAAATCTCTACCAGAAAGAGTTCATGGCAGAACCCAGATTAGTTTACCAGTCCTAGGTTTGGGGGGAGCGGGACAAACTCCTATTTCCCAAACAGGTGGAGAAGCTGCCGCTATGGTTCTAATTGAAAAAGCTTTAGCACTAGACATTAAGTATTACGATACCGCCGCCGATTACGGTCCTTCCGAAGAGCGATTTGGCAAAATTTTACCAGCTTACCGCGATCGCATTTACCTCAACAGCAAAACCGCCGCCAGAGATTATGATGGAGCCTGGCGCGACCTAGAGCGATCGCTTACCCGCCTACAAACAGACTATCTTGATTGCTGGCAACTGCATCATGTTTCCTTTACCGAAGAATTAGACACTATCTTTAGCGACAGGGGAGCAATTAAAGCCGTTGAAGAAGCTAAATCCCAGGGCTTAATTAAATTTACGGGCATTACAGGACACCATGAACCTACGGTAATTGCCGAAGGACTGCGCCGTTACGACTTTGACACCACTTTGATTTCCCTGAATGCGGCTGATGTTCATCATCCTCGCCCATTCTCTCGGATTGCTCTACCAGTGGCACAGGAAAAAAATGTTGGCGTAGTAGCAATGAAAGTTCCAGCTTACGGTAAATTATTCAAGCCTGGTATCCTGTCGAGCATGGAACAGGCGATGGGTTATACCCTCTCCTTACCTGGAGTCCATTCTTGCATCATCGCTGCTGAAAATCCCGAACAACTCGAATCTAACGTTAATGTAGCCCGTAACTATACTTCTCTTAATGCAGCACAAATGACTGAAATTGAGCAGCTAACCGTCAATGCAGGAGAAGATGGGGCATTCTTTCGTCGCTGGACTTAAAAACTAAATTGCCTTTCACGGCTCTAGTTTAATGATTACAGACTCAAACCTACACTATTTCAGATGATGATTATTGAGGATCATCTTCAGATTGCTTAAAGTAAAAAAATATTTTTGGTTGATTATGCTCTGGATTGTAAAGCAAATCCCATCAATTTTGTGAGTTTCATCAAGTTGGGGAGTATCTGAAACAGAAAGTTGCCATGTCTACTGCTTGGACGATGGGTAGCTCTTTCCACACTTTTGTCTATCTAGGCGATCGCATTTGAGCTTTAAGAGTCCATTTTCGCTTCACTCCCGATGCGGTAAGCTTGATGGCTTATCGTGTTGACGGTTAATACTAAATCCTGTTTAGATAGAACACTTATTGATTATGCAGGGGGAACAGGTAAAGAGTAACGGGTAACAGGGTTTGAGGGTTTTCAGGTTTGCATTTAGTAAGCGTATTTTGGTAATCGGATTTAGTATAATTTGACCCACTTATTTCATTAACGTCGCTGCCTTACATTGCGTCAGCTATCAATGAAATCAGCATTCATAAGTTCAATAAATAGATAGCATAAATATTTTTTGTCAAGCTTTACTGCGATTTCGTTACAAAACTTGTTATATTTGTTTACATAAATCAACCAAAATTTTTAGAGCATTTTTTTTAAAGTGAGGTTTAATTATGTTTGCACCTTTAGTTGTATTGTTTCGTAGCTGGTTTGGTAAAGCAAAATTCAACAAATTTAGAGGCAGAGTAATTGCCAAGCATAGCAAAGTAATCACTGGTTTTTGTAACCTAATGGGATTTACTAAAACCACCAGACAAAATATGATTCGTACTGCCCGTAATAATGGAGAGAAGTTAGGGTTTTTGGCATAAAACCCTAACAGTGGTTGTTGATTTCTTGTTTGGGCTGCAAATAATTAGTTGCTGGATAATGTAGCCGATTCTTTAAGCGGAACTCCAATTCGCCTTTGATAAGCATTTTGTTGCCAACTCTTATTAGTTCTTTTGTAAGGTAAGGGAAGATGGGGAATAACAATCTTTCTTAATTGAGCTTGACTGAGGACTAGTATTCGTGGCCACATATAGTAGTCAGGGTAGTTCAAGTAAGGAATCAAGCCACTGCATACAACGGAAGTAATTAAAGCGGGACCTGTATTAAACCAAGGACCTTCATTGTTGTAATGATTTAGATTAATAGTTGCTTGATGAAAAGCCGTGCGAATCATACTTTGACCAGGAATGCAGCCTAGGAAATTATTACCAATACAGGCAAATTCTTCTTGAAGAACCACTAATTCAGGATTCAGACTAGTAATATTATCCAGCGATTGACGGCACAGATCATCCGCATCGACGTAAAAGCCACCCATTTTATTCAGATAAGCTAATCTAAAAAAATCAGATTGTATTGCTGGCTGATCACAATTAGCAAATGCCGTCAGAACTTTTTGATCGTAATGCTGTTTTAGAAAAGCGATCGCAGTTTCCAGAGAAAAACGAGCATACTGATATTCGGGATTATAATCTAGCCAGCTTTGACAAATTCTTTGTACTTCTTGCGGTGGTTGAGACTCATTCCAAAACTGAACAATTCTTTTGGGGATGGTTGGCACAGTCGTTGCGTTGTGCGATAAAGCCTGCTGGAGATTATTAAAAATATTTTGTGTTCTCAGTTCTTTTGCCAGATAAAGAGACGCTCCCAGATAATTTGGTTCCTCTATCAGTAAACGCCCCAGAGCAAGTATTCTTTCCTTTCCCGTTGCTTGTTGTGCTGCTTGGAGTTTTAACAACATATTGGGATTGAGCCGCAATTCGTTTGTGACCACAGCCGTATGACTTTTTAAAGGGACAGCAGTTTTACCCAGGGGATTTTTTAAAGTAATTTCTTCTGTTGCGATTTTTAACTCTTGGCGAGCCTTAACTATTCTCCCTGTTATCATCATAACTAATGCTAGTCGGGTTCTTGTGTTTGCTGCGGTGGCTATTGGTGCTAATGAGATAGCTTCTTTTAAATGCTCTTCGGCTTTTTGATAGTCATACTGATGGAAATAGCATTCCGCTTTTAACTCTTGATTTTTTTTCATCAAGAAAGTGTTATCTGGAGAAATCTTGTCTAGGATTTCCAGTGCTGCTTCATAATTACCTTGTTTGATATATACGCTACAAAGTTTCCACAGCAGTTCTATATTATCTGGGAAGCGCTGAAGTGCATCTTTGAGCTTTTGATAGCATAAATCAAAGTTACCTAATTGTTTGGCAAACTCAATTGACTTAAGGATAATTGGCAACGCATCGGGAATTTTTGCTTGAGCTTCTTGAATTAATTGAGTTGCAGAATCTATTTCTCCTTGAAGAAACATTATCTGTGCTAAATGGCAATATCCTTTATGGTTTGATGGATATTCTTGACAGGCTTTATCAAACCATTGAAATGCTATCTCCCATTTTTCTAGAGCTTGATTTAAAATACCCAATCTAATAAGAATATCAATATCTGCTCCTAATAATTGATAGCTTTCTTCAAGTAAAGTAATTGCAGTTTTAATTTGACCCAATTGACTATAGACATGAGCTAATTTGAGACGAGACACAAGGTGATCTGGATTATCGTTTAATATAGACTTGTATAATTTTGCAGCCGCATTTAAATCAGCTTGACACTGCAATATATTTCCTTTAAGTATTTTAATCTGAATATCTTTAGGGCATTGTTTAATCAAAGAGTCAATAATTTTATTTGCTTCATCTAAATTACCTAAATGCTTAAGTTCTCTGGCAATATTAAGCTGGGCTTTATAATTTTTCGGCGCTAGCTTATGGGCTATTTTAAAATTATTCAAAGCTAATTCATGCTGTTTTAATCTTCTTTGAATTAATCCGAACTCGATCCAGCCAAGAACAAAATTAGGAAATTTTTGCACTAATATTTGGATCTGCTTGATAGCTTCTTCTGAGCTACCTAATTCCTTGATTTCAGTTAAATGATCTAATGCTATCTGATTTTTAGACATGCCCATAAATAAATCAATAATCAGTGATAATTAGTTATTATTTAAGCTTTAAATTAAATATTTTGCCAGCATAATTTATTTTAAAAACTTTTAAATTTAAAGTCACATAATATCTGTCTTAACTAGAAACTAAAACGATATAAAATATAATTTTCAGCGATCGCATAAGATGAAAAAGCGATCGCCTATAGATAATCAAAGCCTAACGTTATGCACTAACTTCTAAAGATTGCCCTGATAATTCATCAGCGATCTTTAGTAACCTCTGACTTACAGAACGAGGAACTTTATTCCAACTACTAATGCGAGGATAATCCATAGGCCAAAGCATTAAATTACTACCATGAGGATATAGTTCCTCATACTCAGCCGTGTTATCATATTCCTCACGATTTTCCTTCTGGGGTAAGTAACTTTCTGCCGCAGTTCCTTCCGCCATCACTAAGCAATGATTGTCTAACTCGATATGATAATAGGTGAAAGTTGCAGCAGGTTCAGTTTTTAGAATCGAAATATCGTTAACTAATGCCCCCGCATTAATTAATAAACCGTCAACAAAGAGAGAATGATCTGGTGAAACGTAAAGGTCACGATGGGGTAAACCATTGCCCAAAGCACCAGCTTTAATCATTACGGGATGCGTCCGCAGAGGATTAGTACACTCCTCTAATCTTACGGTTTGACGACCAATCCACTTAATAGGTTCTAAAGTACCTGCCTCAGTTTGTACCTTATCGCCAATCTTAAGCTCTTCGATCTTAACTTCACCCTTTTCTGCAAGTACATGGGTACCAGGAAGAAAACATTCAAAAGTCGCACCAGCAGCACCGTCAGTATTTCCGACAACGCCAATATCATCAGCGGTGCTTCTTTCATTCGCACCATTATTAGTCACAGCGTTGACGCTGTTGCTGCCGTTCAGAGTACCATCAAACGACAGGTTGATTACCTGATTATCTGCATCATTAATATCCAGAAAGAAACTATTTGCTGTAACAACTCCATTGCTTACGTCAAAAGAGCCTGACAAACCAAAGTTTCCAGGAATTAGATTTACTCCTATATCATCAATATCTAATGAGCCAGGAGCACTGGTGATGATTAAAGATGATGGAGTTTGACCCGATTCATTATCATTTAACTCTAAAGTACCTTCGATGGCACCTCCTTGGTGAGTCAAAGGCGTTGAGTTATCTAAGCCATTTATTATATCAACACCATCATCTGTTATTGACCAAGTAAACTGTACCATGTGGTTATCTACCTAATTTTTAATTTTTCCACACAACTTTTTAACCAAAGTTTCCCAATTCGTAAAGGAGATACTAAAAAAAGCAGTTAAAAAAGATAATAATTGCCATTGTTCGCCTTTGGGAAGCGATTTATCCTAAAAGGTAGACTAATCAATTAAAAATATTCATGGATATATATTCACTGCTTCAGCAAACTCAGCGTCAACTAGTTAGTAATGGTTTAAATGAACCAATTTTGGACTCTCAGGCTGATAAAACCCTTGTTTTGCTCTGGTCACAGTTGGGAGACTTCGATAATTTGGAATATGCTTGGTGGCTCAAAAAAAAGTCAGAATTATTAGAGGCAAAAAATATTAAGGTTAAAGCAATCGGCATCGGCGATCGCAACTCAGGAATTAAGTTTTGTGAATTCACGGGGTTTTCACCTGCTAGCCTGTATGTTGATCCCATTGCAGAGCTACATCGCCAAATAGATCTCTATCAGGGATTAACGATTAAATTTCCCTTATTATCAGCAAAATATAGTGCTTTTCTTAATTTAATGCTGATGTGTGCTGGTATTGGTAGTCCTGGTACCTTATCTGAAGTATTTCGTGGTTATAGAGGCGATCGCCAAGCGCCTCAACTAATTGCTGATGAGGAAGTTATTGCAGACACACCCCTCCCAGCAATTAAAGGAGAATTCTTTAAATTATCAGGAGGTAAAGGTTTTCAGCGTCCTTTTGAATTAGCCACCCTGAGATTACGCAATATGACAGAAGTTCTTAGCAACTGGTCAACCTATGTTCCTGATGCCAGCTATTTAACCCAGCGGGGAGGCTCGTTTCTCTTTGATGCTCAGGGAAAACTCCTCTATCAACATCGCGATCGCAATATTCTGGGGTTTGCGGAAAATATGAGCAATCCTCTATCTTTTCTGGAGCATCATTAATATCGTTCCCCTATATTCAGTCAACTTACCAGAATCCCCGCTTCCCACTGGGCATAATGGTCATCCAGTTAGTTTTAACTTCCTCTAACTGCTCTTTAGTTAAGTTGGTTTGACTCAAATTAGCACCACAAAGATTCGCTCCCTTTAATTTAGTATCTTTAAAACTAGCCTGACTGAGGTTGGCACCACGGAGATCGACTCCTTCTAAATTAGAAGATCTAAAAAAAGAATTGCTTAAGTCGGCATTGCGGAACATTGCTTGGCGCACGTCAGAATTAGTAAAATTAGAACGACTTAAATCTGCTCCCTGAAAATTAGCGCGCACTAGTTTAGCCTGACTGAACTTAGAATCAGAAAGATCAGCTTTTTGCAAATCTTGCAGACTCATATCCTTAAAGCCAAAATCTTTTCTCCCCGAAGCATAGGCTTTTAAAACATCTGCTGCCGATATTTTTATGGGCTTGGTAGGAGCCTTGGCTGTTTTTTGCACCGAAGCAACCCCTGGTTCAGCATTTGTACGGAAGCTAGTTCTTCTGGAGTATCTTGAGCTAGAGCGGCTGGTGCTACGACGTGAGGCTCTGGTTGGAGGCGAATTACGATTTCTTCGCGTCGGACTTGTATAGGTATCTGAAGTATTAGTATCAGTTAAAGCAGAATGACCCAGCATACTTTCAGACAAGCTGTCTACATGACTTTCCATATCCATTGCCTCTAGAACTTCAGCAGCAGTTTTATAACGGCTCTTAACCGCTACCTCCAGCATCTTGGTTAAAATTTCCGCAAAACCATCGCTGACATCAACATAATTAAACCAGTTGATATCTCCAGTGATAGGGTCACAATCCATATTTTTGGGAGCCTTGCCACTCATCAAGTACATGCAGGTGACCCCCAAAGCATATACATCGCTGGCATAAACAGGACGCATCGCTAACTGCTCTGGAGGAGCAAAGCCAGGAGTCCCCACCGCAAATGCCGTGAGAGCAGTCTGATTAGCAGCACCTGCACTATTGACCTGATTTTTGACCACTCCAAAATCAATTAGTACCAGTTTGTTGTCAATTTCTCGACGAATAATATTGGCGGGCTTAATATCTCGGTGAATTACTTTTTGGGCATGAATATCCCGTAAAATCACCAAAACTTCGTGGAGAACCTGCCTAGCTTTCTCTTCGTTTAAAGTACCCTGTTTTTTAACTTCTTGCTGAAGATTATTACCCTTAACAAATTCTTGAATTAAATAAAACTGCTTACGGTCTTCAAAATAGTCGAGTAGTCTGGGTATTTGCGGATGATTACCCACTCGACCTAGAGTTTTTGCTTCACGCTCAAATAACTCCCTTGCCATAGACAGGAAGTTAGGATTATCAGTGTTGGGTCGTAGCTGTTTTATTACACATAATGGCTTACCTGGTAAAGCCAGATCTGCTGCCAAAAAAGTAGCTCCAAAACCACCTTTTCCGAGACCTTTAACCAGATGGTAGCGACCATGCAGGAGCAACGGAGAGCCACAACTTTTACATATTTTTGACTTAGGATGATTTACGGGTTTACGGCAGGATGGGTTTAGGCAATAGCTCATTCAAAGTACCTACAGGGCTCCGTCTGACAACTACGTATATAAGCAACAAGCTTTACTAGATTGCTGGTATCAAATTTAATAATATTTATTGCCAGCTATTTCTTCCCCAGCATATCCTACATTTTTTAAAATCAGTTGCTAGAAACTAACTATTGATCAGTTCCAACTATGGCTAAATTAAATTTACTAGGTTTAAACTCAGCCAAGGCTCTTACTACTTCAGGTTTTCTGCGCTAATTCTCACCGACTCTTGAGTTAGACTCTCCGTGAATTCTTGATTTTGAGAAGCTGACTGAGATGCTTGGATAGTAATGAAGCCAATAATCAGACAAAAAATTAAATCTAGACTTACTTTACTAATGACTTCCATTTCTTTCTCTTAATATACTTAGTTGTTACAACTATAAACCCGAAATTCTACTGAGGGAATAGCAATTAGGTAAAAATAATCATAACTTTATATAAAATGGCGAAAATTAAGTGGAGTATTAAGAAGCAACTTAAATTGAGATATGCGATCGCCATTTTCTTCACAAAAAGTAATAATATAGTAATTCTCGGAAAGCGTGAGATACATCTTTATTTTCAAAAATCCATTAGCCATTAGGCATTGGTGATAAGTTAAGGCGAAAAGACAGTTGTCAAGAGGGACACGGAGAAAAGTTTAGAGGAGGTTTAGCTCTTTTGGGACGAGGGGACTTAACGATTCCTAAGTCGCAATTTTCAGGTGCAACCAAATAAGTAATCAAATTACTAGTAGCACCTTGATTTAAGGCTTGAGTGAAGTGATAAATTCCGCGATATGCGAAGCGGTACCACAAGGGCATAATATATCCTTTAGGACAAGGGCATAATAAATATATCCTTTAGGACAATTTGTACTTTTTCTTAACTTGTCACCAATCGCTAATGGCTAATAGCTATCTAAACAGATTAATGTTCTTATCCAAAACTGGCGTTACTTACCGCTTGACCAAAATAAATATTGCCACGGCTAAAATAAAGTAGCCAAAAGCCTGCTGGAGGTGTTTAGCATCGATACGGCGATTGAGATAACCACCAGCTAAAGTGCCACAGCTAGCGGCGAGGGTAAAGGTTGCCACCAATTGCCAATTAATTGTTACCTGGTTGAGATAGTTTAGAAATCCTGTAATTGAGCTAGCGGCAATAATTACCAAAGAAGTACCAATTGCCTGACGGATGGGAATATTCTCGATAATGTCTAGGGTGGGAACGATGATAAAACCGCCGCCAACGCCGACAAAGCCTGTTAAAACTCCTACTCCTAAGCCTTCTCCTGGAACCGTCAGCCACTGGGGTAAACCTTTCAATGATGAAGGTTTATTAGTTGTAGGAATCACCTGTCTGCCACGACGTATCATAAAGAGACTCACCAATGCCATTACCAGACCAAAAGTAACTAGCTGGATAGTTTCGGTAACTCCTGGTAATTGAGTAAGCCTTGAACCTACAGTCGCCCCAATCATTGCCGTAGGAATGAAAGTGAGGGCAACTTTCCAGCGAATATTTCCCTGTTGCCAATGAGGAATCATGCCAATAATGCTGATAATGCAAACAATCATTAGGCTCATGGCGATCGCAACCTGGGGATTAATTCCCATGACGTAAATTAGAATCGGGACAGCTAAAATCGAGCCGCCGCCGCCAATTAGACCCAAGCTTAAACCAATCCCAACCGCTAAAACGTGACCAATAATAAAAAGCATAGTTTTTAAGTAAGTAAGTAAATAAGTAATCTTGATTGACGGGATCAACGGAGGGACTATTGGCAGATCCTAGAGTTGCGCCCTAATGCTGACTACTCCTGAAATGAGAACCTTTAATCAATCTCCAAATTTATTGGTAGTCGGGCATAAACTCCCGTCGGATCATTAAAAGTATTCAGCATCGCCAATTCCCGCCTAATTTTGAGCATTTCCAACGTTACAGGATCAAGCGCTCCCTGAGCTTCCAGACTTTCCACATCAAATAAATGCTGGATTAATTGAGTTTCAAAGCGATTTTGCTGGGGATATTCTTCTAGCTGCCAATTGCTCCCCAATTCCGCCTCCTCTGCCGCATAGGCGATCGCCTTTTCTAAGCCGCCAATACCATCAACCAAGCCAATGTTTACCGCTTCTTTCCCTGACCAAACTCTTCCCTGGGCAATTTCTTTAACCTTTTCCACAGGAAGCTTGCGATAGCGGGAGACTTTTCGGAGAAATAGCCGATAAATTTTATCCACAGACTGTTGATAGATAGCTAACTCAGCTTCAGTTTTAGGACGAACATTACTGCTAATATCAGCAAACTGACCTGTTTTCACCACATCCCAGGTAATTCCATTATTATTGCCAATCTCTTGAATATTAGAGAGCAAGCCAAAAACACCAATGGAGCCTGTAATCGAGTTTTCCTCGGCAAAAATGCGGTTTGCCCCCGCAGCAATCCAATAACCACCAGATGCCGCAACGTTACCCATAGAGACAACCACTGGCTTAACCTTTTTAGTGAGTAAGATTTCCCTTAAAATCACCTCTGAAGCCGTCGCGCTGCCTCCTGGACTATTTACCCTGAGCACAATCGCCTTAACGTCTTCGTCTTCCCGCAGTTCTCGAAATTCCTCCGCAAAGCGATCGCTGCCAATGGTTTCAATACTGCCCATGCCACCAACTATCGCCCCCTCCGCATAGACTACGGCAATCTTTGCCCCTGCCTTAGGAACTGTCGGCGGGAGGACGCGAGCAGCATAAGTCCCCAGGTCAACCTGACGGAAGCTTTCTGTCTCTTCTGTCTCTCCTGTTAACTCCCGAAGTTTACTGGCTACATTATCGTAGTAACCAACCTGATCAATTAAACCAGCCTGCTTGGCTTGTTTTGCTTCCAGGTAACCTTTTTGATCAGCCAAAACTTGCAGTTCTTCTGGATTGAGCTTTCTGCTTTCAGCAACGGTGTTGAGAAATTTACCCCACAGATCATTTAATAGGGTTATGGTCTGGTTACGATTAGCTTGACTAAAATCATCACGGAGATATGGCTCTACTGCTGATTTATAGTCACCGACGCGAATTACCTGTACCCCCACACCATACTTTTCTAAGGCACCCCTCAAAAACATTTGATTAGAGCTTAAGCCATTAAGCTCCATCATTCCCATCGGGTTTACGATCACCTCATCGGCAAGGGATGCAAGATAATATTCCCTCTCACTCAAAGTCACGTCATAGGCAATAATTTTTTTGTCCGCTGCCTGAAACTTGGCTAATGCGCCTCTAACCTCTGCCATGGTGGCATAGCCATTGGAACTGCTACCTTTTCTGCCATCCAACAAAATAGCTTTAATGCGATCGTCTTTGGTCGCTTTGTCCAGAGACTGCAATACTTGACGTAAAGTGATAATTTCCCGTTTTTGACCCGATAAAGCCTGCGCCAAATTAGCAGGAGGCTTAGAATCTCTGATCTGAGTTGAGAGATCAAATACCAATACCGATTGATCTTTAATTCCCTGGGCGGTGTCTTCTTGGGAAACTGCGGCGACGAAGATTAATAGTAATCCAGCAGATCCCAAGCCTAAGAAAATTATTAAGCCGATTATACTGCCGATGGTACTGGCAAAAGTTTGTTTCAAAAATTGGCGCATTGTGGTGATTTAAAGTGGTGATTTAAATGAGTGAGCGAAAATAAGAGCAGAAGCAATTGATATTTGAGTTGTGGCTCTTTTTAATAGTTCCCGTAAATTTCTTTCTGCTTAACATTATTATCGATAATGTTAAGCTCGATCTAGGCTGATCAGAATTCTCTCGACTAATTCATTCCCCATAATCTAGGTCGCTTACATCCTTCTAATTTAGGGCGTGTCATCAATTAAAAAAAAGAGCTTTTTTCGGCATTTTAACGACCTACTTCGTCGAAAAATAACCTCCGTAGCCCTGCTATGCAGAACATTTTTCTTCTTGTATCTCGCTAAAATGGCTCTCAAAAGCATTCTTCCCCTCAATTGATGACACGCCCTAGATAGAACGCTTATTTGTAACAATGAATAAAAATTTTTCTGTTGCTGATTTAACTTACACAGTTAAGGTACAGACAAATTAAGTTCTTGGAGATTCGTTCCAGAATCGCAGGTAGAAATAAACAATGATTGAGGCGATCGCCAATAAGACAGTAGCAGCAGCAGCAGCGTAGCCAAATTCAAAGCGAGAAAACGCCTGTTCATAAATATAGTAGACCAGTAAATTAGTCGAATTTAGTGGTCCCCCACCAGTAATTACGAATACCTGTTCAAAACTTCTCAGAGTAAAAATAGCCGTGGTTAGAACAGTAAAAATTAGGGTTGGTTTTAATCCAGGTAGAGTAATGTACCAAAACTTTGCCCACCCGTTTGCCCCGTCTAATTCCGCAGCTTCGTAATGGGATTGGGGTATGGTTTGCAACCCTGCTAGAAAAACCACCAGGTTAAAGCCTAGCTGCTTCCAGCTACTCAGTAAAATTAAGACAGGCATTGCCCAGACGGTGCTACTAAGCCACGGTATCGGCTCTAGGTTGAGGCTAATCAGCAATTCATTCATTAATCCATCGGTTTGAAACAGCCAGCGAAAAGCCAAGCCTACCGCTACCAGAGAGGTAATGGAAGGGATAAAGTATGCCGTCCGCAAAACCCCCCGTAACTTAAGGGAGCGATTGAGCATTACTGCCAACCCCAAAGGAATGATAATCGTCGGCACTAGAGTAGCAATGGTAAAGTATGCCGTATTGCCTACCACCTGCCAAAAATCAGCATCGCTCATCAGCCGCAGATAGTTGCGATCGCCAACCCATTCAATACCAGCAACGGTAAAGCTTCCAGCAGTAAAGCTAAGGTACAGTAGATAAACAATGGGGTAAAACAGAAAAATACTTAAGAGAATTAGAGCAGGCGCTAAAAAGACCCCTGCGGCAACTGAATCGCGATCAAGCCAGGCAGAAATGGGATTGCTGTTATTCATTCTTATCTGGAGTCTGATATCTTGCTTAATTTAACAATATCAATGCCCTTGTCAAAAAAGAATTAAATAATTGTCTTCAACAGAGTTGTAAAAAATCGCAATTATGCATTATAAATTATGAATTATGACAACAACTCCTGCACAAGAAGCAATTGCCAGCCTGATTAATCAGGCAGAACGGGGAGAGATCGATCCTTGGGATGTCCCCGTGATCAGTATTATTGATCGTTTTTTAACTGAACTAGGGCTGATGGGAGAAACAAGACTAACTCCCCAAGAAGCTGATCTGCCTCGTTCGGGACAAGCTTTTCTTTGGGCTTCAATGCTGGTGCTGTTTAAAGCCGATAGCCTCAATCAGCTAGAGGAAGAACTAGCAGAAATAGAAGCCGAGGAAATTTTTGAAGCAGAATTTGATTTAGAGGAAGAACGGCGCTCTCTACCAGCCAATTTAGAGCAGCATTTGCGCCGCCGCACTTCCGTCCCTCCCTTAGGAAAACGTCGCGTTACCCTCCAGGAATTAATCGAGCAGCTAGAGCACATTGCGGCAGAAATAGAGGCTGCGGCTACCGATACCTCTCCCCGCCGTTCTAAGCGTTCCCGCAGTGCAGCGATTAAGGCGATCGCACAATTGGCTCACAACGAGAATTTAACTGAGTTGGCGGCTCAATTAGAAAATTTTCTCTATCTTAATTTGACGCAGCTAGCAGCGGATAAGGACTATGTTGATTGGGAAAAATTATTACAAAGATGGCAATTCCAGGAATCTAACGATGTTGCAGCAGAACAGCACTTGGGTTCAGACCGCGCAGGAGTCTTTTGGGCATTACTTTTACTTTCGGCACAGTCAAAAGTAGAGCTATTTCAAGAGGAATTTTACCAAGATTTGAGCATTCGTCCGCTAAATTCCCCTGTATCAACTTGATTGGATAGTGAATATTGTTGATACACTGGAATAGTTTAAATTATAGTTACTATGAATCTGGTTGAGGAGAAGCTTTCATGAAAGCCATGATCTTGGCAGCTGGTAAAGGTACTCGCGTTCGCCCCATTACCTATACGATTCCCAAGCCCCTAATTCCGATTTTACAAAAGCCAGTCATGGAGTTTCTCTTAGAGCTACTGCGACAGCACGGTTTTGATCAGATTATGGTCAACGTGAGTCACCTAGCCCACGAGATTGAGGGCTACTTCCGCGATGGTCAGCGCTTTGGTGTTGATATTGGCTATTCCTTTGAGGGAAGTATTGTTGATGGAGAGCTGGTTGGTGCCGCAGTTGGTTCTGCGGGGGGACTAAAAAAAATTCAAGAATTTAACACCTTTTTTGACGACACTTTTGTCGTTTTGTGTGGTGATGCCCTAATAGACTTAGATCTTACCTCTGCTGTCAAGCAGCATCAGGCTAATGATGCGATCGCCACGGTGATTACCAAGAAAGTACCTCGGTCAGATGTGCCTAGTTATGGTGTAGTGGTTACCGATGAATCAGGTAGAATCAAGTCTTTTCAGGAAAAGCCCAGCGTTGAAGAAGCTTTGAGTACCGATATTAACACTGGCATCTATATTTTTGAGCCTGAAATCTTCGATTACATACCTCCTAATCAAGAATACGATATCGGTGGAGAGCTGTTTCCTAAGCTAGTGGAAAAACAGGCTCCCTTTTATGCGGTTTCCATGGATTTTGAATGGGTCGATATTGGAAAAGTCCCTGATTATTGGCACGCTGTTCGCGGTGTACTTACCAGAGAAATTAAAAACGTTAACATCCCAGGAACCGAGGTCGCTCCAGGCATTTATACTGGTCTAAACGTTGCCGTAAACTGGGATAAGGTCGATATTACTGGACCTGTATATATCGGCGGTATGACCAAAATCGAAGATGGGGCTAAAATTATCGGTCCTGCGATGATTGGTCCTAACTGCTATATCTGTAGTGGCGCTACGGTGGATAATAGCGTTATTTTTGAATATTCCAAGCTGGGAGAAGGAATTCGCCTGGTGGATAAACTTGTGTTTGGACGCTACTGCGTTGATAAAACTGGTGCGGCGATCGATCTCCAGGCGGCGGCTTTAGACTGGCTGATTACCGATGCCCGCAATAACCCTTCTAATCAAGAACCCGATGAACACAAAGTGATTAAAGATTTCCTCAAAGAAGATAATTAATTTAACCACCTGTTGGCTTTAAGCTCAATAAAATTAATGCTCTTCTTCTAAGCGGGAACAAGCAACAAGGGAGTATGGCAACTTTTTTGTTGCCGTCCTCTAAAGCCAAAACTTAAGTTATATCATTTCAGTTTTTGACTAAGACGCATCATTTATCGGTTTTAGCTATTAGCCGTTAGCTCGAACTATCTGTCTTAACTAAAAAGTAAAACGATATTAAATATCATAGTGAAGTATTAAGGTCGTAAGAGTTTAAAAAATATTATTCACTAATTTAATGCCCCCTTAGTTAAGAACTATTTAAACTTAATTTATAAATTGCAATAAATTATAAATATTCACTAATAATCTTAAAAATAAAGTAATATCTTCCCTGAAGAAAGTTTTATTGATATAATAGACAAATACTATACTAATGGGCTATAACTCAGTTGGTTAGAGTGTCACATTGACATTGTGGAAGTCGGCGGTTCGAGTCCGCCTAGCCCAATTCTCCCCTACCATACATATATTATTGTATTGTTGACTTGTAGTAAAGCCCAACCTAGCTATTACATATATAGGTTGGGCTTTACTTAATTAACAGAGTCGTTTGAATTTTGAGTTGCAGCATCATCTTCGCCATTAGTAAGTTGCTCTAAAGCAACAATTTATTAAGCTTAGTTCTTTAACTTTTTTCAAGTAAATTCTCAGGAAAAAATCATTTAGTGTCGTTATAAGTATGACCATAACTGAAAAGTTAAATCATCTGGGAATAATCTTTTATTTATAAAAAATTCAGCCTATATTCTTAGAGATTCGATTAACCTTTATGTAAATCTAGTGTAGTAAAAGGATTTAGTTATCTGTGAGAGAGAAAGTAACTAACCAGGCAACCGCAACTCAAACTGTAGACTATGATATTGAGTCGGCAGTATTAGCCCGATATCAAGAAGGTGCCAGACAACAACAGCCTAGCTTATGTTGCCCCACCGAATACGATGGTACGTACACACAGATTCTACCCGAAGAAATTGTAGCGAAGGATTATGGCTGTGGCGATCCTACTCGCTACGTCAATCAAGGAGAAACTGTAGTCGATCTCGGCTCTGGTGCGGGTAAAAACTGCTATATTTTGGCGCAGAAAGTTGGCTCCTCTGGCAAAATCATTGGCGTTGACTTTAATGATGAAATGCTAGACCTGGCGCGAAAATATCAGGGAAACATGGCGGAAAAGCTGGGTTATGCTAATACCGAGTTTGTGAAGGGTAAGATTCAAGATTTAAAGCTGCCCTTAGAGGCTCTTGATACCTGGCTCAAAACCAATCCCGTTAACTCAGTGGACAGCATCGGGGAATATGAGGCAGAATGCGATCGCCTGAAGCAAGAATCTCCCCTAATTTCTGACAATACCGTGGATGTAGTGATCTCTAACTGCGTCTTGAATTTGGTTCGTCCTCAGGATAAAAAGCAATTATTTGCCGAAATTTTCCGCGTCCTCAAGCGCGGTGGTCGCGCAGTAATTTCCGATATTGTTTGCGATGAAGACCCCACCCCAAAAATTATTAACGATCCTGACCTCTGGAGTGGCTGTATTGCAGGGGCATTTAGGGAAGACCAGTTCTTAAAAATGTTTGAGGATGCTGGTTTCTATGGCATCGAGATTCTCAAGCGGGAAACAACTCCTTGGCAAGTAGTTGACGGAGTTGAGTTTCGTTCCATGACGATTCGGGCATATAAAGGCAAGGAAGGTATCTGTCTGGAAAGAAAGCAGTCGGTAATTTATAAAGGTCCCTGGAAACAGGTTGTCGATGATGATGGTCATATTTACTGCCGTGGAGAACGCATGGCAGTCTGTGATAAAACCTACAATATCTTGACTAGCTGCTGTAGTCCTTATGCCCAAGACCTGATTGCAGTTCCGCCCTACGAAAACATTCCTTTGTCTGAGGCGGAAAGCTTCAACTGTAAAACTAAAGCCGTCCGTCATGCCAGAGAAACCAAAGGGTCTGAATATAATTTAACCGAAACTAGCAATGAAGATTGTTGCTCCCCTGTAGAGTGCTGTTGATGATTTCACGAGTAATCAAGGTACTGGCAATCTTATGCTCGAACCTTTGATTAATGCAGCTCAAAGAGCTAATTGTCGTATTTTATAGCTGACGGTTAGCTCTTTTAGTTACAAACCAATTAATAATTTAATATTTTGTTCATTTAATAATTTTCGACGTTGAGATAATGCAATGACCCTCGCTAACGTTTCCTTAACGCCCTTTGCTCAGAAAGTTGATTCACCCCTAGTAAAAGATAAAATTAGCGTATTACAAGTTAACCTAGGACGCAAATGTAATCTTGCCTGTAGCCACTGTCATGTGGAGGCTAGCCCCAACCGCACGGAGGAATTATCTCCAGAAGTCTGTCAGCAGCTAATTGAGGTGATTAAGCGTTTCCCCCAGATTAAAACGGTTGACTTGACTGGTGGTGCGCCAGAAATGAACTATGGTTTTCGCCCGCTGGTGGAGGTAGCAAGAGCTTATGGGAAAGAAGTTATTGTCCGTTCTAACCTGACTATCTTTTTTGTTGATGGCTATCGGGATTTACCATCCTACTTTGCTCGACATCAGCTAAGGGTTACAGCCTCCTTACCCTGCTATTTAGAAGATAACGTTGATCAACAGCGCGGTTCAGGAGTTTACAATCATTCTATTCAAGCCATTCAAAAACTTAACGAATTCGGCTACGGTGAAGATCCTAATTTAGTAATCGATTTGGTATACAATCCGCCTTTACCCCTCAAACCTAACTTTTCTCTCACTCCTAATCAGCAAAATCTAGAACAAGATTATAAAAAATACTTGGCAGAACACTTTAATATCAAGTTTAATAACCTGTTTACTATTACCAATATCCCCATTGGCAGAACCAAGCGTTTTTTACAGCACGTCGGCATTCACGATGATTATCTGCAATTTTTAGCCGATCATTATAATTCCTCAACCCTAGATAGCGTTATGTGTCTCAAAGAGCTATCTATTGACTATTTAGGCAACGTTTATGACTGTGACTTTAATCAGATGGAGCATATTGGAGCAACAACTACCAAGGGAGAACCAATAACTGTTGAGAAATTATTGCAGCTAAATAGTCTAGACTTAATTAGAGACATCAAAACCGATAACTATTGCTACGGCTGTACCGCAGGAACTGGCTCCAGTTGTGGTGGTTCTCTTGTTTAGTTTTTTAGTTTAAAAGTAGGGAGGTCATCGCTCTCACGCTGAGTCCTAGGACTTTGCTGCATATTGACATAATGTTCAAGCTTATCCCACGAAAATACCATCGGTTAGTGATTCGCCTCGTCAAACAGCTAATCAATCCACAGGTTTTGGCACTAATCGCCGCCATTGCAGCTGTCTTACTGCTTTGTCTTTTTTCCCCTCTCAAAGCCGTTTTTAATCCAATTTTATTTAAAAACTTTATTGAGCAGCATGAAGGCTATATTGAAGTCGTATTTATCGCCCTATACACCATACTAACTATCGTTGGCATTCCTGGAACGGTTCTAACGGTTGTTGGGGGTAGTCTGTTTGGTATTTGGTATGGCACCCTAATCTCCACTATCGCAGCTACCGCTGGAGCATTAGGGGCATTTTGTGCTGCACGCTATTTATTTCATCAATCAGCTCAACGCAAATTTCGCCGCAGTAAAAAGCTGAGTCGCTTTCAAAGTGCCGTTTTGAAGCAACCATTTTTGTTTGTCCTGACCACTCGCCTGGTGCCGATTTCTCCCTTCAATTTAGTTAATTACCTGTTCGGCTTAACCTCAATCCACTGGCTAGACTACGCTCTGGCTACCTTTGTAGGAATTATTCCAGGAACCTTAGCATATTGCTGGATTGGTCAAAGTGGAGAAATTGCTTTGGCAGGAGGCGATCGCCTGTCTCTGATTCTCGCTCTTAGTTTTTTAACTTTACTATCCGTAATTCCACTGATTTATCGACATAAAAAAGCTTAAGGCGGGTCTTGTAATCTAAAATACAATTAACAGCTTCAGCTTTAAGTTTTATTGCTACAAGTAAATCTGTTTAATTCAAATTTGGGCTATTTATCCTCACTCTTATATCCCTAAAATCATAAATCACAGCCCTTTAATGTTTAATCAAGTGGTACTGCTGATCTCTAGAATAATTAAATTAAACTGTAAATAAAAATTGCAGTAATATCGATATTTAGAGATGAAGAGTAAGCTGAGATTACTGATGTAGAACTAGATAAATAGTACAAACTTACATCGGATTAAAATTAAGCTAATGGAGAAAGATCAGATGAAAACCATGAAAAAATTGATTCTTAATCTCAGTACAGTTGCCTTAACTTTTGCTCTAGTAATGTTTTTTGTTGCCCCAGCTACTCAGGCGGCTACCGATATGAGTGCGGTGGACAGCATTATTGAAAGTATTGAAATCAAGGGTGGTGGTTTTGATGTTAGCGTTACCAATCCTGTCCCTGCAAAATTAAGAATTGGTTCTGCAATCGTATCTTTGCCCAAGGGCGAAACGGGGGTAATTGATCGGATTGCTATTACTGGTCCTAATGGAAAACTTGAATTTGGTTGTGAAAATCTTAAGGTCACCAACGGCACAGATTTAATCGAGTCCTGTGGTGGTCCTGCTTATTTAGCAAAGGGAAAAACTACCTATGAGGCAAAAGGCAGTAATTTTCAGCCTCAAGGCGATGTGAAATTTAGCATCAAATTATCAGAATAAATAACTAAAATTTATCAGCAAATAATTGCCTATAAGTTAATAATTTTCCCAGTCTGATATCAAATTCTGATGCTTGTGCTGGGAAAAGGTGAAGTTTACCTTGGTAAATTTTTTAATTAGCTGTATTTAGCTCAGCAGTATTGCTCTATATCTTTGGCAGAAGAAATGAACTCAGATCAAAGCCTCAACAAAATTTTGAGTCGCAATTTAATTATTATTGTCTGCTGCTTTTTAATTGCTCTGGGTGGTTTTGGCTATATTCTAACTACTCTGCCTGGAGGAGCTACCCAGTCTCCTGTGTGTATAGAAGGGGGCTGGAAATTAGGGTTGATCATCACTCATATTCTGACTTTTGCCCTAATTCCCCTGGCAATGAGAGTTTTTTTCCATAGCCTAGATATTTTACTCCCAGACTCAGAATCAAAAGATCAAGCTATTTTTGGCTCGCAGCTAGGATTATCTTTCCGAGGATATAGGCTGCTGGAAACTTGGAAAATCATTTTATTCCCCTTATTTTCTGTGGGAGTAAATCTTACCTTTATCTTTCTGCTCGATCAGTATGGAACCGAGCCCGTCACCAATGCCCTATTTCATATTCTCCATGATTTTGGTGGCACAGAAGCAGGGGTGCTAATTTTTACCTGGCTCTTTTATCAAAAAGCATTAAGTAAAGATAATTCAGCTTCTGAATTAAGCTCCAAAACTAAATAAGAAAAATAAATTGAATAATCAAACGTTGCGAGGAATATACTCAAATGACTTCTCAACTTTATCCCCTAGGTCATCTTATTCTGGCGATCGCCGAATTATTTTTAGTCGGCTGGTCAATTCGCCTCTGGCTGCAATCTCGATCCATCGCCATGATTGTGCTGCCGATTATTTTGATCAGTCTTACCTACGATAATTTTTTGCTGGCGGGAGGTTCCTTAATCGGCGAGGGAGAATTACTCCTCTTCCTCAGTCAAATTCGCTTTTTGGTTCACTATATCTCCCTTCCTTTTCTAATTGTTGTGGGGGTTGAGCTGGCTAACCGCGCGGGGGCTGGTTGGGCAATTCCCTTGACTCGCTGGCTAGGCTGGATTTTAGCTTCTGCTTTAGCAATCTTTGATATTTTCACTAGATATGTCGGACTGGATTTACAGCCTGTCTATTTTGCAGGAGTTCTGAGGTATACCACCGAGACAGGTGGATTGCCCATTGTTAGCATCAGCGTGACCTGCTTTGTTGTCCTGATTGGTCTTGGATTCTGGATTCGCACTAAAGGCAGATGGACTTGGTTATTTTGGGGTAACTTGATTGGTCTGGTGGGTAATGCTCTGCCAATATCGCAATTTGGCACCCTACCAGGAAGTGGGGCAGAGTTTGTCATGGTGTCACTGCTATTGCTCACGGAGCGATATTCCCAAAGAGAACTACCCTACCTTGGCTTAGAGCTAGACCCAGGATTAGTATTTACTTATCTCTACTCCAACTGGGTATTAATTAATCCCAAACCCAAAGGAGTAGTCTATTTTATTGGGGGAGCAGGTTTTGGCAGTTTTCCTACAGTCTTTTACCGCTATATCCTAGGGCGCGTCTACGAAGCTGGCTATACCGTTGTCGCCCTACCGTTTAGATTTACCCTAAATCACTGGTCAGTAGCGATTAACCTGGTGAAGGAGGCAAGACCTTTACGGGAGGCGATCGCAAAGGAAGCGCAGCGGCGTAACTTTATTCCTGGAGGTGAAACCTATGAAAACCTTGATCTTTATTCTAATCCTAAGAGGTTTAGACGGGGGGACTATTTCTGGTTGGGACATAGTTTAGGCTGTAAGTATGTGGCATTACTAGAATTATTGGGTAATCTGGAACGACTAGAGCAACTATCCAACCAAGAAAATTCTAATCAAGTTGCCAAATTTTTGGGCGCTTGTAAAGAGAAACCCAAAGAAATTAAGCTCATTCAAAATGCTTTACGACAGATTAAAGACAAAGATGTTAAGTATATTTCCCTGGAAAATCAGGCTTCAATTCTAATGGCTCCTGTGATTACAGGAATCGAGGGGGCAATTCCGATTAAGTTTTTAGCAGATTTAGTCAAACCACTTTTTGATGCTCGCCCTTCTAAGACAGAAACTGAATGTTTGATTAAGAAAGATAATTCATTTCACTTTACCTCCATCGTCAAATTTAAGGATGATAATATTCAGAGAAAAGCAGGTACTATCGACTTTCTCCTTGAAACTTTACCTCAAGATCCCCCCACTCTATTTGAGGAGTTACCAGGAAGACATTTAGCTCCTTTAAATTTACTCAAGAGAAACGAAGCACTGGCGGATTTATTAATTGACTGGCTGCCAAAACTAAAGCAAGAGGTGCAGGATGATCTTAAAAGTAAAATTGCGCGGTAACTATAATTCTCCATATTTAATTCATGATTAAAATTATGAATCAATAATTATTTTTTAATTGCTTCTTTGGGCAGTATATTTTCCTACCAAAGTGGCAATTAAAATTGACGGATATAATTGTCCTAAAATAGCTTCTAAATTAGTGAGCATTTTTGCCAAAGGACTGACGAGAATAATATCTCCATAACCTAGAGTAGTTAAAGTAGTAAAGCTAAAGTAGAGGGATTGGGGATTAGGGACTAGGAAGCAAGAAACAGTACATCCTTTCGTATGGTTCTTATTTGGAATGACTATATTCCCAAGAAAATTTTGCGTTATGATTCCTGACTTCTCCCCCTCTAGTTTATCTACCAATTTTCCCTGAAGCTAACGCAGGAAACCTAACAATATAAAATGGCGGACTAGAACCATTTACTTCATTATTTAACGGTGGAGAATTCTGCAATTGATTGATGGTTACATAAACATGATTATCGCCACTAAACGCCATGCCGTCTACCCAGCGTAATAGCTGATTGTCCTGATATAAAGTCTGATAGGTGCCTGTTTCATCTACCACCCCGATCGCATTTTCGGTAATCGAGCTAATATAAACATTTCCCCCATCATCAACGGTAATCCCATCACAAATTGGCTTATCGCCATACCTTTCTACTCGACTGGATAATTCTTGGGGAGTTAGGGAAGTATTTAATAAATCTTCGGTAGCGATGCGATATAGAGAAGTACCGCTCATGGGGGCATAGTATACCCATTCATTTTTAGAATCAATAGTGATGGGATTAGCGCCGATCTTCGCTGGTGCACCCTTGAGGTTAATCACTCGTTCATCAATCACTATTAGAACATCTTCAGGGCGAGTTGAGTCATCTCCTTCTAAGACTCTGCGAGCAAGTCCCGTGTTTAAATCGACCACAATTAGGGCTGAATCTGCGCCATTGGCAGTATCGGTAATATAAATGGCGTTATGCTTAGTATCTACCGCTAAATCATTGAGAAAAGAACCTTGGGGAATTATTGGTTCAGGGAGATAAATTATCTGGTGTAGCTGATCATTTTCACTATCCCAACCGACTATTTTCCCTATTTGTCTTTCTTCGCTACTTTGATCAAGCATCCAGACAATACCCTTACGATCTGAACGCAGTCCTAATACCGAATTCAAACCAACCCCTACACTATTCGGTTCACTACTCCAGGCTTGATTAGGAAACGGCACTATATTCCCATCTTCTAAAACTTCTACCACCCTTACAGGGGCACCATAAAATTGATGGTGACTCATGATAATTCTGCCCTGGGGGGTAATGGCAATATTGCCTGGGGGATTTTCAGCAGAAAATTCGGCAACAATTTCTAGATCACCCTTCAATTCAGCAGTTTGAGCCGCTACAGGATGATGTATGATTCCCGAATAGGCGATCGCCAGTATCGTAACCGCCATGGAAGCAACCAGAAACCGACTCCAAACACGATTTAATTTAGAACTTATGTACTTGAACATATAAAGCATTAATATATTACGCTTGAGCTGAATTTGCTTGGGTTAAAAGTTAGTAGTTAGTGGTTAGTAGAAATTAATCGAATTAAATATTTACTGTAAACTGTTGACAAGCGGCTAATAAATCTTGATGTAGCTGGGGCGTATTGGCAACAATCACTCCTTCATAACTATAGTCTTTGCAGGTTGATAAAGACGGCAGGGGCAATCCGTCAAATCCTGTAACAATTGAGCCATGTTGCTGGGCGAGAAAAGCCAGCGCCGCACTGTCGATAAACTTGCCTCGTTTGCTAATCCAGCCGCTCAAGTCTCCTGAAAATAGTCCGTTATAGTTGGGAAACTGCACCGTATTTGAGTAGCAATTTTCAATATCAATTACCTGATACTTATCTTGTAATGCAGGCTTGAGGTGCGCCATCCCCCAGCCGAGGAGGATTGCAGGAGCAGCTTTCGGTATGCCCAGAGGCTTACAGGCTGCTAAATCCTGGTCTAGATTGCCCTGATATATTGGTTGATCTTTCAGAGCGTAATAGTAGCTGTGGCGGGCGGGAGAAACGGCAATTACTGCTTCATAATGGTCGGTATTGAGAATACTCAAAATAATTTGATAGTTATCAAAGCCATCAAGATAGTATCTAGTACCGTCAATGGGATCGAGGGTAATTAAGTAATTGTTACTGCTTAACTCTGTAGATGCAAAATATTTGGTGTTGCGGGACTGTTGGTACTCTTCACCATAAAAAGCCAGTTGGGGATAGATCCCCAGTAATGCTACCTCAATTATGGTTTGAATCGACAAATCGGCATCCGTTAGGGCGGAGGATAAAATGTTGTCCCCTGCTTCCTTTTCTGGGAGAGAAGCAATTCTGCTCTGGATCTGTCGTGCATAACCCGCAGCTACTCTAAGGTGCGGTAACAAGGTTTGCAATATTTCCTGGGGCGAAGGTAGGGGAGGCATATAAAATTTAAACTAAATGCTTAACAATAAATAATTTATCCCGTAATTTTGATGTGGACTGAAATTTCCCAAGCTATCAGCCAAGCAACAGGACAAGAATTTGCGATCGCCAATACTAGATCAGTCAGCGGTGGCTGCATCAATCAAGGCTACCAGGTTAGCAGTAATGATACTAAATATTTTGTTAAGCTCAACGATGCTGCTCAAGTTGAAATGTTTGCTGCTGAGGCTCTGGGTTTAAAGCAGATGCACGCTACGGGAACAATTACGGTGCCATCGCCAATTTGCTGGGGAAAAGCGGGGAATTCGAGCTATTTGGTGCTGCAATGGCTAAATTTAGGCGGGGGTAATAATGAAAGCTGGAGCGAGATGGGTCGGCAATTAGCGGCAATGCACCGCCAGGGAACAGCTCAAGAGTTTGGCTGGGAGCGCAATAATACCATTGGTTCTACACCGCAAATTAATACCTGGATGGATAGTTGGGCGGAATTTTTTGCCGAACAGCGCATTGGCTATCAGCTAAAGCTGGCAAAGAGACGAGGGGGAAATTTTCCCGACACTAACCAAGTTGTTGCCGTAGTTAAAAATAAGCTAGGGGATAGAGAGCCTGAAGCATCATTACTCCATGGGGATCTTTGGTCGGGTAATGCCGCAATTACCCAAGATGGCTCTCCTATAATTTTAGATCCTGCTGCCTATTACGGCGATCGCGAGGCAGATATTGCCATGACGGAACTTTTTGGCGGCTTTCCCGCAGCTTTCTATGATGGCTACAACGCTGCTTGGCAGCTAGACAGAGGTTATCGACAGCGGAAAAATATCTACAACCTTTACCATGTCCTGAATCACTTCAATCTCTTTGGTGGGGGATATGCTAGTCAAGCTCAGAGAATCATCAACAGCATAATATGAGTTTTTTAAGAACGTCTAATGTAAATTAAAAATGTCTAACGTTGAGCTTGTTCTATTTAAAATCCATCTTTAGAACCAAAATTCAAGACTGGGGGAACTTTCCCCCAGACCCCCTGTTGGGGAAGCCGTCACTTCCCCATATGCGAAGGGGCTTCCTAAAGGAAGCCCCTTCGTAACTGAAGTTCAGCCATAGATTACTCACTATATTTAAAGCTTAAGGTAGTAAATAGATCAAGTTTCTCACGTTGAAAAGATTAAATTTACCTGATTATTTAGTTGTAATTGCTCACTATTTCTTCATGAGTAAAGCTGCTTTCAGCCGAGTTCATCATTATCAATTATTAACACTGTCCTGAATCCAATTCTTACTTCTCTTAACCGCTTCCTGCCAGATACTAAAATTAGCCACCGCCTGATTTTTTCCTTCTCCTGGCTCGAATACACGATCAATCTGACGCTTTTTAATCAATTCTTGGTAATCCTGCCAAAATCCTACGGTCAAACCCGCACCAAAGGCAGCCCCCTGAGCTGTAGCATCGAGAATCACTGGTCTTTCTACGGGAATACCCAAAGCATCCGCCTGAAACTGCATTAAAAAGTTATTCTGGGAAGCACCTCCATCCACTTTAAGCAAAGATATAGGATATTCACTATCTTTGTTTGCCGCTTCCACAACCTCTTTAACCTGATAGGCGATCGCCTCTAAAACCGCTCTTACCATATGCGATCGCTGAACTCCCCCAGTAATACCCAGAAAAGCTCCCCGCGCATTCATATCCCAGTGGGGGGCACCTAATCCACTTAAAGCAGGGACAAAATAAACCCCATCGGTATCATTAACCTGAGTTGCTAGGGCTTCAGTTTCCGCAGCGGAACTAATCAACTTTAAACCATCCCTAAGCCACTGAATACAGGCACCTGTGGTAAAGATTGCTCCCTCTAAAGCGTAATTAGAGCTATTTTTCCTTGTCCAGGCTACGGTAGAGAGTAACTGATTATGAGACTTCATCGCCTGAGTACCCGCTTGTGCCACTAGGAAACAGCCAGTACCGTAGGTGCATTTTAACAATCCAGGGCGATCGCAGCCATGGGCGAATAAAGCAGCCTGCTGATCACCAAACACAGCCGCAATGGGAATTTCTGCTCCTAATATTTCTGGATCGGTATTGCCAAATATCCCCATACTAGGCATAATATCCGCCATTATCGACTTAGGAATCTCAAATAAGTCTAATAACTCTTCATCCCAGGCTTTAGTTTCTAGATTCATCACCATAGTACGACTAGCATTGCTGTGATCCGTGGCGTGAACTTTTCCCCCCGTTAGTTTCCACAAAATCCAGGTATCGATAGTACCAGCTAGAACATTATCTAAATTGGTGTCAGGCTGTTCTTTTTTGACCCAATCTAGTAACCAAGTGAGTTTAGTCGCGGAAAAATAAGCATCTAAAACTAGCCCTGTCTTATCCTGAATTAACTTTGCCTTCCCCGACTCCTTTAGCTTTTGACACATCTGACTGGTACGCCGATCCTGCCAAACAATAGCATTATGTAAAGGCTTACCTGTAGTTTTATCCCAGAGTAAGCAGGTTTCCCTCTGTACCGTTAAACCTATAGCGGCGATTTGATTCACTTCTAAATTCTGTTCCCGAATTACCTGCTGAATGCAACTATAGGTATCTTGCCAAATTTGTTCGGGATCGTGTTCTAACCAACCAGGATGGGGATAATATTGGGTTAATTCTTGATAAGCTTGTCCAACTATTGCTCCTTGATGATCAAAAATAATAGCGCGATTCCCTGTAGTGCCAAGATCTAGGGCAAGAATATACTTATTCATTACATTCAACATTTATCATTCAACATTTATCATTGAAGCACTTATGGTCGTTTTCAGTTGGATAGACTTCTTGGTTAATTTATCAACGATCCTCTAAAGGGTTCGTGCCGCTGCTTCATGATTGTCAAAGCTTTGCTTTTAAAGAACTATAGTTAACTGAGTATCAGTGACTAATGTCCTAGCTAACAATAGAATCCATAACTTTAAGGTAGGCGGGTGAATCCTCTGACAATTCCCGATCTTCTGTCGTAGTTGCATTATCACGAATTGCTTTTTTAGCATTATCAGCAATTACGGCATTAGAAATCAACTCTAAAGATTCGATTTCAGTCAAATTCTCTAAAGATTCAGCATATTTGCGACTATGACTGTGACGTACTGACTCCTGGCAATAATTAGATAATTGTCGGCTTTGAGTCATTACTTGAAACGCATAAGCTTTTTCTTCTTCCGTCCCATACAATCCTTTATATAATAGATTTACCATTGAGGCATCATGGTTGGGAATGCTATATTTTTCTTCAATTTGCGGCCAATATCTCAAAGCCTTAAGTCCTTCTAAGGCTCCTGTATTAAGACCCTTGGAGCTGCACCACTGCTCGAATTCCGCTATATCGTGGGGACAGCGATTGAATTTTTTCATATTACGAGCTAGGATCTTGCCTGCCTGAAAATTTCGAGTTGGCTTACCCGTAACTGGTAACATCATACTGCCCCGCACATCAGCAACCATGGCAGTTAATTGAGAAAAAGTATGATCTCTTACCTTTTCCGCAGAGCCACCTTTATTTAATACCGCTTCAATACGGGGGATAGCATAACCTAATTCTGTTAAAGCAATTGTCTGATTATATAGCTGCTGGCGGTCTTGACGACTCATAGAAACCGTTGCGGCTTGATCCAGGCATTGATTCAACAGCAAGGTTAGGAGAGTAGGCAGAACACCAGGATTCTCTCGGTGATATTCATAACCAAATCCAGCAAAAATTGAAGACATATTTTTTGCTGCCTTGATGTATTGCGCTTCTACGTTATGAATCCCAGGGGAAATCTGAATATTGGGGGAAAGCTGATTTAATAAATAAGCTCCAATTAGTGCCGTTAGGGCATTAGGGTGGCAGAAATTAGCGGTAAAGCTATCAAAAGGGTTTCTCAGAGAGCCGTGACGATGAAATCCTGAAAAGAAAGCCAGATTGGGATATTTTTCGCAAAGAATGTATGATTCGTTCGTTTGGGGGTCATGGCTAAAGGAGCCAGCCAAACAGGTGAGGACAACATCATGACGGTTGAGCTTTTCCTTGAGGCGACAAGCCTCTGCTAGGTCTTCTTCAATATATTTACTATTGGCACTCAAAATTATAATGTCGCAATTATTAACCAAATATTCCAAATCGTTAACAACTGTTCGATTCCCTTGACGATGCTGGGATATCTGGCGCATTTTCTCCGTATGCTCCAGATCCATTCCTGCTATTTCCTTGGGGGAAAACGCCCCTAATAAATCTCTTCCAGAACGAGGAGCAAGCAAAAGAGACTTTGATCCCTTCTGCATCACCGCGTTGTACGCCAGGGATGCAGGGTAAAGACCAACACTGTAGAAGCCAATTTTGGCGTTGTTTAACCGCCAGAGTCTTTGTTTAATCGCCGTCTTTTCTAAAGAATCACTATTAAAAAAGTTATTTTTCATTATTTAGGCTTCCTTAAACTTAATTTATTGAACTTTGATAAAATCGCAGCAGCCAGCCATGGTATCTGTTAAATTGGCTAGCTGCTAATATCTACTTACTTCTCAACAAAATTCCCTGACTATGCTGTAGCTGAAAATTACGCAGGTCGAGAGGGTGAAAACCCAAGCCTGGGGTTGCTAGAGCAATTTCCCACTTTTCTATATCTAGCTGCAAAAAGTCTCCCAAGGGGATCTCTGTCGCTTCTCCAGATAAGTGGGTGACCATGGCTATCTTATCCTCAGGATCTTGAGGATTAGTGCGTATGCCGTAAAATATGGTGTATTCATCAGTGCTAATTTTATTAAAGCGATCTGTAGTAGTTAGGTTTTTCCGTAACCATGAATGGCTATGGCGGAACTTTCTTAATGCCAAATTAAATTCAGTTTGAGCCTGCTCAAGATATTTTTCATAATAGGATACATTACAAATATCAAAACAATCTTCCATAAACATCAACGCAAAAGACTTGAGTCGATCTTCATCCAATCTATTGAGATAGCGCAGCATATTTGAGCGCATTAACTCTTTCAAAACATTGAGTTCTCTGATGCAGTGAGTGCTGGCACAAGAACGCAAGATTTCTACCACTTCATATAAATTGAAATCTTGTTTAACCATAGCTGCATTTAAAGCGGTGCCAAATTCTTGGAGTTGCTGTAGCTGCTTGAAACCTAGAGTCTTTAGTCGCTTAAACGCGAAGGGTTCCTTATATAATTCTGGGGTAATGCTCCAGTGTAGAAAGCCAACTTCCTCCGACACCACCTTAACCCCGTAACGCTCATCAGTGTTGCGGAAAAACATCCAGGGAGCGTGCATCAAAGCATTGATAAAATCCATCGGTAAGCCAGGGCTAAAACCATAAACCCATAGACTTACCGCAGGATTATCATAGGCATTTTGTAAAACTTCAGAGTGAGTCTGCCCCAAATTCCAGTCGATTGTGGCATCTAGAGGAATTTGATTACCCCGTCGAACGGTATCATGATTGCCGCACCCCGTAATCCAGCTTTCTCCCTGATACATTACCTCCTTGACCCGACTCCACTTGCGCTCCCAAAAGCCTTTTAAAGCTGGAGTATTATGGGCAAAAATAAGAGGTCCCCACTGATAGGACTCTGGCATTAATTCAATTAATTCTCGATAGCGAGACTTCTCTTCCCAACCTTCTTCGGGCCAAGGACGACCGTCTTCAAAAATGGTAAACAGCAGTCTTCTATAACCGCCAATTTCCTGTACCACATTGCTCATAGCGAGGAGATAGGCATCATCCTGCTCAATTTTGCCAGTAAGAGGGCTAAAAAAGCGGAAATCCTGACCTCCATCAACCCGAATACCATCAGCTCCCGTATTGATTTTCCGTCGCTGCATTTCCAACAGAATTCCCCTAATAATGGGCAATTGGTGGTTAAGGTCTTGACCATACATGTTGGGACCCTTGAGGAACTGGCGGGATAGCAGCAGTTCACTTTGGTTGTCAGCATGACCATAAACTAAGTCTAAGATCAGCTGTATTCCTCCCCCAGGAAAATTATGTAGGGTTGAAACGAAGTCAATTACCTCATCGGGACGCAAAGTCTCCATTAAAGCGGGGTTGGTAGCGCTGGAGCCGATAATAGGTACATCGTAGCCCCAATCCTGAGTACTGGGTTTAGTTAGCTCTACCTTGACCGTGCCTTCTTCATCTGCTTCCAAGAAAGAGAAAAATTCGCTTTCAGGGCTATATTCGTCGCGATACTCAATAGTCGGCTCTGTTGGCAATAGCTGTACGGCATCGTAACCAACATAATTTTGTTCTGCGGGGGTTAAATCTGCTCCCGATACTATTTTTTCCCCAATGCCGCGATAGAGTTTTGTTAATGCCGCTAAGGTTCCTTCCTCTGTAGCCGTACCTACATGAAGCTGAAGAATGTTGCGGGGTTCGCCTAGCTGCTCGTTATTCTGAGGTTGACCGACACGGGGAATATTTTCTAGCTCCTGAATGCCAGTGCGACGAAAATAGTCTAAATCTTGGCGTTCTTTTTGCAAACTCTCCATGTCATAGAGCTCGGCGGGAGCAAATACTCCATAGGGCAAGGAGTAGGGTAAAACATCCCTAATGGTTTTTAGCTGTTCGTTAAGATCAATGTAGCGTAACCAATAAAAAGAACCTGCTTGATGGCGGTTTCCTGGAGTCATTCCTGATACTACGCCCCAGAAAAATTCTCCTTGCTGCTGGAGATTGATGCGCTGACACTTGAACTGAACAACCTGCTCTGATGATGTCCAGTCTATCTTAGTCAAGGGAGTGAGAACCTCTAAGTAGATATCGCGCTCGTGCATGACCTCTGCGGCTAAACGAGGAGTCCAAAACCCAATCTCCGTTAAGCCATCACTGCGATAATGCGCGCCTAACTTCCTGACCAGGGCTTGAGCCTTATCAAGATAGGTAGCTTCTAATGCTTCAACAGCGATCGCCCAATCCAATAATTTTTGCGTTTCCGCTTCTACCAAAGATATAGAATTTTGTATTTCTGTCTGCACGATAACTTTACTTTTGGGTGAGTTATTAACACTACTTATTTAACAAAAAACTTTTACATTATTCTGCCATCTCAAGAAGGACAAAATATCAGAAAGAGCCACGGTACAAAATAATTGAGTTAAGGAAAGCAATGGTTTGTGCTGAGAATTAGTAATCGTAAGCATTGATTCCTCATATTAGCTAGTTCTTCTGATTTGTAAGCCTTGCTAAATCTAGCTTCTAATTATAAGCTAAATATAGTTTAAACTCAAAAAATTGTGTTTCTATCACAGGTAAGATTTTTTATTGCACTTCAAGTACTATGATTCAGCTATAGGTAAGTCTTACAATCTAAAATTTTAGCGTTAATCGTTAAGTTAATTTACGTTTTACTTGAGTTAAAACTATTAAGTATCCAAACAAAAGTAATTGCATACTGTAATCTTCCTTTTTCCTTTCCCTCTTTACCTTTAAGCGATCTCAATAGCACTTTCAATTAGGGAATTAATTGTACACAACTACTTAACAGATTTGATAAGTTAAGCAAGAAAGTTTATTTTATTGGCTAGAAGATAATAAAATCTATAAGAAGCAGAATCATGAAATCCTCCTTAGTAATTCTCTACCATCGCGAACCCTATGATGAAGTGGTTAAAGATGGTCAAACCATCTATGTAAGGAAGAAAAGCCCTAATGGAATTGTTCCTACTCTCAAAAGCTTTTTCGCCGACGTAGACCGAGGAACCTGGATTGCCTGGAAGCAGGTCAATGCAAAGCAGAAAGTAAACTTCAAGGAGAAGGTGACCGTAGAAGATGAGGCGGGCTACAGCGTGTGTCGCATCCCCCTTAGTGCCGATCAGGTGAGGCATTTCTATCACATTACCTCTAAGGAATCTTTCTGGCCGATCCTTCATTCTTTCCCCTGGCATTTTAGCTCGGAAACTACCGACTGGGAGAACTTCCAAAATATCAATCGTCTTTTCGCCGAAGCTGCCTGTCGGGAGGTTACTGATGATGGTTTAATTTGGATTCATGACTACAATCTTTGGCTAGCTGCCAAATATATTAGGGAGCAAAAGCCCAAGGTTAAGATTGCTTTTTTCCATCACACCCCTTTCCCCTCGGTAGATATTTTTAATATCCTGCCCTGGCGGGATGCGATTGTAGAAAGCTTACTATGTTGCGATATTGTAGGTTTTCATATTCCCCGCTACTCGGAGAATTTTGTCAACGTGGCACGCAGTTTGAAGAAGGTAGAGATAGTCAAGCAGGAGCCTGTCACAGGGCACTTCACCACCGAAGGAACGGCGCTCGCTGAACCTGAGATGGTCACGCAACTGCGGTATGAAGGCAGACTGGTAAATATTGACGCTTTTCCTGTAGGGACAAATCCCCAGCACATCGCCGATAATTTAGCAAAACCAAATAGCGATCAGGTATTAACTAATATTAAGGAAGAATTAAGTGACAGGAAACTAATCTTCTCTGCGGGAAGAGTTGATTACGTGAAAGGGAATCAGGAGGTACTTGAAGCGTTTGGGCGCTTACTGGAACGTCGTCCTGATTTGATTGGGAAGGTAAATCTAGTTATGGCTTGTGTCCAGGCGGCAGCAGGAATGCGCGTTTACAAGGATGCTCAAAGCAAGATTGAGCAACTAGTGGGCAAAATCAACGGGCGCTTTGCCAAACTAGACTGGACGCCAATCAGACTATTTACTACGGCAATTCCTTTTGAAGAATTAACTGCTTACTACAAAGCGGCTGATGTGTGCTGGACAGCCCCCTTAAGGGATGGCTTAAACTTAGTTGCTAAGGAGTATGTAATCGCCCGTGAGGGAAAAGCGGGAGCGTTAATTCTCTCTGAGTTTGTTGGTGCAGCGGTGGAGTTACCTGAAGCAATTCTCACTAATCCTTATTCTGTTAACCGCATGGACGAGGCGATTGAACAAGCTTTGGACATGCCTTTGGAAGAACAACAGGCAAGAATGGGCAAGATGTATAAGACGGTGACAACCTATGACGTGAAGTATTGGGCAGACCGTCTCTTAGCGAAGTTTAAGGAGCTACAGGGTATAAAGCCTGATGGGGATAAGATTTTAGAATTAGTTGAAAATTAATTAACTATTTCTCTTGAGCAAGTTGAGGGCGAATAATGGATTCGCCTTTATTTTTAATAAAGATTTTTGGAAAAAATTTGTTTATTTATAGTATTGAGGCAGGTGGGAGTAACTAGTTGTCCGACAAGGTTCAATAGATAGATTTATTGATAGCTGTTCACAGATAACTGAATTTATGCGAGATTTTACAACAATTGAAAAACAAGCTTACGACGTAGTAATCATTGGCGGTGGAATTAATGGCGCAGGAGTCGCCAGAGATGCAGCCACCAGAGGCTTGAAGACGATTCTGGTGGAGAAAAACGACTTTGCCAGCGGTACTTCTAGCTGGTCTAGCCGTTTGATTCATGGGGGGCTCAGGTATTTGGAATATTTTGAGTTTCCTTTGGTTAGGGAAGCCTTGAAAGAGAGAGAAGTCTTATTTCATACTGCGCCGCACTTGGTAAACCCCTTACTACTCACCATTCCCATGTATCGAGATCGCTCTCGACCTTACTGGAAGATTTGGGCGGGAATGATTTTATATGATATTTTTAGCTTCGATAAGACGGTTCCCCTACATAGAATGCTGCCGAAGCTTCAGTTTAAAAGACTTTTTAATTCCACTGATCCTGAAGGGCTAGCTGGAGGGGCACAGTATTATGATGGACAGGTCTGTTATGCAGAGCGTTTATGTCTGGAGAATATTATTGCAGCCCAAGAAGCTGGCGCAACGGTTTTAAATTATGCCAAAGTAACTAAGCTCAATCGGCAGAACAGTTCAATTACCACTTTATCCTGCGAGGATGTTTTAACAGGGGCAGAGTTCACCATTCAAGGGCATGATAAAACTGTCGTAATTAATACTTCAGGTCCTTGGGTAGATGATATCTGTCAGCTAGGGGAAGAGAGTGGCAATAGCGCGCCTATTGGTAAGACGAAAAAAATTGGCGGAACTAAAGGAAGTCACATTATTGTAGAGCGGTTCCCAGGGGCTCCCGAAACGGCGTTTTATGTAGAGGCAAAGTCTGATGGTCGTCCCTTCTTCATTATTCCTTGGTTGGATATGTACCTGATTGGAACGACGGATCTTAAGTATGATGGAGACTTAGATAAAATCAAGGCTAGCAATGAAGAAATAGATTATTTACTAACGGAAACCAACAACGTTATAGCAACTGCTAATTTAACCAGGGCTGACATTAAATTTACCTATTCTGGAGTTCGTCCCCTACCCAATGAAGAGGGTAAAAAAGCTGGCAGCATTACCCGCAAACATATTTTATATGACCATAAAAAAGAAGGAATTAATAATTTAATCTCCTTGATTGGTGGCAAGCTGACAACCTATCGTAACGTAGGGGAGGAAATGGTTGATGCTGTGTATCGCAAGAGGAAGGAAAAGGCTCCTGGTTGCGTGACTGATCAAGAAGCTCTACCAGGATATATTTTACCGAGTGACCCTAGAATTGCATCAGCCATCAATGAATTTGGCGATCGCATTAACCTGAAGAGTATGGCTTATCTCTTTTCTGTATATGGGTTAAAGACTTTTGATATTTTGGATTTGGTTAATAGTAATCCTGAATTGGGAGAGAAAATTACGGATGATCAGCCTGATATTAAGGCTCAAATTGTCTATGCGGTAAACAATGAATTTGCACAAACCCTAGTAGATATTACTCGCCGTCGCACAGCTCTGGCAATAAAAACCCATTATGGTCTAAATATTCTGCCAGTAATTATTGAGGTTCTTAAACAATATTGCGATTGGAGTCAGGAAAAATGCGATCGCCTGTATCAAGATTACTGCAAATATATGGAAGATAACTGCATTCCCGATTATCAAATAAAGCAGCTAGCTAACCTTTAGTTCATGATATTAACCTTGGCGGGATATGGTTAAGAAAGAACTACTATACGCTTGATTTGCATTAGCGGTGAGACCCCGCGTTATCCTCAATGCGACAAGGACAAGTGCGAAGCGGTCCCGTACCACAAGGGCATAACATCAAGCGGGATAATATATCCTTTAGAACGCCGTCAGGCGCAAACAAAGGCGCGTAGTCCCGTCAGGGCGGGATAATATTTGCCGCATGTAATGCTTACCAAGACGCTTCGCTGAAAAGCTGCTGGCTCGAAGTTTTTAGTCTTTAGTTTTTAGCTTTTTCATAGTCTTGAAGACTTGATTTTAGATCTGAGTATTCAAATTCAAACTATCTCAATTCCCCGATTTCAAGTCAATTATGTTGGTCATTCTGATTCACATCAGACGTACTATATTCCGTCACTGTCTAGAGAATTAAATAGCGGGTAATAAAAAATAAGTAGTTACTTATTACTTATTACCTATTACTTATTACTTATTACTTATTACTCATGTCTCTTAGCCAACAATCTTTATCTACAGACTATCAAGCTCTGATTGATGTTTTATCAAATCAAGAAAATCTGCTGATCATTCAAGATTTAGATGGGGTCTGTATGAAGCTAGTCAAAGACCCCCTCACCAGAGAAATGAGTCCCGAATATATTAAAGCTACCACCGCCTTTCGCGATCGCTTTTTTGTGTTAACTAACGGGGAGCATATTGGCAGAAGAGGGGTTAATTCTATTGTAGAAAAGGCTTTTGCGGGTAATATTGATCTGATTAAGCAGCAGGGTCTATACTTACCTGGTTTAGCTGGTGGCGGAGTACAGTTGCAGGATTGTTACGGTAATGTTTCTCATCCTGGAGTTACTGAAGAGGAGTTACTATTTTTAACGGCAGTACCAGGAAAAATTGAGGCTAGTTTAAATAAGTTTTTTACTAATAATTCCTATGGCTTAACTTCGGCAGAAATTGAAAAGTGCATCACAGTAGCGATCTTAGATAATAAAGTTTCTCCTACGGCTAACCTAAATACTTTTTACGATGCTTTTGTCCATCAACCAGAAGTATATTTTAAGTTGCAAAAAGAAACCGCAGCACTAATGAATCAGCTATTAGCTGAAGCCGCAGAGCAAAGTTTAGACGATAGCTTTTTTATCCATTATGCCCCTAATCTAGGCAGAGATGAAGCAGGCAAAGAGATTATGCAGCTAGCCACTGATAGTGACTCTGGTACAACGGATTTTCAGTTTATGCTGAGGGGAGCGATTAAGGAAGCAGGAGTATTAGCTATTCTTAATCATTATTACTATCTTCAAACAGGAGCATATCCCCTTGGTCAGGAATTTAATGCCAGAGAAGCAGCTAAAACCCATGATGAATTACTCAGCATAGTTAAAGACAACTTTGATCCAGATATTATGCCTCAAATTATTGGTGTGGGAGATACGGTTACTAGTAAGGCAGAAGTTAATGGAGATCAGGTTATCTATCGAAGAGGGGGCAGCGATCGCAATTTTCTCCAGCTAATTCAAGATTTAAATCAATATTTTAATCGGGATAATATAGTTGCCTATATTGATAGTAGTGGCGGAGAAATTAAAAACCGCCAAGCTCTAAAACTAGAAGATAATGAGGGAAAACAATCCTCTGATGGCAAGAGAAATAATGCTGATCCTTTAACTTTAAATATTGTTTTTCCAGGAGGATATCAACAATATGTTGATATTTTTAACCAAGCAGCATCATTAACTTTTGAATAACTCTGAAAGTAGTAAACAATTAATGAACCAGGCAATTATTATTTTTGATATTGACGGGGTAATCAGAGACGTAGGCAACTCCTATCGTAGAGCGATCGCCGATACCGTAGAACATTTTACTGATGGTGGTTGGCGACCAACTATGTCAGATTTGGATAATTTGAAATCTGAGGGAGTCTGGAATAATGATTGGGAAGCATCCCAGGAGTTAACCTATCGTTATTTTGAGTCTCAGGATAAACCCCGCGAGGCAGTAGACCTAGACTATGCTCGGATCGTAGAATTTTTTCAAGAACGTTACCGAGGCAAAAACCCCGAACAGTTTAACGGTTATATTGCCCAGGAACCTTTATTAGTTTCTACTCAGTATTTTGAACAGTTAGCAGCTAATCAGATTCCCTACGGCTTTTTTAGCGGTGCGACCATAGGTTCCGCTAATTTTGTGGTTAAGCAGCGGCTCAAGCTAGAACATCCTGTGCTGGTGGCGATGGAAGATGCACCCAGTAAACCAGACCCCACGGGGATGTTTAAGACAATTAAGCAACTTGTTGGAGACTCGGAGTTAACTCCCACCTTTTATCTGGGAGATACTGTGGCGGATATGTACACTGTGGTTAAAGCTAGAGCAATACAGCCTCAGCGTAGCTGGATCGGAGTCGGCATCCTCCCCCCCCATGTCCAAACTTCTGCTACGAGGAAGGCGGACTATGCCCAAAAGCTAATGGAAGCAGGAGCAGAGGTGGTTTTGAACAACGTGGAACAGCTTGATTTAGCAATGATTACAGACTTGATTTAATGCTAGTTTTGGCTATGAATAGACCTCTTGCATGAATAAAAAGAAGATGAGAAAAGTAGGTAAGATATGCGATC
>JBCBIE010000026.1:0-72143 GCA_038524995.1 Cyanobacteria bacterium J06621_8
GAAGACGAACAAGAAATTGCCCAACTTATTGAGCAGACTCTAGTTAAGGAAAATTTTGTCTGCCGTATCGCTAACAACGGCTTGGCAGCACTGGAGATTTTCTCTCAGCAACAGCCTGATGTGGTGATTCTTGATCTGATGCTTCCTGGTTTAGATGGCTTAGAAGTCTGTACCCGTATTCGTCAACAACCCTACAATAAAGACCCCTATATTTTGATGCTGACTGCTAGAGGAGAAGAAATAGATCGGGTGATTGGACTATCTACGGGTGCCGATGACTACTTGGTTAAACCTTTTAGTCCCAGGGAACTGGTGGCGAGAGTTAGAGCCTTACTTAGGCGCAGCCTGCGCCATGGAGTACAGGAGGAAACGTCTCAAATCTATCAGACTAAAAACTTTACCGTCGATCTCGATCAGCATCAGGCTACTAGACATCTAAAGACGCAAAATCCTGAAGAACTTGATCTCACTACCCTAGAATTTAACTTGCTCTCAACCTTTCTGAGTTATCCTGGTCGGGTGTGGAGTCGTCCCCAATTAATCGATAAGCTTTGGGGCAATGACTTTTTTGGTGATGAAAGAGTCGTTGATACTCATATTAGAAGGCTCCGCAAGAAAATCGAGCCCAATGCAGCTAACCCAACCTTCATTAAAACTGTGGTGGGTGTGGGCTACAAGTTTGAAGACGAGCAAAAGTAACCAATTGACGCTTAATGTGAATTAGCGGTGAGACCCCGCGTCGCCGTCAGGCGCAAGGGAATGCTCACCAAGACGCTTCGTTGGAAAGTTAATGGCTCGTAGCTATTAGCCATTAGCTTTTTAAATAGTCTTTAGGACTCTATTTTTTTGGCTGTTTAAACTTCAAATAACGAGATTCCTTTATTTCAAGACAATTATTTGAATCATTTTAATTCACATCAGACGTAATTAATAATTGATAATTATCAAATTAAGTAAATCAAAGTTAGCCAAGGATTCGATACAATAATTCAGATATCAGCACGAATCTATCAAGGCTCTATGGTAAACCGACGCATTGCGGACATTCTCAAACAAGGACAACCTGGTGAATCTGTAACTATTCAGGGTTGGGTACGGACTAAGCGAGAACTCAAGGGTTTTTCTTTTGTGGAAGTTAATGACGGCTCTTCCCTAGCGGGTTTGCAGGCGGTTTTAGATGCGGACGTACCAGATTATGAATCGATTCTCAAACAACTAGGAACAGGGGCATCCGTAGAAATTGTCGGTAAGCTGGTGGAGTCTCCAGGAAAAGGTCAGAAAATTGAAATGAAGGGGGAGTCCGTTATTGTTTACGGTACTGCCGATGCTGAAACCTATCCTCTGCAAAAAAAGCGGCACTCTTTTGAATTTTTACGGACTATTAGCCACTTGCGATCGCGTACTAATACTTTAGGGGCGGTGTTTCGGGTGCGGAATGCCTGCGCTACGGCAATTCATCAGTTTTTTCAGGAGAAGAATTTTTTATGGATTCACAGCCCTATTATTACTGCTAGTGACTGTGAAGGGGCAGGAGAGTTATTTACCGTTACTAATTTTAATCTGGATAATATTCCCAAAACTGACCAGGGAGAGATTGACTATAGTCAGGATTTCTTTGGCAAGCCTGCTTATCTTACCGTGAGCGGACAGCTACAGGCAGAAGTGATGGCAATGGCGTTTCAAAATGTCTATACTTTTGGTCCTACTTTCCGTGCTGAAAATTCTAATACTTCCCGCCACCTAGCAGAGTTTTGGATGGTGGAACCTGAGATGGCTTTTTGTGATCTGGAGGGGGATCAGAATTTAGCAGAGGAGTTTCTCAAGTATATTTTTAAGTATGTTTTAGAGCATTGCGCGGACGATCTAGAGTTTTTTAATAAGTGGGTTGATAAGTCGGTGTTGGCTAATGCCGATAATATTGTGAGCAATGAGTTTGAGAGGGTTACCTATACTAAAGCTATTGAGCTGTTGGAGAAAGCCAAGCAAAAGTTTGAGTTTCCCGTAGAGTGGGGCATCGATCTCCAGTCAGAACACGAGCGATATTTGGCAGAGAAGCTGTTTAAAAAGCCTGTCATTGTCAGCAATTATCCGAAGGAGATTAAAGCTTTTTACATGCGTTTAGATGAGGGAGAAAAAACCGTAGCGGCAATGGATGTTCTTGCCCCTGGCATTGGTGAAATTATCGGTGGTTCTCAGCGGGAAGAACGTTTAGAGATGCTGGAAAGACGCATCCAAGAAATGAATATCGAAGCTGAGGATATTTGGTGGTATTTGGATTTGCGTCGCTATGGCACTGTTCCCCATGCGGGTTTTGGTTTGGGCTTTGAGAGGTTAGTTCAGTTTATGACTGGCATGACCAACATTCGCGACGTGATCCCCTTCCCCAGAACTCCTTTAAGTGCTGATTTTTAAGCTCTTAGTCAGGGTAAATTAGTAATTAGTGTTTTAAATGAGAGACTTAGCCTAAAAAATGATTCATGGCAAGAATTGCGATCGCTCGCTAAATTTAAAACATAATTTATTGTGTGGTTGAGGAGCATCTATTTTACTCTTCAATCAATATTTAATTTTAATTAAACTAAGCAATAAATTTATGAAAATATTTAAGAAAGCAGGGGTGTCGGTTGTAATTATTGCAGGAGTTATAGGCTTTAAGTTTCATGATAAAGCAATGACGGCTAAAGCAGTACAGCAGGAAATGATTAGCGTTTGCTCCGTCGATCAAGATTGTACCGATGCCGTTAATACTTACTTTCAGAGCTGTTTCAATGCCAGTTATAGCATGGGCAGTCGCCGTCGGGCTAGCAGTCTTGATGCTGAAAGGCTAGCGGACTGTATTAACCGTAATTCAGGAGTAGCATTTTTTGAAATTTAGCAGATCTTTTATCAGCATCAGGTAATAGGCAATTAGCGATCGCCCGATTCACAAGCCGATTCTAAATAATCGGCGATCGCCTGAGCAATATTTTGTTTACCTACTACTTTTTTGGGATTAGCATCTGGAGTTACTAAATACGCTACCTGTTCTCCTGTCTCCCGATGTTCCTCTCCCCGATTGGCTACTACCATTTGATAACCTTGTTTTAGCCTATTGCGAGCGATGGAAATTAACTTATCGTGGCTAACCTGTTCTTGATATTTAAAGGTAATCATGCCGAGGTGGGGAAATTTTGCCCGAACTTCACTGATTACTTTTTGGGTTGGTACTAAGTCGATTTTGGATAACTTGCCGCCGCTAGGAATCTTCCCAGGAAATACCTCTGCTGGCTGATAGTCGGCAACTGCCGCTGAAAAAATACCAAAACGATAGGGGCGCTGTAGCTGCTGCATCACTTCCGTGAGATATTCTTGATAGCTAGTAACTAATCTATAGGGCAGATAATCAGGGGGTGTATAGCTACCTTGTCCATGGATTAACATTACCTCCGCACCACGTAAATAAAGTTCTTCCGCAATATAACTTCCTAACCTCCCTGTAAAGCGATTGGTGAGGCGGCGAATCTGATCGATCTCCACAGGAGTTGGTCCTCCCGTTACTAAAATTGGTAAATTCTTCAGAGGAGAGTTACTAACTGCGCGACAGACAAAACAGGCGATCGCTTTTTCTGAAGGCAGATTATTTTTACCGTACGCTACCTTGGGAGGCATGATGTGGACTTCGAGACTAGCCAGCTTTTTTAGAGATTCTGTCAAGATTGAATTATGGAGGCTACCGTGCATCGTGGGCACAATAATCACCTGGCTTAAGCCCTGTTCCATTCTCCCCAGGGCGGAGGCTAAAGTAGAAGTGAGAGTGCCATCAGCAATACCCAACGCAGTCTTATTAATGGTGTTATAGGTAGCGGGTGCCACCAAATACGCCGCAAAAGGAGCCTCATCACTTAGATGTTCCGCATTAGCCGTTAACTTAGTCACCACTCTATTAGTGGTACTCCATTCCAAAGCCTCAACTGTGGTGTACCGCAACGCTTCTCCAGAGACAAAAGCCACCACCTCTGCCCCCTGACGACGCAAGGTACGGGCAATTAAGGGGGCTTTGATTGCCGCAATGCTGCCTGAAACTAAGAGGGCAATCCGCTTACCCTGGAGGTGCGTTGACTCTAGGGCTACTTGGCGATCGCCTAAAGATGATGCGGGGGGCGGCTGAAAATCCCAATCGTTCATGACGGCAGAAATAATAGATCAGGTTAACCATAATATTTAACCACCATAGTTTGTACTTGGGCTTTATATAGCAATGCAGCACGTCTCGCCCCCTGTAATTTCTCTAAAATCTCATCATTGTTTTCTAGATGGAGATGATGCTCTCCCATATGCATTGATATAAGTGTTAGCTACATTACTGAAGAAACTCAATTGCTGGCTTGATACATGAGGCTGAGTTGATGGTTCAACACTTTGTGCCATTTGATTTTGTGCCATTTGATCTAGTCTCTGCCCTGATTCTAAAGCAAATTCTCTTATGGAATTGCCACCTATAACCTGGGATGCTTCAACATCATCCAATTCTTCTATGTAGTCTAACCAGTCAGATTGCTGATTACTAAATTTTTGGCTCATGATTTGACTCCTGATAAAATTCAAGTATTCTTACTTATAAAGAGCAATACTTAATCAATTAAGCATTGAAAAAATACTAAGCTTTAATTTCTTGATTTTTAGCTTCAGATTAAAAAATATTTATATTAGTTCAAATAAAATTATATTTAATTATTTTGCGTTTAAATAAAATCAAGGTAATGGAAAATGTCTGAATTTTTGCTTCGAGTGCTGTAAAAATATATTTTTGACATTTTTAATAACTAAAATGCCCATTATGAATCTTTTAGATGATAAAATATCAACTAATATATTTATTTTATTCTCTGATTAATTATTGCTTATTATAGTAGTTTAACTGCCACAGTTGAGCTTATTCTGAGGCAGGCGAGCGCCGATATTATTAGTCCGATAGGCAGTCAAGATTATTCCAGATTCAGTTTGCTCAATTCCTCTCGCTGGCTGAATCTGACCCCCAGCAGTTTCAATAGCTTCAGGGATGACAGGTAAAAGACTAGTCTCGTTTACTCCTTCAACATAGACATTTTGCGAATCTAGCGGTAAATCTGGGGCAGCAGGAACACCACCTCTTCCGCTAATTATTAATCTATTTTTGGCGGCTATTTCCCGATTGGCTTGGCACGCCTGCACGGATGTTTGTTCTGGGATGACTATATTGCTGGGTAATTCCACTGTTCCCTGAAGAGGATTGATATCAGGAGAGTTAATCGTAATACTACCATCTAGACTAAATTCGGAACTAGCGTTGATATCGTTAGTTAAGTCATTTAAAGGGCGTTCTTCAATGCCAAATAATGATTGAGCATTAATGTTAATATTGCCCCCCTGTCCTTGTTCGGCACTGGCAATAATATCATTATTACCGTTAGGAAAAGCAATAATAAATCGGCTATCAATAGTTAAATTTCCGCCATTCCCTTCATTAAAAGCTTGGGCTGATATCAATCCGCCATCATTTAAGATAATATCTTCTGCAACCTGGAGGATAACATTAGCTCCTGTTCCCTGAGTTGATTGAGTCGCTGCCGTAATGCTGCCGTTCCCCTCTAAGTTAATTGAATCAGCTTGAATGACTAGATTTCCTGGTTCTCCCGTTCCTGGTCTTGAAAAGCTACTCTCCGAACTAGGGAAGTTGCCAACATTGATCACTGCACCATCAGCAACAGTTAAGTTTTGAGTCACGATATTTGCTTCTCCACCAGTGCCATTAGCATTCAAAGAAGTAGCGAATAAACCACTAACAAAAAAACCATCGCTTCCAGTAACTTCAATTGAGTCATCCGCAACAATAGTTAGATTGCCAGCGTTTCCTTCCCCCAGGGTGGTGACAGAAATTTGTCCTCCCGAATCAACCATAAGCTGATTCGTTTCAATAGTTAAATTACCACCCTGCCCTGTAGAATCGAAAAAAACATCAGCTGCGATAACTCCTCCATTATTTACCTCTAATAGATCTGCAATTTTAAGGTTAATATTTCCAGCTTGACCCTCATTAAAAGTTGCGGCAGAGATAGAAGCGTTATTAATTACTGACAGTTTTGGCGTGATAATTTCAATATCACCAGCATTTCCACTACCAGAGCTATTAAAGAAAGAACCTGTATTAGTTTGAATCAAAGATGGGACAAAATTATTGCTGCCATCAACCACAACACTATCTGAAGCAGTAATTTCAATATTACCGCCATCTCCAAAATTTTCAGTCAAGGCTTCTAAGCTAGAACTATTGATAATTAATAGTGAGCCAGTAGCAATTTTAATGTTACCCGCCCTACCCTGGGTCGGCTCTAGCTCAAAGATAGTAAATGAGACTGAACTAGATACTGTACTGTCATCGAGGGTAATATTATTAGCCGTGATATCTATATCGCCAGCACTGCCGTCTGCGGTAATGTTTGATGCGATCATCCCTCCATTACTCAAAGACAAACTCTCAAGTTCAAGATTAATATTGCCACCAATGCCTACTCCGTCAACGCTAGCATCAATAGTTCCTCTATTAGATAATAACAATGAATTTGCTTCAATAGCTATATTTCCAGTATTTCCTTCTGCAAATTCACCATTCAGACTATCAAAGAAATTTGTTGAAATAGTATTGGATATAGTGCCATCATCGATCTCAATATTATTTGCTGAAATATTAATATTTCCGCTATTACCATCTCCTTCAACGCCAGCATCTAATGTTCCGTCATTAGATAGCAGCAGCAAATCTGCAACAACTGATATATCACCAGCATTTCCTACTGCGCTAAACTCAACTTTATTTGAAACATTACTATTATCGAGAGAAACACTCTCTGTGGCATTAATTACTATATTACCTGCTTGAACATTTTCAGAAGATGAATCTGCTGCTATTCCTGCTCTAATCTGGCTACTACCAAAGTTTCCTGCCGTGAGCTCTAAATTACGCGCATTTATCTGAATATGACCCTGATTTCCTCTCACGTCTATATCAGCTGCATTGTCTAAAATCACGTCAGCCCCAGCTAAAAATTGAGAAAAAATCAAGCCTCCATTGCTGTCTAGCTCAACTGTTCCTGCTTCAGATAAACCACCTAATTCCACACGCCCACTTTTAGCAGTTACTTCTCCCGCTTCAAATTTAATATTTCCTCCAATCAAAGCCAGGGTATTTCCTGTGGAGACTTCTAAACCAACGAATTCCCGTGAGGTATTTCTAGCAAACGAACGATTGATTATTTCTCCAGGATTATCTCTAAAATTTAAGCCAATCGGGGCATTAACCGTCAATAGTGGCGGATTATCTAAATCTACGGCGCTAAACTCTCCCCCTTCAAACAAAATGCTGCTAGCTGTACTACCATAAAACGAGCCGCCAATATCTAAACGAGCACCTTCACCAAAAATAATGCCTGCGGGGTTAATCAGAAATAAACTAGCATTACCATTAGCGCTTATTGTCCCCTCAACACTGGAAATGTTGCCCCCCGTTACCCTGGAGAAAATATTAGCTATATCATTAGCATTATTAAAAAAAGCTTCGTTTCCAGTGGGTACAGAAAAATCTTGGAAACTATGAAATAAATTAGCGCCTCGTGTTTCTCCTCCCGTGATCTCGGCAATGTTACCATTCTGATTTACCGCAGTATTAACCGTATTGTCGGAAGTAATTTGCGCCAGACTAACTTCACGTGTAATGCAGAGATAGCTAACTGGCAAAAGTAAAAACCGAAAAACATTCGTCAGAGAAAGTTTCATTAGCCGATAATGTCAGAGAATCTAAATTTTTGAATACGGCAAGGCTAGCATATACTTTGCAACTTTAGTTCTTTAGTACTCTAATCATTTTATTTTTTAACCTAGAATGAGCTATGTATAGCTACATCATCGTTGGTGGGGGAATTGTCGGACTGGCTACGGCGATGGCGCTTAGTCAACGTTTTCCCGCAGCTAAAATTGCTTTACTAGAGAAAGAAGCATCTTGGGCGGTTCACCAAACGGGACACAATAGCGGTATTATCCATTCGGGAATTTACTATAAGCCAGGAAGTTATAAGGCAAAACTATGTCGTCAGGGTAACCAGTCGATGGTAGCTTTTTGTCAGCAGCACGATATTGACTACCGCATCTGCGGCAAGGTTATTGTGGCAACTGAGGAATATGAACTCCCGTTACTGGATAATCTTTATCAGCGAGGATTGGCTAACAGCATTGAGATTGAGAAAATTACCCCTGAACAAGTTAAAGAAATCGAACCCTACGTTAGCTGTCTGGCAGCAATTAGGGTTAAATCCACGGGAATTGTCGATTATCAACAGGTTTGTTATCAGTATGCTGCGATCGCCGCAGATCAGGGAGTAGACCTCAAGCTAAATACCTGCGTTACGGGCATTAAAGGCACTAGCCAAGGACAGATTATTGAAACTAACAATGGCGCATATCAGACAGAGTTCTTAATTAACTGCGGCGGACTATATAGCGATCGCCTGACCGAACTAGCTAAGATACACCCCCCAGCTAAAATCATTCCCTTTCGCGGCGAATATTACCAATTAACCCCAGAAAAAAGCTATTTAGTTAAGGGTGCTATCTATCCCGTTCCTAACCCCAATTTTCCCTTCCTAGGGGTGCATTTTCATCCTGGTATTGATGGTAGAGTTTATGCAGGACCTAACGCAGTGTTGGGCTTTAAACGGGAAGCCTATCAAAAGTTCGATTTCGATCTCAAAGACTTTCTGGAAACCATCACCTATCCTGGCTTTTGGCGACTGGCGGCAAAATATCCCGCCGAAGGGCTACAGGAAATGATCCGCTCCTACAGCAAAGCAATTTTCGTCCGCAGCCTGCAAAGACTGATTCCTGAAGTTCAGCCCGAAGATATCTCCCCTACCCCTGCGGGAGTGCGGGCGCAGGCGTTAAAAATTGATGGTTCGATGGTGGATGATTTTTTAATTGTTAAGGGTAATCAAGCTCTTCATGTCTGCAATGCCCCCTCTCCTGCCGCTACGGCTTCGATTGAAATTGGCAAAGAGATTGTGGCTCAAATTCCTGATGGTTAATTAAGCCATTTTTTGGATAAGAACACTGTAATAGCAGTTCATTGATCGCACTAGCTTGCTTAATTCCTGTCTGATAATGGGATGTACCCTCTGATTTAACCCCTCAGCATTGGCAATCAACTCAGCCCCTAAATTCTCTAGCTTTCTATTTCCCCCAGGTGGCATCAGTGGTTTAATTGGGGAGATAGATTCTGGAATTTTGCCGCTTTAATTGCCGCTTATAAGTGTGGCTATCAAAGTATTATAGCAATTTTAGCTATAATACTTTGCCGCTTTGATTGCTGTTTCCTGAATAAAGCAAGTTGTAAAGCGATATTTTTAATAATTTCAAGCAATGTAGAGTTGAAGATAGCCAGTTTCGTAATTAACAGTTATCACTAGTAAGTTTAAAATAATTTTGTCTAAGAAATGATCGCAGGTCATCAAACTACAAAAATTTCAATTTATTGAGATTTAAGAATTTTTTGTAAAACTGGCAGGTTTTCTGAGAAATATTTTATACAAGCTTCTTCAACTAATCTACTCACAATATCTGTTACATCAGGGCTAATTAATTCCCATTTAGCTGCACCTCCATATTCAGGTTGAGGCAACATCACTGAAATGATTCCTGTTAAGCCGAAGGATAAAGTTTCCCAGGTTAAATTGCTCTGACGATCTCTATTACTATATTGCGGCAATATTGCAGTAATAGCCTGGATAATTCCTTGTTTGACTCCTGCAACGTGTGTTCCGCCATTCAAGGTATAGAGTTGATTGACAAAGCTAAGCAGGTGAATAGCATCGTAAATTTTACTTTGTTGATCTCGTTCGGAATAATTAGATCGCCATCTATGATGCATGACAACGCCATGAAAGTCTTTAAGACAAAGTTTTTCTTCATCATCTGCATTCCATTGCAAAGCGACTTCAACTAAAATATTATCCTGCTGCTCTCTAATATGAATTGCTTGTTCATTAATTAGAGAACGATTGCGGTTCATTTCAGATAAATAATCTCTCATTCCTTGTGGATAGTGATAACGAGTAATTTTTTCTGAGTTTGTCCTCAAGTCTTTAAAAGTTAGCTGGAGGTTAGCATTAAGATAAGCTAATTCTTGCAATCTTAGTTGGAGAATAGTTGGATTAAATTTATATTTTTTAAATATCTCTTGGTCTGCTTTAAAAGTAATTGATGTCCCTGAATTATGATTATTGTTGTTAGCTTCTTCTGATAATAGGTTGACAGGTTTACCTTGTTCGTAACGCTGATAGTAGATTTTGTTATTCTGCCAGACAGTTATTTCTAGCCATTCAGACAAAAAATTGATCGGAGCAAAATCTGTACCTCGCGAATTACTATTTATTCTTCTGCCATATTTTTTAAATAAGCTCCAGGCAGAAAGAACAGTTAATATTATTTCCAAAGAAGATTTACCTGTTTGAGAATCTATCTCTACAGGCAAACCACGCCCGTTTCCAATTACGGTGACTACATTGTCAGGTCTTAAAATCACCTCAATTTTATTGCAGAATCCAGCGATCGCCTCTTCTACAGAATTATCAATCACTTCATTCAACATTTGATGAAGTCCTTTTGCATCAGTTGCTCCCACATACATCCCAGGACGTTTTCGTACTGCTTCAAATCCAGAAACAACCTTTATTTGCTCGGCACTATACTTGTATTTATTGCCCATAACAAATTAACAATTAACGGTTTAACCATTTTTCCCATAAATCAGGACGGCGATCGCGAGTACGTTTAATCTGTTCTTGTTCTCTCCACTCATCAATTAACTTATGATTACCTGATCGCAATACTTCAGGTACTTGCCAACCGCGAAACTCTGCGGGGCGGGTATATTGAGGATAGTCTAATAATTCCGTTTCAAAGCTTTCCTGCTTCAGAGATTCTACCTTACCCACTGTTCCTGGTAATAGCCTAGTTACGCCATTAATTAAAGTAAGTGCGGGAATTTCGCCGCAGGTTAAGACAAAATCCCCCAAAGATATCTCCTTAGTTACTAAATGCTGCCTGATACGCTCGTCTACTCCCTCATAATGACCGCAAACCACCACTAACTGCTGATAATTACTCGCCAAATCCTTCAGTAACGGCTGATTAAGGGTTTGCCCTTGGGGAGTCATCAAAATAATCTCCCGTGGGGCTAAAACTGGCAAAGACTCCACCGCCGCAAAAATCGGTTCAGGCTTAAGCAACATCCCTACACCACCGCCATAGGTGATGTCATCCACCTTACGATGCTTGTCAAGAGTAAAGTCGCGGGGGTTAACTAAATTTACAGTGGCGATTTCCTTGGCGATCGCCTTACCCAAAAGACTGCAATTAAGAGCCGACGTAAAAAAGTCGGGGAAAAGAGTGATAATATCAAAACGCACCATAAATCATTGTTAAGTTACGCATAAAATACAAACCAAGTCAACATAGCTTGGAAAACTAGGTAGTCTTTGACACAACAATTAAGTAGCAATCACGGCTACGATCGCTATAATTAAAGACTGCTCTCTGGCGCAGACACCCCATTATGATTAATACTGACTTTAAGAATCAAAGCTTATCCTATCTCCAGTCTACCAAGAACGCTATTTTAGTGATTGGCGGGGCTGAAGACAAAGTACACGGTAAAGAAATATTACAAACATTCTTTAACCGTTCGGGAGGAGCAAACGCCCAAATTGGAATAGTTCCCTGTGCTTCACGGGAACCCACTCTAATTGGCGAAAGATATTATCGTCTGTTTAATGACATGGGAGCTAAAGAGCTTAAGGTGTTAGACGTTAGAGAACGTTCAGGGGCAGACGATTCAGTTTACCTTAACTTTGTTGAAGACTGCACGGGAATCTTTCTCACTGGGGGTGATCAGCTACGTCTCTGTGGCTTACTGGCGGATACTCCCCTAATGAATCGCATCATTACTAGGGCTCAAAAGCGAGAAATTAGCCTGGCAGGAACAAGCGCAGGTGCGGCAGTAATGGGACATCATATGATTTCTGGAGGCAGCAGTGCCGAATCTCCTAACCGTGGTTTAGTTGATATGGCTAAGGGGCTAGACATTATTGATGGGGTTTTAGTAGATCAGCATTTTTATAACCGCAATCGTCTTGCTCGTCTACTCAGCGCGGTCTTTGATCATCCCGAACTTCTCGGCATTGGTATTGATGAAGATACCTGCGCTATGTTTGAGAGTGATGGCATGATTCAGGTGATTGGCAAAGGAACCGTCACCTTCATCGATGCTCACCAGATGACCTACTCTAATCACGCTGGCGTGCGCGGCAATGAACCCTTGAGTATGCACAATCTAAGGCTACATATCTTAAGCCACGGCGATCGCTTTGACCTAAATCGCTGTCTCCCCTCAAACTAGCCTGACAATTGGGCTACCGTACTAAAGTCATTAAATGATGAATAAATGTTAATGGTGAACAGTTTGCTAGATTGTCAACAAGAGATGATAAACGAACTCTTTAGTATAAATTACCTGCTGCTGTTTCACGAACTCAAACAGCAAATATAATGAAAATTCTTAAGACCCAAACCCTCCGCGGTCCTAACTATTGGAGTATTCGATGGACAAAGCTGATTGTCATTCAGCTAGACTTAGAAGAGCTAACAGAAGTAAAATCTAGCGAAATTCCAGGATTTTATGCTGGTTTGAGGGCAACCCTTCCTAGCCTAATCGAACATTATTGTTCCCGAGGGTATCAAGGAGGCTTTTTTGAGCGAGTTCAAGAAGGTACTCTCATGGGACATATTGTGGAGCACGTTGCACTGGAACTACAGGAATTAGCGGGTATGCCTGTAGGGTTTGGTCGTACGCGAGAAACATCTACCCCAGGAGTTTTTAATGTCGTCTTTGAGTATGTGGAGGAGCAAGCGGGGCGCTATGCGGCACGGGCGGCGGTCAGGCTATGTCAGTCGATTGTGGAGACGGGAAGCTATCCTCCTAGCGAACTAAAGCAAGATATAGAGGACTTGCGGGAGCTTTACGCCAACACTGCCCTAGGACCTTCTACCGAAACCATCATCAAGGAGGCTGAGGCACGGAAAATTCCCTGGATGTGGTTGAGCGCCAGAGCTATGTTGCAATTGGGTTATGGAGCCAGACAGAAGCGAATTCAGGCTACTTTGAGCAACAATACCAGCATCCTGGCGGTAGAGTTAGCCTGTGATAAAGAGGGCACCAAAAATATTTTAGGTAACTCAGGAGTCCCTGTACCTCGGGGGACGGTAATTGAGTATCTCGATGAATTAGAAGAGGCGATCGCCGATGTGGGAGGTTATCCCATCGTAATTAAGCCCCTAGACGGTAATCATGGTCGCGGTATTACCATCAATATCAACGACTGGACAGAAGCAGAAACGGCATACGACCTAGCGAGTCAAGCTTCAAAGACACGCTCGGTAATCGTGGAGCAGTTTTATCAGGGTAACGACCATCGCATTTTGGTAATTAATGGCAAGGTTGTTGCCGTAGCAGAAAGGGTTCCCGCCCACGTTGTAGGAAACGGAAAAGCCACGATTAAGGAATTGATCGAGCTGACTAATCAAGACCCCAGAAGAGGTAACGGACACGACAATGTGCTGACCAAGATTGTGATGGATAAAACTTCCCAAGCAGTACTGGCAAAGCAAGGATACAGCCTAGATTCGGTGTTATCCGAAAAATCAGTGGCATATCTGAGGGCAACTGCTAATTTGAGCACTGGGGGCATTGCTATTGATCGCACCGATGAAATTCATCCCGAAAATGTCTGGCTGGCACAGCGAGTAGCTAAAATTGTTGGTCTAGATATTGCGGGAATTGATATTGTTACCTCAGATATCAGCAAACCCTTACGGGAAACTAAGGGGGTGATTGTAGAGGTTAACGCTGCCCCAGGATTTAGAATGCACGCCAATCCCAGCTATGGGCTGCCCCGCAACGTCGGAGCTTCAGTACTGGAGATGTTATTTCCTAACCAAGCCCCAAGTCGGATTCCCATCGTGGCGATTACGGGCACCAACGGGAAAACTACTACCACCCGCCTAACCGCCCATATCTATCGTCAAACCGATAAAGTGGTGGGCTTCACCGCTACTGACGGTATTTATATCCAGGAATATTTAGTCGAGCAGGGAGACAACACGGGTCCCTACAGTGCGGGGGCTATTTTGCGTGACCCCACCGTTGAAGTGGCAGTTTTGGAGACTGCTCGCGGGGGAATTTTACGTTCGGGTTTAGCCTTTGATAATTGCGATATTGGCGTAGTTCTTAATGTTGCCGCAGATCATCTTGGGTTAGGGGGGATAGACACCATTGAACAAATGGCTCGGGTTAAAGCGGTAGTTGCCGAGGCGGTTAAGCCTGACGGTTACGCTATTTTAAATGCGGATGATCCTTTAGTCGTAGCCATGGCGGAAAAGCTGCACTGCAAGGTGGCTTATTTCTCGATGAATCCTGATAATCCGATTATCATCGATCATGCCCGCCGTAACGGATTAGCGGCAGTTTATGAGAATGGTTATCTCTCAATACGTGAAGGAAAATGGACTCTAAGGATAGAGAAAGCTACTAATATTCCTATGACCATGGGGGGCATGGCTCCTTTTATGATTGCTAACGCTTTGGCAAGCTGTCTAGCAGCCTTTGCTCAGGGAGTTGATATTGAGCTAATTCGCCAGGGAGTAAGAACTTTTCAAATGTCTGCCGCCCAAACTCCTGGCAGAATGAATCTTTTTGACGTTAGGGATTACCGTGTCCTAATTGATTATGCCCATAATCCCCATGGATTTAAGGCGGTGGGAGATTTTGTCCGTAACTGTTCGGGCAACAAAATTGGCGTTGTCGGGGGACCAGGCGATCGCCGTGATGAAGATTTAATTTCCCTCGGCACCATCTCTGCCGACCTTTTTGACCATATCATTATTAAAGAAGACCTTGATCCCCGAGGTAGAAAGCGGGGGGAAGTAGCAGATTTAATTTCCAAAGGAATTTATCAGGAACAACCCAATACAAACTGTGAGGTTATTTTAGAAGAGGTTGAGGCGATTAATCGGGCGTTGAATCTGGCTCAGGCAGACGATTTAGTAGTAATCTTCCCTGAAAAAGTCAGTCAGGCGATCGCGTTAATTGAACAACGAATTAGAGTGGAACAGCTTAATTAACGTCAGTTCGGGCTCAGAGAGTTAGTCTATGAAGATAAGTAGGTCGGCAGCAATAAGATGAACTAGTTAGGAGTGTTAGTGGTTAGTCGTTAGTGGTTAGTCGCAATGGTTGGAACTGAATTCATATTTCTTAACTTACATCACTTTATTTTGCCCTGCTTACTTAGCTCTAAGCTTTGGCAAAAGAAAATGTAAATAAATTGAGATTTATATTTTCGTTGGCACTTGGGGATGATTTTATCTTCAAGTCTTATATTTTTTATGGCTTATGGCTGAATATAAATCACACTGATTGTTAATTCATACCAGGCGTATAATAGCTAGCCATAAGTAATAATGTAATGGATGCAGCAAAATTAATCATCGACAAGTTATTTTGATTGCTACTAAGTAAAAAGAATCAGTAACACTGACTACATTTAATATTGGTTCAAGAATTAATTTCCTTAGGCTTTAATAAATTATCAAAAATCAAGCAAGATAACTTAATGATTTGTTTTGCTACTTTATTTCTAAATGGCAAATCCTGGGTGGTAGGGAGCAGATAAACATAAATAAATCTCAAATTTAGCATGGGCGCTTATTTGTGATTTTCTATTCCTACTCTTCAATATTTTCTAATATTAGTTGGCTTAAACGCCTATTTTTGCACAGAATATCTAGTCTATCGTGAATTCGCCTTGAATAATCCATAAATACAAATGTAAAAATATTTATATTTAGAGCTTATTCAAGCAAAAAGTTTGCTAGTCTTTACTAAACTCTTTCTCAAGAATTAAGTTCTGAAGAATAATTTTTACTCAGTAGAAAATAGACCTAATTATATTAAAACTATAGACTAGAACATCATTTTCTACCACTTTTGACTGTCTTGTTAACCAAAACGCCAGTCTCATATTGCCATGTTTTCTCTGCCGAAAATATTCTCTTTTTTCAATTCAAGGAAACCTGAACCAATGACAGCAAAAAATGATACTAATGAGAAATTTAAGGAATCAAAAATTGTATATGTTCAAGACCTAGTACCTGATCGCCCCAGTCAACTATACACCCTAGATCTGCAAACAGGTCAAGCAGAGTCGGTGGGGGAAATCGCCACAGATGTTTATGACCTGGCTTTTGTTGGTTCGCAGCTATATGGCTTGAAGCAAAGTAATAAAGATACCTTGCTAGTCACGATAGACCGAGCCACAGGTCAAGCTGAAACTGTGGGCAAAATTGGTTATCAGGTGGTGGGTTTAGCCTACAACTATCAGCGCGAGACGCTTTATGCTACCGCACCTAAAAAGCTGATTGCCCTCGATTTAGAAACAGGGAAGGGCACGCCTACCGTAACCGTTAGTAGAGATCGGCGAGGCTGTGGGGAAGTAGCTTTTGATGATACTGGCAGGGCATATATTACTCTGATTGGAACTAATCGCAAAAAACAGCTAGCGGTCTGCGACCTCGACAGCGGCAGAGTCAAGGTCATTGGCAATACAGGATTTCCTGACCTTGCCAGTATGGAGTTTGTTGACAACGTTCTCTATGGGGTAACGGGAAACTTTTTTGATTTGGGAAAGGACGGACAGCTACTCCGCATCAGTACCAAAACAGGGAAAGGGAAAGTAATAGCCCAAACGCAACCAGCAAGCCGCTGGGCGGGAATTACCGTGGTTACGGAAGTTCCTGCTATTCAGGAAGCAGAAGACACTAATCGAAAAGTATCAACACCAGAACCAGACAACGTTAATCCAGAACTATCAACACCAAAAGAAAAAGTAATGCAGCTATTAACGATTGATACTAAGGCGAACTGTTATGTAATTGATCCCAACGGGATGAGCAGTCTACAGGACAACGTCGCTAGTAAATTGACTTTAGAGCAGGGTAATTATGAAATTCAAATTACTTCGGGAAGCTATAATTACAGCGCAGAGGCAGGGGAGCCTGGAGTAATTTTATGGATTTATGGAGCCGATGGCAGTACCTTTATCAATCAGGACACGGGAGTAGAAACTGGCGCGACTTGGGCTACTCTTAATGGCTATCGTGAGAAGCTGTCTCTAGAAGTTAAGCAGCAGGCGGTGGTATGTGCGTTGTTGTTTAAGGTGGGTAATCAGGAAACTAGTGGGGCAATTAATCTCGCGGTGACCTCAGACCGTGCTGATTTTGAGACACAACAGCTTACCGTAGACAGTCAAAGTAATTGCTATAGTCTCGATGGACAATACCTGGCAGAAATTAAGCAGTGGGAGCAAAACTTTATTGAGCTTGAGCCAGGAAACTATCGCCTCAAAATTCAGTCAGCTAACGCCAGCTATTGGTCGGAAGAGAAAAAGTTTGATCTAGAACCCTGGGCTTTAATTTGGGTTAAGGCTGGGTCGTTTGTTACCAAGTTGACGGGAATTGAAACTAATGAATCTTGGTGCGCTCTCAATGGCTATAATGATGAGTTGATCATAGAGGTTAAGGCTAAAACCACACTATCGGGATTATTCTTTGACACCTTTAAAGAAGATAATGAGGGGCAGGTTATTATTGCCGTTGAACCTCTTGCAGAGGAAGCTTTCAAAGAAATACGCACTATTTACGAGAGAGAAGGTACATACCGCACCTATCGCCGTACAGTTACAGAAGTTAGCGGCGGCAGCAGGGAAACAGTAACCACAGGTGGTCGCAGCAGCTTTACCTTCCGTTTTGATGAAGCCCAAATGGAGTCGATGTGGCGGGAGATGGCGACGAAAATTGAGGCTTCTGTTACCGTTACTGACGAACAGGATGAAAAGAAAGAGGCTCTCTACTGGGATAATTTGGAAAAATGGATTCTTAAGGGCTATCAGTCCCAAGCAAAAGAGCTGGCGATGCAGGTGGCGCGGCTAGAGTTCATGATGAAGTCCATCACCCAGCAGATGGAGTCTAGCTTTAATCAGAATTTCCAGGCTTGGTCTGGTCACTTTGACGAGCGACTAAATAACTTAATCTCTAACCGTATTACGGCGATGGTGGATGAGCAGGTAAGCCGTAAGCTAACTAAACAAACTCAGGATATCAAGAAGCTGGTGGTGAATCAGATTCAGGGGGAAGTTGATCAGCGCATTGATACCATCGTTAACCAGAAGGTTGCTAATCTTTCCCAAGAGATTAAAAATAATTCTGTGGCGCAGATTGAAGCAGACCTCGACCAGCGTCTTGCCAATGTGATCAACGTTAATCTGCAAGAACGTTCCACCGCAATCAACGAGTCGGTGGTTACTCGCATTCAGGGAGATATTGATGAGCGAGTCAGCAATTTAATTAATCTCAAAATTACCGAACAGGGTCAAGCAACCAAGCAAGAGGCGATCTCCGAACTTCAGGGAGATTTAGATCAGCGAATTGATGCGGCGGTGAATCTCAAGCTAACGGATCTGACTACGGAATTGAACGATCGCATTATCCAACAGATTCAAGGGGATTTTGATGGGCGGATCAATAACGTGGTTAACCTTAAGGTAGGGAGTCTCGCCCAAGAGGTTAATAAAACAGCTTTAGATTCTGTGACCGCAGATATCGATGCTATTAGAGCAGATATTGACCGCAGGGTTAGCGAAACCGTTAATGTTTCCCTTGAACAAAGGTCTACTGATATTAACAACACAGTAATTGAAAATATCCAGACCGATATGGACGATCGCATCAGCAACGTGGTTAATCTGCGGATTAGCGATCGCTCTGGGGAAATTAAGCAGCAGGCAATTACCGCCATTCAGGGAGATTTAGATAAGCGCATTGACGCGGTAGTTAACCTGAAGCTGACGGACGTAAGTAACGAGTTAAACGATCGCATTATCCAGCAGGTTCAAGGGGACTTTGACGGGCGGATTAATAATGTGGTTAACCTAAAGGTGAGCGGTCTGGCGCAAGAGCTCAAGAAATCTACCTTAGATTTGGTTAACGCAGATATTGAAACTATTAAGAGCGATATTGACCAAAAGATTACGGAAAACGTTAGCGTCACCATCAACAATAGCTCCACCGAAATTACCAATACGGCAATTGAGAATATTAAAGCCGATATTGATGAGCGGGTTGATAATGTAGTTAATCTCAGAATTAGCGATCGCTCTACAGAAATCAAGCAGCAGGCGCTGGAAGAAATTAAGGCGGATTTAGATCGGATTATTACCGCCGCAGTTAACCTCAAGGTTACCAATATTACCCCAGATATCAATAACCTGATTGCTGCTGAGATTCAGACCAATGTAGATAAGCGGATTGATTCAGTAGTCAACTTGAAAACTAACGAGCTACCCCTAAATATTAAGAACCTGGTTATTCAGCAGATCCAGCCAGACATCGAGCGTCAGATAACTTCTGTTGTCGGTAAATCAACTGAAAATAACGTTCAGGTGGTGGTTAATAACGTCATGGGAGACATCGATAATCGGATCAACGTCAACTTCGATAATAAGATTCTCAACTTCCGCGACGATGTAACGACCATGATTCAGGATGAAATTAATAATAATAATGACCTGATTACCACCACGATCTACTCCGATATTACCAACCAGGAATTCTTCCTTAACATGGAGTCCATTAAAGGGGAAGTCGATAACTTCTATGCTCGCCTAGGACAATTTGAAACCAGTCTCTATGCTCGCATTGAGCAGGGAGACACCCAGCTTTATAACTGGACGTTAGAACAGCTGACTGCTTTACAGGGTTGCTTGAGCGATCGCCATGCTCTAACGGATGTGTTTGAATCCTTTGCCGCGAAACTTAGAGATGAATTGGATAACGCCCAATGCGTTCAGCCTACTCGTTTCACTCCCCTGACGGTGACTTACGGACAAAACACTATTGCTCCCGCTCAACCTAAGGAGCTACCAGGGAATTAAGTAGTAAGTAATAAGTAACGAGTAATAAATCTGTTACTTATTCTTAGACTTTTTTCATTAATTGAGAGGTGTAAACCCCTTTTACCTTTGACCCTTAACCTTTGACCTTTTTCCTAGCCAGTTAATAATGATAGGGCAGAACAATTATTAAGATTCGTTCTGCCAATCTTTCTCTAGATTTCCTCTAGTAAATTCAATGCCGATCTTTTCTAGAGAACTGAATAATCTACTGGCAGCTTGCTTTGCCAGTTCGCGATCGCCGTTTTCCGTAGTCAGCTTGATAATTATTTCATTATCAATTAATTCAGCATTAAAGTTAATTTGGCGCTGGTTCATGGCTAAGATTCCTCGAAACGCGATGTTGATAAGCAAACAATACGCTGATGCGGGTTTATTCTAATGCCAAAGTTCCAGCATGACCACCAAAAATTACAATCAATATCAATCAAAAAATTATCAATTAAAACATGAGTGAATATCTTCCAGACATTAAAAAATATACCAATAACGTTGATGAAAGCGTTGTTGACGGAATTGTTAAGCATTTAGGCATTGCCTTACGCAGTCGCGATGCTTCTCTAGTAGCCTGTACAGATCAAACTGAACTAGACCGAGTGCGGGAAAGTTTTTTAAAAAAGAAACTAGGGCTGACTAATAGTGACTCAGAATTAAATACAGCAATTAGTGCAGTCTGTAGCCAGATGAAGGATGACAAAACTAAATCTCGCGTGACCTTTTATTATTTGCTGGCGGAGAAATTTAATAAATTTTCTCTATTTCAGTAGACCGCAAAACCTGATATCGAATCTCAAATTTAATTATTAATGGATACTGCTTTCGATGACCACTCAATTTAATACTTCAAACCTGGGTCAAAGATTTGACCCAGATGCCAAAGACTTCTGTGCTGCCAATATGGCTTATTTAGCCCATTGTGCTCAAGCAATTTATAAGCCTGAATCAGACTGTAAAGATGCTATCGGTGAAATAGACAGTGAAATAGTCCAGGGTACGAATATGAGGTTTGTTCATTCTCGCACCACGGGGACAGAAGGATTTATCGCAGGGGATCAGAAAAAAATTATCATTGCTTTTCGCGGTACTAGCGAAATCAAGGACTGGCTGACTGATGCTGCTACTATTCAAAAATCCTTCTCTGCGGTGCTTAATATTGGAAAAGTTCATAGCGGATTTTTCCGAAGTCTCAATTCCGTTTGGTCAATAATTGTCGAACATCTGGAAGAGCTTCAGACACAAGATCAGCCCATTTGGATAACAGGTCACAGCTTGGGTGGTGCTCTGGCAGCATTGGCTTATGCTACTTTAAGACTGCAAGAGCCAAAATACGAACTCGCGGGAGCCTATACTTTTGGGCAACCCCGTATTGGTAATAGTACTATGTGCGAAGCTTTCGATGCTGATGCCAAGCACCGCTTCTTTCGGGTGGTCAACAATAATGATATTGTGCCCCGCGTTCCCTCTAAGCTAATTAGGAAGGGGCTTAGTATTGCTACCTTTGCTGCTAGGGCAATCCATGATGTTGATTCCTACGAAGATATGGGAACTCAACTATATTTTGATGCCAATGGTAAGCTGATTCATGACGCTACCTTTATGGATCGGCTGGCAGGACGATTTGAAGGTTATAAAAACAATCTTTTAAATGGCAAAATTAACCTAGACAGCATTGAAGACCACAGCATGACTGACTATCGAAATCTGGCGATGTCTGAACTTTATGATGAGCTCAACAAGAAAGACAAAAATTAAATTTGCTCTAGTTTGAGTTTACTAAAAGCGATCGCCTGTCAGCGTTTTTTTCTGTGGCGATCGCTCTCTAAAAATTGAATATTAATAATCATTAAATTACTAGTGATTAATCCAACAATTAATCAAAAAAATCAAATTAAGTTAAAGTACTTTAGTCCCTCTAAAATCCCTGCTGCACAACGAGCCTGAGCTAGGTAATGCTGTTCTGCGCTATTGGCTTCATACCAGTTCAACAACTCTGGTTTAGCATTACTAACAATTAGCCCTTTTTCTGGTCCCTGAAACATCGAGATATCATTGCCAGAGTCGCCACAGACGATAGTTTTAGCCGCAGAAATCCCCCATTTTTTCCTTAAAAATTGAACCGCAAGACCTTTATCTCCATTTTGCGGTACCAAGTCTAAGTCTTGACCCGCACTATAAATCAGCTTAATCTTATAGCCACTTTGGGTTACCGCTGACTTAAGCTGAGTCATGGTTTCTGCCGCTACTGACTCCGCCAAATAATAGCTAATTTTAAAGGGGTTTTGCTCTGACTGCGGCTGCTGCTGGAGATGTTCAAATTGATTAGCGATTTGTTCGATTGCGCCTCGATTCCAATCTTGACTGAGGATATCTGCCCATTCTAGGTCGTACTTTTGATAATTTTGGTCAAAGTACATTTCCGTGCCCACCGCAGTAATCAGAGCATCAGGAGCAATCAAAGATTTTGCCTCTGCCAGGAGACGATAAAGATAAAGCGATCGCCCAGTAGCGTAGACTATTTTGCTACCATACTGCCGACGATGGTTATCTAGCTGATAATTAAGCTCAAGCAGTGCTGCGTCATCACCAATGAGAGTATTATCTAAGTCAGTTACAAATAGGAAAGGACTCATATTTGAAGCATTCATAAGGATGTTTTAACTTAAATTCAGCAACACTGCCATAGCAAAATACATCTTAATTTATTCATATACGTCTAGTGTGAATTAAAATAACCAAATAGATCAGCCAGAAATGAAGAAATCACGTAAGTCTGAATCTATACATACACTATATAAACACTCGAATTGGCAGATTGAAAACCATCATTTGTCTCAACTTAAGGAAATATTCTCGTAACTTAGAATTGCGTATCTTGAAAATTGTCGTCGGAAACTTCTTGGTATAAATCAAATCAGTAATATGAACGAAGATTTAAACCAGGAAATGCATACAGTTAATAGCTTAAATATACCGATAATCAAGCTGATTATTGCTATTGGCGCTCTTGCCATTGCAGCGCCTTCTGCTCCATCTTCTGAATAAAGCTATCTTTCCCGTCCATATAACCTTCAATATCGTGAGGATATTCTTGAGCTAACTTCTGCTTTAATTGGCTATACCGTTCGGCAGCTTGAGGATGAGCAATCATATAGTCCCGAAATGCTTGATGTCGCTTAACTTCCAGAAAATTAGCCTTATAGATATGAACGTGATGAGTTCGGATACCAGAATGATTTTCCTTGCGGAAATAACGACGACCAATTAGACCAAATTCTCCCATTGCCTCATATCCTAACTCTTCCATGGCAATGGTTTGTGTGGTAACTAAATCTAGATCCTTAACTTCTACCAAAATATCAATAATCGGTTTAGCGTAAATACGAGGAATCGCTGTGCTGCCAATATGGTGAATTCGCAGCAGATTATCTCCCAAAGCTACCAGAATTAATTGAGACTCAGTATTAAAGTCTTTTTTCCATTGGGGCTTATGGGGTACAACTTCAATCAGCATTATGGTTCAAAGAAGATGCAGAGCATTAATCCTTCATAAGGATAATTTAATAGCTATTTCAACAGATTAATACTGTTCTTCAAAACTGACATTACATAATAGCCTGCTCTAAAATTGACTGCAATTGTTCAATAACTTGGTCTGGATTACCGTTCATAGAGCTGGCGAAGCGTCTGGCGATTACGGGGGCGTAGACTAAAGTGCTAGTAAAGCCTGAGAATAGGTAAAGACTCGAAAAGTTTGGTATTTCTCCGACTAGAGCAATTCCCCGATTATTAAACGCAACCAGGCAACTGTGACATTTACCAGGAATATCTGCCACTAGGGGCAATATATGCCCAACTTCTTGGCGTATTTTTGCCTCCGCAGCCGCTAAATCAAACTGCATCTGGGGTTCAAGCGCCAGCACGCTAATTTGACCAAGGCAGAGTCTCCCGTCAGCAAACTGTATCGCCCCTGGATCTAATATTGATTTATGAGGTGGATTATCAGATTCATCATCAGCCACTGTTGACTCCAGCCAAAATCTACGCTGCACTGCGGGCATTACTATAGTACCCAACTCCAACTCCACAGCAGGAGTCATAATCATCTGAGCATGGGTAAAGTAGTTGTTGATTTCTATGTTTGACTGCTGCAAAAGCGATCGCGATAAGCCCCCTGCGCAGACAACTACATTATCGGCATAATAGTTATTATTCTTAGTTTTAACTCCCGTGACGCTTTGATTCTGATGCAATAAGGCGATCGCCGATTCATAGATGATAGTGCCACCATTACGCTCAAAAGCCTGAAGATAAGCCTCGGCAGTTTTTTGGGGGTTGATATGACCATGATTTAGCCTTAAAGCTCCTGAAATAGCATTAGGATTGAGGAGTGGTTCTAAGTTACAGGCTTCTTGAACGTTGAGTAATTCAGGAGCGATCGCAAAGCGGTCATAGTTACGAATAATATCTTCTGGCTCGTCTTGACGATCAATAGTTAAAGTTAAGTCCAGTTCCCTAAAGTCAGTATCTCCATCTAGTTCGTTTGAGAGTTGACGATGTAGCTCTAAACCTTCTTGTCCTAATGCACGGGTTAGCTCATCCGTCCCTGACCAGTAAGCCAGACCACCATAACTGTATGTCGTAGCGTTGTCTGGAGCTGAATTTTTTTCTAACAAGAGGACTTTGAAATTTTGCTGACTCAATTCATAGGCGAGGCTAGCGCCTGTGATGCCTCCCCCAATAACGATCCAGTCCATAAAACCTATTCTTGGGCAACATTTCGATTATTGCATGAAGTCTATTTTAAATGAACGCAAAATCTACTGAGTAAATAGGAAAAAATAAAGTTAGCTAGATTAAGAAATAATAATTCACTTTCAAAGTTTGAGCAAATTCCGTCATTCATGTGAGCGATTAGCGACCACAGTGGAGTAGGTAAAGCGATCGCCGTAGATATGGGGAAAGTCTTGCTTAAGCTGAATTAGAATAGGTTTGAGGGCGTCGTTCATTGGCAGAAAATCAACTACAAATCTATATTTATTGAGTTTAAGGGTAAGTTATTGGAAAGCTGAAAACTATAATCCTATTGTCCAGCCCAATTAAGATGAGCTTTCCCTGGAACGTAAAATTATTTGCCTCAGTAAGTCCGCTATCTCTTGCAACTCTTCTGGTTTATTTTCCACAATCCATTCTGTCAGTTCGACGGAATGAGTTGTTTTTTTATAATTATTATCACTACCAAAAAAATCTTTAAAAAGAGCTGACAGTAAATTAGCAGCGTGTACTGTTTTCAGCCAATAATCATCCGTTAAGTCTTCTTTTTTTGCTCCCTTACTAATCTTTTGATCTGTCCATTGCTGCTTATTCTTTGCTATCCACTGCTCAACTTCTGAGACGCTGATAGGTTCTGCTCTTAAGTTAGAGTGATTACAAACCGCAGTTATTGCTTCAGGAACGAGTAAATAATTTTCATACATACATCTATCGAGAAAATATAGCTTACCTTTGCTTCTCTTCTTTAAATCCTCAATATTTTGTTCTGCCCTATTCTCATTATCCAAAATAAATCCAATGGCAGGAGGTAAAAGCGCTTCCCCCCCACTAAGGCGATCATAAATATCAAAATATATTTTCGACTTTACTTTATTTTTACTTTCAAAATCTCCAGTATTCTTGACCGCCAAAACCTGCGTACCCTGGAGAGGAACTTTCGCTATTTGTTTCAATATCAGGGGAAAACATCTTTCCTCTGTAGGACCTTCAACCCAAAGAATATTATCCAAACCAAAAACATCAGATAGATGAACTCCCACATCATCTAAAAGCGATCGCATTTCTTCAGTATCATCAGCAGAGATAGATAATGCCGTTGCTTCAGAATCCTGATACTTTAGCAAAGTCATGCTGGAAGGGTTAGCCGCAGCAATAATACTCGGTGAATGAGTAGATATAAAATACTGATGTTGGGGAAAGTCCTGTAAGATTTCAATCAGTTTTCTTGCTGCGCCAGGATGAAGATAAGATTGAGGTTCATCAATAATAATTGTTCTCGGTTCTTGTGATATGAGAACAACATATAAAATCGCTAATACCTGACCTACTCCTGTTCCACAGGCTTCCAAAGGAAATGCTAAATCATCTCGATCTGTTGCTGGATCGATTGACCATATTCTGAGTTCAACTTCGTTTTGTTCATCATTTATAATCAGTCTAGTGCTAATTCCTGTGATATGGGGAAGAACGATAGAAATAAGATTGTTAAACTGATTAAACTTATTAGGAAAGCGACTCTGTAAACAATGGATTACTTGGGCTAGATTAGAAGCATCTGGTATAAGTTCTAGGTTGTTGCTAAACTGATATTTACCAATAATTTTTCTTTGTGCATAAAATCTATAAATTTTGCTTTGTACGCTGGGTAAAATTTTTACAATACTAAATTCTGTTGCAAAAATATTTTTAAACAAGCTAGTTGATGATTTTTTATCATATATTTTAGCCGTAGTTCCATCTATTCTAGCTTGAATCACATCAAACACCTCCCTTGACTTACCTTGATATCCAGGAGCGTAACTATTAATAGAAAGTGCTGTAAATAAATGAAGATTCTTTTGAATATCAAGTATATCAATACCATCAGAACATAAATTTAAATCAAGCTTTATACCTTCCACGGAACTCAATTTTTTATTTAGCTCCAGCATGATAGAGTCAAGACTTGCTGTTGGTGCTGGTCTTGGCAATGTAAGTATATAGCTTCCGTCACTCTGTTTATCCTGACTAAGATAGTTTAGTAATTCATCAAAAGATATTACTATCCCTATATCGACCTTAGAATATGCTGTTATGCTTGATAAAAGAGTAGGCAGAGTTTTTAAACTTTTATGTGGAAAATCTAAAAAATCAGTACTTATAGCCTCTAATAAAGCTGTTTTACCAGAGTGATTTTGACCAGAGATAATGTTGATTCCTGGTTTAAATTCAATCCAGCCTGAATCATAAAATGCTTTATAATTTTGAACCCTAATTTTGGAAATATGCATAAAGCTCTAATTAAAAATGCCTGTAACAGAGTAGCATCTGGTCTTACGAATGGCTGCTTAGAATACTTCACAGGACATCACACTTCATTTCTATGATCTGAAAAAGCTAAAGGCTAAAGGCTAAAGGCTAAGGGCTACGAACCAATAGCTTTTAAACAAAGCTAATTCACACTAAGCGTCTAATATCTATTTAAATCTAAGATGTTTTTTGAGATTACCCCTGAAAGCTTTAAACTAAAGGACTTTTAATAAAGCTCAACCAAGCAAAACGCCATATAGAATTTTTTAATAATTGGTTACAGTCCCGTGATATGATCGCTGGGGACTGTGATTTGGAAGCGTTGCTGCCAAATTGATGGTAGTAACAAGCAGCATCTCAGTAAACAATGTTTGCTTGAGTAAGCTGACTTAACTTATTAGGTTGAGTAGCTGCTTGAACTGGCTTACATTAGCCTGTAAATTTAGTTTAATTGCAGTAATCAAAAAATAAGAATGGGTCGTAATCCAGGTCGCATATCTTTAGTTAATAGATTTTCAGAAACAGCCTATGATGAGGAAGCTGTTGTTGATGATGCTTATGCTTCATCACAGGAAGTGTTAACTTCCGATAATGTCTATGCTTCAGAACAGTCAAACTCAAATTCCGATAATGTTTATGCTTCATCACAGGAAGAATTAACTTCCGATGATGCTTACGTTGCGGAACAGCCAGACTCAACTTCTGAAGATGGTTATACTTCGGAACCAACAGACCCCATGGCAGATTTTTATCAGCTACAGCGAGGGCTGTTGTTGTCTACTCTGGCATTGACAGGAATTAGTTTTTTTCCTGTGTGGTACTTCTTCTCCCTCAATACCGCTTACAACTATTTAGTTGGTGCGATCGCAGGGGCTGTATATCTAAGAATGTTAGCTAAAGACGTTGAGCGCCTAGGTCAACAAGAGCGTCTTGGAGGTAAAGGATTAGGGTTATTTGTAATTCTGATCTTGGTTGCCAGTAAGTGGCAATTGCTGCACATTCTACCTGTCTTCCTGGGATTTCTAACTTACAAGCCAGCAATCATTATCTATACTGTGAAATCAATCTTGATGCCCGCAGAAGAAATAGAGAGTGAAGCTTGAATTTTAAGAGATTTTTAAAGAAGCTACCAGAACAGTTTTAATTTTAACGTTTTGCTTAATCTAAGCATATGGAAATTCTAGGTGTTTCAACCTTTCTAAATACATATACCCTGGCAGAACTTGAGGTTGGTGAACATTTTCTCTGGAAAATTGGCAACTTTACGGTTCATGGACAGGTTTTTATTAACTCCTGGATTGTCATCGCTTTACTGGTGATAGCCTCTCTGGCTGCCACTCGTAATCTGCAACAGGTTCCCAGCGGGACTCAAAACTTTATGGAGTACGCCCTGGAATTTGTGCGAGATTTGACCAGAAATCAGATCGGGGAAAAAGAATATCGTGAATGGCTGCCTTTTGTAGGCACCTTGTTTTTGTTCATTTTTGTGTCCAATTGGTCAGGGGCTTTAGTTCCCTGGGGGCTAGTTGAGCTGCCATCTGGAGAGCTAGCGGCTCCTACAAATGACATCAACACTACGGTAGCTTTAGCGCTGCTGACTTCCCTTGCATATTTTTATGCTGGGTTTAAAAAGAAAGGGCTGAGTTATTTCAAGCACTATATTGAACCAACTCCAATCCTGTTACCCATCGCAATTTTAGAAGATTTCACCAAGCCTCTTTCTCTAAGTTTCCGTCTTTTCGGTAACATCTTGGCTGATGAACTAGTAGTTGCAGTACTAGTGCTATTGGTACCAATACTCATACCACTACCAGTAATGGCGCTAGGTTTATTTACCAGTGCGATTCAAGCTTTGGTGTTTGCCACTCTAGCGGCGGCATATATTCACGAAGCTATCGAAGGCGAAGAGGAATAGGGTACTCTCTAGAAGTGATGAGACTTCTAAATTATTAAATCAACAGTTGAAGCGATTACTTTTTTAGCTTCACATCATTCTTAAGTTTTTTCAGTAAATTTAAAGTAGGTAAAAATTCATGGATATTCAATCTGCTTCCGTTATCGCTGCTGCATTAGCAATTGGTTTAGCTGCCATTGGTCCTGGTGTTGGACAAGGTAATGCTTCTGGTCAAGCTGTTGCGGGTATTGCCCGTCAACCTGAAGCTGAAGGTAAAATTCGCGGTACTTTGCTCTTAACCCTAGCGTTTATGGAATCTTTGACCATCTACGGTTTGGTTGTTGCACTGGTACTTTTATTTGCTAATCCCTTCGTCTAAATTTTTCTAAGACTTTGTGGAGATACAGCCTGTATCTCTGCAATCTCCAATTGTTCAATCCATTCTGCCCTATAGAAAATGTTTGATTTTGATGCGACATTGCCTTTGATGGCGTTACAGTTTTTACTTTTAACAGCATTGTTAAATGTAGTATTTTACAAGCCATTGATGAAGGTGCTGGATGAACGAGAAGATTACCTTCGTAGTGGCGATACTGGTTCTCAGGATAAGCTAGCTAAAGCGGAAAGCATTGTTAAAGAGTATGAAAAACAAATAGCCGAAGCCCGTAGAGAAGCTCAAGGTCTAGTACAGGCAGCTCAAGCAGAAGCCAAAGAAATTACTGCCGCTAATATAGCCGCCGCGCAACAAGAAGTTCAATCTCAAAGAGAAGCTGCCGCCCAAGAAATAGAGCAGCAAAAAGCAACTGCTTTTAGCACCCTAGAGCAGCAGGTAGATTCTCTGTCTCGTCAAATCTTAGAAAAAATACTCGACCCAGAATTAATTAAGTAAAAGCTGATTAATAGCGGTCATCAACAAAAAATAATAACTAAACTCAAGATCTGGGTATGATAGAGACTTTATTCTTCCTAGCAGAAGCAAACTCAGAGGCTGAAGGCGGTTTTGGTCTAAACCTAGACATTTTAGACACTAACCTAATCAACCTAACACTTTTAATCGGGATACTGATTTATTTTGGTAAACCTTTACTCACTAATATTTTGAGCGAAAGAAGCTCAAAGATTGCCGAACAAATTCAAGCAGTTGAACAGCAGCAGAAGCAGGCAGAAGTAACCCTGGCTCAAGAACAGAAAAAGCTGGAGGAAGCAAAAGCAACCGCGACCAAAATTCTGGCAGACGCAAAAGATAATGCTCAGAAAGCTAGAGAGAATATCCTAGCACAGGGAGAAAAAGAGGTGGCACGGCTCAAAGAAGTAGCAGTGAAAGACCTCAGCTCGGAACAGGAAAAGGCGATCGCCCAATTGCGAGAGCGGGTAGTAGCTTTAGCATTGGAAAATGCCCGCACCCGCATCGGCGGAATGCTGGATGACGATGCACAGCGGAAGCTAATCGATAGTAGTATCGCTAAACTAGGAGGACAATAATCATGAGCGGAGCTCTAATTAGTAGTGAAGTTGGGGAACCCTATGCTCAGGCGTTAATGTCCCTAGCGCAGCAAAATAACTTGACTGATCAGTTCGGAGATACGTTTCGTGCTTTAGGCACCCTACTTGATGAGTCTCAGGACTTTAAAGAGTTTGTCCTCAATCCTGTGATCAAGGGCGACGATAAGAAAGCAGTTTTGAAACAGGTGATGGGGAACGACGCAAACCCCTACCTAGTAAATTTCATGATGCTGCTGGTGGATAAAAGGCGGATTATTTTCCTTGAGCCCATTGTCGAGCAATATCTCAACCTACTCCGTAAGCTTAATCAGACCGTTCTGGCAGAAGTAACTTCGGCAACAGAACTCAATGATGGTCAGAAGCAAAACTTGGTAGAGCAGGTTAAAGCGATCGCCAATGCCCGTGACGTAGAGCTGAAAACTATCATCGATCCTGAATTGATTGGTGGAGTAATCATTAAAATTGGCTCCAAGGTAATTGATGCCAGTATTCGAGGACAGCTCCGTCGCATCAGTCTCAGCTTGGTTCAGTAGGTCGTTCACAAAACGCCGTAATTTTCCTAATTGTGATTGTGTAACAGCACTAAAACAGATTAAAACTAACTTTTACAGATAAAAAAGCTATGGTTAGCATCAGACCAGACGAAATTAGCAGCATTATTAAGCAGCAGATCGAATCTTACGAACAGGATGTTCAAGTATCCAACGTTGGTACAGTACTTCAGGTAGGTGACGGCATCGCCCGTATCTATGGACTGGAGCAAGCAATGGCTGGAGAACTCCTGGATTTTGAGGATGGCACAGTAGGCATTGCCCTGAACCTTGAAGAAGATAACGTCGGAGCAGTATTGATGGGTACTGGTTTTGGTATCCAGGAAGGCAGTACGGTTAAGGCTAGCGGCAAGATTGCCTCGATTCCCGTAGGTGAGGGTCTTGTGGGTAGAGTGGTTGATTCCTTAGCGGCACCCATCGACGGAAAAGGAGATATCAACACTAGTGAAACTCGCCTGATTGAGTCTATCGCCCCTGGTATCATTGCCCGTAAATCTGTGTGTGAACCACTACAAACAGGCATTACGGCGATCGACGCGATGATTCCTATCGGTCGTGGTCAGCGTGAGCTGATTATTGGAGATAGACAAACTGGTAAAACTGCCGTAGCGGTAGACACCATCATTAACCAGAAAGGTGAAGATGTAATCTGTGTTTACGTGGCGGTGGGGCAAAAAGCCTCTACCGTAGCCCAGGTGGTCACCACTTTGGAAGAGAAGGGCGCTATGGACTACACCGTAGTGGTTGCGGCTAACGCTAACGATCCTGCTACTCTACAGTACCTTGCTCCCTACACAGGTGCGGCGATCGCTGAATATTTTATGTATCAGGGTAAGGCAACCTTGATTATCTATGATGATCTGTCCAAGCAGGCTCAGGCATATCGCCAAATGTCCCTCTTGCTCCGTCGTCCACCAGGTCGTGAAGCATATCCTGGAGACGTTTTCTATCTCCACTCCCGCTTATTAGAGCGTGCAGCGAAGTTGAGCGATGCCCTTGGCGGTGGAAGCATGACGGCGCTACCCATTATTGAAACTCAGGCTGGTGACGTATCGGCATATATCCCCACCAACGTAATTTCCATCACCGACGGTCAGATCTTCCTGTCTTCTGACCTGTTTAACGCTGGTTTCCGTCCCGCAATTAACGCGGGGGTTTCCGTATCCCGTGTAGGTTCCGCCGCACAAACTAAAGCCATGAAGAAGGTGGCAGGTAAGCTCAAGCTAGAGCTAGCGCAATTTGCTGAACTAGAAGCCTTTGCTCAGTTTGCCTCCGATCTTGATGCAGCGACCCAAAATCAGCTAGCTAGGGGGCAGCGTTTACGCCAAGTCCTAAAGCAGCCCCAGAACGCCCCCCTATCCGTTGCGGAACAGGTAGCGGTGGTATATGCAGGGTTAAACGGCTATATCGATGATGTTCCCGTAGAGCAGGCTAGTGAGTTTGCTCAAGGGTTGAGAGATTACCTCGGCAGCAGCAAAGCTAAGTATGGTGAAATTATTTCCACTGAGAAGAAGCTAACTGATGATGCGGAGAAACTGCTCAAGGAAGGCATTAACGAATTCAAGCAGTCTTTCACAGCAACGGCATAATTTGTGACGGGTGATCGGGGACTGGGAATATAGAGGCAGGCTTGTCAGTCTTCAATCCCTAATCCCTAACCCCTACTCCCTAATCCCTAATTAAAAATATGGCAAATTTAAAAGCGATTCGCGATCGCATCGCGTCAGTCAAAAATACAAAAAAGATCACCGAGGCGATGCGCCTCGTGGCGGCGGCAAAGGTACGTCGGGCACAAGAGCAGGTTAACGCTACCCGACCCTTCGCCGATAGTTTAGCCGAGGTACTTTACAATATCCAAGGCAAATTAAGATTTGAAGATGTTGATCTTCCCCTGTTTCAGAAAAGAGAAGTCAAGAAAGTTGCTCTGCTAGTAGTAAGTGGCGATCGCGGCTTGTGTGGCGGTTACAACACTAACGTCATTCGTCGAGCTGAACAAAGAGCCAAGGAGCTTCAGGCAAAAGGGGTAGAGTACACGACAGTGTTGATTGGCAGAAAAGCCACTCAGTATTTTGGCAACCGCAATGCTCCAACAGAGAAAACCTTCATTGGTCTAGAGCAAATTCCTACAGCAGCTGAGGCGGCGGAAATTGGCGAGGTGCTGTTAACCCTATTCCTTTCGGAAGAAGTTGATAAGGTTGAGCTAATTTACACCAAATTTGTCTCGTTAATCGCCTCCAAGCCAGTAATTCAAACCTTGCTGCCCTTATCAACTCAAGGGTTGGAAGTACAGGATGATGAAATTTTCCGCCTAACTTCTAAAGGTGGCGAGTTTCAGGTAGAAAGGGACACCGTTACGGCTCAGGTTGAAGAATATCCCAAAGACACAATTTTTGAACAAGATCCAGTACAAATCCTGGATGCCCTGCTGCCCCTTTACCTCAATAATCAGATTTTGCGAGCTTTACAAGAAGCAGCGGCTAGTGAATTGGCGGCAAGAATGACTGCCATGAATAATGCTAGTGAAAATGCTACGGAGTTAATGGGTACTTTAACCCTGTCCTATAACAAAGCCAGACAGGCAGCAATTACCCAGGAGCTTTCTGAGGTAGTTGCAGGTGCTAATGCGCTGTAGTTAAGGTTAATTTATATTATTTTTTAGTTGAGCGTCTAGATTTTATCTAGGCGTTTTTTTATTTTTTCCATATAAGAAACGCCTGATGTGAATTAAAAATGCTTAAATTATGTCTGTTCTATTTGAAATCCATCTTTAAAGAATCAGAATTTAAGACTGGGGGAACTTTTCCCCATTCGAGGACAAGCCCCCAGACCCCTCCCTCGCGCGTTCCCTTGCGCCTGACGGCGACGCGGTGAAGCAGTGCGTTGGGCGGGTTCCCCGACTTGAAGCAACTGCTGAACCCTTTAGGGGGTCGCTCGTCTGTTGGGGAAGTGACGGCTTCCCCAAGCCCCTTCGTAACTAACGTTCAATCAAAGATTACTCCTCACTTTTTAAGGCTGAAGTATGCGCCATTTATGACGCGAAGCTAGTTCTTTGCGCGATGGAAGTTGTTTAAGAGATCTGTTTTATCTATTAGTCTTTATCGGAAATAACCAATTTAATTCACATTAAGCGTAAGAAATATTGTCGAATTAATTTTTTAATTAAATTACTCTGACTTTACTCTATCTCTGATATTAATGACTTTTCTTAAGCATTCGTCTTATGGATAATCAATAAAATACGTAATATTAATATTTCAATAAAAACTCAAGTCACACATTTAACTTCCTGAAAAAGCCACCATAGCGTATGTAGTATAAAAATTACGAGCTATGGTATCTTCTAGTCAAGGCTTGCAAGAATTTGTCAATTTTTGTCAGCAATACATCTCAGGAAAAGAACGAAGTCAAGCACAGATCTTTCTTGATCGCTTCTTTCAGGCTTTCGGCTACGAAGGAGCATTACAGGCAGGTGCAGAGTACGAAGTTGCGATAAAAAAGGGTAGTAGGAAAGGTAAGACTGGTTTTGCTGATTTAGTATGGAAGCCTCGCGTACTAATTGAAATGAAGCAGCGAGGAGAAGATTTAACTAAACACTACCGTCAAGCTTTTAATTACTGGACGAGATTAGTTCCCGACCGACCACGTTATGTTATCTTGTGCAATTTTGATGAATTTTGGATTTATGACTTTAACCTACAGGTAGATGAACCAGTAGATGCGATCGCCTTAGAAGATTTACCACAGCGAATTTCGGCTTTTGGCTTTATGGAGAGCGATAATAAAACGCCGATCTTCCATAACAATCAGGTAGAGATTACCAAAGAAACTGCTCGCAAAATGGGTGAGCTATATGAAATTATCGAGCAAAGAGGTAAAAAGGAAGGATTTCAAAATTATGTTGCCCGAAGATTGGTTCTACAGTGTGTGCTGTCGATGTTTGCTGAGGATCGGGGACTATTACCCCATAATATATTTACCCGTTGCATCGATGAATGTTTAAACGGTAAAAGTTCCTACGATCTTTTAGGTGGTTTATTTGAAGCTATGAATCGCCCTGGAATAACTCCTGCGGGGAGATATAAAGGAGTAGATTATTTTAATGGGGGGCTATTTGCTACTATCCATCATGTCGAACTAACTAAAGAAGAATTAACCCTACTGGCGGCGGCAGCTAGAGAAGACTGGACGAGTATTCGCCCCGCTATTTTTGGGAATATTTTTGAAGGCACCGCCAGCAATAGGCAACGCCACCGTCACGGCATCCACTTTACTAGCGAAGTGGACATTATGAAAATCGTGCGCCCTACCATCAGCAACTATTGGGATGAAAAAATTGAATCAGCTAATACCATTGCTGAATTAAGCGCCTTGCAGCTAGAACTATCCAACTATCGCGTTTTTGATCCAGCCTGTGGTTCGGGCAATTTCTTGTATTTAGCTTATCAAGAACTAAAAGAAATTGAAAAAGACTTACTAGATAAAATTGCCTCTCGTCGTCGTTCCGCAACTGCCAAACAGCAAGTACAGATAGGTTTAGTAACGCCGTTACAATTTTACGGCATGGATATTAACCCCTTTGCCGTAGAACTAGCTAAAGTAACTTTGACTATCGCTAAAAAAGTCGCGATCGACAAATTGAGTTTAACCGAACAAGAACTACCCCTTGATACTCTAGATCAAAACATTGTTTGTGACGATGCTTTATTTAGTCCTTGGGTCAAAGCCGATGCCATCATTGGCAATCCTCCTTTTCTAGGTGGAAAACACATGAGATTAAATTTAGGCGACGAATATGTAGATCGAGTATTCAAAAAATTTTCCAAGGTTAAAGATGTTGATTTCTGTAGTTATTGGTTTCGATTGGCACATGACAATATTAATGAAAATGGCAGAATTGGTTTAGTCGGTACAAATTCCATCAGTCAGGGTAAAAGTCGTAAAGCAAGCCTCGATTATGTGACTAATAATGGCGGACAGATTCACGAAGCAATATCGACTCAACCTTGGTCGGGAGAAGCCAAGGTTCACGTTAGTATTGTCAACTGGCATTATCAGCAACCCAATAAATATTTTTTAGATAACGAAGAAGTAAACTTTATTAATTCTTCTCTTCAGCCTCGTATTGATGTTTCAAAATCATTGAAATTACAATCCAATAAAAATAAATCATTTCAAGGTGTTATTCCAAATGGAAAAGGCTTTGTGATCACAGAAAAAGAGGCGAAAAAATGGATTGCTAAAGATCAGCAAAATAATAAAATTCTAAAACCATTTTCTATGGGAACTAATTTAGCCCAAATCCCTCATGGAAAGCCTGATCGATGGATTATAGATTTTGATGATATGACTCTTGAAGATGCTAGCAATTTTAAAGAATCATTTGAAAGAGTAAAGTCAACTATACCCGTAGAAATAAAAAACAATAAAAATACTAAATTAAAGCAATATTGGTGGAAATATGAAGGTAAAAGGATAGCAATGAGAAAAGCAATTTCATCTTTATCTTATTATTTTGCTGTTCCTAGAGTTTCCAAATGGGCTATTTTTATTCCTGTCTCTTCTAATTGGCTTTCTGGAGATCTGAATGTTGTTGTTGCCTCTGAAGATTATTATATATTGGGAATTCTTACATCTAGTATTCATCGCGCTTGGCTAATTGAAGGAGATAAATCTACTTTAAAATCAGATATTAGATATAACAAAACAAATCATTTTGAAACTTTTCCTTTCCCGCAGTCAGTAAATAAAAAAATCGTCCAACAAATCCGCAGTAAAATGACCGAACTCCATGAATATCGCACTCAGCAAATGGAGCAAAAACAATGGGGCATTACTCAACTGTATAACGAATACTTTCACGAACCAGCTAGCAAACTTTACAAACTACATCGTGAATTAGACAAGCTTGTAATGAAAGCCTATGCTTTTAAAGCTAACGATGATATTTTAGCTAAATTGCTCGATTTGAATCTGGAATTAGCCGACAAAGAAGAGCGAGGAGAGCAAGTTATTGGTGCAACATCGCCTATAAAGCAGACTTGTTTAGTTTAGAATAGATAGTTGTGCTAATCTTACTCAAAGAAAAAAATGAGCAGGATTATTTCCCTTAACGAACAAGGTGCGATCGCACTTCCTCAAGACTTGATTGAAAAATATGGTCTGGAAGCGGGAGGACAGATAGTTGTTGAAGAGAGCGAAACAGGACTTATTTTGCGTATAGGTGCCAAATTTCCTGTAGAAATATATTCCAATGATAGAGTTGAAGAGTTTCGACAAGAAAATGAGGTTAAATTAGAGAAATTTAAACTGTGATCAAAGTTTTTCTTGATGCGAATATTCTTTTTAGCGCTTCAAATGCCAACAGTAGGATTTATAAGCTGCTTAGAATAATTCAAAAGCATGGAGAATGTGTTACTAACTCATACGCCATTGAGGAAGCACAAAGAAATATAGAACGAAAAAAATATGGTTCTGTCAATGAACTAGAACTTGTACTGAAAAGTATTTTCATAGACGATAGGCTATCATTTGACATACCAGTCGAGTTAAATTTGAAAGACGTCCCCATTTTGGGTGGCGCAATTGCACAAAAATGTACTCATCTGCTTACAGGAGATAGGAAAGATTTCGGTTTTCTCTATGGCAAATGAGTAGCAAATGTATTGATTGTTTCCGCTGAACTACTAGCGGACGAAATGGTGAGCAAAGGTTTGATAGAAGAAGAATGAAGAATAAGCGCTAAATAGCAATAGTCTTATTCTCTTCCAACAATTGCTCATTTATCTAATAATCTCATTACTGATTATTCCCCTCTAGAAGCAGCCAACTCTTTTTCAATCCAGCTTTGAATAGTTGTGACAACTTCCGTTAGCAAGATTTCCTGAGATTCCTTAGTAGCCCGTTTCACTACCTCTACTTTTCCTGCTGCCAAAGAACGCCCCGTAACTACTCGGTAAGGAATGCCGATTAACTCACTGTCCTTAAACTTAAATCCTGCTCGTTCCTTGCGGTCATCCAATAAAACTTCCACCCCAGCCTGCCGCAACTCATCATAAAGCTTTTCTCCCGCCGCCATTTGTGACTCGTCGGCAATATTGGGCACAATTACCACTACCTGATAGGGTGCGATCGCCACAGGCCAGATAATACCATCGGGGTCGTGGGATTGCTCTACTGCCGCCTGAGCTAATCGAGAAACTCCAATGCCGTAACAGCCCATCCAGAGGGGTTCTGCCTTACCCTGCTCGTTGGTAAAGGTAGCACCCATGGCGACTGAGTATTTTGTCCCAAGCTGAAAAATATGTCCTGCCTCGATACCTCGGGCACTTTGTAGAGTTTGACTGGGATCGTGAATCGCGCGATCGCCAGCCTGTGCTTCCTGAATATCTACCTGTAGTTTTGGCAGAGTTAAATTAACTTCCCAGTTAGCCCCCACGACATGATAACCGACTTCATTCGCCCCAGTGACGAAGTTTTGGACGTTCACTGCGGTTTGATCCACCATACGAATTAGCTGCCGCGCCAGGTTTTTACTGGGGGCGAGATAGTCATCACTTAGGTCTGGCGCAATATAACCTATGGGTAGGGGTTTAGCTGCCCATTTCTGCTGCGCCGTAGCGTCAGGAACCGTCAGGGAGATTATAGTTTGTGCCTTATACTGGGGTGCCAGCTTGGTTAATTCATTGGTCAGCTTGACTTCATTAACGTCGCGATCGCCGCGAATGCTAATCAAGGCTAGTGCCGTTATCCCGTTATCATAAAGAACCTCATATAGTACATTCTTAACTATAACGGTGGGAGAACAGTTAAGGGTTGCTGCTACTTTAGCAATGGTTTCTGTATCAGGAGTTGCTACCTTCTCGTAGCTGCCGAAGGGAGACTCTGCTACCTCAGGAACTAGGGAGACTGCCTTTTCAGTATTAGCAGCATACTTACCATCTTCTGTGTAGAGAATTTCGTCTTCCCCCGCGTCGGCAAGAATCATAAACTCCTGAGAGCCAGAACCGCCAATTGCTCCCGAATCCGCATCCACAGGGCGAAACTGCAACCCACAGCGGGTCATAATGTTGCGATATGCCTGATCCATCGCCTGGTAAGTTTCTTTTAAGCTGGCTTCATCAACATGAAAAGAATAGGCATCCTTCATAATAAATTCCCGACCCCGCATCAAGCCAAACCGAGGACGAATTTCATCGCGGAACTTAGACTGAATCTGATATAAATTGAGGGGTAGCTGACGATAGGAGCGAATAGTTTCACGGGCAATGGTAGTAATTACCTCTTCATGGGTTGGTCCCAAACCCAAGGAGCGATCGCCTCGATCAGTTAAAGAAAACATAATGCCTTCGGCTTTAGTGTAGGTGTCCCAACGCCCCGATTCTTGCCAGAGTTGAGCAGGCTGTAGCTGGGGTAACAAGCATTCTTGCGCCCCCGTCGCGTCCATCTCTTCCCGCACGATCTGGGAAACTTTTTGCAATACCCGCCACATTAAGGGCATGTAGGCATAGATGCCGCTGCCGATACGGCGAATATAACCTCCACGAAGTAATAACTGATGACTAGGTATTTCCGCCTCTGCTGGAGTTTCTCGCAGGGTTACAAACAGCATCTGGGTTAGTCGCATGGTTACTTTTTTCGTTAAGTTTGCAGATTTTTCATTCTATCAGTCAGCAGTGATCCTGATTTAGTTAATTTTGCTCTGTGAGATTGATTTACTGAGGACAGATGATTGCCCCATCCGATATGTTGAATTATGGTACGGGATTAACCGATCATCATTACTATGATTTCGACGAGACAGCTTGAAGAGTGTTAGTGGAAATGTTTGTTTACTGCGTTAAAAAGTTTTTAGGATGCTGCTAGATAGAGAACGATAGATTAAACTGTGATTCTTTCATAAGCTCTTGGAACAAGATACTAAATAACAATATGGCAGAGATCTACAAAGTAAAAGTTTTTATTAGCTGGTCGGGTAAAGATAGCCGAAGTCATATTGTTGCCAAGGGTCTGAGAGATTGGATAGAAAAGGTTATTCAGCTTACTAGTCCTTTTATGTCATCTGATGATATTTTCCCAGGGGAACGTTGGAACGGAGTTTTAAACAAGGAACTTGATTCTTCAGGCTTTGGTATCTTGTGCTTAACTCGGAAATGCTTATCATCACCCTGGATACTTTTTGAAGCTGGTGTGCTTGCTGGTGGCTATGGTAGTTCTAGAAGAGTTTGCCCTTTCTTAATAGATTTACCTCCAAATGAGCTTAATCCTCCAATCAATCAATTTAATGCAGTAGTTGCTGATAAGGATGGGACTTATAGAATGATGCAATCATTAAATCAAACATCATCTGGGCAATTAATTCCAGAAGAAATTCTACGAGCAAGTTTTAATGTGTGGTGGGATGAGCTAGAAACTATACTAGAAAAAGCTAAAGGGATAGAAGAATGAAAATTTACATTAGCTGGTCTGGAGAAAGAAGTAAATCTGTCGCACGTATCCTTCGTCAATTTATTTCTACTGCTTTTCAAAATGTGGAGATTTTTTTTTCAGTTGACGATATCGTAATGGGGGAAAACTGGATAGAAGAAGCATCGCGTAGATTAACTGAATCCGACGTAGGTATTTTGTGCATAACATCAGATAATATTGATAATCCTTGGATTAGTTTTGAAGCAGGGGCACTTTATTCTAGGGGAAAAGTCTTAATTCCTGTTCTTTTGGACTTATCTTCAGCTGATCTATATACTCCTCTAGCGAATTTTCAATCTATCAGTCTAACAAGGTCAGGTGTTCAATCAATATTAGAGTTATTAAATAATCAATTGGAAAATCCTCAGAATCCCGAATATATCAATAAAGTATTTAATAAATTATGGTCAGCTATTGAGCAGGAAATAGATTTAATACTCCCAGCAGTAGTTGAATACAATACAGAGAGTAGCCAGCCTGAATTGAGATCAGAAAGAGAATTACTTTATGAACTTTTAGAAAGAGTCAAAAATCTGGAATTAAAAGCATCCCAATCAGAGTAATATGTTATTAATAAAATAAGTTACAATATCTGATGGGAACTGATTTTGCTCTAGCCTGTAGTGATTGTTTAGAATTTATTGCTCTACATAAGTGGTCGATTATCGATCAGGCTGCAAAGTGCTTAATTAAGGCACATTATGATGGATTCTACGGTAAACTTCAGGGTTTTCCTCAGCCAAATCAATTTAAAATAATTACCAAACCTGAGCTATCAAATCAACTTCTGGTTTTGATTACTGCTGAGGAAATTACTCAAGCCTTAGAAAATTTTGTTCCTCCCCAGCCATACATCGAGGAGCTACTTCCTGCTGTACTAAACTTTGTCAGCGTTCATAGTCTACATTCGTTATTTCTTACTTGTGATATCGGAGAGCAATCATGGGATTTTGGTGAACCTCAATGTTTTTCCTGGAAAGAAATCTCCGTTATCTCGGGCTATCATGCTCAATTTCTGCCAAGAAATTTAATAGAAGATTTTGGCTTTTTTAGCTGGCATGAGGTTTTGGATTATTATCACCAGCATGAAAGCTGGTTCTTACACGAACAGCTAAAAGGCGATCGCCGGCAGCTAAGACAAGCATTTGAACAAGAATTACTTCGATATTCTGCTTAGTGTCAAACAAGCGATCGCCCGAATATATCTCTAGATTAAAACGTTTATACTAGCTTGAGATTAGGATAATAAGCCAGAATATCGTCTGTAGAAAGAGTATCTCCGTCTGCTTGGGGTGTCCAGAGAATTTCGACTGCCAGCAGGCGTTCGCTGTCCAGACTGCCTACCTGCTGTAGCGCCTGGCGGAGATCTTCGCTGCCATTAATCTGGGGTAACTTCAGGTTTCCTCTAGCACCAACAATCACTGTGGCGACAATGTACTCTCCAGATCCTTCTGTCTTAAGTTGCAGTGACGCTGCATCTCCTTCACTGCCCAAAGCCTGCTGAGAATCATCGCTAACGACGTTGTTAACGTTGCTAAGAGTTTCCTCGGTAAACTTGCTGCGCTCGGTTAACGCTAACTGATTAAATTTAGCTCCCGCTGCATCAAAACCAGCCTGCTGAGATTCGGTGGCACCGTATACCCAATATTCAGGATGACGCAATAAAGCCAGCGCGGCTTCTTGCAGGACATCTGCTCTCCCCTCCGCAGACTTGGTATCCGCAGCCAGCGCCAAACGATTCAATTCGGGCTGTAGTTCACGGGCGTTGGCTAATAATCCTACCTGCACCTTAGCCACCGCTACTGCCGCTGTGGGGCTAGCACCAGAGGCTGGATTTAAAGATCCTCCTGCATGCTGTAAACTACGCACAAGATAGCCTGCGAGGGCTAAAAAGAGCAGAATTGAGAATAAACCACCGCCACCGAAGCCGAAGAAGGGTATCAGGAAGGGAAAGCCAAAGCCGCCCCTGCCATAACCAGAGGAGTATCCTCTGCCGTAACTACCGCTTCGAGGTGCTGAGTAGCTACGAGAGGGCGCACGGAAAGAACCGCCGCCAATTCTGCCTCCTGTACGAGCGGCAGCTGCGTCACTAGCATTGCCCAAAACTAAAAAAGCCACTAATACTAGCGCCAATAAAGATTTAAGCCAGGTTTTAATATAATTGCGTTGGAAAATCATTGTTTATTATTTATTATCTAAAATTATTTTGACCCCTGCAAGAAGCCTACTTGCCAGGCTGCTTAATAACTATTTTATATTTTATTATCTTTGGGTTACCAACCGCCGCCGACAATAGTAACTATCTCCAGGCGATCGCCAGACTGCATCTGGGTTGTGTCCCAATACTGACGATGTAAAATCTCCCCATTATACTCAACTGCAATCAGACGGGGATTTAAGCCTAGCTTTATTAGTAGCTGAGGCAAGGCTGTTGCCGCAGTACAGGTGTGGGGTTCTCCGTTAACCTTAATTTCTATTGTGTTTATGGCATCAATCATCGATTCTACCGTGGGCGTAATTTCCAATTATTATTAATTTGAGTGCTAATAATCCAGATACTAATAATTTGCATCAGCTTAATGTAGCAACTGCGCTAGAAACTGGCGGGTAACTTGAGTAGGCTGCTCTGCTTGCATGATAGCGCGAACCACCGCGACTCTCTGTGCTCCTTTAGTAAGAACTTCCTCAAGGTTACTGAGGTCAATACCTCCAATAGCAAACCAAGGAACAGGACATTTTGCCTTTACATAATCGATATACTCTTTGTCTGTCGCCGCCTTGCCAGGTTTAGTGGGAGTTTCATAAAAAGGACCTACTCCCACATAGTCAGCATTTTCGGCGATCGCCCGATTTAATTCTGATTTATTAGTGGTAGAACGCCCCACAATTTTATGATTCCCTAAGATTTCGCGGGCAAAAGCCACGGGAGCATCATTTTGCCCTAAGTGTACCCCATCGGCATCTACCGCCAGGGCAACATCTACTCGATCATTAACGATAAAAAGAGCATTATATTGATGACAGAGTTGACAAAGCCGATGGGCTTTTTCCAGGCGATCGTTATCGTTGCCTAATTTGTCCCGATATTGAACCAGGGTTAAGCCTCCTTTCAGGGCTTGTTCCACAATCTTAAAAATGTTGGGTTCAGGAGATGTTACTAAGTACAGGGGAGCATTCTGTAGCTGCTGTTGACGATAGCTATTGAACAAAGCACTTTCAATGGCATAGACGCGATAGCGCAACTGTTTGCAGGCTTTTGCCATTTCTGTCTCGTAGAGCTTACTGTATTCTTCCAGCACTCGCAAGGCTTCCTGAGAACGGCAGAGGTTAGCCTGGAGTAGCTGATCGATGCTCTCCCGCTTCTCTTCTTGGGGATGAGACAACTCTGTACCTACGTCATTTAGAGTATCCCTTGCTTGACGCAGTTCCCAACTATGCCACTGGGCTAATTCCTGGCGGATTTGCTTGCATTCTTCCGCTAGTGGCTGATGATTTAAGCCGAAACGACACCATTCTTCGATAATTCTCAATCCTTCCCGCGCCCGATCAAGATTGGCATCCAATATGCGGTAAATAGCTTTTTTCATACTAACTGTTGGTAATACTAGCTGCTCGACTGCTCTCAAAATAAACCTTTGACAGTCAGCAAAAATTCGTGGGAATAAGTCTCGTTAAACCCCTAGAAATTCTAGCTGACAATCCCGCAACTCTAGCAAAAACCCAAGAAGAATTAATAATCAGCAAAAGCTATTCATAAGAAATTTATTTGTGTTCTTGGCTTTGCTCGCTTTACTCTTAAGCATTTTTAATACTTAATTTGTTCAATTAAAAAACATACTGCTGCTGATTAAATAAGAATTTAAATTCCTTTACTTATTATTTTTATTTCTTGATTAAATCTTAATTAAAAATTCTTGAATCTAATAGTTTTGCTAGCGTTGCATCTTGAACTTGTTCCATAACTACTTCTAGATATTCACGAATTGCAATTTCAATATTGGCTAGAGCTTCTTCTTTTGTCTCTCCTTGAGAACAACAACCTGGTAAAGCTGGAACCCAGACGCTAAATCCTTCTTCTGATTGATGTAAAGCTACTGTATATTTCATCAATTTAATTTTTGGTTTTTAAGTTTCTTCAATTTTACTTTAGCAAGATTAGCAAAATGCGATCGCTTGGCAGGATATGGATTTCGCAATAAATTAATTCATGTAGCTCTTAGCAAATTAGGACAAGAATTGAAAACTCATAATTTTATTTACATTGTCCTAATTAGCTGAATAATTGAACATCATATTTTCGCGAAAAAATAATCAAAACTCATCTTTATAAATTCCCTAAAGCTATTATAAATTACAGTTTTTTGTTCGCAAAGCAAGCAGAGAAATAGTAATTGGAGCCTGGTTAGGTGATTCCATAGATGAGGGACGCTCCGATATTCCTGAAGATCCACCAAAATATCCAAATCTAATAAAAGGCGAAGTGGGGAGATTTCCTTTTCTACTGGCTAACTTATCTGAAAATCCCTTTAATTTATCGTAGCGCAAGTAACCTTTTCCTGTTTTTTTTCCTGACTCTCGCGTTTTCCATCCCACATCAATATAAAAGCTTCTCCATGCTTCTATTGATGAATCATCTTTAGGACTTCCATGATTCTGCCATATTTTTTTTTGCACGCTAAACCCAAAATGTCTTGTTTCAGGTTTAGGATAATCTAGCCACCGCTTGTCAATCTCTTGTAGCGCTTCACAATTAAAGTTCTTTAAGGAGTTGATAGACAGAAATTCTTCTTTCTTTCTTTCTTTTAGCAATATAAAGCATAATATCGTATGTTTTTTGATCTGCTTCTTGTAATCGATCTTCCTGAAGAAAAAATTCTAGTCCAGTGTAAAGATGTTCTCGAAAAGATTTAGCAACTTCATATGAAGAATTTATGTCAATATTACGTGACTTAATTGTTTGCCAATGAATCTCTTCTACGTCTTGTTCATTTAAGATAAAGGAAACAGGCGATCAAGTTCATCTATTGCCAAAAATAAGGGAACGTTAATCTCCGACAAAATATATTCGGCAAAATAGTCACTACAGTTTTCTTTGGAACCAAATAATTCCTCATCCCAAAATTCAGTAACTTTTCGCGGAGAGATATCCAGCTGACGACTGACTAAGGCACAAAAACGCTTTAAAAATACCCTTGAATCACTAAAAGCCTGCTCATCAGTTCCCAAAAAATCCAGCGTTATCGTTCGATAACCCAATTCTACAGCGCGATCGCGAATTCTAGCTAAGAGGGAAGTTTTTCCCATTTGTCGGGGAGCTTTAATCCTTACTAGCCCCGCACGACGCTCAATTTCCTCAAGACAGCGACTATCCCAAGGCTCCCGCTTGACATAAAACTGAGACTCTAGGGGCATTGTTCCCCCAGGCAATTCCAAATCTGCTACGGGCAAAGGAGGACGATTCTGGGAGGCGGTTGTCACCACAGGGGTAATAACTTCCTCTACTGGCTCAGGGATAATCCCGTCATTGATAATTCCTAAGAGTTCCTGCAATAGTTGAGGAGTATCATCAGGTGAGTTCCAGGATTTCTGCTGAATAGTCTGTAAACTGCTCCGCAATTCATAATTGAGGGGATCATCCTTGGGTAATTTGAGGCGAATGGGCAAAATAATCGGCTTCCCTAACTTATCCCGTAATCTCTTGGCGGTTCGTACTTCCCCCGCAACCATATCACTGCTAGCCGATTGCTCTGACAACAGCAGCACAAAATAATCACAGCTTTTCAATTCCTGGTCGATGCGTTCTGCCCAATTTTCCCCCCAGACAATGCTTGACGCCGCCATAAACGGCTCATGTCCTGCATCTTTTAGATAGTTATAAAATTCTTGAGCTAGGCTCTTATCTGGCTCGCGGGTGCGATAGCTGATGAAAACTCGTTTGCCAGCCGATGAACTAGGTTTAATTTCTCTAGACAAAATAGAAATATCTTGTTGATTAAACTAGACTTTCCTTCAATAGTATTACTGTGCGATAGTATCTTTCTACTTTGTCGCCAAACTTTACAATTATTGAAAGTTAAGCATACCAAGCAAGGCAATTAGTATTTTTCCTCGTCAAAGCTCCATTCAATAACTCTTCTACCTCATTGATTACGAATTTAAGTTTGAAGCTATAAAACCCGTCAGCAAAAGTTTTTTCTCTGTGATACTAAATCCGATTACCAAAATACACTTATTAAATGCAAACCCTCAAACCCTTTTACCCGTTACCCGTTACCCTTGCATCATCAATAAGTGTTCTATCTAAACAGGATTTAGTATGAGCCATATCTTTGAAAATGCGGTTTTTAGAATCAAATAAACCTGGTAAACCCCATCAGATTTAGCCTACGTAATTTTATTGATTGAACATTGCTAAATTCAACCAAAATTAACATTGCCAATTCTATTTTGAGAGATTATCATTGTGCTTGCAAATCATCTAAGTGTTTTCCCTTAAATAAATTTACTGAAGTATGGTGATTCCTTAATTAAGTAGCTCTCTGTGCTATTTATTTTCCAGAGTTCGGGTTTTCTATCGTTTAACCTGCAAAAATTTTTAGGGCACCAATAAACTCCCCAGATTGACAATTAAATTACTGTAACTATGTCTTTAAAAATGCCGACAGTTTCCATAATTGTCTCTGCTTATCGTGGCATAAAATATTTACCTGCTACTCTTAATAGCATTCTCCAGCAGACTTATCCCTATTTTGAGGTCTTAGTCTTTAGTAATAATTATGCTCAAACTATTAGCTGGTTTCGGCAACACCAGGATGCTAGATTTAGATTTTTTTTTCCTGACAATTTAGGTATAGCTCAAACTCTCAATCAAGGAATATTTCAAGCTAGAGGTAACTATATCTCGTGGATTGATGCGGGAGATCAATGGCATCCGACTAAGCTACAAAAACAGCTTTTCTGTTTGGAGCAGTTTCCTGAAATAGGTTTTGTTTCCTCTTGGTTAATGCTCAAGAACGGTCAAAATCAATCAACAGCAACCATCGTTAAACCAGAATATTCAGCAGCAATGAATTTGCAGATTAGACAAGTCAATCAAAGCTGTTCTAAATCCTTAATGGTTCGTCGCTGCTGTCTGGAGGAAATTGGCTTTTTTGACCAGAAGTTGAAGGCAATACCTGGTTGGGACTTATGGATACGATTAAATCGGCGTTATCAGCTAATGCAAATTGCTGAGACTTTGGTTTATGGAGTTAGAAATCAAGGGCAATTCTGCAAAAATTACTTGATTCTGGAAACAGATTTACAAACAATTATCGACAAAGCCTTCCCCCACAATTTAGGAAATTTTACCTTAGCTCAAGGTCGCAGCTATGGCTCCGCCAGCCTATTTCTGGCTCGAACTGTACTGGCTGATCAGGAATCAGATCCTGCGATCGCCCATAATTATTGTCAGCAGGCTCTAGCTCATGACCCCGCAATCGGGATCTCTGGAGATTTTATTCGGCTCAAGCTGGCTATTATGACTGCTTCTTGCCTTAAAAGCGATCGCTATCTGCATTTGTCGTCTTTAGTTAAAAACATCGCCCTGAATCTTCGAGAAACTAGCCAGCGTTTGGTGGATTGGATGCTAGAGGAGGAAGAAATTACGGTTTGGCTTAAAAATCGTAAGGTTGAAAGCCATCGCAAGGAGCGTTACTAAGTAGGTTGGTGTAAATAAAGTTAAGTGGTTAGGACTGTTAGTAGTTAGTAGTTAGTAGCAATAGCCTTAATCAAATTAATATTTCTTAATCTAGTTGACTTTATTTCTCACTGCTTACTTGGTGCCGCAGCGGTTCAGTAATAGGCTATGTCAGGTTTTCACAATAGACCAATCAAAACAAATGGCATCGCTGAGTGATGTTGACTCCCCAGCAATGCCACTGATGACTTGGTTTTAGTATAGTTAAGGTCTTTATATGTGCTGACCTCATTTAATATTGAATAAATATTCTCAGGTTTTGCCTCTTAATCTTTGTTTCGTAATATTTTCTTTATATTTAATTTGCTCAAGAGTTGTTGAGTTTTGTTGCAAGAGGCTATTTTGTGTTCAGTGATACCCCTAGTAATTGCGAAAGCCAAATCTCAAAGTCACGAATCGGATGGGAGCGAACGGCAACCACGGGATCGATGACGGGTTCTACCAAAATAGTAAACATTCCCGCACGATTACCAGCCAACACATCCGTAAATAAGCGATCGCCAACCATCGCCACCTGAGAGTGGGGTAAATTCATCGCCTGTGCAGCTTCATTTAATTTGCGGCGAGAAGGTTTTTGCGCCGCAGAAATAAAGGGTAGATCAACCGACTCGGCAATCTGAGCAATGCGGGAATAGCTAATATTATTACTAACTAGCCAAATGGGAATATCAGCCCTAATTTCACGCACCCACTGCTGTAATTCTGCCGAGGTTTGATTTTGTCGAAAAGAAACAAGAGTTTCATCTACATCCAGAATCAAACCGTTAATTTCATACTTCTTTAGTACTTGTGGAGTGAGGTCAAAAATAGTTCCTCCCAGAACCAAATTTGGCTGTAGTAGGCTGACAATAGGCATGGTATAAAAAGATTAAGCGTTATCTGGCTATGCTAGTTCTACTGATTGAAACAGGAACTAAGTCAAACTGTAGAATACATTAGATAGTGGTACCTGAAAAAATAGCATAACTACTAGCTATTAATAAGCTTTGCTAGCTCAGTTAAGTTCTGTGTACTGACCACAATAAAATCTTCAGAAAAGATATATTGTTAACAATAGTAAAGAAACTGAACATTTAAATAAGCTATAAAAACTATGGGTCGTATTGGAGTTTTACTACTTAACCTAGGCGGACCCGACAAGATCGAAGATGTCCGTCCCTTTTTATATAATCTATTCGCCGATCCTGAAATTATCAGGCTACCTGTTAAGGTACTGCAAAAGCCTTTAGCATGGTTGATTTCAACGGCTAGAGCTAAAACATCCCAAGCTAACTATTTAGAGATGCGCACCAAGATGCGCGAAAGTAAAGAAGGTGATGCTGATCCTCATGGCGGTTCTCCGCTGCTGAAGCTGACAGAAGATCAGGCAAACGCCCTCAATAATGGAGGTTCTCCCCTGCGGAAGATCACAGAGGATCAGGCAACTGCCCTCGAAAATAAGCTGCGAGATCTCGGACAAGATGCCAAAATCTACATTGGCATGCGTTACTGGCATCCTTTTACTGAAGAAGCGATCGCCCAAATTAAGAACGATGGCATTAAAGAACTAGTGATTCTGCCCCTATATCCGCAATTTTCCATCAGTACTAGTGGTTCTAGCTTCCGAGTTCTAGAACAGATGTGGTCGGAAGACCCTGCTCTAAGGCAGATTGAGTATACATTGGTACCTTCCTGGTATGAGCATCCAGGTTACCTGCAATCGATGGCAAAATTGATTGCAGATGAGCTAGATACCTATCCCAACCCAGATCAGGCTCACGTCTTTTTCAGTGCCCACGGTGTTCCCGTAAGCTACGTTGAAGAAGCAGGGGATCCTTACCAAGAGCAAATCGAAGCCTGTACCCGTCTAATCATGAAAACCTTGGGTAGACCTAACGACTATACCTTGGCATATCAGAGTAAAGTTGGTCCCGTAGATTGGCTACAGCCCTATACCGACGATGCCCTTAAGGAGTTGGGAGAGAAAGGAATTAAGGACTTGGCAGTGGTGCCCATCAGCTTTGTTTCCGAACATATTGAAACCATCCAAGAAATTGACATGGAATATCGGGAAGTAGCAGAAGAAGCAGGAATTGATAATTTCCGTTGCGTGCCAGCACTCAACGATGACCCTGACTTTATTGATTCTTTGGCGAACATCGTTGTGGAATCTTTAGCCAAACCACCTTGCTCTTTTGGTGATGTCACTCACCCCAAGAAAAACATGAAAATGTATCCCCAGGAAAAATGGGAATGGGGTTTAACTACTGCCGCAGAGGTTTGGAATGGTCGCTTTGCGATGATCGGCTTTCTCGGATTATTAGCTGAACTGTTGAGCGGAAGTGGTCCACTGCACATGGTAGGTATTCTGTAGAACGTCTCTATTTAGCCAACCCTCTTTGGTATTTTCTCCACAGCCGACAACTCAACCTAATTAGTGCAACAGCAGCTAAGTTTTAAATAAAAAAAGATTCATTTTTTAACAACGAACCTTTTTCTTAATAAGAATATTTAAAATTACCCAGCTTAAACTATGCTGTAGCTAATTCAGGTTGAGGTCGCTTGCTATTGCGAATACCAGCGATCGCTTCAGCGTAATCTGGAGCTTTAAAGACCGCAGAACCAGCAACAATTGAGTTAGCACCAGCCTCTAAAACCTGCCACGTATTGTTAGGCTTAAGTCCGCCGTCTACCTGAATCCAGGGGTCTAAACCTTGGCGATCGCACATTTTGCGGATTCGAGCCACTTTCTCGACCATTTCGGGGATGAAGCTCTGACCGCCAAATCCAGGGTTAACGCTCATAATTAAGATTAAATCGCACAGGGGCAGCACATGCTTAATAAAAGATAGAGGAGTACTAGGATTTAAGACTACTCCTGCCTGTTTCCCCAACTCGCGAATCTGCCCCAAAGTTCGATGTAAATGAGGAGAGGCGGTGTGCTCGGCATGGACAGAAATAATGTCAGCCCCAGCTTCAGCAAAATCTGCCACATACTTTTCGGGCTCAACAATCATTAAATGAACGTCTAGAGGCTTAGTCGTAATTGGGCGAACTGCCTTAACGATCATTGGACCAATAGTAATGTTGGGGACAAATCTGCCGTCCATCACGTCAATGTGAATCCAATCGGCGCCAGCTTGATCGATCGCCTTAATTTCTTCACCTAGACGGCTAAAGTCCGCCGATAGAATCGAGGGGGAAATAACAGTTTTCTTAGTAGTCATAAATTTTATACTTTTGAGATTTTGTATCGAGTGTAACAAAAACTTTTCTATTTAATTAATAAGATATCACGTTTTTTATGTTAAAAAAGTGTAAATTAAGCCAAGATAAAATAATTTGTGCTATTAATTTTTTTTGACCAGATAAAATTCGCTTCAAAATTCAACTTGTGATAGTCTCTTTTGCAGCATTTGGGGAAAGATACTATAGTATTTTTGATTCAGAGGAGAGGGATGAGGTAAGGGCAGCAAGCTCAACAATTTACTGTGAGATAAACCCTGATTGTCAGTAGTATTAATACTCACCGTTAGCTCCCGTTCAAAGCGATCGCCAGCCCGAAAAAAACTATCAATTTCTCCCTTTGCACCATAGGGAGTAAACCATTTAAAAGCTTCCGTTCCTAAGGTAATTACCTGACTTCCTTGCCAGTGTAAAACCAAAAGTTGCTCCAGAAAAGGACGAAATCGGTTCTTAACCTTCATCAAATAAGCCTTATTTCCTGGTGGTTTATAGGGCACTGTATTAGTTAGTAAAACTCGTTCAATAGTCGTGCGGTCTAAATCTGCTCTACTGGGGGCTTTTTGTTGATAAACGGCGTAATAAAAGCCTTGTCTGACCATAGTTCCTGAAGCACCAATTAGAGGCTGTTGGGCTAAAACCTCATCCTTGCCTAAATCGCGACCAAAAAAGCAAAGAGGACTGTTTAAATTGCCCGCATAAAGAATTGGTTTAGTCGGCTCAAGGTTAGCACTATTGTAAACTGGAACATCTAAGGGAAAATCTTCCCTTTCTGCTTCTTGTTGAACCTGGGTAATTAAATTATCTAAATCGGACATAAATTAAATCAAGATTGATCAGTCTCATTTGACGCTCTCACTTGCTTTTAGCAGTGGGATTCCTAAGGGATAGTTATCCTTAGAGGGTTCGCCAAGAACCCACTACTCACTCGCTGGAAAACGGACGTCTGAAATGCCTGGGGAGACCCCAGGCATCGCGTCCTCTCCAGTCTGTGCATACCTTTAGTCAAAATATTGGCACTGCCGTTAATATCTGAGTTGCAGAGATGTTTGTCTTTTGTCCTATACAGTCCACGCTTTATTCTCCTACCAGAGAATTTGTATTTGGTGGAGTCGTGGGCATCGTAAACTGGTATGGGATCTCGGTCGTAAAAACTGCCTTTCGAGGTGTAGCTTTCCTCTTGCGACCTATACTCAATTCCATATCTAGAGCAGAGTGCCTCCAGTTTACTTCTCAATTGCCAAAAAGGAATCTGGACAAAATTTTGGTTATTAGATCTGCCAAGCTTAATCTCTTGTTTGATACCTGGGTTATAGCCTACTATCAGTTTGCCTATTTGATGCTCAAGACAATGGTTAATTATTATTCTTGCTGCTTTATTCAAATAGTCTCTAATGCAGTTACTACGCCATTGGTAAAGTCTGGCTTGCGCCTTGGTCAGAGACTTGATACCTTGCTTGTCTTTCTGAGATTGAAGTTGAGCGTTTTGTTTGTTGTACCACTGATTAATGCTTTTAAGTCTTTTGCCATCAATCAGAAATTGATGCCCATCAGTATCAATACAAGCACACAAATTATCAACTCCCAAATCCAAAGCAATAGCCTGATCAGGATCTACAGATGTTTCTATCTTCTCGTCTTCATATACATACTCAATCTCGAACCATCGAGCCGAGTATTTGGGATGTACTCTTACCTCCTTGATATTTTTCTCTTTGAGCCTTTCTGGCAATTGAATTTTAACCTCACCATATTCCTTTTTGAACTCGCGAGACATTGGTACTGCAAAGTACCCGTCTTTAAGTTTTATTCTCGGAATTATCAGAGGGAAATAGCCTTCTTTGTTCAAATATCTAGGCAACTGAGGTCTTTGATCCCATCTGCCAACAGATATTGCTTTGAGCAATCCCAGAAAAGACTTCATGCTTCTGTCTACCACTTTCATAGTCTGTTGAGCAATATCGGTATTAAGCAATCGATAATTTTCATTGGACTTGCAGATATGGTAATTAGATTCGTAAGTAAGACGTTTCCTTTCCTGAAAGAAAAACTGTCTGCACTCGTACAATGCCACATTAAAAAGATTTTTACTCAAGCGACACAAAGCACTCAGGGCTTTAAATTCCCGCTGATTGAGTCTTCTAAGTTGGTTCTTTTGAGTAGCGTACATAACGATTGTTTTCGCTTAGAAAGTTATTATACAGCGAAAATATCAAATAGATACAAGTACTCTTAGCTGCTCGTATCGTAGTTTCTACAACGGCTAAAAGCACGTTGGTTACCCTACTCCCGTACTATTGATGATACCAATTCTTAAAGCTAGATCTATGGATCATTCAGTACTCGGACACGAATAACAAACTAGTCTATTTTTATGAGCTTAATTTATCGTTATCCCCCTCTAATACCAGGTCGTCTACTCAAACGCTACAAAAGATTTTTGGCAGATATTGAGCTAGAGACAGGAGAAGTAATTACGGCTCATTGTCCCAATACAGGACCCATGACGGGGATCTGTGAGTCGGGGAGTTTGGTACAGGTATCCCAAAGTGATAATCCTAGGCGCAAGCTAGCCTATACCTGGGAGATGATTCAGCTTGGTTCTACCTGGGTGGGAACTAACACCGCGATTCCTAACCGAGTCATCAAATTAGCTTTGCAACAAAAGCTACTTCCTGAATTAGCCCCAAGATACACTAGCGTCAAGAATGAAGTGACCTATGGCAAAGATGGAAAAAGTCGTATTGATTTCTTGCTCACCCAAGAAGCAGATCATCCAGCAATTTACGTCGAAGTCAAGAGCGTTACCCTAAGCAATGCTGATTTAGCTCTATTTCCCGATACTGTAACGACACGGGGACAAAAGCACCTCCGAGAATTAACCGCCCTAATTCCCGACGCTCAAGCCGTCATGCTTTACTTCATTAATCGTGGTGATTGCGATACTTTTGCTCCCAGTGATTCATGCGATCCTCTTTACGGTGAACTATTACGTCAGGGAGTTGCCCAGGGCGTAGAAGTTCTGCCCTATCGCTTTGAAATTAACCCCCAAGGTATTAGCTGTTTGGGTTTGGCAGATTTTTTACCCTGTGAACCCTTGTAACCTATAACCTATAACCTATAACCCATAACTCAAAAGCCTTAGAGAGATCTTATTTTGTCTTTACAGCAGTATTATCATGTTAAATTTCAATGAATACTTTACTGCATCCATGCAAATCAGATTAACAGATTTTAAAATCTGTCTTTCATGCCGCGAATTCTGGCGAATACTCTCGCTGGCTCCTGAATACCAGCCGCAGCCTGGATTGCCATCGTGTCCCAGCGTAAAAAAGGGTTGGTTCGCTTTTCTATGCCTAGCCAAGAGGGAATAGTAGCCTCTCCTCTTTTGCGAGCCTGTTTAACCTGCTGATATCTCTGCTGTAGCTCTTGATTATCTTGATCCACCGTCAGGGCAAATTTAAGATTACTAAGAGTATATTCATGACCGCACCAGACACGAGTATTATCAGGTAGCTGACGCAGTTTGGTAATTGACTCTACCATCTGAGCGGGCGTTCCTTCAAATAAACGCCCACAGCCTCCTGCAAACACCGTGTCACCGCAGAATAATTCTCCTGTTTCCCCCTGGGTTGCTGGCGGAAAATAGTAGGCGATATGGGCACTGGTATGTCCTGGGACAAAAAATACCTGACCGATTCTGGCTCCAAACTTGATTTTATCGCCTTCTTCTAAATAAATTTGCTGGTGGGGAATTCTCCCTCGATCTACCTCACCACCATATACTGTTGCTTGAGGAAAGCTAGCCACTAACTTCTTATTACCTCCTACATGGTCATTATGGTGATGAGTATTCAAGATGGCAATTAGTTGAGCATCAATTTGTTTTAAATACTTTAGTACTGGTCGAGCAATGGCGGGATCAACTACTGCGGCAATCTGCTGCTGAGGATCGGATAATACAAAAATATAGTTGTCTGATAAAACAGGAATCCGTTTAATTTCCATTGATGAAAGATTGCCGAAGATCTGAGGCTCTACTTTTAAGAGTATTTTCTCTCATCTTACTGCGCTTTTCTAATGAATAAACCATAATAATCTGCTTTAAAAAAGCTAATAGCTAATAGCTAGCCTGACAGATTAATGTTCTTATCCAAAACTGGCGTTATTTAACTGGGGAAAGTGATGATGCTGAAACTAATGTTGCTAGACCATCTTGAGTTACTCGACAAGTCCGCCAGTCAGGTAGTATCTTAGCTCCCATTTTCTGGTAAAAAGCGATCGCACTTTCATTCCAGTCTAAAACGCTCCACTCTAATCGTCCGACATTTCTCTCTAAAGCCAGTTGACCTAAATAGGACAACATTGCCGTCCCAATACCTTGTCGGCGATATTCAGACAGGACAAATAAATCTTCAAGGTATATACCAGGTTGCGTCAGAAAAGTTGAATAGTTGGGGAAAAACAGGGCAAATCCGACTACCTTAGTTTCCACCTCGGCAACAATTGCCTCCGCATAAATGCGATCGCCAAATAAATGCTGCTGTAGCTCTTCTTGGCTTCCTGTTACCTGATGAGTTAAATCTTCATATACTGCTAGGGCTTGTATCAAGGCAAAAATTTGCGGTACGTCTTCGGCGATCGCCTGACGAATCTTCAAGTCTAAATTCATTAACTTCTAACTTTTCTCTTCAACAGCAGGCTCGATAGCAAATTTTAGTCAGGATCTACTATCCAGGGGTTGCTGCTCTAGTGTATCAGTTGGGTTATAAGTACTTTTGAACTACCGACCATCCCGTCCAGGTAACGTAAGCCAGTCCGAAGAACAAAATAAGGTTAACTACAATATGAAGCGATCGCGCCCAACGATTCAGCACGCTTATCTGATGAGCACTCCAGGCAGAAAGACCAATCAACCCCACAACCAAAAATCCTGCCCATAAATGAGCAGAGTGCCCCAAATTACCGTAGTGACCTAAAGTTCCCACGATGCCGATCGCCAGCAACAGCAGCACTAAAAAAACAATGATGATCCCACCGCCATAGTGGGCATTTCTTAACCAGGAGGGACGCCCAACTCGCACCACGCGTCCATAAAACATTAATGTTCCTGAGATGAGGAGCAGTAAGTAAAAAACTACTGCTCCTCCCATTGACCATGCTGCAATCTTCCAGAGCCAAATAAATGATGGTAAATCCAAAGTTTTTTTGCCCAAAACGGCATCTCAACACCGCCGACAATTGTATCCGTTTGGGAACATCATAAATAATAAAGTCATAGTCTTTGGTTCCCCGACAATTATCTTCAATTTTAGTTAACAAACTTGCAGTTTATTAATAGTTATTAAACCGCTATATTGACTGAAGATGAGATATCATAGGGTTCCGAGGAGGAATTCCTAGCTTTGTCGATGCTAGTTAACTTCTCGTTAAGTGAACTAACTTGCTTTTGCTCGACGGTTTCTAGACTCAGCTTGGTGCAGGGGATCGTGTCAGATAATATGGCACTAGCCATCATTCCCGAATGAATCTCTAAAGTAGCGCGGGGATCAGCCTCAAAAACGAGTCTTTGACCTGGAAATACCACTCTCTCAAAATACCAGTTAGGAATGTTAGTAATTCGAGCTACCTGAATCTTACTGCTAGCGTTTACGTAACAACAAAGAATGCGGTCATTACTATCGTCAGGGAGGGGATCTAAAATTTGGGACATGATTATCGCGAAATGCTGTACAAAATAGTTTTTTTATGTCTATAAATAACCTAACACTCTTAGATCCCCGTTAGTTGTAAAACTAGTTACCGATAGATATCTGCCTAATCTTTTATTTGTCGATTTTAAATTTCCATAGTCCTTAATATTTTCTTTATGTTTTATGATAGATAACGTAAAGCGCACTATTCAGATCAAGAAAAGACCAAATTAGACCTCTGGCTAAAGACAGATTAAATGTTAACAATTTACTAACATTTCAACGATTGAGTAAAGTCATCTTGATTTGAGGATGCCTAGCATGACTGCAAGGCAAATATTCGCTGATTTCTGGTTGCTCGCAATAGATAATGTCGCTAAAGTTAAGATATATAAACTATTTATTGCTCCTAACAAATTAACCAACAAACATACTACTAAAGCAGTTCGTAAAACTTGCAAGATTTAAATTTAGCTATGACTCAGCGCATTCTCTATGTTCGACTTCCTTGTAACCCTATCTTTCCCATCGGCGTAGTTTACCTTTGTGACCACATTCACAAACAATTTCCCGAAGTTGAACAAAAAATCTTTGATTTGGGAGCAGTACCTCCCCTGGACTTCAATCAGGCTCTAGATCGCTGTATCGATCAGTTTCAGCCATCCTTACTAGTATTTTCCTGGAGAGACATTCAGATTTATGCTCCAGTAGGAGGCAGGGGAGGAAACCCACTACAAAATGCCTTCGAATTTTACTATGCTCGTAATCCCCTAATCAGGTTGAGGGGGGCACTCGGCGGCTTAAAAGTAGCTGGTGCTTACTACGGAGAGCTATGGCGCAACCAGGGTTTAATCAAGCGGGGACTCGCTAGGGCAAGAAAATATTGTTCCGATGCTCAGATTGTAGTTGGTGGCGGGGCAGTCAGCGTATTTTATGAACAACTGTCAAACTCACTGCCGAAAGGAACAATCGTCTCGGTGGGAGAGGGAGAGCTGCTGCTCACTAAGCTGCTGAGGCAGGAAGAATTTCGTGATGAGCGATGCTACGTAGTAGGGGAAAATCAGATTAGGGATAAGCTAATCCATGAGAACCCCACGCCAATTGAGAAATCAGCCTGTGACTACGACTACATAGCTAGCGCCTGGCCTGAGTTTGACTATTATCTCCAGGAGAATGATTTCTATATTGGGGTACAAACCAAGAGAGGCTGTCCCCACAACTGCTGCTTCTGTATCTACGCGGTAGTTGAAGGTAAACAAGTACGGATTAACCCAGCCATCGAGGTGGTTAGGGAGATGCGTCAACTTTATGACCGAGGAATTCGCAACTTTTGGTTTACCGATGCCCAATTCATTCCCACCAGAAGATTTATTCCCGATGCGATCGAGCTGCTGCAAACAATTGTTGATTCAGGCATGAAAGATATCCACTGGGCATCCTATATCCGTGCCGATAATATCAATCCTGAGCTAGCAGAATTAATGGTTCAAACAGGGATGAACTATTTTGAAATTGGGATTACCAGCGGTTCCCAACAACTGGTGCGTAAAATGAGGCTGGCTTACAGTTTACGCAAAGTCTTGCAAAACTGTCGCGATCTTAAGGCAGCTGGATATAATGATTTAGTTTCCGTCAACTACTCCTTCAACGTGATTGACGAAACCTACGAGACTATCAGGCAGACCATAGCTTATCATCGAGAGCTAGAAGCTATTTTCGGGGAGGACAAAGTGGAGCCAGCGATATTCTTCATTGGCTTACAGCCCCATACCCATTTAGAAGACTACGCCCTAGAAAAGGAAATTCTCAAGCCTGGGTATAACCCTATGAGCCTGATGCCCTGGACTGCCAAAAAGCTATTGTGGAATCCAGAGCCTTTAGGATCGTTCTTTGGAGAAGTCTGTCTTCAAGCTTGGAAACAGAATCCTAATGATTTCGGTCGAGAAGTAATGCGGATTCTGGAAGATAAGTTAGGTAAAGCACCCCTAGAAGAAGCATTGTCTACAGCGGTAAAATTAAAACAGCAGAAATTAACTGCGGTATAAAAAACAAATCTTATATATAGACCAGGGGGTGTATAATTCACCCTCAACACCACAAAATTAATTATCAACTATGCTGGAAGGTTCGATTTTAAGTAGATTAGAAGAGGCTCATCGCCATGGCAAACAGCCATTAAACCTTGGTGTTTACTACAAAAACACTCTGGTTGCTTTGTGCCATGCTCTGGAAGATTTTGTTTTAGATTCTCAGAGTGAGCCTCTAATGATAACTGCCTTTCAGCGGGGAAAATGGTATCTAGAAGAAGCAGACCGCTACAGTGATCTGGCAGAGAAAGCTCAACATGTCACCATTATGGCGGCATCTGATGCTGGATTCAATACTCACCCCACGAGCTGTCGGGTTAATGTATCCCTAGTTGATTTACGTCATGGTGATCCTGTTGCCGAAGAATGGCACTTGATGATTTTATCTCCTAGCTATACGGCAATGGTGCTCTGTCAAGAACTGTCGGATGCCGATTATGGGGCTAACAAGCCACAACATGATTTAGAGCGCAAATTCTATGGATTTTGGACATTTGAGCCTGAATTAGTCCATGAGACCGTCGAGTTAGCCATTGATCATGTTGCCGACTATAATCCCCAGCTAGCGGAGATGTTAAAGAGTAGAGTTGCGAAGATTGATGCTGAATATGCTACCAGACAAAGAAAAGATCTTGATGCGGTGGTCTCTCAGGTAGTCAAATATCTACAAAAATCCCACCAAACCATAAACCAGCCAGAAAAGTCAGCTGAATTTGAAGGGTTTCATAATCTGACTGAAAATATTGTCTCTAATGAGCTACAGGCATTCTTGCGCATGGCTCAATTAATCGATACCACCGATGTCAGCAACCCGATGGCGGCATCAGAGGTCGCAGCGATGGCGGAGGCAATGTCTCAATTGCTTGACCTTCCTGCCTGGCAGGCAAAGAGACTATATTTAGCAGGCTTGTTACACCGTGTTGGATTGCCAGAAATTAATCGGGAAAGCAAGCAGGAAACTGCGTTAGCATCACTGGCTTCAGACCCTAAATCTGCCTCCAAGGCATCGGTGTTTGAAGTTATGCCTCAGTTGGAAGCCGTATCTCAGATACTAACTCACCAGCGAGAAGCCTGGGACGGCTCTGGCATTCCCTCTGGTCTGGCTTATGATGCCATTCCTCTGGAATCTCGGATTATTTGCTTGCTTTCAGATTTTCAGCAGAAAATGAAAGTTTATAAACATGAACCTGCGGATAATAATCCCATAGCTAGAGCTTTGTCGGATTGTCAAGCGTTGTCAGGTCAACGATACGATCCTAAATTACTAGATGCTTTATGTCTGCTGGTAATGGGCATGCAGCAAGGAATGACCTTAGAAGCCTATAATCCTAAAATTGCTTCGGGAATGTGGCTAGTAGATTCGGAAGTAATTGGCGATAAAAATAAGACGGTATCTTCCTAAATTCTTTTTTGAACTTTATGTTGTGCCCTTTAAGCTTATTGAATTGAGAACGATTTTAATCAATCAACAAAATTAATGACCGTAGAAAAAATTCGCTCAGGACAAGAAAAACACTTTCCAGGAATAGATCTTGAAGATGAAAGTCTTGTCAACTGTCAATTAGCAAAAATCAACCTAGCGGGAGCTAATCTAGTGGGGACAGATTTTTCTAGCTCTGATCTCAAAGGTGCCAGATTGGATGGCTCAAATTTACTAGGAGCAAATCTCCAGCGCACTGACTTGAGGGCTAACCTCTTGGGAGCAAATTTAATGCAGGCAGATCTGAGTAAAGCTGATTTACGAGGTAGCAATCTGAGGGGAGCAAATTTGATGGGAGCAAAATTAGCTCAGGCTTCCTTATCTGGAGCATTTCTCAGCGGAGCTAATTTAACTGGGGTTAATCTTAAAGGAGTTGATCTGAGAGGAACAGATTTAAGAGGTGTTAATTTAAATAGTGCCAATCTCAAGGGCGCTAATTTAGCCCAGGCTGATCTTCAGGGAGCAAATCTCAGTGAAACGAATTTAGAAGAAGCTGATTTAAGGGGTGCTAATTTAGCGGGAGCCAACCTAGCGGGGGCGAATCTGCTTTGCGCGGAGCTAGAAGGTAGCAACCTCAGCGGGAGCAATTTTGAGCAAGCCTGTCTTGTTGGTACGATATTGGCAAAGTAGAGGGGAAATTCAAGAATATTAACTAAAAGTTAAGGCAAAATATTGTCAGGAAATTTACTTAATTACTCCACACATTAGGTTGAATTAAGTAGGATCACGGTTGAATTTCGTTTAAATAAAAAGCCTAATATAAGTTATAGCTCAAAATAAATCAGAGTTATTGCAGTCGAAAATATGCATCAAATAAAGTTCTAGGCTATTGACAAATATTAACTTGGCTTTGAAATAGCATCATCAACTACCTTTCTTTGAATAATCATTGCTCCGTTTATTATTTGGTAAATATTTGGCTACTGCATAACCTGAGCTTTTCGTGACCTATTTATTCCATAGTTGAATTTCCCACCAAGAGTGTCAGGGATTATTTCCCGACAGGAGTTGTAAATGAAAATTCAAAATGTAATTGGCATAGACGGCTATACCTTGTTAATTTATAGCTCTCTAGATCAGCTCTATCGTTTCAGTATTATTGATTTTGCAGGTATTGTCTTTAGTTTCGACAGCATTTTCCTGACGCCAGAGGAAGCAAAGATTAAGGGAGTTGCCGCAGTGGAGATTGCCTGTGATTTTGACTGTAATGCTTAGAGAGTAACACCAGTTTTGGATAAGAATATTGATCTGTTAGTCTAGCTATTAGCCATTAGCCTTTAGCTTTAATTCATTGCTTGTGCGGTCTTTTTTCGCGCCAGAATTTGAAGTTTTTAATCACAGATTGTCCTTTTTCAATTGCAGCTTGGGGGCTAGAGTAGATTCCCTCAAAATGATGCACCACATTGTCTGGATCAACAATACTCAGGCGATAAAAATTGTTCGAGAAGTCTTGGACAGAAAGTTGATAATCGTTAGCTTGAGATAGCGGAGGAATTTCCATTTATAGATAAATAATATAGTGCTATAGCTATAGTTCCCAATTATTTTGTCAAAATTTTAGGAAAATATCTTTTTTTATCTGGAATATTATCGTTCAAGGAAATTTAGATTTCTTATGTAGCTATATGGTCTTTCTCAAATTAGTGAGGTATTGTACCCAGAGAATTACTGACTAATGACTAACGACTAACGACTAACCAAAATCAAGAAACTGTACCGTACTTCTTTTCAAATGATAATCGCTATAAATTTAGGCTGACAATAGATTAGCTACGGCTTGTTCAATATCCTGCTGTTTTACAAGGGATTCCCCCACTAGAACTGCCCTAGCACCAGCCTCTTTAACTGTTGTTAGATCTGTTGGAGTGTGTATACCAGATTCGCTGACGATGAGAGTATTGCTCTGAGACAAAGACTTTTGGTGTTTTGCTAAGAGATCGCAGGTAGTTTGTAGACTAACGCTAAAGTCTTCTAAATTACGGTTATTAATACCAATTAATTCCACTCCTTCAATAGCCATGACTCGTTCTAGTTCTTCGAGGGTATGAACTTCAATTAGAGGGGTCATGTTGAGTGCCCTCGTAATTTTCACGAAGTAATTGAGATCCTTATCTTCTAGGACTGCTGCAATTAACAAAACGGCATCGGCACCTTTTGCACGGGCAAGATAGATTTGGTAGGGATAGATAATAAATTCTTTGCAGAGTAATGGTAGATTTACTTCTTGTCTGATCAGGCTTAAGTTATCAAAGCTGCCCTGAAAATACTTTTCGTCGGTCAAAACCGATAAACAGGTCGCCCCAGCAGCCTCATAGGATTTGGCGATCGCCACAGGATTAAAGTCAGCTCTAATTATTCCTTTGGAGGGAGAGGCTTTTTTGACTTCGGCAATTAATGCAGGGTTACTCTTACCGTTGCGGAGGGCACCAATCAAATCTTTCGGGGGGGCTACATCCTGCACCTGCTTCCTAAGCTGCAACAGCGGCAGGCGATCGCGCATCCGCTCGACCTCGACCTCTTTGTGCCAGATAATTTCTTCTAAAATATTATTCGGTTCAGTATTGGGAATCTTTGATTGATATACTACTTCTCCAGTATTAACTTGAGGATTAGGATTACGACGTCTAATTTGCATTTACTTATTACTTGTTACTTATTATTTATTACTTATATTTAATTCCAGCCTGCTGAAAACGCTTTAACACCTCTCCCAGGCGATCGCAGTCGGCAATCAGACTAATTCTCACATAACCTTCCCCTGCTTCACCAAAGGCATTACCAGGAGTAATTACAACCCCCGTCTTTTGTAGGACATCTAGGGCGAATTCCGTTGAACCCTGCCCAGGAGGAGTTGGCACCCAGAGATACATGGTTGCCTTGGACGGGGGGATCTTCCAACCCAGCTCCCCCAAACCCTTAATCAGGAAATCGCGGCGCTGACTATAACGCTGCTGCACCTCCTTGATATATTGATCGGGGAGTTGCAGGGCGGTTTCTGCTGCTTTTTGAATTGCGGAAAAAATACCGTAGTCTAAATTGGTTTTAAGGGTACGTAATCCCTGAATAATATCGGAATTACCCACCACAAAGCCGACGCGCCAGCCAGCCATATTATAGGTCTTGGACAGGGTATGAAATTCTACACCGATCGCTTTAGCCCCAGGTATTTCTAAAAGGGATGTAGGTTGATAACCATCAAAAGCTAATTCTGCGTAGCAAAGATCATGCACTAGCAAAATCTGGTAATGCTGGGCAAACTTAACTACTTCCTCATAAAACTCCCTGGGGGCAGTGGCAGTGGTGGGATTATTGGGATAGTTAAAGTAGAGCATTTTCGCCTGGCGCGCCACAGCTTCAGGAATCTGCTCCAGATCGATGAGCCAGTTTTGCTCTGCCGAGAGGTGAATCTGATGAATATTCGCTCCAGCAATTAAAGGACCTCGAAAATGGGCGGGATAGGAAGGAGATGGCACTAAAATAAGGTCTCCTGGATCAATATAGGCTAGGGCTAAATGTCCTAAACCCTCTTTAGAGCCAATTAAGGGTAAAGCTTCGCTATCAGAGTCCAACTCTACTCCATAGCATCTTTGGTACCAGGTCGTAATTGACTGACGAAAACTCCCTGTCCCTTCAAAGGGGGGATAGCCATGATTAAGAGGATTTTGTAAAGCGGCGATCGCCGCATCAATGACGGGTTGGGGTGCTGCACCGTCAGGATTCCCCATTCCCAAATCAATGAGATCTAATCCTTGTTCTCTAGCGCGGGCTTTTAATTCATCTAAGCGAGCAAATACATATGGCGGTAAGGCGCTTAACCGTTGGGCGCGACTAATCCAATCTAAACTCATACTCTACAGCTATCGGTTCACATAGCTTCTTATTCTCTCATTCTATTCCTCAATTGTGTTGACTAAACATTGAGCATTGAGCATTAAGCATTGACGAGCGACCCCGCGTTATGCGAAGCGGTATCCTTTAGGACGCCGTCAGGCGCAAGGGAACGCGCGAGTTGAACATTGAGCATTGAACACTGGCTTCCTGACACAAGTGCCTCAAACCCTTATATCGTAAATACTTTCAACTTTGTACTTAAAATACATTTTCTGACAAAGCGATTGCGAAGCTAGCCGAAGGCATCGCTTGTAAGTATTGAAATACTGTTTAATGGTAAATGGTAAATGGTAAATGGTAAATGAAGTGACACTAATTACTAACCTGAAAAATTCTTAAAAAATTCAGTAATTATATCAGTGTAGTTTGATGGCTCAAGACTTCATACTGTTAACGAGCAGAAGTCGAGACTATCAGCAGCAGGCTGTTTGATTCTGCCTGGTGATAGTGAAGCCTGGCTGAGAAGTGGTGCCTTGGGAGTTAAGAATCGTGTTATTTTTGCCCTTTGATCGATATCAAGACTAGATTTGGTTGAGATAGTATGAGAGCGCAAGAGGAAAGAGTAAACTGGCTTGGCTCAGAATTCAGCGGATATTTGACTAGCAAGGCAAATTAAATCTGAATTAATGAATTTACCACTATTTTCTAGGAGTGCAGAGTGAATCCCCCAGACAAGAAATCTCACCGTACTAGAGGAACAGGCATTGCTGCTAAAACTAGAGAGCAACAGGCTGCGAGCAAGAAATTAGCTGATTCAGGTGAAAACAAAGAGCAAAATAATTTAGCTTCCATCGCAGGGCTGCCCAAACCCCATCAAGCAGCTAAGAAATTGTCAGCTATCTTAAGACTGCCATCCAATCAAACTCAAAAACCGCGATCGCCTTTATGGATGGCGATTTATGCCATTACTATCACAGTGGGATTAAGTACTATCTTGGGCACCATAGCGTCAATTGCTGGTGACTGGCAGACTTCTGAACCCAAAAATTCGCCTCCGCCAACCAAGGTGGCTAATAATTCTTCCCGTAAAACGAAGCTAGATCATTTATTTGCGATCGCATCTTTAGGAAAAGAGATGAAGACTCTTAAATCTAGCCTACAGGAGTTAGGAAATCAATATCCCAAGCTGGAACCCAAGATTTTTCTTGTGGATTTGGATACCAAAGGTTTTGTTAATCTCCAAAGCCAGGAAATTATTGCTGCTGCTAGCACGATTAAACTGCCTATTTTAGTGGCATTTTTTCAGGACGTAGATCGAGGTAAAATCTCCCTGGAAGAACAGCTGGTGATGACTAAAGAGCTAATTGGGAGTGGTTCTGGGGGTATGCAATATGCCAAGCCTGGTTCTAAGTTTTCCGCTTTAAAAACCGCAGAAGAGATGATCTCCCAGAGTGATAATACTGCTACTAATATGCTGATTGAGCGCCTTGGGGGACAAGAGAAGTTAAACCAGCGCTTTCTTAAGATGGGCTTAAGCAAAACTCGCTTAAAGAATCCTTTACCAGATTTAACGGGAACCAATACTACCAGCGCCGAAGATTTAGGGAATTTACTAGTAAAGATTAGTCGTGGCGATTTAGTTTCCCTGCGATCGCGCGATCGCATGCTGCATATCATGCGTAATCTTGCCAGAAATACTTTATTACCAGAAGGTTTGGAGCCAGGAGCCATTATTGCCCATAAAACGGGGGATATTAAGCCAGTATTGGGGGATGTCGGCATTATTGATATGCCCAACGGTAAACGCTATATTGCTTCGATCTTAGTCAAGCGTCCCGATAATGATCCCCAAGCCAAGGAATTTATTCAACAAGCATCCCGCACCGCCTATCAATATTTAAAAAATCCGCGAACCGATAAGTTTACTTTGGAAAGGGAATAAAATGCCCTTGAGGGTGAGCTATACTGTTTTACTAATACAATGACCTTGGCATTTAGTAGCGTGATTAAAAGCAGCAGGTCTTTAGATAATTACTTAATTGGTAGCGCTATCGAATCAATTAGAGATAGCTTGACTACTTGGTTAGTCAATCATCCTGTTTTTGCCTGGATTTGGGCTCACCCTCTTCCTAGTCTTTTGCTGGCTGGTGGCGGCATAATTTTAACTCTACGGCTATTAGCAATAATCTATAAGGCGATCGCTCGAACCATAGATCGGATGTGGATCTGGATTTTACAGGCTCCTTGGCGACTGCTGAAATTAATTTTTGCCTGGGAGACTAAACCACTGGCGATCGCCACTCAAACCAAGGTAAAGACTTCCCCACTAAGCCCGAACTCTGAACAGTTACAGTCTATCTTAGAGCGTTTAGAAATGATTGAGCAGCAGCAGCAGCAGATCATTCAAGAACTTGCTGAATTAAGACAACAACCATTGACTAAGTAATTGAGACAAACTATTTAACAAAAGCAATTTAGGATTTATCTGAATCAACATCTGCGAATAAGATCTCTGGACTTTGGTAACGTGGTTCGATAAACTCGGTTTGAAATTGACCGTTATTCTAAAGTAGTCTTTTCTTAACCATGAACCCATCTAGCTCAGGTCGCCAAATCTCTGGACGAGTCTATTTAATGATTGCGATCGCCATTCTTGGTTCAGCTAGTGCCGTCACCCGCAAACTGACGGATTTGGGGGCGGAGAATTTGATTAATGACCGTAATCCTGTCTCTTTCTGCAACGTGCTGTTTGTGGGTAATCTCTGTGCTCTAATTTTACTGAGCCTGCTTTACTATCGAGATTGGCAGCCCGCAGTTCTAAAAAGAATTAGTCCTAAAGACTGGCTAATGATGAGCTTGGTGGCAATTATTGGGGCAGCGGTTGTGCCGACGCTGATATTTATGGCTTTAGATATAACGGCGGTTAATAACGTTATTTTAATTGGACAAGTAGATGCTCCCCTGGTGCTGGCTTTGTCGGTTTGTTTTTTGGGGGCGCGGGTCAACCCTTGGGTTGTTGCGGGGGCGGCGATCGCTTTTGTGGGAGTTTCCCTAACGGTGCTGCTGCAACCTCCTAGCCCTGATGCGATTTCTATGGGAGGCGGTTTAACTATTGGTCGAGGAGAACTCCTGACTCTGATTGCGGCGATCGGCAAGGCTTTGAGCAATATAATTAGCAAAGTTAGCCTCAAGCAAATTCCTCTGAGTGTGTTCACTCCTTTTCGGATGGCGGTGGGGACGGTTGTTTATTTCATCACGGTGCTGATTCTCTATAGCCCCAGCCACTTTATGGATGTTACTTCACCTTTTCTTTGGCGCTGGATGTTCTTCTACAGTGCAGTCATTGTGGTAGGAGGACAGTTCTTCTGGTTTAGCGGTCTTAAACGTAGCAGCGCGGGGGAAATTTCCTTGGCGACGGCGTTTAATCCCATCGCTGGAGTTCTTGCCGCGTATTTACTTTTGGGAGATTTACCCACAATGGCTCAGTATATTGGTGGTGCGGTGATCTTAGTGGGCATTGTCTTTAATCAAATTGGGGTTCAGAAGCTTAACGCGATGGAGGCAAATCAAAAACCTTGCGCGGCAGAAATGAGCGAAGCTCTTCCCTACAAGGGAGTTTAGTTTAACGTTAGTTTTAGATAATGATTATTGATCTGTTGGAAAAGCTATTAGCCCTTTCGGGTTAGTCAGTTGCTCTTAACTCAAGTTAGTTAATCGGAATCTCCAACAAGCGATCGCAATCTTATAGAATAATTAGACTTAAGGACTAGCTTTGCGTAATAAATGACGTGTAGCCCTCAACGGAAAGATTAATCTCTGAAAAAACTTTAGTTACGAGTTAGACGTTAATTATTTAAGTTTTAGGGGGTCAATAAGATGACAGGTCAGAACATAGATACAATCACAGCAATCTTTCAAAGTCGCCTAAAGACTCTTGAGCACCTCTTAAACTCAGCTCAGACTCATTTTAATGGTAGTGAATCCTTCCTGGAGAAGCGAATTGTGGCTGATATGCTGCCCTTTGGCACCCAGATTGCCTTCACCTGCAATCAACCAAGAAACTTTGCCCTGTGGTGCGATGGCAAACCCATGGATAATCTAGATCCAGAAGTTACATCTTTAACCCGCGCCTACGAACATATAGCAAATACCAAGAAACTGCTTTCAAGTATTAACGTTGACAACGCAAAGCTAGAAGAGGTTACTTCCATTGACTTAGGTCAGGGGCTCTGCATTGAGCTGTTGGGTAGCGCCTATGTCAATGAGTTTCTCATGCCCAACTTTTACTTTCACCTAGTTACGACCTACGACATATTGCGCATGGCTGGCGTACCTTTGGGCAAAAAAGATTACATGCTGCACCTGATGCCGCTGATTAGGAAAGCCTGAAAGCTAAATATTTAACGTTAGTTTTGGATAAGAATATTAATCTGTTGGAATAGCTATTAGCCAATGGTGACAAGTTAAGGCACTACGTTGTTTGTCCTAAAGGATTCCCTTCGGTCTCAAATGGTCTTTAGCTATCAGCTTTTAAGGAATTTCTGGAGAAACAACTTAGAAATTAAGCGATCGCAATCTTATAAAATAAATAAACTTAAGTACTATCTTCGCGTCATGAACGACGTATGCCCTAAACAGAAAGATTAATCTCTGAGAAAACTTTAGTTACGAAGGGGTCTCCTAAAGGACATTGTCCCGTCGGGGCGGGATAATATGCCCTTGTGGTATACCGCGACCCATTAGGGGGATAGTTCCCCCAGTCTCAAATTCTAGTCTCAAAGATAAATTCCCAATAGAAAAGCCCAAATAACAGACGGAGTGCAGGAGTATCCCAGTGAACCCTAAGCGTTTTCGCATCGCCTTTTCCTTTGCAGGAGAAAAGAGAGATTTTGTCCAAGAGGTTGCCGCTATTCTGGCTCGGCAATTTGGTGAGGAGCAAATTCTCTACGATAAGTATCATGAGTCAGAATTTGCCCGCTATGACCTTGGCATTTATCTGCCCCAGCTTTACGGTGAACAGTCAGACCTGATAGTGCCTGTACTCTGCCCAAATTATGATCACAAGCGCTGGACGGGATGGGAATGGGTTCACATCTATGGCTTACTGACTAAAACTGATGGTAAACGGGTAATGCCCTGCCGCTTTGAATATGCCACCGCCGATGGTCTGAGTCCTGCCGCTGGATTTGTTGAACTTGACCGAAAGACCCCAGCACAAGCCGCCACGCTGATCCTAGAACGGCTAGCACTCAATGAAGGCAAGTCCAAAAATTACTACATCAGGGATTCTGGTAGTGCCAAGGGGCGCTCCAGTGCAAATATCCCTAATAACCTGCCCCGCCTGCCCGCATTCTTCGGACGGGAGGATGAGCTAGCAAAGATCGCTAAGTCTCTGTCTCCTAATGCCCGTGGTTGGGGAGCGCTGATTGATGGACCTGGGGGCATCGGCAAAACCGCTCTTGCTGTCCGTGCCGCTGAATTGGTTCCTGGGGGGCGCTTTCAAAGAATCATTTTCCTCTCATCGAAGGAGCGGAAACTTACCGCCGATGGTGAGCGGGCGCTGGGCTATTTTGTCCTGCCGAGCTATCTAGAAATGCTCAACGCTATTGCCCGTGAGTTGGGACAGTCGGACTTGACGAAATCTCCAGAAGCCGAACGCTCCGAGTCAGTTCTGCGAGCCTTGCAGGGGCAAGAGATCCTGCTTGTGCTAGATAATCTGGAGAGTCTTTCTAAAAGCGATCGCGACCAGCTTTTTACTTTCCTCGATTTTCTCCCACGAGGCTGTAGCGCCCTGGTTACTAGTCGCCGTCGCTCGGATTCCAGCGCCACCATCGTACGCCTTGACAAACTCAGCTCCTCTGCTGCCCTGGAACTCCTAGGAGAGTTAGCCCAGAACAATCCTCGGCTGGCTCAAGCTACTGAATCAGAACGCTTTGCTCTTTATGAACAGACTGGCGGTAATCCCCTGCTAATGCGCTGGATTGTGGGACAGCTTGGTCTAGGACGCTGCAAAACCATTAAAGATGCCCTCACCTTCCTCCGCAGTGCCCCTCCCCAGAATAACCCTCTAGAATTTATCTTTGGTGACCTCCTCGACACCTTTACCCCCAACGAAACCAAAATTCTCGGGGCACTCAGCTACTTCACTCAGCCGATGCCCGCAACCATCATCACCGAACTTGCCAGCCTCAATCAAGCCGCAGCCCAGGGGGCACTAAGCGACCTGGCATACCGCGCCCTGGTGGTAACCGACTCAGAAGAACGCCACTTTGCTCTGGTGCCCATGGTTGCCGACTTCCTACGTCGTAAACAGCCAGAGGTGATTGCGGAGACTGGAGATCGCTTAGAGCAGCGGGCATATGCCCTTATCGTCGAGAACGGATATGATAATTACGAGCGCTTTCCTATACTGGATGAAGCTTGGTTTACCATTTCCCCTGCCATCCCTCTATTCCTTGCTGGGCAAAATTCCCGCCTGCAAACAGTGTGCGATGCGCTCGACGATTTCTTAGACTTCACAGGGCGCTGGGATGAATGGCTCTCCCTCAATCAAAAGGCAGAAACTAAGGCGATCGCAGCAGGGGATCTACACAACGCTGGCTGGCGAGCCTATCAAGCGGGATGGGTTCACTATCTACGCCAGCAGGGGGAGGCAGTGCTAGACTGTGCTGACCGAGCGGAGGCTCACTGGCAGGGAGCCCAGGCAGGCACCCGCGAGCGAGCCGTCGTCATTGGCTTGCAGGGTATAGGGCATCGGTTAAAGCAAGATTACCCCTCCGCAATCACGGCATATCGCGAGGCGCTTAGACTATATCGCAGTCTGTCTGCTGAGAGCAAAGATGTCTCCCGTAGCCTGAATGACCTTGCGGATGCCGAGAGTTTAGCTGGAGATTTTGCGGCGGCGGAGCGGGATGGGCGCGAAGCGCTGCGGGTGGCTCGCGCGGTGGATAACACTGAAGGGATAGCCATCTCCACTGGCAATCTGGCTGCACTAGCCTTAGATCAGAAAGACTGGGCAGGAGCCGAAATCCTGGCTCGGGAAGCTCTGCCCTTAGCGGAAAAAGTGGGTCGTCAGCAGTTAATCGCCTCGAATTGCAGATACATTGCCCAGGCTCTGGTGCCCCAGGGTCAAGCCACTGAAGCCCTGCCCTACGCCCGTCGCGCAGTGGACATCTTCACCCAACTCGGCTCACCTAATCTCGCAGGTGCTCAGAGGACGCTGGAGGAGTGTGAACATTGAGCATTGAACATTTAGCATTGAACATTAGGCATTGAGCATTTTATGGTTAAGTAAATCTTTAAGCAGCTTATAGCTAGTCCAACAGGTCTATATTCCTATCTAAATAGATAGAACATATCTCTTAAACAACTCCCGTCGCGCAAAGAACTAGCTTCACGCTGTGGTAAGCTATGACGCATTTAAAACGCACAATGATAAAATAGAAAACAAAAATTAAATAGGAAGCTAATGCCAGCAAGAGGATTTCTCGATCTAGAACA
>JBCBIE010000027.1:0-69348 GCA_038524995.1 Cyanobacteria bacterium J06621_8
TTCCCTCATAAATCAAGCATAGATCAATAAACTTGTGAGGTAGTCACCAACGCGGTAGTGGTACTGAATCTATAATAGTCAGTTTTCTAAATTTAGCAAGTCTCAGCCATATTTGACATCAAAACTGAGGGAAAATTATCGCAACAATTCCGTAACAATATTTCAATCAGAAAACTGGATGCTAACGATAGGATGAGGTGGAGCTCTATTATTTTTGTGCGAGAATCATTGTGGATTTAAAGTACGTCATTATCGTTTACAAAGCGGGGCACCAAATCAGTAAGGAGTGGGCAGAAAAATGTGCCCAGGAACTAGAGTCACGGCAATGTAGAGTGATGCTAGGACCTAGCGGCATCAAAGATAATCCCTATCCAGTATTCATCGCCTCGTCGACAGCAAAGATTGATTTAGCGATTATTTTAGGTGGTGATGGCACTATTTTAGCGGCAGCCAGGCAGTTAGCTCCTGAGGGAGTTCCGATGTTAGCTGTTAATGTCGGTGGTCATCTAGGATTTTTAACCGAACCTTTCGAGCTCTTCCAAAATACCTCAGTCATTTGGGATCGCCTCCAGTCAGATCGTTATGCCGTTCAAAAAAGAATGATGCTTCAGGCTCAGCTATACGAGGGCACTGATAAGTTACAATCAGCCAGCGATAAATTTTACTGCCTGAATGAAATGTGCATCAAACCAGCCAGTATTGATCGCATGCCGACCTCAATTTTAGAGCTAGAGGCGGATGGGCAGACAGTTGATCAATACAGCGGAGATGGTCTTTTAGTCTCAACTCCTACAGGTTCTACGGGTTATACTGTTTCAGCAAATGGACCAATTCTCCATCCTGGAATGTGGGCGATCGCCGTTACCCCAATTTGCCCCCTAAGCCTTTCGGGTCGTCCTCTAGTTCTGCCCCCTGGCAGTATTGTGAGCATCAATTCCATTAGGGATTATGAAGTAGATACTAAGCTTTGGACAGATGGCTCCCTAGCTACTACTATTCGACCTAGTCAGAAAGTAGTCATCAAAATGGCGAATTGCCAAGCACACTTTATCATTCTGCGGGAAAGCTATTCTTTTTACCAAACTTTGCGCGAAAAACTTCAGTGGGCAGGTACCAGAGTGCATTATGAGAAGAACCAAAGCAGTACCGTTGAATCATAGAAAGCGTTAGTCTGTGGGTAATGCTACTCTAGATTACCTGGATCTAGCATTAGAAGTATCCTGAAGTAATAGATGTGACTAAAAAAATCTTGACCCTGGTTTTAACCATCATTACCAGCCTAATCTTCGTAATTACCAACCAGGAAGTAGGACAGACTCAGGTTAACCATAATCTTTTTCCCCATAGCGTTCAATTTGAAGAGCTGCAAATCTATAATGATCCCTCAGTCCTGAAAGCTCCAGTGAGCATCGATGGCAGAGCAATCTTTTCCGTCGGCAAAATTGACAACAAACCAGCAGGAGAAAGAGCTCTCTCAATTCGTGGTGAAATATTGGAGGCAGTTAGCGACAGTAGTTTTGCCGAGGTGGTAATCGAGGAGCAGGGAGGCTTGCCAGTTCTCTACTTGGTTTATAATCGTCCCGCTGCAAATGATTCAGACTCCGATGCTCCCAATATCCGAAAAGACCGCCATTATCTTTTTACAGTTACCCGAAAAGATACCATTGGCAGAAGGTCTAATCGTGAAACCGCCCTCGATCTAAAATCAAGAATCGAACAGGCGATCGCCCAAGCTAAAAAAGAGCGTAGTTCAGCCTACCTCCTGCAACAGGGCTTTATTTCCTTTGTTCTACTGTTACTGACTATATTCTGCACCAGACTTTTAAACCATCTCCAGAGGTATTCCTTCAGGGAAGCAATGCAACAAGTTATTCCCTGGTTAGCCAAGAAAAACAACTCCCAACCTTCCAGCCTCACCACTCTTTTCCGTCTGAAGTTGGGTTTGGCGCAGTTTGTACTTTGGACTGCCACAATCTTGATTATTTTACGTCAGTTTCCCTCAACCAGACAATGGCTGTATTTTCTGTTTTATCTACTTTCTACGATTCTAGCTAATACTTTCAATGAATCAGTTTTAAGTTTTGGAGGTGAGTCTTATTCTCTATTTAGCCTCTTATTTTTACTTGGCTTGCTGGTTGCCGCAGTAATTGTCAGCAGCTACATTACCAATCTCTTGCGTTCTAATGTCTTACAGGCGACGAGAATGACTAGAGGTTCTCAGGAAATCATCTCCACATTTACCAAATATGGCTTAATTTCCTTCTCTACGATAGTTTTACTCCAGGCTTACGGCTTGGATCTGAGTTCTTTGACCTTGATTGGTAGTGCCCTAGGGGTAGGGATTGGGTTTGGATTTCAAGATATCGCCCGTAATTTTGCTAGCGGCATTGTCTTATTATTCGAGCGTTCGATTCAGGCGGGAGATTTTATTCAAGTAGGAGAACATTTAGGAGTGGTAGAAGAAGTCAGAAGCCGCAGCATTGTTTTGAAAACCCTAGACGACATTTCAATTATTGTCCCTAATTCTCGATTTTTGACTGAAGAGGTAATCAACTGGCATCATCGCCGCAGCATATCTCGCGTTCATTTACCTATTGGGGTAGCCTATGGTTCTGATATTAAAAAGGTTAAATCAGCATTACTCCAGGCTGCTGCCGAACATGTAGAAGTTCTGCGGAACCCTCCTTCTCAAGTCTTCTTTACTGAATTTGGCGATAGTTCACTCAATTTTGAATTATTAATTTGGACATCAGAACCTAGTCGTCAAGCACCCTTAAAAAGCGACCTTTATTTTCGCATCGAAGAGCTGTTTAACGAACAGGAAATTGAGGTTCCTTTTCCTCAAAGAGACGTTAATCTTAAGGCGCAAGATCTGCCGATCAAGTTAACACCACAGTTAGAAGGACAGTTAATTTCCTTGTTAAAAGGTCTTGTATCTCAGCAGCATCAAAATAACCATGTTCCAGTTAATAAAGTTCCAGGGAAGAAAATCACTTCCTCTAAAATAAACGCATCTAAACCAGGAAATAAAAGATATGAGTCATAAATTCATGATGCGATAATTCATGATGCGATCGCTGACACGTCGTTAATAATTATTTCTTCCAGGGAAATTTAGTACCCATTTCCGTAGCAGCAGAAAAAAATAAATACGCTACTAACAACCCCATGAATAACAAAAAAGGCACCAAATCGTTAGGCATAATTAATGTTAAATGTTTAATGTTTAATGCTCAATGTTATCCTGGAGGCCATCCCATCGAGCGATCGCCTAAAATATGCAGATGTAAATGGTCTACGGTTTGTCCGCCATCAGCACCATTATTAATCACTACCCGATAACCATTGCTAAGGTTAGCCTGTTCTGCTACTAGCTTCACCGTCATTAAAAGATGACCCATTAAAGCCGTATCTTCAGCACTAGAGTCCGATAGACGAGGAATCGGCTTCTTAGGAATTACTAGAATATGGGTTGGTGCCTGGGGACTAATATCTCTAAAGGCTAAAGCCAGATCATCTTCGTAGACGATATCCGCAGGAATTTCACGCCGAATAATCTTGCCAAAAATAGTATCGGTCATAATTAGCTAAAAATAAATGATCTTCTGAGAAGTCAGCATAATTATCTTAAAGCTATTAGCTATTAGCCGTTAGCTTTTAGCTCTAAAGTTTACTTGAGACAATAATTAAGCCACTAAATGTATTTCAGGGAGTTGACAGCTATCCAGTAGCTGAGAAATGGATTCAGGGAGGACGACGGATGAATCAGGGGGGTTATTAGAGCGCTTTTGCTGTAGCTGCTGAAAAAAATTACTGACTTGCTCTGGGGGTAGCTGTTGCAATCCTTGTAGTAAAGCTGCTGCCTGTTCCAATAGCTGTTCTACATCAACCTGTTCATAATCAGGCTGGTAGTCACACAGTCGCCTGACTGCTTCTCCTAGAAGGATTATTGCTCCCCGCAGGTTACTGTTGCTTAAATGGTAACAACCCACCGCTACCTGGAGAATTCCCTGATAAAACCTTTTGTCTGGTTCAGGAGCATGAACCCAAATTTCTTCTAGGGTATCGTGGCAAGCATAAAATTTTTGCTGATTAAATTCGGCGATCGCCTGTTGAAATTCTGGAGACATGACGTGGGAAAACAGATGTTTAGTATTTCATCATAGACTAAAATTCCCCGCCTAGAAAGCGATTCAGATTTTTAATCTATACAGACAAAATTGTTGTAGAGGTTAAACATTTGCTTTAACTGGGGTGCTAGGATTCGAACCTAGGAATGGCGATACCAAAAACCGCTGCCTTACCGCTTGGCGACACCCCAACGTCTTTAACGACACTGATTATAATAGCAATTTTTCCCAGGAGTTTGTCAAGTTAATTTCGAGAAAAACTCTGATAGTTATTTTAGTTAATTTTTAGCAACATAATTTGATACTTTACGTCTAACGTGGATTGGCATCAAACTTTCATAAGAGATTAGAGAGCATCTTTCTGAATCTCCTCAAGGGCTTGCTGTAAACTCTGATTGTGCAGCAACCCAACGTAACCCGCATAAAGACAATGCTGCTGTTGACAGAGATAAACATGCCTCACCCCCCAAGAGTTTTTCCAGGTGTGGAGGGTAATATCTTGAGCAAAACGGGCAATAATTTGCGATCGCGGTAAGTCTCGGTAGTCTGTATCGGTCATTCCTGGAAGCGATCGCAGGCGTTGAATCAAATGATTTGGCAGACTTGGTTCTGGAGAGTCTCCTAATCGAGGATTAGCCCAAAATTCCTGAATTGGGGGAATCATCTGGGTATCATATCTCATGGCGCTATGGATAATACCTGAAACTAGTTGCCAGTTGCCATAATCGAACTTAGTATTTTCTACCGTAACTAGACCATCGGTACCCATTCCCGTATCGCTGGCAATGGATAGTAGGGGAATACTCTGGGCAATTTTTGACGCTAAATGACGGCGATTTTTGCCCAGATCCCCCGCAGTTCCAATACCAATACCTAAGGGATCGATCAGTCGCGCCATGTTAGAACCACCAACGGGGGAACCCAACAAAATAAAGGAGTGAACTCTTGACCACCATTGAGGATTACGATTTAAGACCTCCAGCCAGAGTAATCCACCCATAGAATGCCCCAAAATCTTGATGGGGGTTTGGGGGTAATCCTGGAGGGTTTGTGCAGCAATCTGTTCTAACTCTTTTACCAAAGGGGAAATTCTGACAAAAGTTTTGAGCCATCCCAAACTGGGGGCAATAATCAAAGTCTGGGAGTCTGCTGCTGCCTCTGCTAATTGACCAATGCGCCTGCTATTATCAGCCCAACCATGTTGAGCAAACAACAAAAATTCGGGCTGACTATCATTTACCTGCATTAGAATCTGGTTTATCTGTTAACTGATAACTATTGGTGACAGGTTCAGCAAAAATTAAATTAGTTAACTGCTACATATAGCTTCTCTTTTCTTGCCAAACATTAGATATAATCCGTCCATTAAGCGATCACTCTAGAAATAGTTAAATTTAGGCACAACATCTTAGAAACTAAAGACTAATAACGAAGTGTATCCCTTTAGGGAAAACTAAAAACTAGTTTACAGACAATGTAGTCCCTCAACTTGTCACCATTAACTAATAACCGTTAACTGACGAGGATGCCATAGGGCGATCGCGTCTAGCAATTCAGCAGGATGATCAACTATATAATCTGGTTGATGTTCCCGCAAAATCTGTGCCGCATTAAACCCCCAGCTCACTGAAACTACGGGAATCTTACTTTTACGTGCCGCTCTAATATCTCTAGTCTCATCCCCAACGTAAATTACATCCGACTTACTCAGCTTGTGTTCCCTTATGACTTGATTAAGAACTCGGTGCTTGCCAAAAATAGCTGTTCCAGAATATAAATAATCAAACAGATTTTCTAGCTGATTTTTTTGCAAAAAGATCTCGACATTTTCTTGATTATTAGAGGTCACAATGCCTAAGGTAAAACCTAAATTTTTCAGTCTGAGTAAAACTTGCTTAATATCCTTAATCAGGTTTAATTCCGCAATTTCTTTGCTCAACTCCGAGCGGACTCTTCTAACCAAAAAAGGTAATTTAAAGACCGATATTTCCGAGCGTTTAACAATTTCACGGGAGCTTAAATTTTTGATCAATAGCAATTCTTCTTGGTTTAATGCCTTATAACCAAATTCCCCAGACAATTGATTAGTAATATTGGCGATCGCCTGATAGGTATCGGCAATAGTACCATCAAAATCAAACAAGATTACCTTAGCAGTCATTTAGTCCTCAAAACAGCGATTGTTAGTAAGTAAGAATAAGTAGAGTGATTCCGTTTAGCATATGGTTTGATATTTTTGCTAGCATTGGTAGCCGTCGCTAGTTTTTAAAAGCCTTATATTTTAAGCTTTTATCTTATACAAGAGTTGAATTATTTCTCCTTTTAGAAAGACTATTATAAAGGATTAATTCAAGCTTAGTTTTGACAGATAGCCTCTGGTTTATAGCTAATTGCTCTCAATATCTTATATATCAATAAGTAATCAAATATCTAAATAACTTAATCAATAGCAACTAGGATCTTTTATTTCCAGTTTTAGACCTTATATTTACCAACGCCAACATTGTGTTCGGTAATACATTTACTTCTCTCTATTTAGATTAGCACGAGCATTGCGTCGCCACATATCAGGTTTAATTCTTCTTAGTGCAGAGGCGCGGAAGCGTCGATCCCATTCAGCTTCGTCGAGATTAGCCAACCGATTTAGTTCGGGATTAAGATTATCGGGATAGGGCTGAAAGTCTTGAACGTCAGTCTCTTGAGCAAATCGCTGATTCCAGGGGCAAACATCCTGACAGATATCGCATCCCGCAACCCAGCCCGATAAATTCTGTGCAATCTGTGGCGGTAATTCTGGCTGACGATTCTCAATTGTATGGTAGGCAATACAGCGATTGGCATCAACTACGTAGGGTTTAACGATCGCATCGGTGGGACAGGCAACTAAACATCGAGTACAGCTACCGCAGTGATTGGTGTGGGGCTTATCGGGAGTAAGCTGGAGGTTAGTTAAAATTTCCCCCAAAAATACCCAGCTACCGTACTTTTTGGTAATTACATTGCCATTTTTTGCCATCCAGCCTAGCCCAGCACGCTGTGCCCAAACCTTATCTTGAACGGGGGCGGTATCCACCGCATAGCGGGCAATAATCGTCTCATCTTGAACCTGCATCCAATTACTCAAAGCCTTGAGCTTTTTGCCCATAACTTTATGGTAGTCTCGTCCCCAGCCATAACGAGAAATTTTACCGATATTGGGCTCATTAGCATGTTGATGGGGAGTATAGTAATTGAGAGCGACGGAAATCAGCGATCGCACTTCAGGCATATATTGGCGAATATCTTGGCGCTTGGGGCTAGACATCCATTCCATATCGGCGTGATACCCTGAAGCCAGCCAGCTATTGAGATGATCTGCTGCTTGATCTAGATATTCTTCGTCTACCCTGGCAATCCCTACGAGATGAAAGCCTATTTCCTGAGCCTTTTCCTTGATTTGAGAACTATCTAACATTAACCAACAGTTCCACCGCTCGGAACTTTAAGCTAGCAATCACCATCTAAAACCTAGTCAATTATTTGTTAGCTTATTTTAGCTAATTAAATTCACTCAGATTGCGATCGCCATGCCATATTTTTATCTTGCTCTGCTTAGTTTCTCTTTATTTTCTCTGACTAACCCCGCCATTGCTCAAGAATCACCACAAGAAGACGATAATCAGTATCCAGCAGAATTTGTCAGGGATTACAATCGAGAATGTATCCAGACTTCCATTGCTGAAGGATTAGGAGAAGCTGATGCTAAACAATTATGTAGCTGCACCATTGATGAGTTTGAGCAGCAGTATGACCTAGAAGAATTTCAAGAGCTTACCGCCGCATCTGTTACGGATCAAGAAGCTGAAACAGCATTAATTGAAGTGGGAGAGTTCTGTTTTGAACAAATCTTGTTCGAGCAATAATTTATTGATGTTAGGTACTCATTAACTATTGATAGCCTAAGTTCAAGATATAAGGGATAACTAACACCTGAAAAATGATTAATGTTTAATGTTCAATGTTTATTGATTACCCGTTCTGTAATAAATTTTCTAAATACAGCGATCGCTAGTTCGGGAACTTCATGCCCCATATCAAACTCATGATAGTCAATGGCAACGCCAATTTTGGTTAGCTCATCCCGCGCCTGAACCGCTGCTGCTAAAGGTACCACCGCATCTTGTCTCCCGTGAACAATCAGCGTCGGCGGAAAAGTAGAGCTTGCTGATGCTTGGGGCTGATAGTGTAAATATCCGCTGAAGCTGCATACAGCAGCCAAGGGCAAGGTTAATCCTATATCTAAGGTCATCGCCCCTCCCTGAGAAAAGCCCGCCATGATAGTCTTTTCGAGAGATACTCCCGTAGAGGCTTCTAGGGAATTAAGCCAGTCCAGCAAAAGCTGACGACTCTCCGCTAATCCTGTAAAGTCTTTATTTTCTAGGGCATACCAAGCTCTTCCCTCTGGTACTTGAGGATGTTTATAGGGGGCGTTGGGAAATATATAGCCGAAGCCAGGAAAATTAAGCACCTTGGCAAAAGGCACAAAATCTTGATAGTTGGCTCCCCAACCGTGGAGTACCACCAGCAAATATTGAGGCTGGGTATCGTTGGGCAGGGCAGAAATCGCTTCAATGTTTGGCTTCATAGATAATTACTGACTGATATAGCCTTTGAAACCTATGTTAAAACAAACAAGTTTCAAGCTATATTCGTTATAGGTTATAGGTTATAGGTTATAGGTTATAGGTTATAGGTTATAGGTTACTGATATAGCTCCATTACCCGATCTATTGCCATACGCGATCGCACTTCTAAATCTAGGTCAGATCTATGACCTACTTGAAAGTGCTGCGCGGCGGCAAGACCAATCATAGCAGCATTGTCTGTACAGTACTTTAGAGGGGGAAAATATACCTTAAGATTATGTTTCTCTGCCGCCTCCTGTAGGTACTTCCTTAAACCACTGTTTGCCGCTACCCCACCACCAATAGTAATGGTATCCAAACCATGATCCAGAGCACACTTAACGCTCCGTTTAACTAAAACTTTTGCCACCGTATCCTGAAAGCTAGCAGCAACGTCAACAACAGGAATTGTCCCCTGAGCCTCCAGTTTCTCAGTTAATCTCAGAACAGCGGTTTTGATGCCGCTAAAGCTAAAGTCGTAGGGATGATAGCCCCTGCCATCGGGTAAAGAAATACGCCCTTCAGGTAAGGCAAATGCTTTAGGGTTGCCCTGTTGCGCCAGGTGATCAATCACGGGTCCCCCTGGGTAACCAAGGTTTAATAACCTTGCCACCTTATCAAAGGCTTCTCCCGCCGCATCATCTCTGGTTGATCCCAATAGCTGATACTCGCCGTAGTCTTTAACCCCAATACTGCTGGTATGCCCCCCAGAAACCAGTAAACATAAAAATGGAGGCTCTAAGTCAGACTGTGCCAGATAGGAAGCATAAATATGCCCTTCCAGATGATGTACCCCCAGAAACGGCTTGTGGTGAATTATTGCCAGGGTTTTTGCCGCCGCCATTCCTACTAGTAAGGCTCCTACCAGTCCAGGGGCGCAAGTAGCGGCGATCGCATCAATCTCTTGCCAGGTAAGATTAACACTAGACATCGCCTGACTGATAGAAGGATTAATGATTTCTAAGTGTTGCCGCGAAGCTAATTCAGGAACCACGCCGCCATAAGTTTGGTGCAGTTCAATCTGGGATGATACAATACTAATTAAAACCTCACGGTTCTTTACGATTGCGATCGCAGTTTCATCACAACTTGTTTCAATCGCTAAAACTATCGCCATCTTTTGTTAAGTTGGTTTACAAGAACAAATCTATTTATCTAATTTAGAGCTTCAGGGGCGAAAAACGCACCATGTTAACTACCAGTTATCGGTCGGATACATTAGCTACCTCTAGCCCTGATTAATCGGCGTTTAAGAACTATCTTGACGCTGCTGTCCAAACTGTAACAAACGGAAACATATTCATGAGAAGGTTCTTTGCTTTATTAATAGTATTTACCCTTTGGTTTGGGTTTGCCCCCACAGCAAGTGCTGATGGTGTAGCTGGTCTCACTCCCTGCGGAGAAACCCCAGCATTTATTCAAAAATCTAAAAGTTACCGCAACACCACTAGCGACCCTAACTCTGGTCAAATCAGAGCCGAGCGCTATGCTCAAGCTCTTTGTGGTCCTGAAGGATACCCCCACCTAATTGTAGACGGTCGCTGGTCACACATTGGAGATTTCACCATACCAGGTCTGATGTTTTTATACATCGCAGGTTGGATTGGCTGGTCTGGTCGCTCATACTTAATGACGATTCGGGAAACAGACGATAGTGAGATGCAGGAAATTATGATTAACGTTCCCATCGCAATTTCTAAAATGTTTGCGGCTGCATTCTGGCCTTTGCTAGCCACTAGAGAAATCGTCAAGCGCAAGATATACGCCGACAAATCAGAAATTACCGTTTCTCCCCGCTAAATTTAAGTTGTTTATTATTCTAGAGAAGGATAACTATGACAAATTTCATGAAGTTTCTTTCCGCTGCCCCAGTATTAATCATGGCGATGCTGATTTTTACAGCAGTGATTTTAATTGGGTTCAATTTTCTTTACCCAGACTTATTGTTCCATCCCCTTTAATGAGCAATAACTTGAATTGATTAAAGTTTAATTAATTTAGATATTAACGTTAACTTTCAGCCTTACCGCTGGAAGTTTGTTTTTTATTGACCAATACTAATCTCCAGTAACCATGTCGCTGATTTGACGAGCGACCCCGCGCCGCCGATAGGCGCAAGGGAATGCGCGAGCAGACGAAGAGCTACTAAATCCTCCAGTTGACGATAAGACTCATTACATATAGCTTTTACCTTTTACCTTTTCCCAACCTAATCAAGTCTCTTATTAATGCGCGAGAATTGATATTATTTTCTTCTGGCAACTACAGTTCGGTGACGAGGACTGTTGATGGTCATCTTGAAGTCGGTGAAACCCGCCTGATTCATAATCTTTTCTAGATCCAGGGCGAAATATTGATCCAAATAGGGTTCAGTACTCTTAAGTAAGGTAAAGACATAGGGGGGCATTTTTTTAAATGCTTCAGAAATAGGATTCATGTCCATAATTGCCAAATAGCCCCCTGGACGTAACAGACGATGAGCCTCAAGAATAATTGCCTGGGCTGCCGATGCTGGCAGTTCATGAAACATTAGGCTGGTAGCAACTAAATCCAGGCTACCACCAGGCAAGCCAGTTGCTTCCGCCGCACCATGAATCCAGTTAATCTGCGGCTGTTGCTTTTGCCCTCGGTATTGAGCCACGGATAGAAAGTAGGGGGATAAATCCAGCCCCATAACTTTGGCGCTTGGATAAACTTCCTGAAGGGACATCGTACTCATGCCTACCCCACAACCCAGATCGAGGATATCTTGGGGCATAATTGGCATCAGCTTAGTCAAAGCCTGCTGATAACTGCGCCGCAGCTTAGTGTCTCCTTTGGGATCATCATCTGTCCAAATTTTGGCATGAACAGCCTGAGCCGCAGACTCCACTTCCCAGGCGGCTGTCCAGCTTAGGTTACCCTCATCATAGGCATGAAAAGAAGTCAGGTAATATTCTGGATAATCCACCTCAGGATCTTGGACTGTTCCTAACTCCTGATCCCATTGTCGCTGACGCAACTGCTCGACATTGGCTCGCCAGGGAACACCAATTTTTTCTGCTCGCTTGATCATCATCTGACGAGCTTGAGCCTTAGCAAAATTAGCGAGGGGCTTAATAGATAAGAGAACACTCACTAATCGAGAAATTAGACCTGTTTTAGGCTGAGAGGAGGAGATAACCGTCATATTTTGTTACGGCGTAACTGTAAACTGGCTCCCTAAAATAGATTATGACAATAGGGATTTTTGCCGATTTGACACCACGATAAAAGAGTTTTTTGTTGAGTAGAATAGCAAAAAAGGGCGTTGTAAAGCGTTATGCGAAAATTATTATTAGCTATTACAACCTTATCGCTGTAGTCTATTCGGTGCTCGACAAATTTTTGTAAGTTATGTTGTTTGCGATAACAGCGTTTTAAATGTTCAACTGAATCAAGTTTTGAACAATTGTTTAAATGTTTAATTTGATGCCGACGCCAAAATTCCAGTGGGTTGATGAATCTAACATAAGTATCAGCAGCAAATAGCTGTCTGAAATACGAACCCAAGGGAAAACTAAATTTGATAGCCATAATAAATCTGCTGTGTTTCTCTTGTACCTGAATGATTAAGCTGCGAATATAAATAAAATTCCAATCAAAACTGAGTAGTTATACTTAGCAATTGTCGATTAAGTTGGTGAATATTCGATCAGTTCTCATGTTTAATAGGTTAATGACTAAAATGCTGATAATCCTGGGATTTGAATTTTATGACGGATATCTTTAAAGAGGCTTACAATAATTTAATAAAAGTACAGCTACCTGAGCTAAAAACTAATAATTAGCTTAAATATAGTGGTTCTCATATTAATGAGTTATGACTAATGGTTAAAATTCTTCATCTCTCTGATATCCATTTAGGCAGTGGTTTTTCCCATGGCAAGATTAATCCTGAAACAGGAGTCAATAGCCGCTTAGAAGACTTTGTTAATGTGTTGCGTATCTGTATTGATCGGGCGATCGCCGAACCTGTAGACTTGGTACTGTTTGGTGGAGATGCTTTTCCCAATGCGACTCCTGCACCCTATGTCCACGAAGCCTTTGCCAGCCAGTTTCGTCGGCTAGCGGATGCGGAAATTCCCGCAATTCTCCTAGTGGGTAATCACGATCAACACTCCCAGGGTAACGGTGGTGCTAGCTTATCTATCTATCGCACCTTAGTAGTGCCAGGGTTTATTGTGGGGGATGCGATCGCAACCCATCGTCTCGATACTCCTAACGGGGCTGTACAAATTATTACCCTACCCTGGCTAAATCGCTCGACACTCCTAACTCGACCTGAAACTGAGGGTCTGACTTTACCAGAAGTCAACGAACTGTTGATTAAAAAATTACAGCCTGTCTTAGAGGGAGAAATTCGCCGTCTTGATCCTCAAGTACCGACGGTTTTACTAGGACATTTAATGGCAGACCGCGCAAGTTTAGGTGCGGAGAAATTTCTAGCAGTAGGGAAAGGCTTTACGATTCCTCTGTCGATGCTAACTAGACCTGAGTTTGACTATGTTGCCCTGGGTCATGTCCACAAACATCAAAACCTCAACCCCAGCAACGATCCGCCGATTGTTTATCCTGGGAGTATTGAGCGAGTAGATTTTGGAGAAGAGAAAGAAGATAAGGGCTACATTATGCTGGATTTGCAGCGGAGTCAAGCCCACTGGGAGTTTTGTGTTTTACCTGCGCGCCCCTTCATTACCATCGCAATCGACGTTTCTCAGGCGGAAGACCCCTTAGAAAAAGTCTTAGAGGCGATCGCCAGTCAGGAAATTGAAGAAAAGGTGGTACGCCTAATCTATAAGTTACGTTCCGAACAGCTAGATCTGATTAACACCACGGCAATTGATCGCGCTTTAAAGCCTGCCCACAGTCACAGTATTAGACCTGAATTAGTTAGTCAACTAGCCCGCCCGCGGCTGCCAGAGTTGGGGGTAGGCAATACCTTGCATCCCATCGAAGCTTTGACCACCTACTTAAATAATCGAGAAGATTTAAAGGATATTCAGCAAGATTTAATTGCGGCGGCGGAAAGTTTGCTGAATTCTGCTACTGAGTAATTTGTATCTTTCTGAGTAGATCGATAGAAATAAAATTAACTGCTTAGGACTGTTAGTAGTTAATAGTTATTCGTTTTTTTAAACTTATATGATTTTATTTTGCCCTACTTACTTAGCTAGTTTTAAGAGATGAAATAACACAATCCCGCCCTGCCTCTTTTACCTTACATAAAGCATTGTTCACAGCATAAATAAAACCTTCAAATTGATTAAACTAAATAAGCTTTTACCTGATTGAGCAGCAGATCTCATACACTATAACTATAAAATTATTAAATCCTCTAAAACAATCGATATCAAGCAAAATTAAGCTCACAGCATCCTGTTTACGATAGGTAAAAATTGTAAATTAGATATATTTAATATTTTTCTTATCAAGAACAATATTTACGTGCAATTTCATCGTACATTGAAACAATTGTTTTTGATAGCTCTATTGCCTTATCATCAGTCATTACTTTAGTAGTTGCTTTAACACTTCCTTCAGTGCCAGAAGGTTGAACTTTGGTCAACTCTTGTTTTAGTTTGTCAAAATCTGACTGTAAATCTGTAGGAAATTCATCTTTCATTAACGGTAATAAATGAATATAAGCATCACCTACTCTTTCTTGTATGCGATCTGTACTCGTAGCTAGGATTCGTACAGCCATAAAAAGTCTTTGCCATGTAGTGTGTGAACTATAAATCATTATTTTAAATATTGTATTTTAAACGGTCATCGCTTTTTTCTACTTTATTAAGTATAATTAAAAATAGAAGTAAAATCTACGCAATCGCCTTACCAAAAAGACAACTGAGCCTCACTAATGGCGTTCTGTTTACCTCTATATAAACATAGTTATTTATCAAAATTTACAGGCATTTTAAATCGGCGATCGCTATAGCTCTTTGCTTCTATAATTCCTAAGTTAAACAACGAAGTTTTAGTCAGAACAGGATTTAATATTACTTAGCTCGTTTTAGTAAATGAAACAACACGATCTCGCCCCGCCTCCTTCGCCCGATATAGAGCATTGTCCGCAGCATCAATCAAACTTTTAACATTACTACCATCATTTGGGAAACTGCTAACTCCAATAGAAACGCTGATGGAGTCCAGCTTTTTTCCTTCATGTTCTAGCTGTAACTTCTTGACTCCTGCCCTAATGCCTTCAGCGCGAATAGCAGCATCTTTTGCAACAGCACCAGGCATGACGATTAACATTTCTTCTCCACCATAACGGCAGGCAATATCATACTGACGAATTTCTGAGAGTAAATAAGCTCCTACCTGACTGAGCACTAGATCCCCTGCACTATGACCATAAACATCATTAAACCGCTTAAAATAATCTATATCAAGCAAAATTACGCTCACGGTATGCTGCTGACGTTGGGCACGGTCTAATTCATTGTCGAGAAATTCTAGTAAATAACGGCGATTGAAAAGGTTGGTCAAGGGATCTCTCAAACTTTGGAATCTCAGCTTTTGCTGAAGTTTTAGGTTAGCAAAGGTAATAGCCAGATTTTGGGCAACGGTTTCCGCCAGATCCTTAACTGATTGCTCAAGTGTGTAATCAGCTTTGAAGCTAAAGTAGAGTACGCCAATAGTCTCACCTTTAGCAATCATCGGGAAGCAGAGGGTAAGACCTAAATCACCATGAGAATCTGTGTGGTTACAGTGTAGCTTTGGAGAATTAGCCTGATGCAGATTGCTCCTGCGAATCCCCCAGCATTCCTTGGGCTCAAAATACTCTTTGCTAGTAGGTGTTCCCCAGGTGGCGATCGCCTTCAAGAAAATTTGATTATCATTGATTAAATAAACCGCACCGCTGCTATCAGGAAATAATGGTTGCAACAGCTCCCCGATAATATTTTGTGCCTCCTCTAAACTGACACAAGCCTGAATAAATTCATTCATTTCTGCTAGTTTGATTCTGGCTTGATTATTTTTGGCTAAGGCTAAGACCTGTGATTCGAGTTTTTGAGTTAATTCCTGATTTCTGAGCTGGGTTTCTTTGGCTTCGGTAATATCTTGGGCAATGCCTAATATTTGGTCTGGTTCACCAACTTGATTACGGCTGAAAATAGCGCTCTTATCTTGAAGCCAGTGCCATTTTCCTTGACTGTCGCGGATACGATATTCTATTTCTAGATACTTATCATCTTCTATTTCAAGGCAACTTTCAAAATGTTGCTTAACTCTGATTAAATCTTCAGGATGAATTAGCGCTTCAATAATATTAGTTTTAAAGTTTAATATTTCTAGCTGACTGTAGCCTAATAGTTTATTAATAAAGGGATTACAGTAAACATTAGAATTACTATTTAAATCATAAATATAGAGAATATTAGGGGCAAGGTCGGTAATCTTTTCTTTAAATTTAGTGCTGCTCTGTAAATCCTGATTTGCCCTAACTAAGGCGGCAGTTTTTTCAGCAATTCTTTGTTCTAATTCTTGATTAAGCTGATGTAGCTGTTGTTTGGCATCTTCACTAATTAGAACTTGTTCACTTAACTGCTGATTTAAGCTGGAAATTTGTTCAGGAGAAGGAAGATGTAATGCTTTCGGAATTAAGGGAATTAAGGAGAGAGCAGTATATAAAGAAATTAATGCTGTAATCGCTTTTAAAATACCGTAAATCCAGTAATTGGGGTGCCAAAGTGTCCAAATTTCTGCTAGGTGAGTTGTGCCACAGGCAATAATAAATGCCCCAAACAGCATAAAAACACCTTTAAAAGGTAGTCCTTGTACCTGTCGGGCAAAACAAATAAGACAAATAGGAATTGAATAGTATGCTATGGCAATTAAAGCATCAGCAGCAACATGTAATCCGACTAAAGGGGTTTGCCATAAATAACAATGTCCATGGGGAATATATTGGTTAGCTAATAATAGCTGCACTTCTAGATTCATTCCTTGATCGAAAATTAACTATAATAATAGGCTGAGAAATGTGTTTTATTTAACATACTCTAGAAAATATACAGTGTAAACTCTCTTGAGATATAAGTATAATCCCTATGCTACCCTTAGTAATAAGAAAGTATTTGAGCGCAATACCCCTTGACAACTATAGCCATACAAATTTCAGTTATGATAATCTTGATATGTTTGCTTATACGTAATGAGTGTCCTAGTCTATAACTATTAATGCTTATTTATTAGTATTTTTCAGCATAAAACATCATCATATCTGCTAGATATGACGAAAAAACAAAGATCATAGTTATTAGTTATTAGGGCAATAAGTTATCTGAAGTGCCAGACTTTCACTACAGAAAGACGGTAAACAATTTTGCGTTCGCCTGTGCCTATTCTGGAGTCTTTAAAAGTTTGCTAAAGCATATTTCACCCAGTCTTTTTACTCATCACATAACTTGATCATCGCTCTGGGTTTAAAGCCCTCTCATTTATAACGATTGTGACTGGAGACTGGGAAATAGTGGCTAGGAAGAAAATAGCTAAATAGCCAATCAAGTCCTAATACTAAATACGATTACCAAAATACACTTAAGTAAAAGTTTTTAGGGAACTGTATCCAGGGAATCGAGGGTTATTTCACCGTTAAACAACAAATCATAATTAATGTTTTGCATCATAGTCAGAGTGCCTGTATTGGCTGCAACAAAACCTGCAAAATAGCTCTCCATTACCTTGGTATACGCCATGTGGTAAAACGCCATTTGCTGATCCAATGACGCAAATGCCAATTGATTGCGGTATTTCTCTGGGATTTCGTTGGGATGATCAATTACTCCTGTAGCAGCCGCCATGGCTGCGATGCCTCCCCATGCCTTATAGGTTTTTGCGTCCGCTTCAATCAGACGCACAGAATACCTAGAGTCCGATGAGGTTTGAAAAACCTGAGCGAATAATATAGCATCTTGTCCACCGAGTTGAGACTGACCAAGGAGAAACAAGTTTTTTGAACCCACTAGAGTTTCTGCGATCTTGGTTTCATGAAGCTGTCCATAGATTGGCTGGTCTACTTTTGCCGCCTGAATTGCAGCCTGTAGCGCTGCATCGGCACCAGCAGCCTTCGGACTGATATTGGCGAAAAACTTAATGTAGGGTGATTTGGGATCGTTTTCTCTGGCTACAGCATGGTCGGGAGTAAGGTATGTCCAGTCGGCTATTATCTGTTTGCCATCGGCATTCTTAACACGGACAGGTATTGGATAGGACTGGGACTCAGATCCATCTACTAGCAGGATGTTGCCATGGATTTCGGGGGCTAAAGTCCTTGATGTCGAAGAGGAGGATTCGGCGATTGATCGATCAGTTAGGATACTCGCGAATACAGAGACAATCAGAAAGGTGCGGAACATCTTGTTCATTTTGAAATCTGCTTGCAATCCGCCTGTAGGAGCGATACAAGAGGGTAAAAAGTAAGTAAAAAAGGGCATTGAGTAAAGTAGTTTCCCAAATAAAGAGAGACTAGTTTCAATAATCTTATTTGTTTGAGTTACAATAATAAAACTTTTTGAAATATATAGCAAACACCTTAAGAAACAGTTTAATTAACGTAAGTTCGGGATAAAGAAGTTAATCTGTGAAGATAGCTCTAAGCCATAAGCCATAAGCTTTTGAATACTCTTGTATTAAAATAATTAGTTAAAGCAGGTCAAAATGCTAATTTTAAATCCCTTATTAGTCATAGCCTGTAGCTTAACCTGAATTCACGTTAATTGTTCTCAATATCTAATCCGAGTAATTTTAATCAACTTACTTCAAGAGCTACACACAGTGAGATGAGAAGAAATAGCTCGTCATTTTCCTGTGCCGATTCAATTAAATAGAAGCTTTATTAACTTTAGAATTGGCAAAATTTATAAAACTTCTCGTTTCAAATAGGGTTGTAAGACATCGGGAATTTTAACAGTACCATCAGGCTGCTGATAGTTTTCTAGAATTGCCGCCATGGTGCGACCGATCGCCAACCCAGAACCATTGAGAGTATGGACATACTGAGTTCCCTTTTTTCCAGCTTGCTTAAAGCGAATGTTTGCCCGACGAGCCTGAAAGTCCCTAAAATTAGAACAGCTAGATATTTCGCGATACATGCCTGCTGCTGGTAGCCAAACCTCAAGGTCATAGCATTTTGCCGCACCAAAGCCAATATCTCCTGTGCAAAGCTCTAAAATTCGATAGGGTAATTTCAAACCTTGGAGAATCCCTGCGGCATTGGCAACTAAACTCTGATGTTCTGCTTCAGAGGTTTCTGGGGCAACTATTTTCACTAACTCCACCTTATTAAACTGATGAAGGCGAATTAAGCCTCTAGTATCCTTACCCGCACTGCCCGCTTCCCGACGAAAACAAGGAGTATAGGCGCAGTGTCTAATTGGCAGTTGAGTATCTTCAATAATTTCATCCCGATAGAGATTGGTAACGGGGACTTCAGCAGTTGGGGTTAGCCATAGGTCATCACTGTTACACTTAAAACTATCTTCGGCAAACTTGGGTAACTGACTAGTGCCCTGCAAAGAATCGCTATTCACCAATACGGGAGGCATTACTTCGAGATAACCAGCGGCAATTTGAGTATCCAGCATGTAGCTAATTAAAGCTCTTTCCAACGCTGCACCTGCCCCAACCAAATTAACAAAGCGACTTTGAGCTACCTTTACTGCCCGCTTAAAATCTAAAATGCCTAATTTTTCGCCGATTTCCCAGTGGGGCAAAATATTAGGACTATCTGTAATATGTTCATCTCCCCAGCGTTCCAACTCAACATTTTCCGACTCATCACGACCAACTGGGGTTAATTTATCGGGTAAATTGGGTAATTCTAACAATAAAGACTCAATTTTTGACTTAAGCTCTCTTTCCTGGGGTTCTAGTTCGCTTAAATTAGCTTTAATCTCATTTCCCTCTGCCTTTAACTGAGCGATCTCTGCTCCCTTGGGATCACTGCCGCTGCCAATTTTTTTACCAATAAGTTTGCCAATCTCGTTGCTGCGGGCACTAAGTTTGCTGCGGTTAGTTTCTAATTCCCGAGACTGTTGGTCTAGTTCGATGATAGGCTGAAGATTGTAGTTGCCGTAACGGCGATCAATCAATTCTTGAACTTGTTCGGGGTTGTTTCTAATCAGTTTTAGGTCTAGCACCGCTACTTTATTTCAATTGGCTGGTTTTCTCTATGCTAGGATATCTCGTTTTGGGCTAGATATAGCGGACATTTCGCAGGTAGGCTAGCAAATTAAATAATATTTTTGACAAGGGCTTCCGAGAAAGCGCAAAATCTGTATGCGGATATCAGTAAGATTGGAAATTTGTAGTTGATGGTTCAAATAAACTAGATAAACAGCCTGAAAACACTGAAAGACCAATCTTATAAGTAGGGATAAAAGTTGACTTATTGAGTTGATTAGGAATAGTTTCTTCGGAATGACTTAATTTCTACTGATTCCAAGCAATGATATTTCAGACTTCGACTCAGTTTGTCCGCTCTCCTGCTTAAACTAACGAGATTGCTTTGTATTAATTAATTGTCTTTTTGACGAAACTTAGCGGCTTTAGCTAATAGAGATTTGGCAAAGGCGATCGCATCTTCAGCGGAATGTCCCCCTGTAATTTGGGCTAACTCCTCGGCTCTTAACTGATAATCGTTTAGAGGTTTAACTCTAACTACGGTGCGAATGTCGGCAACGGCATTGCCATTTTTCTTTTTAGCTGTTGCTTCCTCTTCAATAATGGTTTTCTCTACCTTGAAGTGTCCGTTAGCCATTGCCGCAACTAGAGGCTGGTGGGTGACGCAGAGTACCTGATGCTGTTGACCAAGCTGATGGAGCTTTTCGGCGATCGCCTGGGCAACTTTTCCCGATACTCCCGCATCTATTTCATCAAAAATCAGGGTGCTGGAGCTTGATTCTGCCCCCGTAAAGCAGGCTTTTAACGCTAATAGAAAGCGGCTCATTTCCCCTCCCGATGCCGTGGTTGCTAGGGGCTGGACGGCTTCTCCTGGGTTGGGGCTGAAGTAAAACACCACCTGATCTGCCCCTGTAGCGGTAGGGTTAGCCTCCAGCAGGCGACATTCAAAGATTACCTTATCCATCGCCAAGGGCTTAAGTTCTTTAGTGAGCTGTTTCTCTAACTTGGTAGTGGCTTTTTGTCGTAATTTAGTTAACTTTTGGCATTCTTGGTCAAGCTGTTCCAAGGTTAGCTGATAAGACTGTTCCAGTGCCTCAATAGACTGTCCTTCTCCTGTAATTAACGCTAGTTCTGACTCTAGCTTTTCCTGTAGGGCGATCGCATCGGCAAGATCAGGACCATATTTACGACAAACGTTTTTAAGCTGCCTAATTCTGTCCTCAATCTCCCCAAGTCTTTCAGGATCTGCCTCTAAACCTTCGCTATAGCTATTAATCTGCTGTCCAGCCTCAACAATTTGCGCTAACCCCGACTGCACCATCTCCAAAATTGAGCTAAGTTCCGAGTCATATTCCGCCATCTCCATCAGGCAGGATTCCGCCTTACCGAGGAGATCTGCCCCCGCTGGGGCATCGTTGTCTCCTTCGTACAGTAGTTGATAGGTTTGATTGCCTAATTGCTGTAACTCTACTACATGGGACAGGCGATCGCTTTCTTGTTCTAGTTCATCTAGCTCGTCAGCATCGGTTAACTCGGCATCGTTTAAATCCTTGAGCTGAAATTTAATTAGGTCCTGACGCTGGAGTAATTCCTGTTCTGACTGAATTCGCTGCTCTAACTCCTGCTTGGCTTGCTGACTGATTCCATGGGCTTGAGCCACTGCCTTAAGCTGCTTCTGAATCTGCTTACCGCCATAGGCATCCAATAACTCCCGCTGCTTCTCCGCAATCAGAAGATTAACCGTCTGTCCCTGTGCCGTAATTTCCACCAAGCGCGATCGCAACTCTGCCATTAGCTGACGATTAACCAACACACCATTAACTCGACTGCGGGATTTAACCTTAGCTTTAGCTACTACTATTTCCCGACTGCAAACTAGAATATCTTCTTCTAGTGCTTCTATCCCTTGCTCTTCTAGCCATTTACCCCAGCTAGCATTAACCTGAAACGAAGCTTCAATCATCGAGCGATCGCTACCGTTGCGAATCATGCGGCTATTTGCCTTACCCCCCAAAACTAGATCAATAGCATCAAGAATAATCGATTTACCTGCCCCAGTTTCCCCTGTTAAGACGCTTAAACCCCCAGCAAAATCAAGCTCTAGGGAATCAACTAAGGCAAAATTATTGATTTTTAAATTAGCGAGCATTTAGATAAAGTTAGGTCGGCTAAACCAAAAATAGTAGTTTAAATAATTACTACCAGCAGTTTAGCGGAGACCGCTCCAGATCATTAGTATTTTTTTCTTAAAGTTTTTGGCGTTGCCAATTGGCAAGCTTAAGACTCTGATAGTACATAAGATCACAGCTTGAATCAAGCACCAAAATATACTTGTAACTCACGCAAGCACCTTTTTCCTAGCTCGACTGGCTAATTGAAGAGAGATTAATTATGGTTTTGAAAAGGCAATTAGATGGACTTTATTATAGACAAGCACAAAAGCGCAACTCAGATAAGACGATAGTATTTGAGTTTATTAAAAAAGCGAGAATTTTGTTTCAAGCAAAGTCATCCAATCTAGCACGGTTAGTCATTGACCTGAGTTTTAATTAAACAGCTGCAGTTCTCTGCACCGTATGACTTTTACTGAGCTTTGTCAACAGAACCTAGTAAAGTCAGCTCTAAAAAGCCTGAAGGAGCTTAGAGTGAAATCTATATAGAGCTGACACGGTTAAATATATAGATTAGCCATGGCTTTCCTGTGACAAACTAATGAATTTTAGATGACAATTCACATATTATCACTCAAGGCTTATGGCTAAATGTAAATCACACTGATTGCCAATTCACATTAGACGTATTAAGTGAGTAAGGCAAAATAAAGTCACTCAGGTTACGAAATACGAATACGGTTGTAACTATTACCACGAACGACTAACGACTAACAGTCCTAAGAAGTTGATTTTATTTACACCGACATGCTTATTTATCCTCAACCTTTGATTCTGTCTTTTGTTTCTGCCAATGGTTATATTTCCAGAGAGTTCCCGAAATTAAATTAGTAATGATGTGGGCGACAACAGGGACAACCAAATTTCCTGTAATCAAGGCACAGTAGCCCAAAGCAAAGCCGACAATTGTTGCCCAAACTACATAGGGCCATTGTCCATTGCCGCTGAGGTGTAAAACCCCAAACAGCAGACTCGAAATCAATACTGCCCCAAGATTTAAGCCTAAAGCAGGCAGCATTACCCCCCGAAATAGTAACTCCTCACTCATCCCAGGGAGTAATCCGAGCCAAATCAGATCCGTCCACAGCAAGGGTTTAATCACCAATTCGAGGTATATGTCAGCACTGCGGCGATATGCCTCCCAGAGGCGGTAAATGATGCTGCTCGCTAGGGTGATTCCCGCCGCCAGCCCCAGACTCCAAAGTAAAGCCTGAGTATTGAATTCTATGGATAGTAATTGAACCTGCCCTAACTTTTGCCAGATTTTGGCGATCGCCAGGAGAAAAATGGCGGTAACTCCCATAAAGATCAAAATCTGATTGCGGCTCAGGGGCTCTAGTTCGGGGGGGTTAGAATTTACCACAGGTTTTATAAGGAGCGAAGTGAAGATATTGAAGGAGATAAAGCGCGAAAATCAACTCCCGCCCTAAGAGCGGCAAGAACTCCTAAAGCTTCCAGATAGGAGTTAACTTGAGTTACTTTAATGCCCAAAGGCTCTGGAGGAACCTGAATTTGGGTTGAATTATCAGTTACGGCAATAATCTGGGTGGGGGAGTTACTTAAGCTTAGGGTGGCACTGCCGCCACAGGCAGTATAAGGAACGATCGCCACGTCTACCGATTCTGACCAAATAGTATCGGTTGAGGGAGTTGTCACAAATTGCGGGGCACGGCTTAAGCCCACCAGTACACATGGTAGAAAAGTATAGCCCAGTTCTTCGGCAGCGGCACGGGGAGACAGTTGCGGATCGATAGGGATGGGTTGCAGCGCGGGGGCGTGGGCGGCAGGAATTTGAAACTGACGCACAATCAGATGGGAGATCACCGCTTCTGCTCCTGCCAGGTGGTCTACACCCGAACCATGGCGGTAGTTTTGTAGGGATTCGCTGTCCATCTCATCAGGAAATCTCGCAACTACGGCGATCGCCTCGGCTCCCCCCTGGTCAATTAGCTTCTGTGCTGCCCGCAGCAGGCTTCCAGGATTGCCGATTGTGCCCCAGCTTGCTCCTGAATCCGCAGTCCGCAGCTCCACCTCTAGGGGGGCATCGGTAACCACGTAATCCGTCAGATTTAGCCCTAGGGTTGCTCTAGTAGCGTCTGCCGCCTGGAGGTGACGGAGCCTCAATTCTGGCTCAATTCCCTGATCTAGCAATAAACCCACCCGATTTTGACGAACGGGACGCAACCCCCATACCCCAGCTGCAAAGCGGTCTAGTCCATAGCCCTCGACATAGTAGGTATTATCCATCGACCAGTATAGCTGTGCCCCATTAAGCACATTCGGATGGGTAATTAGGCGATCGCTCTGGCTGGCGATCGCTCTAGCTACGGGTAGAGCATCTCCCGCATATCCACCAATCGCTGCCCCCACCCCCGTGGGAACGATTAACACAACGGTAAAGTTAGACATCAAAATTAAGAGCCTGTTTTCCCCTGAATCTGTTATCGAATCACCTTAATCCTTAGTAACAATTGCTTCTACCTTTGCCGTTTGCTCCTTCTGATCAATTTCAGTAACCGCCCATCGTAAAGGAGTTCCCGACTTTTCCAATTCTGATTCAATTTTTTGGCTGAGTTGCTCAGGAGTTTCCTCAAGATTAATTTCAGCGGTAATAAAATGGGTCGTCATAATTTTTGCTGTTGTTGGCTATTTATAGGTATTTTCCAATTTTGAATGCCACGATAGTCAATTTTCCCGCAATAGTTAATATTTTTTGACTATTGATCATCTTATTTATGTTTATTTATGTTCAGCTTGATCTTTATTAAGATCATTTTAAAATTCTCGCAGCATTCACAATCGTCATTACCATAGCTCATATAACTGAATAACTGAACATTCATTCAGATAATATCCAAAAAAAACTTTTGAAGTTTAGCCAGTATTAAGCTTCATCCAGATGTTCAGCCACTTCACGATATAAATTAGCAATGTGGGCATCTGCCAAGCTGTAATAGACGTTACGTCCTTCACGACGATGCTTTACTAATCTGAGGTTGCGTAATAGACGTAACTGATGAGATACTGCCGATTCGCTCATCTTAACAATTGCTGCCAGGTCACAAACACAAAGTTCAACCTGAGAGAGGGCGGAAATAAGCTTAAGTCGATGAGGATCAGCCAGGGCACCAAAGAACTGCGCCATCTGCTGCGCTTTCTCTGTGCTGACAATCTTGGACTGCACCTGACGAACCTGATCTAAGTGAACTAGAGGTACATCACAGGTAGGGGCATCTAATTCTAAAGAGCCTGATTTCTTTGATTGATTAATTTTATTCATGTTCTCCCCCCGACTCCGACTAGTCTAATTATGACGGGTAAGCCAATAATTACAACTGGATGACTTAACATGTCTGATCAAGCTTACTATCCCAAGTCTAGTTTTGCCTTGGTGTACAGCCAGTCATAAATTCGATCCAGTTCTTCCAGAGTGACTAAACCATATTGCCACAAAATCATAGGTATTGGGGCAGGGTGCTCCTCTAGGGATCTCCGAACAATTTCAATCGAATCATTAGAGAGCGCTAACTCTTCTTTGAGGAAATTAATAAATTTGGCATAAATGGCTGGCTTCATAACTACCCACCTTATCTTGCTATTTAAGGTTAAAAATTTAGAACATCAGATACGCCTGGCTTGATACCAGAATTTAAGCGATCGCTATTAACAGCTAGATTTAAGCTATTGTTGTCACTATTGTTGGGGATTTGAGGTATTTTGCCAAGATTTGAGATCACATTGACTCAAGATTCATGAAATCTTCTGGTAAATCAAGGTTCATTTTAATTAAGGATAAAATTCATCCTCCCCCTCCAAAAGCAGAATATCTTAGTCTGAGAAATCTACACCTCTAACCTTAGGCTCATAATTTTTGACTAAGCATATCCTCTCGAACACGTCATGAATGAAATTTTAACTCCTTGTCATGACATAAATGTTCTTGAAAGTTATGGAACAACTAAGATTCAGTATTTCGCAACTGATTAGTTAAGCTCCTGATCAAACACCACCCTATGATAAAAAACTATTACAGAAAATTATTAAATGTTTATGAAAATAACTATCGCTAGCTGTAATTTAACGCAGGGACTGAAATAAAATGTAACGTTTATTACATTATTTTGCAAAACGCTTAATAAGTATTTTATATTCTAAAGCGAAGACCAAAATTTGCCAATGGTTACCCATAAAAAAATGACTCCGTCTTGCATTACGAAGCGCCTCATATGGAAAACAATTGACGACTGTTAATTTGGGATTAGATTACGGGGACGATCAAGCAAGTTAATCGCCACTATTAACAGGATTTTTCGTCAAATCTAGTGTAGAAACCGCCGTATTTAATCCAATACTGCTTAAGTTCGTGATGAGGAGTGTGCAGGCTCGCTTTTGCCTGATAAAGAATTACTCGACGATGATTTCCAATCCACACTTTTCTCACTGGCTCGACGGAAATAAAGGTTCCACCAAGTCCTCTAACGCATTCTTCAAACCGCTCAATCGTGGAGTATTCTAAAGTTTCAAAAACAAAAAAATTACCCGAACAGATCAGATGGCGGCTTCTGATCCAAGCTTGCATTTTCTTGCGAGCTACTGGGAGTAACATGCTTTTGGGGGTTTGCTCCGATGTACTAATCATTCTTTGGATGTCTGGTTCTTATTATTATTGTCTGCTGATAAGTTGGGGGAGCAACTTACTAACTGCGGGAAAAAATTAAAATATCAATTTATATTTAGGTATTTTCAGCATCAATTTAGTGGCAGTTCAGCGGCAAAACTCTGCTTTTTACTGAATTTAAGGGGTCCCTTAGCTGAACCCCAAACTTGCTGATGACTTTCTAGATCTAGACCCCGATCCCAACTTACCCAGGTAGTTTCGGTCAACTCAACGCTGCTGACCAAGTAGGTGGTTACTCCTTGACGATGGATCAGGCATTTATTTCCTGGTTCAACACTGCCATAAAATACTTGTCCTGACTTATGGAACACCATCGAACAATTTTGGCGTCTTTGAATGGCACTGGTGGGAATGGTTAATAAAATATCGCGATTATGACCCGCACCAGCATAATTTTCTGCTGCTTGCAGACTATAGTTTTCAATATAGATATCAGATCCTCGATCTACTAGACGGTGAACTCCCTGACGATAGGGACTCCAGAGGTCGTAATCGTATACCTGCTCTGAGTAAAAACCAATTCCCGAAAAAAACTCCCAGGGTAAGGGACGAAAAAAGATTCGGATATGGGCATAATTTTTGGGGTCGGCATCAGACTGTTGACGATTAGAAAAGTCTCCCGCCATCAGACGAGCTAGCTCGTTAAGTAAACTGCTATCTTTTTCAACAGAATTTTCTTTAGTCAGCATGGTGTGATTTTCATTAATTTTTTTGTTAAGCCAAAATATAAAAATATTAAATTTTAAACTTTCTCACTTCTTCTAAGCTTTACTCCATGGGAGTTTGGCATACTTAAGAGATAATTCCTAAATGTTAAGGTTGGAATTATTCAGGCAAATTTAAAACGCGAATCTCAGAAGAAAAAGAAGCGGTGGTCACTCCCTTACCATCCCCCGTTTTAATCAAAGATACCCGCAGCCGCAAGTTAGGGGTAGCAAACCAAATTTTTTCTTCGGCGGTAGCTCTCTCATAATCAGTATTGAGAACGAAGGAACCATCTTCTACTAGCTGGTATCTACCAACAGCGGGAACTGTCTCGGCATACCCTTGTTCTCGCAGCAGTAGACCTTGAGTTGGATTCTCTAGGTCGGGAACAGGTACTAAGACGGTTGAACCTTCCAGGACTTCATCCTCATCCCAGTCAGATTCCCCTGACCAAGTCATGTAAAAAGGACTGGAGATTAGATGAGGATCAACCCTATTTGCTTTACACAGAGCTATTACTCGCTCATCGCCATTTTCTAAAGGGAGGATTTCTATTTCGGAAGTGACTTCTTCAAAGTGATGAAAAGCCAAATGGTGAGCGCTACGCTGCGATCGCCATTTTCCTAAAGAAAGTTCAACAAACTCATCAATGTTCATGGAGGTTCGGGAGGGATATCTGGGTTATTAAAAGTTGTTGTTATTAAATGCCTCAGAACTAGCATACTTTGCTGATTCTATCCTGAGCGTGTTCTTACAGTAGTTCAAAAAGGCTGCTTTAGCTACTTACGTCTTTTCTTTGGTTTTTTGGTGGCTTTTCAGTAAAGACAGTATCCGAACCTGCAAGGTATATTCCTGTTACTTTACCCCCCAGGCGATTAATATTTTGAATAGCTGAGGACATGCGACTATAGGGAACTTTAAGGGTATAGTTGCTGGTACGCATTACTGCTTGACGACAGACTCCAGTAACTTCAATAGTTACTGTCCGACTATCGTAAGAGCTAATGCTGGTATTTCCCAAAGCAATCATGCCTAACATTATTTAATGACCTCCAAAATTTTTTATCTAAAAAGTTTTAATTTTCATAGTGAGGTATTGCTCCCCACTATGTTGATTGATCCTGATCGAAAAGCAGTTAGCCAGAGCTATTTAGATCTCGGTAATGCTGAGGATTTTTGCCCCAGTACGATGTAGGCTCTTAATTTTGGCATTAAGCTGTTCATAACTAACTTCATAACTAAGGTTACTCAAACGGTTGAGAGAACCAATACTAGCTTTCGTAGCTTGAACACGGAAACGTTTTTTGTTGCTGCCAGGAGTACCGCCGCCTTGGGTAGGCGCAGTAATGGCAGTGGGTAAGTTAGCTGCTAAGTCGGTAATTAGCTGGGCAGATTTACCACTATCGCTGGTGGCATAACCGCGATACAGAGAATAAACGCGATTAAACCCAACATTACTAACGATCGCTGGATCGCTGCTTCCCCGAGGATTGGGAACTATGTTCTCACCAAAAGCCATCAGGTACTCATCGCTATCAATGTAAGAATCGATTTCTGCTTCGTAACCTGAGTTGTTATAAATCTGAACATGAGTCGAGATTTCTGCCTGATTTAGGGGAGCACGTCCCAAAAAATGTTTGCAGTTTAGCTCAATAAATCTGTATTGGGAGGAACTGTCGAAAAATAGGGAGCGATAAAGCTCAGACTGAGCCGCCATGCGGACGAAACCCCGTACGGTAATATCGCCATCTCGCAAAAAAGACTCTGCCGAAGTCAGGCGATCGCACTCTAATAGGTGAGCGTTGCCGAAAACCTGCTGATAAACGGCACGAATTACTACCTGCAAATCACTCTCGGTGAAGTTGGGACGTAATTCAACGCTTGGTGCATCCTGCAACCAAAGTGACATATTCAATTTCTCCTGGATTTAAATTTTTGATTATTTCAGCTATAAATTCAGAATTAAGCTGAAGTTTACTTTAATAAGATCCTTAAATCTCGGTAATGCTAACGATGGTGGCACCAGTACGGTTAATCCGCTGAATTTGGGGAGTCATGCGATCGCCTGGCACGATGTATTCAGTAGTGCTAATTCGACGGGGAGCATCAAACTTAGAACCCTTGACGACAATTTTAAAGCGTTTTGCAGTAGCATCCCGATAAGGAGAAGTTCTACCACCAGTGGAGGGGGTTTGAGCTGCGATCGCGCTATTAGTCGCTACGCTATCTACTAAACGAGAGCCCTTAGTCGCGCTATCAACCCCTGCAACACCCTGAAGCAAGGACAGAGTGCGATTATAATTAACCTGCTTTTTGCCTACGGTGCTAGTAGCTCCAGTGTAGTAAGGCACAATATTTTCACCAAACTTTTGAGAGTATTCATCACTATCGAGATAGGAATCAATTTCCGCATCGTAGCCCTGATTAACGCAACGCTGAATGTGTTCTGAAAGTTCCGCCTGGTCTTCGGGGGCACGTCCCAAAAGATGCTTGAAATTCAGTTCCACAAAGCGATAGGGGGCAGCAGTCTCGAAATAACGGGCGCGATAAAAATCAGATTTTGCCACGGCGCGGACAAATTCGCGGAGGCTGAGACTGCCATTACAAAACTGCGACTCGGCACTTACCAAACGCTCACTGTCCATTACGTGAGGATTGCCCAAAACTTGCTTATATACCGCACGAATAGCGATCGCCTTATCATCAGCGGTACTATTGGGGCTGATTTCTACAGGTGCATCGATTACAGCAACCATGTTTAATTTCTCCTAAATTAATATTTATTTTTCGTTTTGTTTGTCAAATGTTTAGAACAGGAACTCTCGCCAGATTTCCTGCTCTCAAAACTCAAATTAACCTTAAGCCGCGCATCCCCTAGTTTACGGGGGTAATGCTAGCTATTTTGCCACCCTGCTTGTGAATACGCTGGTATTCTTGAGACAGCTTGTCATAGGGAACTAAGTATACTTTGTTACTCCGACGAAACTTAGATACTCGCTTAACCTGACGAGAACCGTATCCAGTAACCTCGATGCGGTATACCTTGCCGTTTTCCCCTGCACCAGAACCTTGACGGGTTCGAGCACTCACAGCAGGCTCTTGGAAAGACCAGCCATCCCCCGCAGCACCGCCAGAGGGAGGAACTACAGATATAGGGCTGGCTAAAATCACGTCTTTATTAAGTGCAGGAGTACTACCAGAGAGACTACCTTTTAAGTCACTCCCTGCGGCACCAGGCAGAAGGGCAAACATGTGAGTAAATTCCACCATGGTTTGACCTGGTTGACTTTTGTAGCCTCGGTAGTAAGGAACGATGTTTTCGCCATAAGCGTTTTGATATTCATCGCTATCTAAATAGGAATCTATATCTGCTTCGTAGCCTGCTGCATCGAGAATATTACTGTGAGCTTTCATCTCATCGTAATCATTAGGAGCGCGTCCCAAAAAATGTTTAAAATTGAGTTCGGTAAAGCGATAGCGTGGACAAGTATCAAAAAACCGTGAGCGATACAGATTCGACTTGGCGACTGCCCGCACAAATTCTCTGACGCTCAGCGCGCCTTGTTTGAACTGAGATTCAGGTACCTCAGCTCTCTCACTTTCCATGACATAAGCGTTGCCTAAAACCTGCTTATATACGGCACGAATAATTGTTTCTCGCTCTTCTTCAGAACACCCTGGTACGTATTCTAGAGGAGGAGTATCTTCATAAAGGGCAACACCTAATTGCGATGCTGGTCCAAATGAGCCAAAAGCCATTTAATAATCTCCCTTGAGAAATAAAAATTTCGACAGGCTGCAAAGGCTACAATATTTTGCTTAAGATAGATTTAGTATTTCTATCTCAGCTACATTGCAGTAATACAAAAGTTTAATTATGAGTAATAAGTGAACATTCAACTACGACAAGTAAAGCTGGCGAACGTTAATCCGCTTTTAAATTTGCCGTTGCTTGTCCTTGCTGTGTTCCCTATTTAAGGAAAACCAACTTTAATATTGACCAAATTAAATTTGTGGCAAAAGCAAAGCAGCTAAATATTAAACGTCATGGTTTAATACTTATCCCCTCAACAGTTACTAAACTTTAGATTAAGCCAATCTATATTTACAGTTTATTTATACAATGCGGCATGTAAGGTTCTGACGAAGTTTTGTAAAACTTAATGAGAAGGTTATGAAGTAATGTAAATTTAACCCAGTCATAGATTTAGTTGGAGTCGGGTAGCTGCTTTTTCTCTACGCCAAAGCCAACTAGCAAGACATTTTCGAGGGATTGACCTGGGAGGGGTTTGGCGTAATTAAGGATTTTACGAATTCTGAGGGTAGGATTGGTCAGGGTTATGGAATCGACGGAAACTACGCGGGTATAGTTAGTCGTCATCAGTAGTTCTCTGGTGCGAGCATCAAAGCTAAAATGAGAGATGATCGGGCGTTCTTCTTCATAGGCGCGATCGCGCAAATAATCCCCTTCCAGGATGGCACCCTGCTCTGATTTTGGAACGAACATCAGATTAAGATTACGCTTTTTCTCTTCCCCAGTTTCTGAAATGGTGTAAAAGCCTAGGTTAAACCCTGGTAGCTGGTCTATATTATCTGGCTTATCATAGGAGTTATCCATTAAGACTTGGGCTTTTCCCTTAATGGTTAGGGGAGTAACTTCAAAAGTAGTTTGCGATCGCTCTATTTCTTGGTGGGTTAGATAATGGTAAGTACGATCAGATTTCCAGTCACCTACGCAGTCACGAAAAAATTGCTCAAATATAGAAGTGTTCATAGAAAATTAGTTAATTAAGTCAATTAAGTTGATCGTTAATAATAAAATTAAATTATTGGGATGGTTAGTGGTTAGTGGTTCGTCTTAATAGCTTTACCAGCCTACTTGACGACCTACCTTCTCAGCTTACTCACTTTTGCGTAGGGATAAACTCAATTTTGAAGATGCTGTCATCGGGTTTATTGGCGGTCATGCCATCCCAGTTGATCGTCGCCAGAAAGATCTCGGCTTGAGCAGTCTCTACCACGTCAACTCCCCATTCTCCAGTTTGTAAAGAGGTTGGAGAAACGCTAGTTGCAGGAGTTGTTTTCTTACCCCCCAAAATTAAAGTATCGGTGGTTAGAGGAGCATCTCCTAGCTGACTTTGGCGCTTGCTAGTTAAAATCTCACCACACATCTGTCCGATGGTTTTAGCCTCAAAATCGGCGACAGGAAACAGGATTTCCACTACCCAGTGGGGATTTTTGATGAAGCTACATTTAATCCCAGGATATTTTTGCAAGCCTTCAAGAAATACTTGAGCAAATTCTTCTCGATTCAAAGCAGGAACTTCACTGTTACTTAAATTGTAATTATGCGAGAGTAACATTCTCCCCATGGACGAATTGCTCACAATGTCAAAATCTCTAGATAAAAGCTACCTAATAAACATATCAGAGCTAAGGGGCAAATCTCTATTTAATTGATAATCAACGTTCATGGTTCAAGGAAAAAAAAGCCCCCCAGCGTTCACTTAGGCTAGGAGGATTGATACTGTTACCAGCAAAAAGCTGCTGCTATAATCAATTTGTCGACGTTGACATTTTAGATGTATGGTTTAGCTTTACTAGGCGAAAATAAAGTTGCTGCCACCTAAATCGTCAATGTTGACATTTTCAATAATTAGCATACTTTCTGAGCCGTTGCCCAAGGAACCTAGACCGTAACCGAGTGGATCTCTGGACTCAATCACTACATTAGCGCCCATTTGATAGAAGGAACTGTCTAATCCTTGAGTTAAGCCATTGCTGAAATCATCAAAGGCAAATTGATTCGCTCCATTATTTTGCATTCCATCAAGCTCAGGTATTGCCAAGGGGAAGGCACTCAAGTCGATGCTGTCTTCGTTAACGTCAAAGTCTGTGATTATATCAACTTCACCATTAACAATAAAGTCGGTTGTTGGCAAGAAGACAAAGACATCTGCTCCAGTACCACCAGTGAGAATATCGCTACCAGCACCACCAGTTAAGGTATCGTTTCCGTCTTCTCCCAGAAGAATGTCGTCACCTTCATTACCTTCGAGAATATCATCTCCTAGACCAGCAGTAACGACGTCATGACCAATGCCACCAGAAAGGAAATCATCTCCACCTTCACCGAAGATTACATCATCTCCTTCATCACCGAAGATAATGTCATTCCCTGGTATTCCTAATATATCAAAGCCAGCATTATCTCCATAGAGAAGGTCATCTCCTAGACCACCACTAATGAAATCGTCATCAGCGCCACCTTCGACTAAATCATTTCCCTCTTCACCGAAGATGAAGTCTAGACCAACGCCGCCAAAGAGAGAATCATTTCCCAAACCCCCCTCAAGAGTATCGTTACCAGACTCACCTTTGATTTGATCGATCCCATCGAACCCATCGAGAAAGTCATCCCCTGCATCACCTTCGAGGATATCATTTCCTGCCAGCCCCAATGGTGTAAATAAAGGAGTCGTACTGTCGGCAAAAGGCGTGCCGAAGAAAGCCACATTTGTTACGTTTGGCATAATTATTTCTTCAAATATACTGTAGTGTTCTTCACGAACAGTGTCGATACTATCATTGTCATTTCCTAAAATTCAAGCTATCTACAGTTAACTTTTAAGCTGCATATTTATAGTTATATGAACTAAAAATACACATGATTTTTTTTATGTTGCGCTTTTAACACTTTATCTATAAAATGCCTTGAGCTTTTATAATCAGGACATAATTTACTGTAATCGCAAAACTCTATAAAGCTTTCTTGTAAAGGACTTGAGGTGGTAATTTATTTTGATTGTCGTTTTCCAACTTGTTGATTTCTAAAAATTCTTAGTGTTCTAGATTACATTTATTGAATAATCGTGGATATATTATTTATGTGCTTTGGATTACATTTGTCATTAAATTTTACAATAACTGTTCAACAAATAATTTTATGCAAATTGAACAATTATTGAAGGGATTAGACAACGTAACATGCAATACATTATTTAATATAATTTGGAGTAAATTATTTATTAATAAAATCGTATTAAAATACTAGTATCAGATTGCAATAAAAAGCATAGTATCAATGATATTTTATGTTTAGATTAAAATAATTTAATAATTACGGCAGTTGTTATTGAAGCGTGTTTGCTAAATAATCATAAAACAAAAATAATAAAGTTTATTTGTTTTTGCTGCTTTATCAATGATTTTTGATTTAAAATAGGCTATATAAAAGTTTAAATGTATATTTATTAATACTCTAGGTGTATGTTTAGGTCAATTACTCATATTATCTACGATCTAGATGGATTGTTATTAGATACAGAGTCCTTAAACGAACAGATAAATCGAGAAATAGCAAGGCGTTATGACAGAACTTTTGATCTTGAGGTCAAAATGGCGATCGCAGGTAGAACGACTCTAGATTCAGCCAGGATTATTGTCGATTTATTGCAGATTCCGATTGCCCCTGATCAATATTTAGTGGAGCGGAGTCAGCTAATTAACCCTCGGTATCAAGGAGTGTCAGCGTTGCCTGGAACAGTAGAGCTAATCAAACATTTAGCTGCTCATGATGTGATTCAGGCGATCGCCACTAGTTCATCACGGCGTAATTTTGAGCTCAAGACAACTAGACATCAGGAATGGATCAAGTTGATGACAGTTGTCACGTTAGGCGACGATGTAATAATTAAGCAGGGTAAACCAGCTCCAGATATCTTTTTGTTAACTGCCGCTAGGCTAAATGTTACTCCTGAAAACTGTCTAGTTTTTGAGGATTCTCTAGCAGGTATGAAAGCGGCGATCGCAGCAGGAATGTCAGTAGTTGTAATTCCCGATCCGATTTTTGAAAAAAAGCTATTTAGTGCTGCGGATCAAATACTCACTTCTATGGTTGAATTTCAGCCTCAAGATTGGGGATTACCTGAAATTATTTAAGTAACGGTAGGTTAATCCTTAAGTTGCTAATTACTGATTATTAACTACTAAGGCTGGTTTTCGCTGTGATTATCGAGTAATTTTTGCTTTGAATCCTTGAGCTGATGCCATAAGTCCTTAATGCGATCGTAAGCTTCTTGAGAAGATATTTTATTATTAGTCTCTAGAGCGCAAATATAGGCTACTTTATGGGCAAATTCTTGTAAATTAGCGTTAAATACTAAATTTTGTGGATTATTTGGGGAAACCTCACCACGATAACTGCTTTTGGGATATAAAAAATTGTCTTTACTATGATTCGATTCTTGGTTCATCTTGATGGCTTTAGTTAATGGCGCATATTTCTAGAACTAAGTCATGGAAATTAACAAATGATTGGCTTTTGTTTAACTTTAGATTAAGCTCAGAATTCAGTCATTGCCTAGAAGAATATAAATAACCACAAAAATTAATAATACAACGTGAGTTTTAGATGAGTTTAATTCTTTGTCTGTCTATCGATTGAAAAAAATTTTTGACCTGATGAAAGCTGCTCAATTTATAGTCAAATAAACCTCTGAAACGCGAAAGGCTAATGACTAGCCTATCAGATTAATATTCTTGTCTAAAACTGACGTTAGCAATTATTCCCCTAGACTTTGTATAGCATTATCGCAATCGTCCACATTCTCTTCTAACTTCAATGCTTGATAAAGATCTTTGGCGTTTTCATAGGCGGTTTTTGCCTCTGATTTTTGCTGTAGCTTTTTATAAGCAAGCCCTAGATTAAACCAAGAATCGGCTTCCCCATGGCGATCGCCGATTTGTTGTTGAATAGCTAATGATTGCCGAAGGTAATCAATTGCTTGTGAATGTTCTCCAAGGGAATCATAAGCTTTACCTAAATTACTTAAAGATAATGCTTCTCCATAGCGCTCGCCTATTTGTTGCGTAATAGCTAATGACTGTTGAAGGTAATCAATCGCCCGTGAATATTCTCCTAGGGAATGATAAACATTGCCTAAGTTATTTAATGATGCCCCCTTACCATAGCGATCTCCAATTTGTTGCTTAATGGCTAATGACTGCTGATGATAATCAATTGCCCGTGAATATTCTCTTAAGGAATGATAAGCATTGCCTAAATTATTTAATAATGCCGCTTTTCCATAGAGATTACCGATTTGTTGTTGAATGGCTAATGACTTTTGATAATAATCAATTGCCTGTGAATGTTCTCCCAGAGAATTATGAACATTCCCTAAACTTATTAAAGAATTAGCTTCCTCTTGACTATTACCGATTCGATATGCAATGGCTAAAGACTTTTGATGATAATTAATCGCCTGTGAATATTCTCCCAGAGAATCGTAAGCATTGCCTAAATTATTTAGAGATCTAGCCTCTCCATCTTGGTCGTCAATTTGTTGTGCTATTTCGATTGACTGCTGATAGTAATTAATTGCTTGTTTATATCCTCCTAAAGCATCATAAGTTTCACCTAATTGATTACAAATATTACTAATAATAGATAAATTATTTTTGTTTTGTTTTTCATTAGCAGAATTATATTCATCTAATAAATTTAGTAATAATTCAATTCTTGATTCTTTATATGGCAATTCTAAATTTCTAGGATCATTATATGAATAAACTATACTATCGCTCTTAGTAATTAAATTCTGGCGACTAGTATTAAAAGACAAAACCTTTCTGTTCCATGCCCAGAAATCGGGGGCGTATTTTGCCAGGCGGGTTAAAGCGTAATCAGGTAAGAAGAAAAAGATTGGATGGCAAACGCTATTCCGTAAGTCATCCCGCACGAAATTGAGGTTAGTTAATACCGCTGGATATTCTTCTACGATGCCGATAGATTTTTCTAAGCCAGTAATGAGTAGGATTAATTTTTTATCAGGTTCGATTTTAATTTGCTGTAGTGCAGTTACTAATTCATCCCGTAAAAAACGCAGATTAGGGCTAGAAAAGTCTAGGATTTCAAACTGAATATCACTACATTCGGGATGTTCCAGCAGGGCATTAATTAACAGCTCTCGATCCTGAGAGAATTTAACTTCAATCAGGGCTATATTTAATTTCTCATCAACAAAATCAATCAGGGTCAGCAGTTCATTAAAGGGCTGTTGATTGATGTTTAAAAATGAATCTTGTTCCTGCTTATAATTAGAACTTTCAAGATTGTTGCTGTTCATTTTGTAGTGCTGACTGAAATAGAGAGCTTTGTTTGAAAATAGGATTAATATAGTTCCAGCGATTATCGCCGTTGTATTCTAAAACCGATAGGTTAAATAACAATAGTTGTCCCACTTCATCTTTATCAATATTTTTCGTCAAGCAAACCTTAGCCAGAACAGAATAATATTCATTTAAGGTGATTCTTTCAAAATTAAACTGTTCTTCGTTAACGGCATAGGTGATATCTTCAGCCGTCACTTTATCATGACCACGACCAGCCGCAGTTAGGAAAGCTTTAGCGGTTATTTGCATTAGCTGACGGACATGACCACCGCTAGCTTTTACTAAGTCTAATAGTTGCTGTCGAGATACAAATACGGCATCGATATCAACTCTTTGTTCAATCAAGCGAGCAAAAGCTTCTAACTTATCTGATTTATATTCTAAATCCCATTGATTGGGGTTAAATTGATAAATATTGACCATCGGCATAATATTAGGACTGCCAAAGGTCTTATTAATATTTTTATCAGAATAGACGGCAGAAATAGGCGCTGTATAAATAATTGTTGTATTTAGTCCCTGGAGTTGAGCTGCATAGTCAAAAAATAAATGATTGCCAACGTTGGGCGGAATACGATCAAGGTTATCTAAGATAATTAAAAAGCCTTTCTCATATTGCGGTTCTTGTTGCTCTAACTTACTAAAAGCATCGGCTAACAGCAGGTTAATATCCGCCTGGAGACGACTAATATCTTTTTGCAGAGTTTGCCTGATAGTCTGCTTTTGCTTTTGAGAACCTTTGATTCGAGCCAGCAATGTGGCTGATAATTTAGAAATAAAGGGAATTTCAAAGCCTGCCTTAGCAGTAACCTGAGAGCTAATTGCTTTTTCTACGCTCTCTTCAGTTTCTTGGGTAATATTTTTAAACCAGGATTCAAAGCTAGCTAATAATTTACTATCAAACTTTGCCCCGATTTTATATAGTTCATCGGCAACTTTCTTAATAATTAGCAAATATAAGTCGGTATATTCAGCATCGTTAATATCTAGCTCAACATCTGCTTCTAGGTAAATAGTATAAAACTCTGACTTTAACCGCTGCTCAATCTTTTTCAGTTCGGTACTCTTACCGCAACCACGATGTCCAGTAAATAAAATAGAGCAAAACTGGGAAGGTTCAAGAAACTCTAATTTAGTAATGACGCTTTGAATCGCTTCGGTATTGCGAACTGAAGATAAATCCACATAATACTTGTCAATATCTGCACCCCTTAAAGGTTCAGGAGTACAGTTACGATAAGCCTGTTTCAGAGTAGTGGCACGATCTGATGGCAGTGGATTCATAAACCAGTTAGGAATTAACTACCGCTAGTTTACCAAGAATATAATCAGTCATTCTGGCAAGGCAAGAGCAATCTCTTTAATTATGATAGATTCAGGCGATCGCCGTAATCTTTTTTTTCTGCTTCAAAACAGATATAGATGTCGAGAATATTATTAGCGATCGCATTATTCCATTTTCTGCGATCGCCAATACTTAAATCATCTATCCCAAACTGACGTTAGCCAGTAACCATTTTTTTGACCTGTTCTAGCTTGCCCTTATAGGGTGCAAATCGCCAGTTGAGTTCCCAGAAGAAAAATCTTTTTAAAACGCTTTTATGATGGGAAAACGTTTCAAAGCTGCTGACTCCATGGTAGCTGCCAATTCCACTGTCACCCACGCCGCCAAAAGGCAATTCATTAACCCCAACCTGCATTATGGTGTCATTAATACAGACACCCCCTGAAGAAGTAGCCTGTATAATTCTTTTTTGGATATCTTTGTTGCGAGAGAAAATATAAAGAGCAAGGGGTTTAGGACGGCTATTAATAATTGCCAGGGCTGAGTCTAAATCATCATATTCAACCACTGGTAAGATCGGACCAAAGATTTCCTCCTGCATAACAGGCGCATCGAGAGCAACGTTATTGATTACCGTCGGGGCAATATAAAGTTCGTCCCTGTTTATCTGACCACCAACCAGAATATCTTCATCTGGCAACAATGCAGTTAGGCGATCAAACTGATTTTGGTTAATAATCCTGGCGTAGTCAGGACTTAATGCAGGGTTATCCCCATAAAAATCTGCAATACACTGTTTAATTTCAACCAGTAAATCTGATTTAATCGCCCGATCTACCAATAGATAGTCAGGAGCTATACAGGTCTGCCCAGCGTTGATGAATTTACCCCAGATAATTCGCCTAGCTGCCGTGGTCAGATTAACGTCGCGGTCAACAATACAGGGACTTTTACCCCCAAGTTCTAGGGTAACAGGGGTCAAATGTTTTGCCGCAGCTTCCATAATAATTCTGCCGACTCTTGTCCCCCCCGTAAAAAAGATATGGTCAAATTTTTGCTCTAGTAGCTCCTGCGAAGTCTCTACCCCTCCTTCCACTACAGCAATGTATTCGGGTTCAAAGGTCGCTGTAATAATATCGGATACAACCTTAGAAGTTGCTGGGGCTATTTCTGAAGGTTTTAACACTGCACAATTACCAGCTGCGATCGCCCCAATCAGCGGAGAAATCATCAAGGAAAAAGGATAGTTCCAAGGTCCGATAATTAATACTACCCCTAAAGGTTCGGGAATTATTTTGGCGACGGAGGGAAAGTAAGTTAGAGGTGTTTTGACTTTTTTGGGCTTAACCCAGGACTTTAAATTACCCAGGGCGTGATCAATGTCTTGGATGACTGATAACTCAAAATAACATTCAAATTCTGGCTTGTGAAGATCGGCATTTAGTGCCGCCAAAATAGCTGGAGTGTTCTGTTTAATTGCCGTCTTAAGCTTCTGCAACTGTTGGCGACGAAAATTTACGTCTTTGGTTTGACCACTAGCAAAAAACTGCCGTTGACGATCAATAAGATCTCTGGTGGGAGCAAAGGTTAACATGGTTTAACTTTTTTTTATATTTCTTATTATCTTAAGATAAGAAACTGCCTAAAAAGAATCCCCTGTATTTACCCAACCCAAATGCTTAATCCCAAGGCAAATTTATTAAATCTCCTGAAAACCAGTGTTAGTTGAATTTCCAGCGGTTGCTAAGTGAAGGCAGCAGGCAAAAAAAGTGATTTAGTTCACAGGTATAGAAAATTTATGCCCTTGACTAGCAGTTAAACTCCTGACCTCTGCCTTCCTTGCTTTGAGAAACTACCTTACTAGAGTCTCCTGTTCATCATCCAATTGAGAACGATCAAAATCACCATCAGTCATTGCTTCAAGCTGATCTTGTTCCGCTACTTCTTCAGCAAAGAAAGTGTTGTAAGTCCAGCCTGCTAAGATCGCACCCACGATTGGCGCTAGCCAGAATAACCAGACTTGAGAAAAGAGTTCTGCACCAGCCCATAAAGCAACGCCAGTACTACGTGCAGGATTCACGGATGTATTAGTCACTGGAATGCTGATTAAGTGAATCAAAGTTAATCCTAACCCAATTGCGATCGGCGCAAATCCTGCGGGGGCGCGTAAATCAGTGGCTCCTAAAATAATCATCAGGAACATAAAAGTCATTACAACTTCAGTAATTAAACAGGTGAAAAAACTATATCCCCCTGGAGAATGCTCGCCAAAACCATTGGTGGCGAGAGGATTAGAACCTGTTAAGCTAAATTCACCATTTCCGCTAGCAATTAGATAAATTAATCCACCAGCTAAAACTCCACCAATTACCTGGGCAACAATATAGGGCAGCAAGTCCTTACCTGAAAAGCGCTTACCTGCCCACAAACCAAAGGAAACCGCTGGATTAAGATGACAACCTGAAATATGTCCAATGGCGTATGCCATCGTTAATACTGTTAAACCGAAAGCTAGGGAAACTCCTAAGAAACCAAGACCAATATTAAAAAAACCAAGTTCTTCAGTATTTCCTGTGTATGCTGCGGCTAAAACCGCACTACCACAACCGCCTAACACTAACCAGAAGGTTCCGATTAACTCTGCAAGATATTTTTTCATAATTTAAGCTATGACACGGGTAAAATTTTTAAATTGTCTAGCTAACAATAATTTAGTAAGTTCTTGAAGAGTACTTCTCTTAAAATTAAATTAACCTTTGCCGTAATGAGACATATTATTTTATTAATATATCTTGATTAAGACATTAGTCTCGGTTATGTAGATATAGATTTAGGATTTCTTTATAATTTTTAATCGCTTCTTATGTCTAGCTTATAGATATAAGCAGTTAAAAAAGAGAGTTACTAATAATTAAGCTGAATATATTAATGCCCAGAAAACAACTAAAACTATTACTATTTTAGATAGTAACCTTGAAAATTATCCTCATAAATTAATTTATATTCTCTTTAAAAAGAGTCATCAATAGCATGTTAGAAAATGCCAAATATTACGATATGCTGACAGCTATCAGGGTTTTAGGATATTGGAAGTTGTTAGAATCTTAGGTAAAGAAAAGTTAAATTTTTACTCAAGATCTACACAATGACTCTTGCCGAAGAAAAATTACACAGCCTACCAGAACCCCCTGGAGAAGACGGACTCCCCTTAATTGGAGAAACGATCGCTTTTTTTACCGACCCCGACTTTAATCAGAAGCGGGTTGCTAAATATGGCAGGGTATATAGAACCAATCTCTTGGGAACTCCCACCGTAATGATGATTGGCGCGGAAGCCAACAGGTTTTTATTTCGTAATGAGAATAAGTACGTAGTTTCTGCTTGGCCCAAAAGTACCAGAACTCTGCTGGGCAAAAAATCTCTGGCGGTTAATAACGGCAGCTTTCACACCTCACGCCGTCGTTTACTATTCCAAGCATTTCAGCCTAGAGCCCTAGCCAGCTATCTTCCAACGATGGAAAAAATTACCGAAAGGTATCTCCAAAAATGGTTGCAACAAGGCACTCTGACTTGGTATTCAGAGCTACGCAACTATACTTTTGATATCGCCAGCAATTTATTCCTTAGTGCCGATGATGGTTCACAAACTGCCGTCGGACATTATTTTGAAGCTTGGGCTGATGGATTATTTTCTATCCCGCTGAATTTACCCTGGACTAAGTTTGGCAAGGCATTAAAGGCACGTCGTAAGCTGCTGGAAAATTTAGAGCAAGTGATTATAAAACGACAGCAGGCAGATGATCCTGGAACTGATGCCCTAGGATTATTGATTCAAGCTAAAGATGAAGCAGGCAATAGCCTCAGTCTGGAAGAATTAAAAGATCAGATACTGCTATTATTATTTGCTGGTCATGAAACTTTAACTAGTGCGATCGCTTCTTTTTGTCTATTGACGGCACAACATCCCCAGGTGATGCAGCGACTGCGGGAGGAACAGGAAAGTATGCAGCTTGAGGCTACGCCAACTCCAGAAGATTTAAAACAGATGGTTTATTTAGACCAGGTGATTAAAGAAGTCATGCGCCTTGTTCCTCCTGTGGGGGGTGGTTTTCGCGAGGCAATAGCTACGTTTGAATTTGCTGGCTATCGGATTCCCAAGGGCTGGAATATTCAGTATCAAATTGCCCAGACTCATCAAGATGAAACCCTTTATCCTGAAAGTGATCGCTTTGATCCCGAACGGTTTGCTCCCCATCAAGCAGCAGATAAGCAAGCTGCCTTTGGCTATATTCCTTTTGGTGGTGGTTTACGGGAATGCATCGGCAAAGAATTTGCTCGTCTGGAAATGCGCCTATTTGCCGCCAAATTATTGCAAAATTATCATTGGGAACTGGTACCTGAGCAAAATTTAGATTTAGTTATAATTCCCACCCCCCATCCCCGCGATGGTTTAAAAGTTAAATTTAGTCGTCTGGCTTAACTGAATATACTTAATATTATTAAGTCTTAAAGGATGAAGCAGAAATTACACCAGGGTCAGACAGTTGAACTAGAAATAACGGATCTAAATACCAGCGGGGAGGGGGTAGGCAGATATCAGGGACAGGTCGTATTTGTACCTAATACCGTAACAGGCGATCGCCTGACTGCCAAAATCATTCAGTCCAAGGCTAAGTTTGCCAGGGGAAAAATTACCCAGCTTTTAACGGCATCAGATTATCGGATTCGTCCAGGCTGTATTGTGGCGGATAAATGCGGCGGCTGTCAGTGGCAGCATATTGAACCTAGCTATCAGAGAGATGCCAAAGAACAACAGGTAGTTCAAGCCTTAGAGCGGATTGGGGGCTTGCAAAACTTTCAGGTAGAGCCGATGCTTTATGCCTCAAAAAGTCTCGGCTATCGCAATAAGTCAACCTATCCTCTGGCTAGGTCAAGTTCGGGTCAGGTACAGGCAGGCTACTATCGTCAGGGCAGTCATAAAGTAGTTAACCTGAATCAATGCCCTGTACAGGATGAGCGACTCCACCCCCTACTCAAAGAAGTTAAGCAAGATATTCAGCGGCGGGGTTGGTCAATCTACAATGAGCATACTGCGCAGGGTCAGTTACGACACCTGGCACTGAGAATTGGGAAGAATACGGGAGAAATGTTGCTGACCCTAGTCAGTAATCATCAAAATCTTAACGGTATTGAACAACAGGCAAAATCTTGGCTGACTCAATATCCTGAACTAGTGGGGGTCTGTTTAAATCTTAATTCCCAAAAGACAAACGCTATTTTTGGTCGGGATAATTATACGATTGCAGGCAGAGCTTATCTCAAGGAAATCTTTGCAGGGATCGAACTCCATATTGCATCCGATACCTTTTTTCAGGTTAATACCCACGCTGCCGAATTACTCCTGCAGAGAATCATCAAGCAACTGAATTTAAAAGGAAATGAAACAATTATTGATGCCTACTGCGGCATCGGCACCTTTACTCTACCCATAGCCCAAAAAGTAAAGCAAGCCTGGGGGATCGAAGTCCATCCAGGTTCAATTCAGCAGGCGAAAAAAAATGCCAGCCGCAATCAGATTCACAACGCAACTTTTCTAGTAGGTAAAGTTAAGCACTGTCTGGGGCAGATTAGACAACAGCCTGATATTCTGATGCTTGATCCCCCCCGCAAGGGATGCGATACCGAAGTCATTAAAACTATTAGAGAACTGCAACCATCCCGTATTGTGTACATTAGCTGCAAGCCGACTACTCTAGCCAGAGACCTCAAATTACTCTGCCACTCAGGAATGTATCAGGCGACATATGTTCAACCCGTAGATTTTTTTCCTCAGACGACTCATGTTGAATGCTGTGTTATCTTAACCCAGAAGTAATCTCAGGGACGCAACTATGGTGATTTGTAAAAATTAGTATAATTAGTAATATAATTGGTCTTAGACATACGGATTTTTTACACCTGGAAGAGGAAAGCTATGATTTTAGCTGTTAAATTAGTCAGTACACTAACTGAGTTTCTATCCAGCTGAGGCTTTTATGTAGAGGATTTTAGCTAATAGAGTAAGCATCGTAGTTAACATACATGATGCCTTTGCTTCATAGCCTGAAATTAGTCAATTTAGCCTAGTTGTGACATGGTAATTATAAAATAAATATAAATCTGTATCCCCTGGCACAACTACAAAACTAAGCAGCATAAAACCCGAAGTTTAACTTAGAGGTATAAATTAGTGATTGCAATTCCTATTCCTTGGAATAGAAGCAAGTGGAGCACAATGAGCTTCTCTTCAACACTCTATCTCTGTCCCGTTCTCGATTTGCTATTAGTAAACGTACCTCCAGAATGGAGAGCAGAAGTAAGATTAGGATTACAAGAAGCGTTAGTCAATGCTGCCAAGCATGGCAATAAGCTCGATCCAGCTAAAACTATTATGGTCAAATTCACCGTTACCAGTAGCGAATATTCGTGGGTAATTGTTGATCAAGGTCAAGGTTTTGCAGCAGGATGTATGTGCCTCCAGAGTAGGCATCTTCAGGCTCAGAAATTACCCGCGGTAGAAGCGGAAAACGGAAGAGGATTTTCTATTTTGCACGAGATTTTCGATGATGTGCATTGGAATAGGGACGGAACTCAGCTGACTTTATCCAAAATAATTGCGAGAGATAAGGATAAACAGCACGTTGAAGATTTTGATTACTCAAGATAACTTTACTCAAAGTTTGATATACTAGTCAGGCAATGCTTGGGGCGACATAGCCAAGTGGTAAGGCCGTGGATTGCAAATCCATTATCCCCCAGTTCGAATCTGGGTGTCGCCTCTTAAAAACTGAGCTTGGATCACTGATTCATAGGTTGCTTTCCCAGATATTTCATTTGGATACCCGTTTGCGGTGCTAGGGTAACGCCTCTTCTGCCAGGCTTTTCAGGGCGATCGCTTGCAAGCTCCAGATTATATTCTGAGACAATTGTTGCCAAGACTAGCTTTAACTCCAGCATTGCAAGAGCATCACCGATGCAGCGACGTTGACCGCCACCAAAGGGGAAAAACTCGTAAGCGTCAAATTTGCGTTCGAGAAAACGCTCTGGTTTAAACTTATGGGGTTCAGGGTAAATATCTGCTCGCTGATGTATTAAATAGATGCAGCCCATAATTATTTGTCCTGCTTCTAGCTTATATCCTAATAATTCCGTAGATCTAACAACCGTTCTAGGAAAGGTCAACATTGCCACAGGGTAAATGCGTAAGCTTTCCTGGCAAACAGCATTCAAATAAGGTAATCTTGCTATTTGCATCGGGTCGGGATCTTCCCCTAGGCTGGCTATTTCAGCTCTTAACTGCCGTTGAATCTCTGGATCACGATGAACCCAGTATAGCGACCAGGCGATCGCCGTAGCCGTAGTTTCATGTCCTGCTAACATCAGGGTCATTAATTCATCCCGCAGCTCATGGTCTTCCATCGCTCCTCCAACCTCATCTCTAGCTGACATCATCAACGAGAGAATATCCTCACCCTGGCTATGGACGAGAGCTCTTCTTGTGGCAATTTCTTGATAAATTGCTTTGTCGATCGTCTGCCGCTGACGGATAAAATTTCCCCAAGGACTCCATGCTCCCCAATCTTGTTGTAGCAAAGGTATGAAGAGGAATGCCGCGATTAGGGGAGATTCAAAAATATTGGCAAGTTTGGCAATAAGCTGCTTAAATTCTTGAGAACGGGGGCTGTCATGCAAACCAAAAACTGCTTCTAAGATTACCTGAAGGGATACTTCCTGGGATACATCACGAGCAATAAAAGACTGCCCTGGCTGCAATTTAGCCATAATCTGACGGGTTAAGTTACAGATTAAATCACCATAGGCTTTCATTCTGGCTCCGTGAAATGATGGCATCAGTAGCTTACGCCGCTTTTTATGAGTCTCTCCCTCAATTAGTAAGAGAGACTTATCTCCAACCAAAGGTCGCATAATGGCATTATCCTTACTGGAGGCAAAATATTTAGCGCGATCCCTAGTCATCATTTGGCGCATCGCTGCGGGATGATTCACGAAAATATAGTCGTCTTTGGCAACCTCTGCCACAAACAAATCTGCGCAATCTGGAGCTTCCTGCACCGCCCCGTTAAGATATTTGTTTGGTTGTGCAATCCATTGCAGTTTTTGTAGCAACGCTTGCTGCTTGAGCCGAGGGATTGATTTCATGACTTCAGATTAAGAATTATTAAGCATTGTCGCTCTATTCAGTCTAATCACTTTTGATGATGAATGTCGTTATTTTATTTAGCAACACAACTCATTGAGAATACATCGATGTCAAAACAGCTCTTATTTCTTTAGCTAGCCCTGGTTAAAATCCTCAAGATTGGCGGTAGATATCAGTTAACGATTTTTTCATCTCAGCTAGCAGACAAATTTTAGGCAAAATCAGCATAGAAAACTTGACTTTAATTCTCTGTCAATTATCAAAAGGAGGCATATTATCTAAATCGTCAATAGTCAGAGTAGATTTATTTTCCACAGTAAAATCTATCTTTAGGTTGACTTGCTGTGGATCGGGAATATTATCAGCATAAATAACAGCCTCAGCTTCAAACTGCTCCTGTTTAATCGCACCCAAGAAAAAAGGCTCACTTAACCAAACAGACGATTTTGGCTGTATATTTCCCAAATTAATGCTTAATGTCCAGGTATCACCATGATATGTAATATCTATTGGCGATTTTTGTAGAATAGATTTAAAAGAGATTTTACGTAAAATAGGACTAGTGGATGGTTTTATTGGTAACTCGTCCGAAACTTTAATCTGATTAAAGGAATTATTAATCAGTTCAACTCTGACATTTTCTGCAAGAGTATTGCTTTGGTTATAGGCTATAAGTGCTACAGGCTTTAATAAATTGTTCAGCCTTAGATATTCTTCTTTATCTCGCCAATAATGAGAGTTAACTGGTCGCATTCCTGATAATAAACTATCGTAACTGCCAACTTTATATCTTGCTGGCTGTATACTATAGTCGGCTAAAGGATGTTTTGGTTGGCTGTAATAAATAGAGAATATATTAATATGATTTCCTAGCTTCTGACGCTTTTGTAAGTCAGCAAACTGTAGATCAATTACTGGAGTGATACTTTTTGGTACAGAATCTCTACCCATACGCGCAATATCATCAGGAGTAGCTATTGCGGTAGAACTGTTTGAACGATAATAAACAACTTCTTTTTTCACCTTGCCGTAATTTTTAGTAGCGTAAATTGGACGCTCTTGTTGGGGAATGCGAATCACGCCAATTTTGTTTCCTTCAAACAGATGGACTTCGTAAGCAAACTTAACTTGGCGATTAGTTTTACTATTAATAAATTGCTGAATTTGAGCATCATCAAAATGATCCTCTGTCCCCCAAGGAATAGATCTTCCACCCTTTACTTCCTCTACACCAATGACAATATAAGCTTCAGTTTGTCGCCAGGAATTAGCAAAAGCTAAAATATCTTTGAGAAGTTCTGATTTTTGTTCTTCTGTTGCTTTGACAAAAGGATATTGATCCCTTTTAAAATCAAGTGCAGTTCCCTCATTTTGATAAAGTAAACTTTCAATTAAGGTAGACATTTACCAACAACCAATATATTTAATCCATAAAGTATAGTCAAAATATATCGACTTGTTGAAGGCTGGCGATCGCTCAATCAGAAATAAAATCTTGATGTGCTTTAGAATCTAATCCTTGCTGTAATATCTTAAGTACTTGCTGCATTTCCCCAGAAAGAAGAGAATCTACCGCTAACCACAAACCAGGGAATATTTGAGACCGAAGAATGCCGTTTGCACCTGCTTGCTGTTTAATATATTTCCCCGCTTCTGGGATAAACCAATCAAACTGCCCTTCATATACCCGCCAGACTAGATATTCTGGTACGCCGTTGCGTCGATAAGCTCGTTTTTTATCATGTAACTCATATGCTGCACTGCTGGCTGCTACTTCCACTACTAATTCTAGCCTGCCCCCATTAATCATCAGAACGGCATCGGGTTGGGGGGCATTGTCCAAATCAAGACGAATGGTGGGATTATCCCCGATGGCTACCTGGAGTGTAAATACCTGATAAACTCCCAGCCAGGTCATGATTCTGCTGTGAGGTTCGGCATGATTTCTGAATCTGAGGGCTGCTGGCACGTAGACTACTCCTTCAACTAGTTCTGCTTTTTTGAGGTTCGGCATAGCTGCATAACGCCGTTCAAACTCAATGCGGGTAAGGCGATGCCTACGGCTAGCTTTGCAATCGCCATTTTCTAAAGGAGGAAAATTAGTTGAGGGATTAGCTACCATTAGTATCACTTACAGAGAACTTGAGCGCTCATTAATTGTATCTGAGGATCTAGATATTAATTTTTATGGAAGCCACTGGGGATGAAAGCCCATCAGGGGTAATGGTTGGATTAAAGATTCAGCAGTATTACCCGAAGGAAGATAAAGCCAAATAGTATTTTGCTGGTTTGCAGAAGTGGGAGCTTGGTTATTTTGAGTCTTCTCGAACAGAATTCCCAGTCCGTCTGGAGCAACGCTAAGTTTACTTTCTTGATAGTTGGGTAATTGGACGATGGTCTTAACTTTGGCAGATTCGAGGTTGATTTCGGCTAAATACGGCTTCTCTGCGTAAATTTCGCCTTTTTCCAACTCCGTTAACCAACAGTATAAATCTTGAGCGGTGGGAGAAAACTGACAGTTTTGAATTGAGCCGTCAGTGTTCAATAGTTCTTGTGCTTTACCCTGGTTACTAACATAAACTAAAGATTGAGTGTATCTCAAATCGGCATCATCGGTATGGAAATCCACCATCACCGCCCCCGTACCATCAGGGCTGAAGTCTATAACCTGACCATATCTAGACAAAAAATCAATGGGTTCAGCTTCTGTTTCTAGAGGCAGCAGGGAAATTCCCTCTCCCTGTGCCACCGCTACCGTCTGACTATCAGGGGTAATCAGAAAATCCCCTACCTGAGCACTGGTAATTAATTCTGGGGGTTGGCGATCGCTAAGTTGCCACAGTCCATAATCTTGGGGCTGGTTACGATTAAGCCGCTGGACAACGATGGTTTTTCCGTCTTGAGCGAGATCAAACTTGTTATTTTGATAGGTCTGATTATCCAGAATTAGCTTAATTTCGGGGGAGGTATTTTCAGGGAGATCAAACTCTGTGGAGACACTATATAGTTGGAGTTGCTGTAGCCCTTTAGCCCCTGCTGTGCGATCGCTTGCGGAAAAGAGGAGACGATCGCCCTGAGGATAGGGTTTAAATTCAAAGACAACTAAGTTGGGTGGGGTTAGAATCTTGCTTTGCTGACGAGTAAAGTTATAGACGACGAGTCGTCCCTGTTCTTTCCCCTCGGTTCCAATGTAGGCTAAAGCGCGATCGCGACTGCTAAATAAAGCTTTAAAAGGCTGAATCTCGGCTCCTGCCTGCTCCTGATTGGGAAATCTTTCCCTAGCTGCCGATAGAGTTATCTGATACTCTTCTCCGTAGGGTATTGGCTGATCTAAAGTATAGGCTAATCTTAAGCCAGACCAGCTAATTTTTCCTGGAAGCGGAGGGGCGATTGCTAAATTTTCCTCAACGCTAAGACGATCCATGGGACGATTAAAGCCTAGAATAAAAGCTCGATCCTGACTGCCGAGGGTTCGCTCTTGCCAGCTAAAACTGTTGACTTTTGCCCCAGCATGAAACAAACATTCATCCCCACAAGCTGTCCCGCCCATAATTAATAACCCCATCATCAGAGTTAATAAAATAATTAGAGTGATTGCTAGCTTATCTAGAGAATTAAAAGATCGGAACTTAAGCATTAGGATGGACTTCTTACAGAAGTCAAGTAATAAGTAATAAATAATAAGTAATAAGTATTTAGCTACTCTATAAACTTGCTAAAGTATTACTTTATCGATAACTATAGGGATCGCTGGGAGTAGGAATTGTTTTAGCTAACTCAGCATGTAAAACCAGAGAACGTTGGGGCACTAGGACTTGATCGTTAATCCGATCCTTAAAAGAGAGAGTTTCAGTTTGCATAGTTCCCTGGACTTCTAGCCAACTATCGACAGGATAATTGCTGCGGCTTTTTGATAGCTTAACGGGAATACCGATGGGATAAGCATCTACAGCACAACAGGTTATTACAAAACGAGATAGCATGACGTAGTTATCGGGAAGTTCCGCCAAGTGCATCACAAACCCTGTAATATTGGCTTGTTGATCAGTATAGGCATCTGGTTCAGGATAAGCATTAACCGTTCTTACCCAGTCAATTAGCGATCGCTCTTCGGGCTTAGTAGCGGTGCGAAAGGCTTGAGGCTGGATAGTGGTTAATGGAAGTTCCCCCACTCTGCGTTTAATTGCAGTTTGGCTAGATAAAATTTTAGGGGGAATTAATAAACCTGCGATCGCAACTAATACTAAGAGGCTGCTGCCCAATCCTGGAGAAAATAGCGTGACGTGTCCTAATCGTCTCTGATAACTACTGGTTAAATTGGATTTGAACTTATAAATACCAAGGGTAGTTAGAATTATGCCACTACCTAGAACCAAGCTAAAGTAATTGGGATGAATTAAAAGCCGATACTGTCCTGTAAAAGAGTATTTTAAGAGCAATATTCCCCAGGTTAAGAAGGCGAAGGCGTCAACCCAGGGTAAGATACTATGCCGTTTATTTTGATTCTGAATACTGCTTTTCACATTAATAAATATACTTTAATTAATTAGGCAATGGGATGGTCGATAAACGGGCTGAGTATATAAGAGCGATCGCTGTTGTGACCTACAGGGCAATAGTACTGTAGTAACTAAATGGTTATATTTACGACCTTAATAGATGATTAACAGACTTCAACCATAGTAACAGTTTGCTTTTTGTAGATTTTCCATTGATGAATGATAAATGAAGTGACATTTGAGTTTCGGGATGGAGATGTATATGTACTTGATTATGAGGATTATCATTGATGGAAATGTATAACCCAATGCATCCTGGAGAAGTGATAAAGGAGCTATACATAGAAGAATCTGGGATGAGTTTGAGAAAAGTGGCGGAGGCATTAGGTGTCTCGGCACCAACCTTTTCCCGTCTAGTTTCAGCAAAAAGTTCAATTAGTGTTGAAATGGCATTTAGGTTAGAAAGAGTATTAGGAGGTTCTGCGGAATCTTGGCTACAAATGCAGACTAACTATGACCTGTGGCAAACAAAGCAGAGCGATCGTTATCAGGAAATTAAAAAGCTGAAAAAGCTAGAAATTGTCTCAAATACCTAACCTTAATTGCTAGAAAAATCAAGATACTAAGATTATCAGACTCAATTATTTAATTACTCATGTTGATGGATAACAACAGTAATAAAATGAATATTCAAGAGGCTCTTATTAAACTATCTGATATAGGTATTGAAGCTAAATTAGTTGATAAATCTAGAATCTATGGAGGAAAGCCAAGTAAAACAGAATTAGGATTTAGTTTATATGCTCAACCATTCTCTCTTTACTTTGACAAAAATATTTGGATATTAATTACTACTAAAAGAGGACAAAATGACAACGAAGAAAAATTTAACACTTTAAATGAAGCTATCAAAAAATTATATTTATATTATGCTTAATCAGGTTCTCATCAGCAACCTTAATTATAGAAATAAATACTTAATTTAATTATGGCTTCAGTACTTGTTATGCGAGATTATTAGCTTAATCTATAGTCATTTTAATTAATTTATTTTTGTATCCTCTAGATTATCTTTTCAGGTATTAGATAATAAGTAGTTTTCAAAATCGCCTAGTTTATATTTATAATAAATATATTTTATTCTTGTAAATTTACAAGAAATAACTATAAATCAAGGTGAAAATAAAGGTTAATTGAGCAACCAGAGTAAAAATATAAATAATAATCTTCGGTTTAAAAATTGATGCCATTAAGCCAATGCTTTTAATATCTATAGTGGGACCAAATACTAAAAAAGCCAGCAAGGAACCACTAGTAAAAGTAGAGGCAAAGGATAAGGCAAAAAAAGAATCAACGGTAGAACAGATAGATACAATTACCGCCAACAGCATCATCGCCATAATCGAGGTAATAACATCCTGACCCAGATTTAAGATAATTTCCCGTGGTACAAAAACCTGAATAATAGCGGCGATCGCACTACCAAAAACCAACATTCCCCCCAGTTCGCTAAATTCTTGGACTAAATTACTAAAAAACAATGACCATTTAGAACTAAATGTCTGATTTGGTTTTAAGGTTGCTGTCAGAGAATCATCAAAACGCTTTACCTGTCCCTGCTGGAGTAAAAACGTTCCCGACTGTAGCAGGGTGGGCTTACTCTGTTCCGTAGCTAAATCTGACTGCTGCTGGGCTTTAAAATTAAACTCCCTAGCAAAGGACTTTTGCAACAGATTCCCCGCGTCTTGCTGCACGCTAAACACACAGCCTACCAAAACTGAGATCGCCGCAGAAAATAAAACCCGAAACAAAACAATGCTAGGGCGATCGCCAAAAGCAATCCAGGTTGACCATATCACGATGGGATTGATTGTCGGGGCTGCTAGCAAAAAGGAAATCGCAAAAGAAGGAGACACCCCCGCTAGGAGTAATCTTCTAGCCACTGGAACATTGCCACACTCACAGACAGGAAATAAGAACCCGATACCGCTACCGATAATAGAACCAAGTATGGGATTGCGCGGTAGTTTATTAATTAACTGCCGTTCATCAATAAAAAATAGCAGGCTGCTGGATAATAACACTCCCAACAATAAAAAAGGCATTGCTTCCACTAATAAACTGAGAAACAGGGTAAAAGCATTATGTAACTGGTTCATGTTTTACCTGCCAAATGCTTACTGATCGACTCTCCTGCTGCCAGCCCTGAAATTACTGCCCCCTCTAGTTTGGGCGACACAAAGGCATCCCCCCCTAGTGCCAGGGAAAATTGGGGTAAGTGCAGACAAGGTTCAGGATAAAAGGTACGAGGTAAACTATAACGCCAGCGGTGTACCTGATAAGTAATTGCTGGAGAACCTAGATACTGAGATGCGGCAGTTAATAACTTTTGGGCAATAAGCTCATCATCACTCTGCCAATGCGCCTCACTAAACTTAGGGTTGCCATGGAGAGTAACGGCATAACCATTCGGAGAAATGCCTTTTTGCTGATTATCCCCCAGCCAAACTAGAGATTCATCTTCCAGGGCAATGCCCCCAGGCTCAGGAATCTTACTGGGCTGTTCCAATAAAGCTAAAACTGCCAGGCAGCTAAAGTAACGAATTTCCTCTAGGTCAGATCTCACAGCTTTAGGAAGAACTAGGGAAGAAGTATCAAGCAGGTCTAAAGATTGAGGAACAGGAGGCGTTAAAACCAAATTTTTGCTCTGATATTGCCGTTCTGAGGTTTTTACCAGCCATTGACCATTATAGTTAATCTCAGTGACTCTGGTATTGCCCTGAACCTCTAAATCTTTTGCCAAATACTTAGCAATGGTGCGAGTTCCATTAACTCCACAGTATCGTGGTTTACCATCGGGTTTACCAAAGCCATCACACCAAACTTTAACTACCTGATTACTAAGCCATTCATCAACCCAAACCTTAAACCGCTGATCTTTGACGCTGAAATACTGGGTGCCATAGTCAAATACTCCTTCTCGATCTCCCGAAGTTACTCGACGAGTTGCTAAACGTCCACCGATCCCTCTCCCCTTATCCAATACAGTTACCGTATATCCCTGACGTTGCAAGATAGTTGCGGTAACTAAACCCGTCATGCCTCCGCCAATTACAATACAGTCCCAAATATCGTTAGAGCGATCAACCTTAGCCATAGTTCAAGATTTTAATGTTGCTAAAAATTACTGTCTATCTGTTAGTTAATCCTAATTATTACTCTTCTGTGAAAGCAAGCTGATTATGCTCTTGTCGTAATATTTACGCTGCTCCTAGTATATTTACTCAAAGTTTGAAGGCTTTAAATATCAGTTAAATATGCGCTTAAATTCGATTATATCTAGTAACTATTTAAACTTTACTTTAGCTTGCAGTATTGTCTCTGGCATTATTTTAAACACCGCTAGTGTCCTAGCATCCAGTGATTCACCTGCCGCTAAAACTTATAAATCTCAGTTCAACACCATATCGGCTATTGCTCCAGCAAGTTACCATTTAAATCGGCAGCAGAAGTCAATAGCATCAAGTTTGCCAGTGCTTCCCGCAGCAGTGAATTTAGTCAAAGAATTTGAGGGATTTCGTTCTGCGGCTTATTTAGATACCAATGGTTTACCAGTTATTGGCTACGGTCAAACCAGAATTAACGGTCAAACAGTGAAAATGGGTCAATATATCACCCAATCCCAGGCAAGCACAGCTCTTAAGCAAGAACTTTATCATATTCAAAAAATGGTAGAGTCTCATGTTAAGGTCGAACTAAACCCACACCAGGTAGGAGCCTTAACTTCCTTGGTGTTTAATGCGGGAACAATAATCTTAACTGACAGTACTTTGATTAGAAAGCTTAATGCAGGGGATTATGCTGGTGCTGCTCAGGAATTTCCTCGCTGGAATAAAGCTCAAAAAGGTGGCAGGCTAATTCCTTTTCCAGGTTTGACTAGACGGAGATTAGCCGAGAAAGAGTTATTCTTAACTCCCTATCAGCAGATAGCAAGTAATTAGTAAAAAGTCATAAGTAACGAGTACTTAGATTGGTAAAAAGCCAAATATCTAAAAAGCGAATGGCTAATGGCTATTCCAAGCGATAGCTATCCTATCCCCAGGCTAGCTCTATTTACTTAGCATTTTGCTCTTTTAAATAAGCGAAGACAGACTTGTCGCCAATATCGGGATCGATTTCCTGAATCATTTTGCGAATTGCAAATACGCTAAAGCCAAGAGACCAAATCCCTAGCAATGCTTGTTCCATGGAGACAGGAATCAAATGTGTCATATGTCCTAATAATAAGATAGGAACTATGGGGGTTAAGATTTTAGTTTCTAGGCGATTGAAACAAAAAGCTTCTTTAAAATAAATGCCTGTGAGTGCAGCAAAAGTAAAACCAGTGCCGAATAGGGTTAGAGGATGTTCGTAAATATATAGTGCTAGGGGTTGTTTACTGTAGATTGCGATCGCCACACTGCTGATGGTGCCAACTAGCCAAAAGGCTTGCAGCAGTCGGTGTAAGGGCTTCATGTAGATATGAATAAAGTAGAGGCTAGCCCCTAAACCCAGGGTAAACAAGGCGAATAAAGGAGTAATAGCTGGTAGTGCGGCTTGTCCTTGAGCAAACAAGAGATTACAGGCGATCGCAAAGCTACCCGCCGCTAATACTAATCCTCCACGATAAATAATCACCTCTAGGCGATCCTGTTTGTTGATAGTAAATTCTCCGAACTGTCCTTGATAAGTTTGTGGTTCTCGATCTAAAAGAGCAATCATAGTTTCGATATGGACTAATTATTGAATTATTAACTGGACTTGATTCTGCCAAGTAAGCTGAAGCTTCTCAGCGGCGCTACCGCCATTAAGGGCAATTTCTACCCAGCCGTGGCTACCAATCAGGGTGACTAATTCTCCCTGGTTGACATTACTGTAGGTTTTAGTAGATTTTATTTCAACATCTTTAATAATTATTTGCCAAGATTGAGCTGTAACTAAATTACTGGGAATGTTGGTAATTAGATTACCAAAACGATCAATGTCTTGAATATAGCCCCTGATTTCTTTCTGATTAATTTCTATTTTAGGTAAATCAAGCCTGACTAAACTTACTAATTCAATTGCTGAACCAAGGTTATTCAAAGGAATTCCCTGGGCAAGATGTGAAGCTACAGGGGCAAAAATATCTCGACCATGAAAAGTATTGCTTGGGTTAGGCACTCGCCAGTATTCTGGGTTATTTAACTCTACAACGGCGATCGCCTGATCTAAGATTCCGCTACACAAGCCGTTATCGGGACAAACTAGATAGCCCTGCTTTAACTTTAGAGCGATTCCTCGGCGATTACTGCCTACTCCTGGATCAACCACCGCAACGTGTATCGTATCACGGGGAAAATAGGGATAAGCATTCATTAAGGCAAATCTAGCTGCTAGTAAATTCTGGGGCGGAATTTGATGGGTAAGATCAATGATTTTTGCCTGGGAAGCAAGGTTAGCAATTACTCCCTTCATTACTCCTACGTAAACATCGCGATCGCCAAAATCAGTTAACAGCGTAATTAATTTAGAAGACTTCATCTTAATTTAGATTTTAATTATCTATTTTTGATGAAGAATCTGTGATTAGGCAACCTTATCTGTTAAAAAGTGTTATCTTATATATCCACTCTTTATGCATTTTTATTTTAAATAAACAGTCCATCATGAACAATAAACGTCAAGAAATGTTAAAAAATGCTCATCTTAGCCACAAGGAAAGCATGAGAAAAAGCTTAAACAGCCGTTTGTCAGCCGCAAGAGCCAGTGGCAACGATAAACTCGTTAAGCAGTTGGAAGCAGAAGCCAAGTATTTACATCTGTAAAGACTGAACTATTGACCAAAAAATACCCGTTTGGATCATGAGGTAGTGGGGTATGGTAATTCTCAATAGAAAACCAAACGATTTTGATAGTTGCCCACTACCTACTACCCACTAACTACTAACTTCAAATAGTTACTACTGAAAGATTAAACACAACTCAATAACTTTAGTTTGTAATATAGTCAAAGGGGAAGCTCCTGACTTCAAGCCAGATTCCAATTCCAGAAGTTGAGGCAGAGTTGCCAGAAGTTGTTCGCCAGTAACCCCCTGAATTTCCTTATCAATAAAATACAGACGATTAGGGTTATTAATTCCCGCTGCTGAAGCGATCGCTTTTTTGTCTCTTGATCCTGATTGCTGCATCAATCTTACAATAGTCCAGGTGCGAAACTGCCCCACTAAAGTCGCTACAATTTTTAGAGCAGGCTCATTACGGTTAATTAGATCGGTAACAAGTCCTAAAGCCTTAGCAGTCTTACCTTCTCTAATAGCAGCCGCAAGCTGAAGGGTATTTTGAGTATTGCACAATACGAGCTGTGAAACCGTCCCTTCATCCAAAGCTCGATTATTATCTCCCCAGTAAGTAGCCAGTTTTTCCAGCTCATTCCATAGCAGCCGAGTGTTATTTCCCACGGAATCTGCCAGTAAATTCATGGCTTGGGGAGTTAACTTAAGCTGCATCTGCTGCGCCGCCTGTTTAACCTGTGCCACAATCAGATCCGTCTTCCAGGGAGGAATCAGACTAAACTCTCGTACTTCAGCGTGTTGACGTAAAAGTTTAGTTGAACCTAATCTACCGTCAGGCTTTTTATTCGTCGTCAGCAACAAGTGAGATGTTGTGGGAATTGCGGTTAAAGTACGCTCTAACTCCCGCAAGGTATCATTAGCGGGCTTTTGCTGACAAAGATTAGTATTTGCTAACCACACCATGCGCTCCCCCATGCCAAACACAGGAGTCATAACTTGATTTAAGCCTTCAATAATAGCCTCAGCAGAATCCCCCGCTAGTTGATGAAAATTAAACTGCACCCAGCTAGGATCTATGACCTTATCCTGTAATTGAGCGACAGCTTTGGCGATCGCAAAATCATCTTCTCCCCAATATAAATAAACAGGCATTTCTACAGCATTTATATCATTTCAGTTTCCGCTCTATCATCTAAGCAGTTAATAGTCTAATACCATTAGAGATTCAATCGCCCTTGACAGTAACTTAAACAAACCTTATGAATATTTTAAAGATTACGTAAGCTGAACAACTCTAACTTGGCTATGGTAACGGGCAACAAAGGTCTTTATATTACTGCTGGTGTTTGTCTAGTTGCTGGTATGGCGCTAAGACAGTTGGGGAGTGTTCAAGGTGTGAGGAAGAGGTTAGGGCTATAAAAAGAAGTCAAATAATTATTTTAAGGACAATTAATATTATTGTCTGCTAATAGCTTAGTTAGATAAATAACCATCTCCTCATCTTCATAATATTCACTCTGCTGATGTACGACAGTTTGAACTTCCCAAGGCTTCGCTTGAGGTTGTCTAATAGTTTCTGTTGTTGGATCTAACGTTTCCCACGTAACAGAATCTCCGCAACCGTATATCAAACGATTTTCTACAGCGCACTTACATAGTTTATGGATTTTTTCTTTTGAATACATTTTATTTCAAGCTCCTGATTTTAATTAAAATTCACTTTATGCTAACCGCACTAAAAAGATTAGACAATAAATAGTAAATAAATACTATACTAATTGGTGAAATTTATGTTTTTAGGTGAAAGCTATGACAGCCATGGATAATTTAAAGAAATATAGCGTTGCTACCTTGAAAGGTTTAGTAGGGTTATATGTGCCTTTTGGTTCGCTAGCTGTTGAATTATTTAACGTTACTATTCCTGAACAAAGACTGGAGCGAGTTGAGAAGTTAGTTAGGTTATTAGCCTCTAAAGAATTCAATATGGCTTCTGAGGAATTAGAAGAGAAATTTAATTCTCCTGAATTTATTGATATCTTTGAGGATGTGATTCATCAGACAGTAAGATCATTAAGTGATGAAAGGCTAGAATATTTGGCTTCTATCCTTGAAAAAAGCTTAACTGATAAACAAATAGAGCATCTTCAAACTAAACGCTTATTATCTATCTTAGAAAAAATCAATGATGTTGAAGTAATATTGTTACAATATTTTCAATGGAATACTAGTCATTATATTGGATCTCAAGGACAAGATATAAGAAAAGAAGAAGAATATAAAATTTTTATTGAAAAACGTCAGAGCTTTGAAGATAAACATAAACAAATAACTGATTATTTATCTTCTTATGTTTCCCTCGATGCTACAGAAGAACAAGAAAATAAATTTGCTATGTTTAAGCACTATACGGATAATTTAATTAGTTTAGGTTTAATTGGCAAAAATATAGATAGCTTTAGTTCAAAGTTGTGTATCACCAGAATAGGAGGTGTTTTGCTTAACTTGATTAATTTAGGAAATGATTACTATAAATCATATTCAACTCCTATTAATTCTTTTGAAGCAATTGTGATTGCAAAAAAAGATAATAATCAAACAGTAAAAGATGTTCTTGAAAATCTAGAAAAAGCCATTGATTCAAATAGGTATTGAAATTAAATTATCTCAGTTTTAAATTTTTTCCTAATGCTTAATTGTAGTTTATTAAGATATGTTGTGAGCCAAATAATGGACGATCGCCCTATCAGAAATCCAACTGGTAAAAATGGACTCAATTACCGCCTGTGATAAGTTTGACTTATGCGGCGATCGCTTTAATGATGCTGAATTAACTTAATGATTAAGGCATCTTGTCTTCAGAGCAGGCTAAGATCGCCTTGGTATCTAGAAATCTCCATTAATAATGAACGCCCTAGAAGTACAACTTCCTCAAGACATTTCAGTAGAAGAAGCTCGGCTGCTGTTGATGGTCAAACTATTTGAAACGGGCAAGCTTTCTGTCGGACAAGCGGCAGATTTAGCGGGTTATTCTAAATCTACCTTTATCGAACTGCTAGGTAAGTTGGGCGTTCCCGTAGTTGACTATTCTCCAGAAGAACTCGAACAGGAGTTAAACTATTGACGGTCAAAGGGGTTACGAATCTAATACTGGGAACAGGGGAACATTCTTAAACACGCTCAAACTTTTATCGACGAATTAAAAAACATAGATGAAGCAGTTTGCTTTTGTCAGCGATGCAGCAGAAAGAGAATACAAGGCTTTGCCCAAAGAGGTTCAACAGGAATTTGGTACTAGCTTAAGAGCATTGCAGGGCGATAAAAAACCGTTTTTGCCCATAAAGCCGTTGAAAAGTATCGGGGCTGGAGTAATTGAACTGAAAATTAACGGCAGTCCTGCTTTTAGATGCGTGTATATAGCTAAATTTATGAATACTGTTATTGTCCTACATTCTTTTACCAAAACAACTAATGGGGTTGATAAACAAGCAATGAAAACCCTAAAACAAAGATATAAGGAATTGCAATCTGAACTGGCAAAAATGAAGAAGAAGCAATAATTAAACTTTAGTAGGCTCTTTCTGAATCTTAATTGATGCTTCTTCTGTGTTGCCGAAAGTAAATTTTGACCTAAATCCTAACTTATCTAACATAGAGAAAAGTACATCTAAGGTAAATTTATCAATTTTGCCATTAACTACATCGGAGATACGAGGTTGAGTAACACCTAGTTTTTTTGCCGCTTCTTTTTGCGTCCAACCTTCTTGCTCGATAATATCTCTGATCATTATAGTTAGATCTGCTTTTAAAACAGATGTACTGGCTGCTTCAGGTGTCTCTGTTGCGTGAAAGGGACTCTCATAAAATTTAAGTGCCATATCTAGTGTGTCGTGATTTTAGTCCGTTTTCTTGAATATATAAAATTTTATATATTGTGTCAATTTTAGGATCAGTTTGGCTCATGCTGCGATCGCCTTAGTGCTGTTAAATCATTAAGAGAGTCACAGTAAACCTAATAACAGTAATTGTTATTCCCTGTTATCGCTAGTGTAATAAGCTCGTATCGGCTATCTATAAAGCAAGTTTCAGAACAATTAACTCCGAAGAAATAGCAGCGATTTTACGCTCTAATGCAAAAGTAATTGAAGCTAATAGTAATGCGATCGCCGAAAGTCGTAGAGAAACTAACGCGCTTTACAATATATGTAGCGAACTAGCACAAAATACATTGGAATTAGCTAGAGATAGAGCAGTGATGTATGAAGTCTTAAAAGGATTAAATGAAGATCGAGTTAAAACCGCAGAAAACATATCTATCTTGGCAGAACAATCAAGCAGGCAAAATCAATGTATTAGCAAAAGTCGCCGACGCACTGGAAAACCAAAACTAAGAAGCTGTTATGCATCAAGTCTTATAACCATTAGCTTTTGGCTTCTTGGCACTAAGAATGTTAATTGTCTGTAATTAATTCTACAATGCGCTCTACTATCGCTAGCATTTCCTGCATAATATCTTGAAGTTTAATTCCAAATAGGAATTGTAATAGTAATAAAATAATCAGCAAAATGACTATCGTTTTAAAAGTTACTTGAAAAACTCTAATAATCCAAACCAATAAAACTAATAAAATAATTGCTGCTGCAAGGGGAAGAATAATTTCTAATGACATTTAAAAATTAACTATTAACTACTAACAGCCTTGGACAATTAACCTTAATTCATATCAACTTACTTAACTGTCTTTTAGCCTCATATAACATTAAAGCTGCTGCCACGGAAACATTGAGGGATTCAACGTTGTTTCCCAAAGGGATTGTGACCTGAACATCAGCAGATTCCATTAACTCAGGAGATAATCCCGCCTTCTCATTACCCAATAAAATTAAACTGGGAAGAGTATAATCAACCTCCCAGTAGGTTTTATCTGCCCGAGAAGAAGTAGCAATAATCTGTACTCCTTGCTGCTGCTGCTCTAGAATCAACTCCATGAGATTTTGCGACTCATACAGGGAAACATTAAACCACTGTCCTGCGCTAGCCCGTAAGACCTTCGGACTATAAATATCAACGCTATGGGGACTCAGCCAAATCCCCTCAACTTCCGCCGCCGCCGCAGTACGAACTGCCGAGCCTAAATTACCTGGATCTTGCAATACTTCAAAAGCAATACCTAGTCTTTCTATCTTGCGGGTTTGCTGGAGTGCATCAGGACGAGGAGCGATCGCCACAACTCCATCAGGATTAACCGTCGTGGCGATCGCTTTAAGAACATCAGTACTGACTTCCTGGATTTTAAAATTTTTTGCCTCTAAAGCTTGACACAATAGCTGATGGTTAGCGCGCCACGAAGCTGTGGAAAAAATAATATCTAGCTTATAATCAGCATCACAGGCTGCTTCTAGTAAATTAGTTCCTTCAATCAAGAGCAGATTTTGCTTGGCTCGTTCCTTCGACTGATGTAGCCTGCGGACTTGTTTAATCAGAGGATTCTTGATGCTAGTTAAAATAATATTTTCCATGCTGACTATTGACGAATAGCACGGTCGAAAGTAATACTTTTGGTTGCTTCGTGATGCGGAACTCGGGACTTGAACCCGAATGTTTTAAGCAAACACTAGAATCTGAATCTAGCGCGTCTACCAATTCCGCCAGTTCCGCAGCAAAATTATATTGACAGGATCTCATTATGATTGACCCTTATACGTAATGTCAAACTTCGGGGTTGGAAAATCTGGCTTATCCCAAGAGAATCCCCATCGGCTAGGTAGATACCTAGAACATATATTTTCACTTTACGGCTCAAACGTTCAAATTGATATATTTATTCACAAGAGGTTCAAGCCATTAACTCTATCTCTAAACTACCTAAAATCCAAGTGAGCACCGAAGAATCTCCAGCAGTACTGGAAATTTGGGGACGCACTTCTTTGCGAGGCAACGTCAATATTAGCGGAGCCAAAAATTCCGCTCTAGTCCTGATGGCTGGGGCAATCCTCTGTCCTGGTATTTCTACCTTACGGAATGTCCCTAATTTAGTTGACATTAGACGTATGGGGCAGATTCTAACTGCTTTGGGCGTCAAGTTAAATCAGGATGGTTCTGTCTTAGAAATTGATTCCCGCAACCTAAATCCAACAGAAGCTCCCTATGACGTAGTTTCGCAGTTAAGAGCCAGTTTTTTTGTAATCGGTCCCCTGCTGACTAGATTGGGCACAGCCAGAGTTCCTTTGCCTGGCGGGTGTGCTATTGGTGCCAGACCAGTAGATCTCCATGTAAGAGGATTAGAGGCGATGGGGGCTAATGTCTCCATCGAAGACGGCATAGTTCATGCTGAACTGCTAGGCAGCAACCGAAGGCTTCAGGGAGCCAATATTTATCTAGATTACCCCAGTGTCGGTGCCACAGAAACAATTTTGATGGCAGCAACCTTAGCCACAGGAACAACTAAGATTGAGAATGCGGCACAAGAGCCTGAAATTGTCGATCTGGCGAATTTTTGTTGCAAGATGGGGGCAACCATCAACGGAGCGGGAACTAATACTATTACTATTGAGGGGACTAGAGATTTAAAGGCTGTCGATTACCATGTAATTCCCGATCGCATTGAAGCAGGAACGTTTTTAGTGGCAGGAGCAATTACTCATTCCGAAATTACTCTCAGTTCCGTAATTCCCGAACATTTAGCCCCGATCATTGCCAAGTTAAATGAAATTGGCTGTCAGGTCATCATTGAAGATGAACCGCAAACTAAGCCGCGTTTTTTTGGCGGTAAAATTGAGTCCAAACGGCTCCATATTATCCCTGGAGAGTTGCGGGGAACTGATATCGAAACCCTTCCCTATCCAGGATTCCCGACAGATATGCAGGCGCAATTTACTGCTTTATTGAGCATCAGTAAAGGCAATAGCGTCATCAGTGAAACCGTGTTTGAAAACCGCCTGCGTCATGTGGCAGAACTTCAGCGTATGGGCACCAACATTCGTGTTAAGGGACATCATGCCATTGTTCAGGGAGTCCCCTCAATCTCAGGAGCCCCAGTAATGGCAACGGATCTTAGGGCTTCGGCGGCATTGGTTTTAGCAGGTTTGGCGGCGGAAGGGAAGACTACCGTTCGTGGTTTACATCATTTGGATCGGGGATATGAAAATATCGAGGGTAAGCTGCGGGGTTTGGGAGCTAGACTAGAGCGGGTTATTCCAGAGAGTATTTAAAACAGCAATAGTCGCTCTAAGGCGATCGCCAGATTAGGAAAAGCCTGGGGCGAAACTGTGCCAGTAGTCAAATGCTGAATTGTTGTGTATGAGTTACTAGCTGGCTGGGTATGAACGATCAGCTGCTTGTTGAGCAGATCGATAACCCAATACTCTAAAATGCCGTTACGAGCATAGGTAATGGACTTGATTTCTAAATCTGATTTCAGACTTTTGTTTGATATCTCCACCAGCCAATAAATATCCTGTGAGTAGGGATGCCGAGTAAAGTAGTTGGTGTAGGGAGTGGCAACTATAGCGATATCTGGCTCAGGTTCTGAGTTATCTAAAGTAACGGGATGGGCTTCTCTAACGATTGCACTACCCCGTAAAAGTTCTTTCAAATATTCAACTACTAAATAATTGGTTGAAGAATGCATTGGTTCTTCTGGACTTATTTCGACAATCTCTCCCTCCAATAATTCCACTCGACGCTCCGATAGCACTCCAGATTCTACCAGTTCGTGCCAATCGGCGATCGACCACTTAAAGAGAGAAACCATGAATTTATGCTGCTAATTATTGAAGTCATGATATCTCATCGAACCTAGATGTAGTGTAATTACCACCCAGAACCAAAATAAATTTAGAGCCAACCTTGGTATTATCTATAAAATTAATAACAGTAGGCTTATTTCCCCTCTTACATAATGTTTAATTGGTTCCGCCGTAACGAAAAAGCAAAGCAAAAGTCCCCTGCCCCAGAAACTCAGCCTTCAGCAACTCCAGAAACCCCTGATTCATCAACCACAGAAGAAGAAGAGCAACTGGATTACCTGGCATTTGCTAAGGCTGCCTACAAGAATATTCAGGAGCGCAAGGGACAGGCGACAGCGGAATCAGAGGTTCAGGATGAACCAGAAACTGTTGAGCAAGAATCATCATCTCTTGAAGCAGCTACTTCAGAAGAGTTAACCACGGTAGCAGAAGAACCTATAGTAGCAGAAGAACCCGAAGTAGAAGTTGAGGCTCCAAAGGAAGATTCGACCGCAGCCGAGTCTGAGCCTGTGGTGGCGAAAGGTCCCGCCTGGATGAAAAAATCTCAAGGGTTAGCCAAGCTCAAAGAAACGGCAATCGAAACTACTCCAGAAGAAGAGCCAGCCCCAGAACCAGAGCCAGAAGTCGAAGAGCTGGACGAAGACTTTATCTGGTCATCTCAGGTTCTCGCTAAAAGTGGACGTAGTGCCGAAGATGTTTCGGAAGAAGAAATTAGCTGGCTGACTAAACTCCGCCAGGGATTGGGTAAAACTCGGATTGGGCTAGTTAATCAACTCAAGTCTGTTGTCGGCAAAGGTCCTCTGAATGAGGCTGCGGTAATGGAGATTGAAAGTCTCCTACTTCAGGCAGATGTGGGTATTGAGGCGACTGATTATATTATTGAGACCCTCCAAACAAAGCTTAAATCTGAGGCATTACCTCCTGAACAAGCGATCGCCTATCTGAAGACGATTTTGCAAAACATTCTTGACCAACCCCTTGCACAGCAAGAAGAACAGGCTTTTGTGCCCGAAAAAGAGCAGTTTAATATTTGGCTGCTGACGGGCGTTAATGGCGCAGGCAAAACTACCACCATCGGTAAATTGGCTAACCTAGCGCAAAAGTCTGGCTATAGCTGTGTGATTGCCGCAGCGGATACTTTTCGGGCGGCGGCGGTGCAGCAGGTCAAGGTTTGGGGGGAGCGTACCAACACTCAGGTCATTGCTAACCCTGGGCAAAATACCGATCCTGCGGCGGTGGTGTTTGATGCTATTGCTGCTGCTCAAGCTAAAAATACGGAGCTATTGCTGGTAGACACCGCAGGAAGACTGCAGAATAAGCAAAACTTGATGAACGAATTAAGCAAAATTCGTCGCATTATTGACAAAAAAGCACCCGATGCCAAAGTGGAATCACTGCTGGTCTTGGATGCCACCCTGGGGCAAAATGGGTTACGACAGGCTCAGGTATTTTCTGAAGCGGCAAACCTCAGCGGCGTGGTTTTAACTAAGCTTGACGGTAGTGCCAAGGGTGGTGTAGCCTTAGCCATAACTCAACAGCTAAATTTGCCAATTCGCTTTGTTGGTGCTGGAGAAGGGATCGAGGACTTACGTCCTTTTTCTAGCTATGAATTTGTGGAAGCTTTACTTAATGGTTAACTAAACCACATAATTTTGGCTATTGTTAGAGCAATAGTTGATATTAAGATAGTGAATTTAAGATTCTTGCCACAGTTTATTGGCGTATTAGCTATTTCAGGTTATTATTAATCAACCAATATTTTGGCAAGTAAATTATTAAAATCATCTGACAGCTAATTTTTCCAGATGTTTATCGATTAGCTAGGTATAAAATTTATTTTTAACCTATTTGATTGAATATTTTAGTATTACTGAATCTCGAACCTGATTTGTGACTGATGAACTAAAAAAACAATGTCTAAATTTGTAGAGGCAATGACTGTCGTATCTTCTCATAGCCATCCCTCTCAAGACAGCAATAGTGTTAGTAACTCTTCGTCGGAGAATTCTAACCCCGTTGTGGCGCTCAAGGAACTAGTGGCTAACCTGCAAAGGGAACAACATAAAATTCAAGATTTACTTAGTTCTTTGGGGTTTGCCCTGCGTAGCTTTAGTAATCTGAACCAATTTTTGGAATTGACTCCTTTGATGGCGGCTAGGGTTACTGATTCTGTTGGTGGAGCCTTAATACTATACAGGAACAACAAAGTTTATTTAGAACAGTTACATTGCCAAGATAGTAAACTTGGGTTCGAGATCGGCAATCTTTTTGAGGGAGTAAGTTATCAGATTAATCAATCTCAGCTAGATACTCTGAAGGTGATTAATACCTCCTCTCAACTATCAGAAATTCTTGATGAAAAAATTAGCCAAGGTTTAGATTCCGTACAATTCTTTGGCACGCCAATTTTGGTTAAGAATGTCGAGCAGGGTCGCCTTTACGTTTTTAGTACGGAGTTAGAATATTCCTGGACACCCACCAAACGTAAGTTAACTCAGCTAGTAGCCGACCAAACCGCAGTGGCGATCGCCAATCATGAGTTAACGGTGGAATTACGCTCTAAGGAAAGACAGGATCGTGAACTGGAAATTGCTTCCGAGATCCAGCTTAGGCTATTGCCTAGTAAGTGCCCGCAAATCAAAGGCTTAAGTATTGCCGCTAAGTGTGAAACTGCTAACCGCGTCGGTGGCGACTATTATGATTTTATTCCCACTAACTATGATCGATTAGAAAATAGCCAGTCGGAAATTGGCTCTGATGTTCCCTGGAGCATCGTGATCGGGGACGTTATGGGCAAGGGAGTCCCCGCAGGACTGATTATGACTATGACCAGAGGTATGTTGCGGGCTGAAGTGCTAAACCGCCATTCCCCTGCTCAAATCATGCGTCACCTCAACCGAGTAATGTATGCCGATCTGGAAAATTCTCACCGTTTTGTGAGCATGTTTTATTCGGAATATGACCCCAAACGGCAAACCCTGTCCTTTACTAATGCGGCACATAATCCTCCTCTGCTGTGGCGCAAGGCTAGTAATACTCTCGAAAAGTTAGATAGTTGGGGGATGTTGATTGGACTGGATATGGAGTCTGAGTATGAGGACGCTACGGTGCAATTAGCCCCTGGAGATACGATTATTTATTACACCGACGGCTTTACCGATGCCGCTAATGAAAACGGCGATCGCTTTGATGAGGATAATCTTTGTCTCAGTTTTAAATGGGCTTGTCAACACCTAGAAACTCCCGATGAAATTCTGGATCACATTTTTACTCAGGTGAAGCAATTTAGCGGTGCTAACCAAAACTGTGGTGATGATATGACCTCAATCGTCATGCAAATCCAAGGGATTAGTTAAGGGGCTTCGCTGTTTAGCCGTAGCTAAGATTAAAGCTACTCTATTCACTTAAAATGTCATTTTACCCAAATGCTCTTATTGTCTTGTTTTTTGTTATGAATCTATGCCCCTGAATAATTTGAGGGACGAAGCCAGCAACAAAGAACAGTGGCTTACCGTTAATTTGTCTCTACTTTTATAGCAACCGAACTATAGATTAGGACATTGTATAGAATTCTTTGCGTCTCTGCCCCCATATACGACGGGGATAAACGTCTTTGCGAGAGATAAAATTAACTGTCTTAACCTTAGCTTCGACTGTCATACCAGGAATCGGACAAATTTATGCGGGAAAAATGTTCAAGGGTTATTTGATGCTGTTCAGCTATATTCTCTTAATTGCAGCTGGGGGGTGGCTTACCCTGGATTCTAATCATAATCCTCTAACTGGGATTGCTTACTTGATTATCGCTTTTCTATTTTTACCCCTCTGGAGTTGGCTTGATGCCTATTTTTCGGCAAAAAGCGTAAATTCCCCAGAATTTGAATCAACCCGAAAACAAACTAAAGATCCTTGGCTAGCTGTTTTCTTATCTGGGTTTATTCCTGGATTAGGGCACGCTTATCTCAGAAAGTGGTTAGCTGCCGCTCTTTTTTTTGGTATAGCAGTCGAAGTAAAGATTAGGACGATTAAAAAAGTCTCACGCAAAGTCGTTTATCCCCGTCATATATGGGGACAAAGGCGCAAAGAGACTCAAAGATGTCTTAACCTATAGTTCGATGGCTATATTTTTA
>JBCBIE010000028.1:0-69200 GCA_038524995.1 Cyanobacteria bacterium J06621_8
GGGGGAAATTATTAGAATTTTCGTTAAAATTAAATTGCAGATCAAATTCATTGCTATCTATAGAATTTTCTAATGATGGTGTTCCACCAATAAAAGTTGTAGATAGTATCGCCGTGGCAGTGCTGGATGAATCATTACCAGAATCTAATTCTCTAATTTCAAAGCTACTGCCATTATTAATACTCAGGCTATATCCCTCATTCCTAAAAGCTTGCGTGAGTTCTGATATATCCTGAGGGTTAGATTTCGGAGTAATAGTTTTAGTGAACTTTAGTACATTTGGCGAATCAAAGATTCTATGAGTTAACCTGTTTTCAGAAAAACCAAACTCCAACCAGTGCTGTAGGGGATTCGCCGAGTCTAATTGATAAGAAGCAATGAGAACATCATTGTTGAGAATAAAATAATCCGTTGAATTGAGAAAAGCATTCGGATTACGGTTGGGATTATAATTATGCTCACCAGGACGACTTTCTTTCCAGCCGAATTCCAAATAGTGCTCCAGCGCAGTCATGCCCGATTGAGCTACATCAGGATTCAATTGATTGTAGTAAGAATTATCGAAAGCCGAGTTAGGATCTCTACTTTCCAGATTTTCTCCATTTCCAAAAGTGATGTAATGCAGCAATCCTGAAATATCAGCTGCGACGACATCAGGGTTATTTTGATTGTAATAGGAAGTATCAAATACTGAGTTGGGATCTCGATTGAGATGATTCTCGGCATAACCAAACTTGGCATAATGAGTTAAAGGATCAATCCCCGCAATTCTGACATCAGGATTTTGCTCTATGTAATAATCAACATCAAATAAAGCATTAGGATTACGACCAGCTAGATAGCCATTTTCAATGTAATGAGTGAAAGGATTGCTGTCCCCTGAGATGGCATTAGTAGCCAGATAATACTCAGGATCGAATAGTTCATCCCCCACAAAAGCATATTCCAGAGCCCGAAAATCACTGGCATTATATTCCACAAAGGGGATATCTCCATTAATCAAAGAAATCTCGCCGTCCAAAAACTTGTATTCAAATAAATTAGCATTGGCGCGGAACAGTTCACCCCCAGTAAAATTAAATGAACCAGGTTCATAGTCAAAAGTAATGGTGTTAGAACTAGTAGTGCCGATAGTGACCTGATCAGATTCAAAGGAAAACAGAGAGTCAAAGTCGAAATTATAGTCGGCAAATTCCAATTTAAACTCACTGGGAGAGTCAACTCGGGTAAATAGATTTAGCTGCGCGGCGATCGCGTTAAATTTGGCGGGCTCAAATTGAAAAGAAATAGAGTTGGTGGCGAGACTTAAGGAGCTAAAATCGAAATCAGTGGCATTAAAATTGACTTTAGTGGGGGAAAAATCAAGTAGGCGAGAATTAAACTCGGGATTAGAAAAACTAAAGGTGCTGGCGAATTCCAAGCCTGAGGTTGGGTAATATAGTCCGATATTTTGGGAATCAAAGTTGAAATTGTCGAGATTAGATTCAAAGCGATTTAAAGACCCTCCGCTATAGAAGCTATAGGTACCATAATTACCCGTAAGAAACCTATTTTGGATATCGTTATCATCATCACGAAAATTAAAATCAAAATCAAAGAGGACTTGCTCATAGCTAAACGCCAGATCTTCTTCAAAGATAATCTCTGATTCAATCTCCCCCACGGCATACTCTAAATCCCAGTCCCCTCCTAAATTGGCGCTACCAGTTAAATCCTTTGAGGCGAGAATATCTGCGGCTGTATACTGACTTAGGGACTCGACAAATTCTTCACCATCAGGGTTGCCAGCCACGTTACAGCCATAGAGCAAGATATCTCCCAGTTCTGTCATGGAATCCCGCCAGCGGGTGAGGGAATCTTGGTAGCTATTGAGGCTACTGTGGTTAAGAAGGGAGTCACCAAGGCTAAGTTCTCCCATGTCCCCGTGAGAGACGATATGGATTGCTGTTAGATCTTGATATTGTTGCAGTGATTCGGTAATTTGAATGATGCCATCCCGTTGACCATCGAGGAGAATCACGTCAATAGGTTCGATTAAATTATCAATTAAGGTTTGATAATCGGCAACGGCAGAATCAATAAAGATAATTTCTTGAGAGGAAATTGCTGGTTGTTGATTATTAAATGATTTGCCTACAGCAGAATCATAGTTGTGTTTTTCCTGGAAAGAGTTAATAGCAGGATTAAAGAAATCTTGCTCTGAGTTATTGATTATAAGATTATTATTTGTCATGGTTTAATAGCTTTAAGTAAGCTTGATTGCTGAATCTAAAGAAGTGTTTTATTGAGAAATAAATTACGCTAAAACCTAGCTGCTTACAGAAAAGCTGCTCATATTTCACATTAATGCAATTTAAAGTGAGAAAATAATTACCAAGACGACTTGTGTATCTAAAAATTTAAAAGTTGTCTTATCGATATTATTAATAGTTATTTTTTAATTGCCTAGACATTATGGATAATCTTCATGAAGAATAATAATTTCTTTATCTATAGTTTATGACCGAGATCAAAAACGTATCAGATCTCTTAACTATATTGAGGAGAATTGCTTCAACAATTAGCTCTGATTACTGCCATTCACAAATAATTATGTTAACCATCTACACTACCAATGCATTTCTCAAGTAGCATGAGAACTAATGAAATTTAATGATTTCAAATAGCCATTTGATCACATCGGTTAAATCAGGAATGTTGAATCTGGATATAAAATTTTTTCATTTAGCCAAATCCTCTGGGTGCTCTGGATTCCCCAAAAATGTTAGTTCTGACTAAGTTCAGGGCACTATAGATAAACAGCTACTATCTTGATTGATATTTCCTCGGAAAAGATCTGTTGTTTGCTGATAGTTTATTTTCTATCTATAGTATGGATTTTGTGATTAAACACGGACTTTTTAAGCTCAATATTACAGATCATCATGCAATATTGGGTATGTCAATAGATGCCGAACCAAAACAAATTCGCTTACGATATTTAAAAATTGCACAGCAGCTTCATCCAGATAAATGTCGTTCTGATCAGGCAAAAAAAAAGCAAGCAGGGCAAATCTTATCCAAGCTAGTTAATCCTGCCTATGAAAATTTATCCCGTAAAACTGCATTTGCTGAACATCAATTAGTACTAGTTCAAGTTGGCAAACGTTTAGCTGAGAATAAGGAAAAAATTACCGTTAAAAATCCTCTGGCGCAGGAACTACTAAAAGCTAAGGAAAGCCCCGAATTAATCTATCCTAAGCTGTTAAAAAAGCTGGTAGTTGAACAATATCAAGATCTTCAGACATTAAATCAAATAATTGGGTCAATTAGCGAGCTAAACCTAATTTACCTGATGCTTAAGGGCGATCGCGGAGTTAATCGTCAAATTAACCAAGTTCCCGCCGCCAAACCTAAGAATAAATCCGCCGTTAAGGCACAAAAAGCCTCTCCAGCCAAGACTTCTAGTGTGCCAGAAGAGCCCACAACGGAATCAAGAGTGACAGCATTTGTCAATCGCGCCCAGCAATACATCTCAAAAGGCGAATTTGATCGTGCAATTACTGAATTAAAAGATGCCCTGCGTATTGATCCCAATCATGGTTTAGCTCATGGAGTCATGGGCAAAGCCTATCTACATAAAAAACAAATTACCATGGCAAAAGTCCATATTGCCAAAGCTTATAAAGCTGCTCCTCATAACCAAGTAGTGATGGATACCAAAAAGGCACTGGATAGGATGATGGGGCAGAATCAGAAATCAAAAAGATCAAATCCTGATTCTACAGGTAAATCTAACGGCAAAAACAACAAACCAGCCCCAAGCGGCTTCTTTAGTGGATTTTTTGGGGCGAAAAAAAAGTAAGATAACACCAGCGCTGCTGAATGAAGATGTGATTCCGCGCTGTTAGCTGTTGTAACTTATAGAAATGATATATCAACCACCTGCGGGAGCCAGAGATTTACTACCCTTAGAAGTAGAGCAAAAGGGCTGGATTAATGATCGCCTTCAACATCAGTTTCAAACTTGGGGTTATCAGCGTATCGTTACTTCTACCCTAGAGTGGCTTGATACTCTAACCGCAGGGGGAGCAATTCGACCAGAAACGGTAATCCAACTCCGTAACCATGGCGGAAACTCCTTGGGGTTACGTCCCGAAGTCACGGCATCTATTGCCCGTGCAGCGGTAACTAGGATGGCGGGAAATACTGAACCTCAAAGACTTTGTTATCGCGCTAACGTATTTCGTAATACCCCCCAGAGCCACCATGGACGTCAACTGGAATTTTATCAGGCGGGGGTAGAGCTGCTGTTTGCGGGGGGCGTGTTGGCGGACGCAGAGATTATGCTGCTGCTTGCTGAGTGTCTAAGGGATTTAGGGATTCCTCAATGGTCGATTTTGCTAGGGGAGGCGGGATTGACGCGATCGCTACTTGCGGTGTTCCCTGAAGCGATACGTCATCAGGTGCGCCACTGTATTGTCCATCTAGATCGCACCACTCTAGAAAATCTAGATTTAAGTCCCGATTTAAAAGACCAAGCCCTGATGTTGTTTGACCTGAGAGGCAAGCCAGAAAACGTTCTTGGTAAAATTACTCAGATGGACTTGGATCAGACAGCAAAAGCGGCAGTAAGTAATCTCAAGTCTTTAATTGAATTACTTCACAGCACCTCTCCACAGCCGCTACCCCTGACTCTCGATCTGAGCCTGCTACAAAACTTCAATTACTACACGGGAATCGTTTTTAAGGCGGTTAGCTTTCAGGAACATCAGTCCTATATCCTGGCAGAAGGTGGTCGTTATGATAACCTGCTAGGACTATATCACCCTCAAGGACAGACTGCTCCTGGCATTGGCTTTTCCCTCTACATTGAAGATCTCCACTCCTGCTTGCTATCGGCAGACACCCTACCCCAGCAGCCACCCAGTAGTGATTGCTTGGTGATTCCTACCACATCTCAAGTTAATGCCACTGCGATGAAATATGCCCATCAGCTCAGACAGGAAAACCAGCGGGCAGAATTAGAATTAAGAGATCGCTCAGAAGCGGCAATCAAGCAATATGCTAAAACCTGCCGCATCAAGCAGTTAATCTGGATTGAAAGTGATGGTACGCCGCGAGTTGAAATCTTAAGCTAAGGAATAGCTCAATTACCGTGATCTAGTTGCCAAAATTTTCTATGCTTTTTGCAGACGCAATTTATCAATTGCTGTATGTTCTTCTAGATATTCGGCAAGTTGCAGAAAATCTGTCCTGGGATAACTTCTGCCCGCAGTTTCTTTAAACGCTAATTGAGGTTGAGTGCCTGCAACAATATGATATCCCCAGTAAAGTAGTGAGTTACTGTGGCGAACTTTCGCTGCATCTGGATCGATCAGTTTGCACTTGGAATCGGCAGAAGTATAGCTGGCTAAGCTTTGTTTTAAATGACTGAACAACACCTGATTTTTTTGATGAAAATTCTTAGTATCAGTGTAATTATTAATTAGGGCAAACATTTCCGCTTTAGAGTTGCGCTGACGGATATGTTTAAAAGTTCTGACAATAACGTCGCCATGTTTATTAACTCCCAGAGGATTAAGGGTTGTGGGAATGACACAGTAGTCAAACTTATCAACTAATGATGATGCATTCTCCCCTAAAACAGGAGAACAGTCGCAAATTATAATTTTGACATCAGGATAATCTTCAGGCTGCCACTGATCGGCATTTAAGACCGTAATTGTTGTTCCTGGTTCATTTTTCTTGACCGCAGGCACAAAAATGCTAGCATCTCCTGCTTCATCCTCGATATCTTGCAAAAACAGCTTTTTTAAATTGCGGTCTGGATCTAAATCCAACAGAATAACATCGTGTCCCATCAAGGCAAATGCTCCAGCCAGATGGGCGGCGACGGTAGTTTTGCCAACGCCACCTTTACAGGTAAATACGCCAATATACTTGGTTTTAGTTTCTTCGATAGGAGGTACTGGTTTTGGCGGAGGATTTTTCGGTAGAGAAAGATTAGATGGCTGATTATAATCCCAATCAATCTGATTAACGCCCTGAAAAATTGCCAAAGATAAATTTAACGGCTGTTCAGCGTTGACATGAGTTAGAGCTGGTTTAGAATAGCCACTGGCAGAAATAAACCATCCTTGATTGAATTTGTCTGCTAAAGGTAATTCCAGAAAGTTTTGAAATTTCTGAATTTGTGCCACATTGCATTTAGCCTTGTGATTCTTGACCTGCACCGCAATGCAATTTTTATCCTTTCTGAGTTCAATATCATATCCTCTAGTGTTGGCAGGAGGCATAATGACTTCATAGCCTTGCTGCTCAAAGTAATAGGCAATTACTTTTTCAAAGTCATAGGGGTCTTTTATTTGGGCAATCATAATCTTTTTTAAACTAGTTATTTATTGGGCTTGCATTTGTAGTTCCCCTGAATTGCAGAAAAACAACTAGTCTGAATAGTTCAATTACCGTGATCTAGTTCCCCAGAACTCTCTCTGATTTTTGCTGACCTAATTCATGAGAAATTCTCAGCAACCTAGTCGATTTTCTGTGCCGTCTGATTTTGTCCCCCCTGGTGTAAAACCAGGCTGACAACTTCACCATTGTCATCCTTTTGAAAAGTAATTTGAGCGTCCACTACCTTATAGAAGAACTTGGTTTCTGACTCGGCAAAAATCTCCGCCTTAGGCTGCCCAGTAGCCTGAGCCATCAGGCGATTACCTTCCTTGGTGATCGTAATGACGAATCCAGGCACCAGTTCATATTTGCCTACGTATTGCTCCAGGATTTCTCTAGGCAAGGTCATTTCTCCCCAGTCAATCTCTACACCCCGCTTGATTGCTTGCTGATCTATTCCATTTTGATGCAGGATCACATGCGTTACGTGCTCTTGTTCATCTTTGACAAATGTTAGCTGGGCATCTACTACTTTTAGGAAAAACTCTGTTTCTGATTCAGGAAATATTTCGAATCTAGGCTGTCCTGTCAACTGAGCATAAAAAGCTTCCTCTTCTTTGGTGATGGTCATCACAATATCAGGAGCAAAATCATACTCTCCCACATAAGCCTCAAAAATTTCAGGGTCTAATTCGATTGCGGTGCGTTCTTTAGTAGGTTCTAACTGAGCCAGTGGATATTGCTCCTCCAGCAGATGCAGACCAATGTCATCGATGTCGTTGGTAGAATTAGATAACACCACCACGCCGAGACTCTTATTTTTGTCAAAACCGATAAAGCTCCGATAACCGCCAGTTCCTCCGTTGTGCCACAGGATTTCTGTGCCATATTTTTTAAACACATGCCAGCCTAGCCCAATTTCCACATCAGGTATGTCGGTTGAGTTTTGCAGGAGATGGGTTTGCTCCATAGCTGACGATAAAATAGATTCCCTTAACTCCAGGTTCGCAGCCAAAAATTTAAGCATGTCGTTTGCCGTCGAGCGCAATGCCCCTGCCCCTGCCAGGGTTGAAATATCCCAATTTTTGACAGCATTTCCTGTCCAATCATGACCCGTGATCAGACGAGATTGAAGTTCAGGCTCCAGGGTAATTGCCGTGCTGTTCATCTTAAGCGGGCTCGCAAATGCTTTTCAGTACCAATGTTTCATAATCAGTTTCAGCTTTAAGGGCAAGAATATGCCCCAACAGTCCAGCACCCAAGTTAGAGTATTCGTACTCAGCACCAACGTCTCTGGTCAGGGGGTAATTCGACAAAAACTGATACATTTGCTCCACTGTGTAATCTGCATAGGGATTATCTTCATCCTCAGGAGCAAAATTATTGGGCATTCGCGGGAGTCCTGAAGTATGAGTAGCTAGATTAAGCAGGGTAATTTCTTGGTTATTTTTAGAGGGAACTTCAACTGATGCAGGAAGGAACTTCCCTATCGGCTCGTTGAGATTGACTTCTCCCTGCTGCGCCATATCTGCCAGCAAAAGTGTAGTAAAAACCTTGGTGATCGAGCCAATTTCAAATAGGGTATCGCCATCAGCCTTGTTTCCTTCCTTACTGTAGCTAATGACCTTGCTTCCCTGGTCATTAATAATGCCTACAACTATTCCTGGACTCTTTTTATATTTATCAACTCGCTCCTGGAGAATTCTTTTGATTTTAGTCTCGTCTTGACCTGCTTGAGCAAAGGAAACATTTGCTGAGGCTAAAAGAAACAGAAATGTAGATAAGAAGAGGTTAAATAGCTTAAACATATTTTTTGTCCGTGGGGATATGATACTTCTTAATTTATTATTAGCTATTTTTTGATCCATTATCCCCCATGCGATCGCTCGGAGAAGGCAATCAAGCAGTTAATCTAAAATAAAAAACCTTACTCAGCAATCATTCGCGCTACCTCCAAAGCAGTAGCAGGAGCAAGTAAGACCCCATTACGATAATGGGCTGTTGCCAACAATACATTACTGTAGCCCGATAATCTCTCAATAATGGGGGCGGCAATTCCTTCAGGGCGAGGGCGTTTACCCGACCAAGTTTGGAGAATAGCAGCTTGTTTCAATTGGGGACAAAAAGCGATCGCCTGCTGCATCATCTTTTCTAACAGCCCAGTATCAGCAATGCTTTTTCCTATTTCATCAGGAAACTCTACGGTTGCCCCCAGCCAGTATTCATTCTGCTGTAAGGGTACAAGATGAATATCATGGGCGCTAACTACAGGTCGAAACTCAGGATTCGCCAAAGGAGACTCTAATCTTAACCTCATTGCCTGCCCTAATACAGGACGGATGGGGATCTGCTGCTGTAGAGCCTTAGTTAGGGGAGTTGAGCCCAACCCTGCGGAGATAATTAGCTGCTCAACTTCAATTTGACCATTGCTAGTTAATAGATATTGACAGGTTGATAATTCGTTTATCTGCTGGGAAGTAAAATCTAGTACCTCCACCCCCAGCAAAAACTTAACTCCGTTAGCCTTTGCCGCAGCAACTAAAGCCTGGGTTAATTCAACTGGGTTAATTTGCCGATCTTGGGGAGAATAGACTGCGCCGATAATTTCTTCGTTTTCTAGGTAAGCACAATGCTGCTGGACAAAAGAGCGATCGCCAATCTCTAATTCCCACCCTTCAGCAGCACGAAACTCCTGAAGTTGGTGCCATTTATCTAGATTATCTCCTGCAAATAAAAGCTTGAAGATGCCTTGATGATTAACGCTAACCGAAAGCCCTGTTTGCTCGACTATCTCAGGAATTAGAGTCTGATAGCGTTTTAAGCTGGTACTGCGAAACCTCCAGGCTCGTCCCTTTTTCTTATGACTAATTACCCCCATCAATACTCCCAAAGCTGCACCTGTGGAGCCAGAGGCAGGAGTACTGAGATCAATTACGGTTAGATCCAATCCCTCTCTGAGACTTAGCTCATAGGCGATCGCTGCCCCGACAACTCCGCAACCAATAATGACAACTTTGCTCATGTTAAGTTTGATTGAATTGCTAGATAATAAGAGAAATTGTAAAGAAGATCGCACTAAAAGCAACGGGAGAAAGTCAGGCGATCGCCTTTTTTAGTCTTCCTGATATAAAGAGATAGGAAGATGCTTTGAGTATCTCATAAAGTCCTGATCACTTGTGTATATTTTCATCTTCAACCTGACCGCAACTACACAAATGAGAAAATCGGTGTGAGATCTTTGAATCCCTTTACTGCGGCACATATTAGAACATTCCGCAGCAGATTCATAATCAGAATCTATAACTTGTTCGTTGGGGAATGCTTTCAGTTTATTTCGTAGTTTTTCATAACGAGTCAGATCGCTATAGCCAGATAGAATTTCTTGTCTGATGGAACCGATTATCTTGGCGCGATTTTCTTCGATCAGTGTGGTTAATACTTCTGCAACTTTGATGTTTTTGGGAGCTTTACCTCTCAAGGCGAGTGACCAAATACAAGTATCAACAATTACTCCACTCATTTGCGTCCTTGTTTGTAGTCATAGTCTTCGTCACTAGGAAAATTACCAAATAATTCAATGATTTCTTGCTGTTTTCTTCTTTGAACAAATTCTTTAAGTGCCTGGTTAACTGTATCTTTTTTAGTACTAAAACCACCAATTTGCAAGGCTTCTTCTAGCAATTCAGAATCTATTGATAAGTTAGTTGCCATGATTACACTAAAGTCTACACATTTACCTATACACACTAGCGCAAGAATATTGTATTTAATAGCTTTGGCGAATTCATCCCGTCGATAAATCAAAGAGCTTCTGCCAGGGAAAGATAAAATTAGATTATTATGCCTTATCTATCCATAATCTAAAACCCACCCTTGAGCAAGCAGCGATTAGATAAATTATTAGTCAGCCTGGAGTTATGCGATTCTAGAGCTTTGGCACAACGCTTAATTCGGGCGGGAAAGGTCAAGGTTAATCAAGAAATTATCGATAAGCCTGGAACAGAAGTCAAAACTACGGCAGAAATTGAGGTTAAGGAACAACCCCCCTATGTATCCCGTGGGGGTAAAAAGTTAGCCCATGCCTTGTCAACTTTTCCTATTGAGATCAAGGATCGAATCTGTCTAGATGGCGGTATCTCTACAGGGGGATTTACTGATTGCCTATTGCAGGCGGGAGCTAAACTAGTTTACGGGGTAGATGTGGGCTATGGGCAGGTAGCCTGGTCAATTCGTACTTGCGATCGCATTATCCTTAAAGAAAGAACCAATCTTCGCTACTTAACTGCCACAGAACTCTATGGTGATGGAACAATGGCTAATCTAGGGGTACTTGATCTGTCTTTTATCTCCTTGACCAAAGTACTTAAACCCCTATGGTATCTCTTAGCCGCACCTAGGGAAGTAGTTTTACTAGTCAAGCCTCAGTTTGAAGTCGGTAGATCAAAAGTGGGGAAGAAAGGCGTTGTTCGAGATAATGGCGATCGCGCAGAGGCAATTATGCAGGTATGGCAAGGGGCACAGGCTCTAGGCTGGCACTATCACGGTTTAACGACTTCTCCTATTAAGGGACCTGCGGGAAACGTCGAATATTTGCTCTGGCTGAGTATGGAGCGATCAGATAATGTGCCTTTAAACATAGAATTGGTCAAGCAATTAATTGTTAGTTAGTGGTTAGTGGTTAGTAGCTAAGTAAGTTTACTGAATTAAACGTTAAACTAATTACCCTAAACCCCCATATCGTTAATTCCCTAGACCATAGCTACTTCATGTTTAATCAAAATGACTCTGAATCCCTCTCCCTTGCGTTAAAAAGTCGTAGGGAAAAGTTAGCAAAATTATTTCCCCATCCTGTAATCCTCTGGTCTGGTGACTATAGCCCCCGTAACTTTCAGGCAAATAAACTACCCTTTCGCCCCAGCAGTCATTTCCTTTACTTCGTAGGAATTCCCCTTGCTAACGCCGCTATTCGCCTCGAAGCTGGCAAACTAGAACTGTTCCTAGATGAACCACCACCTGAAGCAACCCTATGGCATGGTGCAACCCCCTCTAGAGCCAAAATAGCTGCACTAATTGGCGCAGATAAAGCCTACCCCCTAGATTCCCTGAAGTCTCGCACCACAGATGCAGCCACCATCGCCGTACAGGATTTAGCTACCTATCAGAAACAGGGTCGGCTACTCCAGCGACAGATTACCCCCTCCAATCAGTCGCAGGGTTTAGATTTAGAGTTGGTTCGGGCAATGGTAATATTGCGATCGCAACATGATGCTTTAGCCTTACAAGAACTACGTCAGGCAGCGGAAGTATCGGTTAAGGCACATCAAGCGGGAATGCAGGCTACTAAATCGGCTACTACGGAAGCAGAAATTAGAGCAGCGATGGAAGGGGTAATCATGGCTCATAATATGTCCTGTGCCTACAACAGCATCGTTACCATTAATGGGGAGGTCTTGCACAACGAGTCCTACCACAATCAGCTTTATTCAGGGGCGCTGCTGCTGGCAGACGTGGGGGCAGAAACCGCTAACGGCTGGGCAGGAGATATTACTAGGACTTGGGCAGTTTCAGGCAAGTTTTCCAGCACCCAACGGGATCTTTATCAGCTAGTATTGCAGGCTCATGATGATTGTATTGCTATGGTGCTTCCTGGGGTGGAGTATCAGGAGATTCATTTAAAAGCCTCGTTGGTAATCGCTGCGGGATTAGTTGAACTGGGTATTCTGCGAGGTAATCCTGAAGATTTAGTGGCGATGGACGCTCATGCCTTATTTTTTCCTCACGGAGTTGGTCATCTGCTGGGGCTGGATGTCCATGACATGGAAGATTTAGGGGATATAGCAGGATATCATACGGGGAGAACTAGAAGCGATCGCTTTGGCTTAGGTTTTCTGAGGTTAAACCGCCCTCTCCAGTCAGGAATGGTGGTAACTATTGAGCCTGGTTTCTATCAGGTTCCTGCAATTTTAAACGAGCCTAATTTTCGGCGCAAGTATCAAGAGGTGGTGAACTGGGAGCGTTTGGCGGAGTTTAATGATGTGAGGGGAATTCGTATCGAGGATGATGTGCTGGTTACTGATGGTGAACCTGAAGTTTTAACCGCTGCATTGCCAACGGAAATTGAAGCGATTGAAGATTTAGTGAAAGATTCTTAGCACCATTACTGAGCAACAATTTATTCTTTTTCCGTTCACTATCGGAAGTGACAAAAATTTCTCAGGAGTTATAACGGAAAGATGACTTAAGTAAATTGTGATCGCTAGATCTACTCTAAAACTAGCTAAGATTATGCCCGAACCTTTCACAATCAAGATTTTTGTTCCTAATGGCGATCCAAAAGGAGTACGCATCATAGATCGAATGAATTGGACAGGGGTTGGGATTGCTTTTCCTCGTTCAGAATGGGAAAAAATTAAGCAGCGTCCTGAGTTCGAGAAAACAGGGGTTTATATTTTGGTAGGCTACCAAGAAACAGACGATGATTTGCAGACTCTCTACATCGGGCAAGGAGATGGCATTAAAAATCGAATTAATTCACATTTTCAGGATAAAGAATTTTGGGACTGGGGCATCGGTTTTGTTTCTAACAGTAATGGTCTGAATCGTGCCCACATCACTTGGTTAGAATACGCCCTGATCAAGCAAGCTAAAAAAGCTGCTCGCTGTCATCTTGACAATACAAAGTTCCCTCAAGAGCCAGCTCTTAGCGAACCAGAAAAGGCAGATGTTCGGAAATTTCTCAAAGAGATCTATCAAATACTCCCCCTATTAGGACTACAAGTTTTTGAGATTCCTAAACCAGTAGCCGAGCCAAAAGCAACAGATCTTACTTTAGCTAATTCTGCCAATGAAGCGATAAAAGATACGGTTATTGTGCCAGCTCAACGGGAAGGATTTGAGCGCGTTTTTTTGGGAGAAAACTGTTGGCATGCAATTCGTATCGGTGGTGGAATGCTAGACCAAATTAAATACATTGCTGCTTACCAGACAGCACCTATTTCAGCAATTACTCACGTTGCACCCGTAGATAAGATTGAGCCTTATGGTGATGGGGGAAAATATAAGCTGATTTTTTCCGAAGCCGCTCATGAAATAACTCTCATTCCCTTTGCTGATGCTCCTCCAGCATGTCTGATGGGGAGAAGATACACAAGCATGAAGAAGCTTACGCAAGCTCAAAAAATCTCAGAGCTATTTTAGTCTGGATAGGAAGATATAATTCAGCCATCATCTGAAATTAATTTTACTATTGCCCTATTTGACCTGTAGCATATTCAACACGAGCGCGAATTGCTGCTTCAGGCTCGTTAGCGATTAATTCCTGAAACCTATTAGTAATTTTAGACAATAATTCAGGTTGAACCGTTGCCAAAGTATCAGCCAAAGCTTCCAGCCCAACAATTGCCGCATAGCGCACTACCCATTCTCCGTCTTCTGTGGCTAATAATAGAGTATCTAAAACTTTCTGTTGGGTTGCAGGCACTTCTTCAGCAGGCAACTTGTTCCATAAAATACTGCCTAAGCCTTTAGCAGCCGCACGACGAACGCTTTGAGAAAAATCTGATATTGCCGCTCTTAAGAGTAAATCTAACGCCGCAGGATCGCCAATACCCGCAAAGACTCTAGTCGCCCAAGCTCGCGCCCCGTAATTATAACCGTCGAGATTTTCCAGTAGGTAAGGCACTACAGGCTCACCGATGTTAATTAAGCCATCTACCGCCGCTACCGCTGCCCCAGGGTTATTAAAGCCCAAAACCTCCACTAAAGTTGGTATTGCCAGGCGATCGCCTGCTGCGGCTAAGTCTTCCACGGTTTCTAGGAGTAGATCGGCAGAGTCGGCTTTATTTACGGCTTCAATTAGTTGCTGAACATCGGGCATTGTCAAAAGGTTAGAAACGGCTCATGTCTTACTAATCTTACTATTTTGTTGCTCTTAATAATATTAAATACTTAAATACTGACTATAAATGACATCGTTCTTAGTTTTTGATTTTTAGTCTTTAGTTTCTAAGATGTGGGGCATAAATTTAACTAGAGCTATAGCGATCGCTTAATAAATTGATTATATTCATTTTTAGCGTTTGGCAAAAAAAAGACGTTATCTATAGTTGTTGACGATAACTATCTTTTCTTAACTAATAACTAGTAACTTTTAATTGTAAATGCTAACAACTCACTGCGATCGCTTTATTCAAGCTAAAATCTATCTCAGGATAGAGCTATTTATAGCTAATCAACATTGTGCTGGTAACAAAGTATTTAGTAAGATTAGTTATATCTACTTATATCCTAAGCAAAGTGTTATCTGAAAAGCCCAGAATAGTAGTTGTTGGTGCTGGTTTTGCCGGGCTGAGAGTAATTCGTCAGCTAGCAAAGGTTAATGCTGATGTCATCTTGATTGACCGTCACAACTACCACACATTTATTCCCCTGCTTTATCAGGTGGCTACGGGATTCATCTCTCCAGAAACAATTGCTTACCCCATACGCAAATATATTCGTTCAGCTAAAAATACTCGTTTTTTACAGGCAGAAGTCCAGAAAGTAGATTTTGGTGCCAAAACGGTAACCACTAACGTCATGGAATTAGCCTACAACTATTTGGTTATTGCTACAGGCAGCCAGACAAAGTTTTTGGGGGTAGACGGTGCGCCCCAGTACGCCCTACCAATGAGAACTCTGACAGATGCAGTTAGTATACGCGATCGCCTAATCAGTAATCTAGAACAGGCTACGACAAATCGCGATCGCCAATTGCAGCTACTAACCATTACCATTGTCGGTGGTGGTGCGACGGGGGTAGAGTTAGCAGGTTCAATCAAAGAGTTTATCGCTGGCACTCTTGCTAGAGACTATCCAGCTATTAATCCTCAACAGGTAAAAGTAATTCTCATCCATTCGGGAGCAAGACTGCTTGCTGACTATCCTCAACACCTGGGTCAATATACTGTTAAACAGCTACGTCGCCGTGGGGTTAAGGTACACCTCCAGTCTCGCGTTAATAAGGTGATGCCAGAAGCGGTGGAGTTAGACAATGGAATGATTATCAAAACAGCCACAATTATTTGGACGGCAGGGGTTGAAGCCAACTATCCTCAGCCAGAGAAAAAATTGGCTACTGCCAAGCAGGACAAAATTTGCGTCAATGCCAATCTACAGCTACTTGACTTTCCCGAAGTTTATGCCGTGGGGGATGTGGCGTTTATCAAGCAGAATGGCGAACCCCTGTTAGGTATTGCTCCCGAAGCGCTACAACAGGGTACGGCTGTAGGGCAAAATTTGCGCCGACAGCTCAGGGGATTATCCCCAAAACCATTCGACTATTTTAATAAGGGGAAAGCGGCTATTATTGCCCGCAATAGTGGCATAGCCTATCTTTTAGGAAAATTTCCTCTACAGGGTTTCTTGGCTTGGTTGATGTGGTTAATTATCCATTTATATTATCTTCCTGGCATAGCCAATCGGTTAATGCTTTTCGGTAGCTGGATGCGAGATTATTTCACCCGTGAAAGAGATCTGCGTCAGCTATTTAAATATCCTTCAGGTAGTAATATTAGCAAAAGATAATTACCCAGGCGATCGCTTTATTTCCAGTTAAAAATTATTATTATTTACGGAGTTTATCTGATGATGAAATATCTTCCTTTAGCGGCTAGGGTTTGTCTATCCCTAATTTTTCTCAAAGCAGGATTTAGCCATATTACTGGCTACGGCGGCACTGTAAAAATGATGGCGGGGCAAGGACTACCGATTCCCGATCTTTTGCTGATCTCAACTATTATTTTTCAGCTATTAGGTGGATTAGCATTAATTTTGGGTTATAAAATCCAGATTGGTTCACTCTTATTAATTGCCTTCTTGATTCCAGCAACTCTAGTCTTCCATAATCCCGCTAGCGATATTAATGGCTTTCTCAAAAATATCGGCTTAATTGGCGGTCTGCTTATGGTAATGTATGCAGGAGCAGGAGCGTTGAGTATTGATAGCTTATTGAGCAAAAAAGAACAGACTGAATCTCGAATTGAATCTGAATCCACAGTATAAGTTGCTCCATGATTGATGGATAATTGATAATTATTTAATTTGGTTTATATTTTTTTGGATAATGAAATTATTAGTTGCCTATTATTCATCAATCAATCAGATAGTGTTTTGAGATGAATTAGATAATTTATAAATTTAATAAAAATGAGTGATTACAAAATATACAGGCTCGATGGCTTTCGTCCCATAGAAATTAGACCTCTTGCACGAATACGAATCTTAGCGGTTTCAGCAATTATCTGAAATTCTCTAAATAGCTTGTCAAAAATAGATTTGACTTATTCATTAAATTATTTATGCAAGAGGTCTATTGGTGCGATGGAAGTTGCCAACACTTTTGAAGATGATGGTACTCGTCCCATCGCGAAAAGTCCAGACTTTTTAATCAGAGAAACTGAGAGTTTAGAGCTAAAGAGCATTACTAGTAGCAGATCAGATGATAGTAAGGCAATTGTTGAAACTAAAAAACGCCCTAAGAAATATAGCCGCGTGGTAAATACCTTTGAAGATGATGGGGAACGTCCAATTATGTCAAATAAATATCAAATAGTAGGCACTTTAAATATTGATGGTAAACGTCCAATCACTGCCAAATAAAATAACGCCAGTTTTGGATATGAGCGTTGATATGCTGGGATAGCTATTAGCCATTAGCTCTTCAAAGATTTACTTAACCATAAATTGGACAGTTTTTATCGAATGGAGAGTTTTCTAAATCGATTGATAGCTTAAGGATTAAGCTTATCCAAAACTGACGTTAATTACTGCTTCATATTCTTCTTAAGGCGTTCCAATTCTTCGTCCACTTCCCACCGCTGGAATTTTGCTTCCAAAGGATCGCTGCTGTTACTGTACTTTGGGGAACTGCCGCCGCGCTCCCATCCGACAGTATCACTGCTATTAGTGGCGGTTGATGGGGTGGGTGTTACTTTTTTAAGCTCTTGACGTTTTTGCTTTACCTGTTGGAGGAGTTCTTCAGCTTTGATGATGCGCTGCTTGACTCCTTCCATATTGCCCCAAAGCTGATTGCCCTGTCTTAATAATTCTGCCTCTCTTTCTCTTGCCGCAGTAGCCAGATCTGGACGCTTTGCCTGCTCTGCTTTACCAATTCTACCATGCCAGGTTTGAATATCATTGGCGATCGCCAAGATTCGGTCTTGGAGACTTTTTTCTTCTAGCTGGAGCTTGGCAATTAGTTTGACAGTATCTCGTTCTTGTTCTCGCAACTGCTCTTCTAAAGCCTGCAATTCTAAATGAGGATTTGCTTTTAAAAATTCGTCCAGTCGCTGTTCTAAAAACTGATTGATATCGTCAAATAAACCCATCTTATCTCTTAGATCTTTGGCATTATTACCATCTTAGAACGTTTCACCTACAGTAATGGAGCGAACTTGACCATGATGAGTGACTATTGCCCGCTGATTACCAACTGATTCCAAGATCCAGCCTTCAGCGTTAATTGTTTCGCCGACCCAGATACGTCTGGTTTGACCCTTAACCCGCACCAGGGCAGCGGAGCGCTTGGGGGCTAATTCTAAGACGCCAATGAGAGTATGTTTAATTTTGGGTTTAGCAGCGATTTTCTGATTGCCAGATGCACTACTTCCATTGAGAGGAACTGGAGCAGGTAAGGGGGGAGGAGCAGGAATTTTTAATGCCGACGGCGCTGCTGCTGGGTAAGGCGCAACGGGACTCCGAGAAACTGTCCCTAGTGAATTTCCTCTGGCTGACTGCGGTAGACCAGGAGTTATGGGGTTAGGAGTATAGACTGGAACATAAACTACATCATCTTGATAAGTGGATTCCCTTTGGTCTGCCAGCTTACGATCTATCTGTACTAGCGATCGCTCTAAATAATCAAGGAATTTAACTTCAGAAGTCGATAAGACTACCTGTTTCCCCCCTGACAATCTAGTCAGAATTCTGCTTCCCTGATGTCCAAAAACCCACCAACCAACAAATAAACAGTAGCTCCCCGCCAGTGCCAACAAAATTTTTCCCAGATAGTTACGATTTGCTGGTTGCGATCGCAGATTTTGATGATCGACCGCAGCATTAATAACTTCTGCCCAATTTAAGGCAAAGGGATCTTCCCCCCCCCGATACCATTCAGGGTCAATTGTTGAGGCAGCATCAGCAAAATTAACCATAGCTGAAGCTTGATTTTCTGTCCTAGTCCTAACTGCAAGATTTGAGGATGCTGGCATCGGATCTTCTTCTCCGATCAAAAGTTGGTCTTCACGGGATTGAAGCTGAGATCTCTTGTGGCGTGATGTATTTAAGCTCTCAATAAAAGAAAACTTTTGAATCACCTGCTGATGACTGGCATCTTTGAGCATGAAGAGTTTAGCTCCTAAATTAACTTACTTAGCATAAGCTGCGCTCCTTAGCTCCTACCAGCGTAATTACTCAGAGATCTAGATATTAGACCTTTGATCATTGATGGTGTAATCACGTATTTTACCAACTGATGTTAAGAGTAATTATGGAGAAGTCATCAACAGGTGCAGGAATCATTTCTCCCCGAAAATCAATTAGCTGGACAAGTACCAGATAGGCGATCGCAATTAAAACAGAAATCACTCCTGTGACTATGGCGACGATTTTTCCCTGATTCATGATGAGGCAATCCTGGTTAATAAAAATAAATAAGTTGTTAAACTTCGACAAGTCGTCAAACTTCTGTAGTAGTGTATTATATAAAGGTAGCGACCCTCTCATTTAATCTGAATCCTAAATGTTAAGGAACTTGATCTTACCCCGAATTTTGAATTCAGACCTTGAGAGCCCATAACTAAATAAATTCATATTTAATCTTAGAGAGTTCAAATCAGCAAAATGGCTAAAAAAATAAGTTTGTTCCTGTCGGCACTAGTCTTAGTAGCATCCACCTTCTTCATTGGTATCAACCCCGCAGCAGCGGAAACCGTCACCGTCAAAATGGGTAGTGACAGTGGCATGCTCCAGTATCAACCAGCAACCGTAACCATCAAGGCTGGAGATACCGTCAAGTGGGAAAACAATAAAATGTCTCCCCATAACGTGGTTTTCGAGAGCGCAGCCGACAAGTCTCACAAAAATCTCGTTTTTTCTCCAGGGGAAGGCTACGAAAGCACTTTCAACGAAGCTGGAGAGTACTCCTACTACTGTGAGCCTCATCGCGGCGCAGGAATGAATGGTAAAGTTATCGTTGAATAATCATCGACTACAGCTGTTGATTGACTCAAAGTAAAGGTGCAGGCGGCTAAAGCTTTATAGTCTCTCCAGCAACTAATCAATAGCTCATTCCCGATCGATAAGCTCAACAATCAGAATAATTAAGAAAAGGGGTATTAAGCTGCCCCTTTTTTTTCGATAAAATAAGATTTAATCACGAATATTTAATGATTTTTAATATTTTAGGCAAAAAACAGTAATGGTAGACTTATCTCCTGAAGAACTAGCAAGAGCGAAACAAAACAACCTGTCTCCCGAAAAGTATGCCCAGCTAAAAGCAGAATCGGAGGCACCCTATAAAGGCTTGAGAAAGTTTATTTACGTTGCGTTTGGGGCATCTGGTTTCGTTGGAGCATTTATATTTTTCACCAAATTATTGGCGGGTCAAGACTTTAAGACTAATTTAGGAAACCTTGCCCTGCAATTAGGTTTAGTCGCTTTGATGGTGTTCTTATTTCGCGCCGAGCAACCAGGTTAAGACCTGCTAGTTAGGCTAAAGACTACCTGCTTCGTTCAATAGCTGCCGTACATGTTCCGAATCCTCTTGGGTCAGTAACCGATGCTCTACAGTATGTTCTTCATAAACTTCCCCTGGCACTTGTCCCCGTAAAACAGCAATTGCTCTTTCCGCCGCCTGTTTGCCAGTCTGTACCCCCGACTGATCGATAATTGACTGGAGGGGATTAGTAGGATCTAAAAGACGAGTCGATTGCTCTTGGGAAAGATCGAGGATGCCAAATACTGCTACCTGATCTCCAAGATTAAGCGTAGCTATTGCTTCTAGAGAAACTTTAGTTGCTACATTTGACCCTCCCCACAAAATCTGAATTTCAGGATAGGCTGCTAAAATCTCCATCACCTGGTTCGTATCGTGGAGATCTTCAACTCCCACCGAAGCCACAGTCTCCCAAGATAAAGGCGAACGCTCCATTGCCGCCATCACTCCCTGAAGATAGGGATAATTGCGTTCGTGATCCGCACCATCAACCAGAGCGATCTGAATTGGCTGGGAAATAGAAGTTTGCCCCTCCTTCAGGCTCTTTCGCGCCCATTGATCTAAATAAATCCCAGAATCATAGCCCATTTTTCTACTGTCCGTATCGAAACAGGCGGCGGCAAGATCTTCTGCTACTTCTCGTTCAAGGCAGGAATCCACAGTAATAATTACTAAACCTGCCTCGCTGGCTTTTTTCAGTGCTGACAAAGAACCCACAGGATCACTAGGACGGAGTATAATCGCATCCATTCCCAACTCAATCATCCTATCTATGGTAGCGGCTTCATCCATAATACTATCGCTGGACTCAAATCCCCAGATATCTATTCTGCGGTTAGCTGCCCGACGCATTCCTAGTTCGTATGCCTCAAACAGGCTGCTGGGTTCTTGAGGCTTAATCAAGCCAATACTTAATGCAGGTAGCATAGCTAGAGTAACTTGCTTTTGCCATTGAGGAGTCTGTTTGGTGGTTGACCAGTTTTGACCCCGTTGAATCTGAAAAATATTAGCCCATTGCGCCCCCCAGAAATCTGCATTCCTTAGCTGGGCATCAAAAAACCGAGTTTGTCCTTTTAGGTTAGTAAATCTGAGAGAAGCAGCCTCCAGATTTACTTTATAAAAATCGGCATCTTTGAGGTTAGAACGATTAAAATTCGCCTGTTGGAGATTGGCTCGATAAAAATTTGCCTCGTCAAAATAGCCCCAGTGGGCTTTAGTATTGACCATGGAGGCATTAGTAAAATTAGCCTGAGATGCCGTCACCCCATAGAGATTTGCTCCCGATAAATCAGCATCGGCTAAATTTGCTCCCGTCAGATTAGCCCGCGATAAATCAGCACCTGCTAAATTTGCTCCAGTTAGATTAACGTTACTCAGGTCTACCTTGCGTAAATTGGCGTTTCTCAGATCGCTACCTGCTAAATTAACGCCAGTTAGGCGAGCATTGCTCAAGTTCGCTCCAGTCAACACTGCATAGGAAAGATCCATCGGCTGCCAGGAACGGAAAGAAGATTGAAGCCAACTCTTGGGACTGATCACCCAGCGATTACAACCGACTATTTCTAGGTTGGCGAGGTGGGCATTGGGAGCGACTAATCCAGGATTTGCAGCACAGCGCTTGTCCAGCAGCTTAAGAGCGGCAATGCGGGATTCGTCATATTTCCGCTCAGTAGATTGCAGCAAAATTTCTCTGGCATTTTGAACTTGTTGTTGCTGACGGCTCGGAATCGTAATGATATAGGAAACCATCGCAAAGAGTAACGCACTTTCTCCAAAGAGAGCCGCTAATTTTACGAGGGACACCTCTTTAAGCAAATCCACAAAATCTGAGACTTTAGTATTGAGGAGGGAAACTGGTTCCAATAGAGAGGTCACAGGAGTATCGGATTGGGACTTAATTTCAGCAGCCCGATATCTGGAGGCAGTTCGATAGCTTTTGGTACACAGGTAACGCTTTAACTGTTTGCGATAGGAAGCTTCTGATAGTTGAAAAATAGCGGCAGCTTCACGGATTTTCTGTTGTCGTATTTCTGACTCTTTTAGATCAGCAATTCGTTCAAAACTCTGGAGCAAAGTCATCATTTTGAGGTCAGAGTTATCAGAAGAATCAGATCTTTGAAACGAATCAGATGGAGAATTCATAAGCTAATAGGGATTAATAAAGAGGTAATGCTCTAAAGCAGACTTTAATTATTAGAATTCCCTAAGTAACAGCATTTCTCGAAACTGGCTAACTTATAGCTATACAAATTTTGAATTAGAACCGCGATAGATTAAGCAATCAATTAGATTTGGAGCTTGACGATAATCTGCTGTTAACATTAGGCTTACTCGACGTTGTGTTTTAACAAATGCAGATTCTTGAGACTCCGCGACTGACGGTAAGATACATTACTTCCCAGGATGCAGCGGCTTTAGTGCCAATCTTGGGAGATGCCGAAGTGATGCGCTACTCTATTGTGGGAGTCCACAACCAAAAACAAATTAAACAATTCATCGAACAAAGATTATTATCCTATCTAGAGCGTGGCTTTGGACTATACGGTTTAGTTCATAAACAAGAAGGAGTACTGATTGGCTACTGCGGTTTCTTTATTCAGTCTCTGGAAGAGCATCAGGAAGTAGAAATTGGCTATCGTCTAGCAAAGAAATACTGGGGGCAAGGGTTAGCCACCGAAGCCGCTCAAGCAATTTTCCAATATGGACAGGAAAGGTTCAATTTTAAGCGTTTTACCTGTCTTATAGAGCCAGCCAACACTCGCTCAGTGCGGGTCGCCAGCAAGCTTGGCATGAAGTTGGAAAAAATGATTGTTTATTATGGCTTAGATGTGGCAATGTATAGTTTAAGTTTAAATTAACGCCAGTTTGGAATAATAACATGGATCTGTTGTAATAGCTATTAGCCTTTAGCCTTTAGCCTTTAGCTATTCAGAGGTTGGTTTCTTTAACCAAAAATTGAGCAGCTTTAACAGTCAAACAGAACGTGACGCATGGCGAGGCTTCTTCAAACTGTACAATCACTCAAGAAGCTTAAAGCTTATGGCTTAGAGCTATATTTACAGATTAACTCTCTTATCCTAATAAAGACGTTAGATTAACGTCAGTTTAACAATAGATTATCCTTGGGCGTATACCTGCTGATAATAATTTTGATACTCGTCGCTTAGTAGTGGCTGCCACCAGTCTTGATGCTCTAAATACCATTGCACGGTACGGCGTAACCCTCCCGCTACGGTTTCTTGGGGCTTCCAGCCCAACTCCCTCTCAATTTTACTGGCATCGATCGCATAACGGCGGTCATGTCCTGCTCGATCTTTAACAAAGGTAATGAGCTGTTTTGAGGAACGAATCGGCAAATCTGCGGCTAATTCATCCATTAGCTCGCATAGCTGTTCTACGAGGTCAATATTCTTAACTTCGTTATTGCCGCCAACGTTATAGGTTTCTCCTGGTAAACCCTGGTTGATTACCGTAGCCAGTGCCCGACAATGATCTTCTACATAGAGCCAGTCGCGGATGTTTTGTCCATCACCGTATACGGGCAAAGGTTTACCCAGAAGAATGTTAATACACATTAAAGGGATTAACTTTTCAGGAAAATGATAGGGACCATAATTATTAGAGCAGTTAGTAATCATGGTAGGCATGTCGTAGGTATGGAAATATGCCCTTGCTAGATGATCGCTGCCTGCTTTCGAGGCGGAATAGGGACTATTGGGAGTGTAGGGAGTAGTTTCAGTAAAGGCGGAGTCGTCGGGGGCTAAACTGCCGTAAACCTCGTCTGTAGAGACGTGTAAAAAGCGATCGCCTGCGGGCTGTCCTCTTTGCTGCCAACGCTGACGAAAAGCTTCTAGTAAAGTAAAGGTACCGACTACATTAGTTTGGACAAACGCCCCTGGTCCCAAAATTGAGCGGTCTACATGGGATTCCGCCGCTAGGTGTGCCACAGTATTAATGTCTTCTGCTGCTAGTAGCTGATCTATTAACTGGCGATCGCAGATATCTCCCTGGACAAATTTAATAGCAGACTTGGCTTCTAAACTTGCTAGGGTTTGACGATTTCCCGCATAGGTTAAAGCATCCAAAACCACTACCCGATCCTGGGGATAGTTCTGACACCAATGATAAACCAAGTTAGAACCAATAAATCCTGCTCCCCCTGTAATCAAGATTTGACGGGGTTGCCTACTGCCTTGCTCCATAGATTCCACCTAGACGATCACCAATGATGCTTTTTAATAGATAACTAGTTTAGGAAAATATGTACCAATGATCAATGTTTAATGATCATTGATAAATGACGAATCTAGGTTAATTCAATCTTAGAATCATCACCAATCATGAACCTCAATGCTTTAGGACGCTGAGGCGCAGCCTTAAGATGGGCTCTTTCTCCCACTAGGCTATCAACAATCCGCGAGCTAATTCCTTCTAGGGTAGCTCCCTTGAGAATTACGCTATGTTCGATATCGATATCAGTTAGGTTTGTATCATCAGCAATACTGCTGTAGGGACCAATAAAGCAGTTGGTAATCTGACAGTTTTTGCCAATGGTCACTGGTCCACGAATCCTGGAGTTAGTAATCTGGGTACCCTCCCCGACATGAACCCTACCACTAAGCTTACTCTGTTCATCAATTGTCCCTTCAGAGGCTGATTCTAAACAGGTATCCAAAATAATTTGATTTGCCTCTAGTAAATCATCTTTCTTCCCTGTATCTAACCACCAGCCTGAGAGTTGAAAGGATGCAACCCGCTGTTCCTGGTCAATAAGATACTGAATCGCATCGGTAATTTCTAATTCTCCCCGCGCCGAGGGCTGAATATTGGCGATCGCCTGATGAATCTGCGGGGAAAATAGATAAACCCCTACCAAAGCAAGGTTCGATGGGGGATTTTTCGGCTTTTCAATTAGCTGTAGCACTTTCCCTGTAGCGTCCACCTTCGCTACCCCAAAGGCACTAGGGTTATCCACCTCACACAGGAGAGTTAAAGCATCTAGCTGATTAGTCTTAAACCGCTCGATAAACTGATCTAGCTCGCTTTGAACTAGATTATCCCCCAAATACATTACAAACGGGGAGTCTCCGAGAAACGGCTGCGCCACCTTGACGGCATGAGCTAATCCTAAAGGTTGATCCTGTCTAATATAAGTAATCTGGGCACCAAAGCGATCGCCATTACCTGTTTTAGCCTGTACTTCCCCCCCTGTTTCGGGACTAATAATAATTCCAATATCCGTAATTCCTGCGGCGACAATAGACTCAATGCCGTACCAGAGGATTGGCTTATTGGCTACAGGTACTAGCTGCTTGGCTCCTGTATAGGTCAGGGGACGTAATCTTGTCCCTTTACCACCAGACAGAATAATTGCTTTCATAGGTTACCCTTGATGTGAGTTAGCTTCGTTTAAAAGTTATTGGCTCGTAGTCTTTAGCTTTTAGCTTTTAGCTTTTAGCTCTTAAATAGCCTTCCAGACTTGATTTTAATCTGGGTGTTCAAAAATCAAAGCGACTCAATTCCATTGTTTTAAGTCAATTGCTTTGGTCATTTTAATTCATATCAAACGCTAATTAATGAATATATAGCAGTACTACCTCAACAAAGTTGCTTGAGGTTTCTCTCGTAGCTTGTCGAGATCGCCTATTCTCTACTTACCGATTACCTACAAGTAAATGAAAGTCAGGTTTGCTGGTGTTTGTCCTGAGCAATTCGGAATACTCCACTAGCATCTTTCTTAGGGAATCGCGCCAGTAGGCAGGAACAACTCCTGTTGCCGCAGTAAATTTAGCTTTGGATAATACTGAATAAGCTGGACGATCGGTGGGAGTAGGAAACTCGGCAGTACTGATGGGCAACACCCGCTTAACCTGGAGGGGAAATCCTAACTCTCGCGCCTCGGCAAAAGTAGCAACTGCCAGATCATACCAGCTTGCCACACCACTATTGGTGAAGTGATAAATACCTTGGATACTCTCATCCTTAAGAGAACAAGCTAATAGCTGAGTAATTCCCTGGGCAATATCTGCTGACCAGGTGGGGCTGCCAATTTGATCTGCTACTACCTTTAACTCTTCACGGGAAGCCCCCAGCTTGAGCATGGTTTTCACAAAGTTCCCATGACCACGAGAACCATAGACCCACGCTGTACGGAAAATTAGATGGCGATCGCAGTGTGCCTGAACGCCGATTTCTCCCAGTAATTTAGATCTGCCGTAGATACCCAAAGGTTCAGTGGGGTTAGTTTCCAGGTAGGGAGAAGAGTTTTTGCCGTTGAACACATAGTCCGTCGAAATATGTAGTACCTTTGCTCCAATATCCTGAGCCGCTTCGGCGATCGCCTGGGGCGCAGTCGCGTTAATTGCCATTGCCAAATCTGGTTCGCTTTCAGCACGATCTACCGCTGTGTATGCCGCAGCATTAACAATGATATTGGGCTTAATTTCCCCTACAAGCTGCTTAATCTGCTCAGGCTGGCTGAGGTCTAAAGCTTGACGGTTGACGGCAATCACTTCCCCCAAAGTAGTTAACCTATGGCGCAGTTCCTGCCCTACCTGTCCTGAAGTTCCTGTCAGTAAGATTTTAATCATTGAAACACCTCCGCCTGTTCTAAGGGTATCCCCGCGCGATCTTTATTTGATAAAATTGGCTCACCTTGAAACTTCCAATCAATCCCTATGTGGGGGTCGTTCCAGAGAATAGAGCGTTCGTATTCAGGGGCATAGTAATCAGTAGTCTTATAGAGAAAATCGGCAATATCGGATAATACCACAAAGCCATGGGCAAACCCAGGAGGAACCCACAACTGCCGATGATTTACAGCAGTTAGCAAACAGCCTACCCACTGACCAAAAGTAGAAGAACTTTTGCGAATATCCACCACGACATCGTACACTTCTCCTGAAACTACTCGAACCAGCTTGCCCTGGGGTTGCTGAATTTGATAGTGCAGTCCTCGCAATACATTACGCGCCGAGCGAGAATGATTATCTTGAACAAAGTGCAACTCTACTCCCGTTGCGGCTTGAAACTGCTGCTCATTAAAGCTTTCCTGAAAAAAACCTCGGTCGTCCCCAAATACTCTGGGCTCGATAATTAGTACGTCTGGAATTGATGTTTGAATAACTTCCATGAAGCTTTCTTATAATCTAAAGATTTTCCTAGGGACTACTGTTAACTACTAGCTAGCTATAATGTGCTTTAAAATAACACAGGATCTCAAAATGGCTTTATTTTTTAAATATTTATTAGATTATGATTAAATAATAAAATTTTCGTAAAAATAATCTTAAACAAGTTGTCTAGTTTTTCTTTCAGGTTCTGCGATCGCATAATTAAGACATTATCGATTCAGCCATTAAGCAATTAGGATTATTGTCTAAAGACTGCGAACTAAGACCGAACAAAAGATTTATCTTGCTACTTTTAGTAAATGGTATTATATCCATTCTTTCTTTGGGCTGACTGTCTAAAAAATTAGTTGATTACAGAGTTTTTCTGTTCGTTTAAATTTTTGGCAACAGAACCATACGCAGTCTATCTAACAAAAAACGACTTTGCTATAGATTTTCGATTATCCATTGTCTGAATGCTCTAATAGCTTTGCTTCTTCCCTGAGTTTTTGCCTGGGCGACGTAGCGTTCTATCAGTCCAACAATCGGAATATCAGGAAAGTTAAGACTGCTTGGGGATTCTTGATAGCGATCGCCCGTCAAAAGATAAATTTTAAAGCTACCTTTCGTATAGCGCCAAAGCTCAGGCACTTTTAACAGCAAATAGTTGTTGAAGCGGGTTCTATTAGTAATATCAATTTCAATCGCTAAATCTGGCGGCGGATCTAAGGTTAGATCTAATCGATCTTTTCCAATGATCGCCTGATAGTTTTTAATATAAAAACAAGCATCTGCCTCTACTGCTTGATTCATCTGCTGGTTTTTAAAGGTAGTAGACGCTAAGGACTCAAAATCTTGTTCTTGATGCTCCAGTAATATCTTAACCATGTCCCCTATCACTTCCTTGTGCTTTTCATGTTCTGGCAAGGGAACCATGATTTCTAATGCGCCACTGCTGTAAGATATTCGCGAACTACGATGCTCTCCTAAATCCAATAAAATTTCCTCGAAATTAGCCCAACTAATATCTTGTAATAGCAGTTGTTGACCTGGTTTAAGGACAATTTTGGAGAAGGCTAGCTGCATTGATTAATTGTTTCTCTCTGGTGTTAATGATCTATCTAGATGAGGTTTAACACATTTTAATATTTAAGTTGCCCAGAGATGCAAAAACCAGCCGATAGCAATTCCTAAAAAGACAAACCGCACCACCTGCCAAAAGATATCGGGAAGCAGTACGCTTTCCAGACTGAGTTCTAGGCTATCAAGCTCTTTTTGTAGTTGACGTAATTCGGTTTTTAAAGGCTGGGGCTGTTTTTTTAAGTTTTGTTGCTGTTCCTGAAGCTGCGATCGCCTTGCCAAATCTTGTTGAACCTGCTGGTGTCTTGACTGTAACTGCAACAGGGCAGCCTCAACTTCAGCTAAGATCTGTTCTATTTCATTCTCTTTATTTTTATTAGATTTAGCGGATGACATGGTTAAAATTAAACATAACGCCATTTAGATCGACACGATATTAACCTATGTTTGAAGTAACGCCCCTGTCCACTAACCAAAATAAAGCTGTTGGTGAGCTGACGGATTTAGAATTAGTCCAAGCTCTCGCAGAACGCAGTTTAATTAATCATCAAAGCTGGCACCATCTAAAGGGTAATCGCCAGGCGCAGGCACAACAGCATGTAACCTCTGCCCTGATGTTCTTGCTTAAAGAGCAGCCCCAAGAAGCTTTGGAATATCTCCAGCAGGCAGTTAACTGGCTGGATGGCTCCCTTAAAGCCCCTGCTTGCGCCGATCATCCCCGCCAAAAATCCTAGCCAAATTAGTATTTATATACTAATATTCTTATTTTGAAAGATAGTGGAGTAAAAATCGCAGGTGGCAGGACACAGTAAGTGGGCGAATATTAAACGACAAAAAGCCAGAGTAGATGCGAAGAAGGGAAAAACATTTACTCAGCTTTCTCGCGCTATTATTGTGGCTGCCCGCAACGGCGTTGCCGATCCTGACGGGAACTTTCAGCTAAGGACAGCAATTGACAAGGCGAAAGCGGCTGGAGTTTCTAACGAAAGTATCGAGCGATCGCTGGCTAAGGGAGCAGGAACCTATCAAGATGAGGGAGCAATCCTAGAAGAAATCCGTTATGAAGGCTATGGTGCGGGAGGTGTTGCCGTACTGATTGAAGCTTTATCCGACAATCGCAATCGTACTGCGGCATATCTCCGCTCGGCGTTTACCAAGAATGGGGGCAACCTCGGTGAAGTTGGCTGCGTTAGCTGGATGTTTGAGCAGAAGGGAGTGGTTACAGTTGACGGTAGCGACGAGGAACAGCTATTGGAAGCCTCCATGGAGGGAGGAGCCGATACCTATGAAATGTATGAGGCAGAAGCTATTGCCGAAGTATTCACTGCCGTAACTGAGCTAGATCATCTGCATCGCACCCTCCAAAAATATGAGTTCCCGATTAAGGATGTAGAACTACGCTGGATACCTAATACGACAGTAGAAATTACCGATGCTGAACAAGGGCGATCGCTGATGAGGTTGATCGATACCTTAGAATCCCTCGACGATGTACAAAACGTCACCACTAATTTTGATTTAGAGGTGGATCTGGCGATCGCTAATTAGCCATTAGCCTAAACAAAATATATTGTTTATATAGTCCGCAAAAAGATGATTGAACTACATACCCACACTACCTACTCAGACGGTATCTTGACCCCGCAACAGTTAGTAGAGCGGGCGGCTCAAGCAGGAGTTAAGGCTTTGGCAATTACCGACCACGATACTCTCCAAGGCTGGGATGAAGCGATCGCCGCAGCGCAATCCTTTGACTTAGAAATAGTGCCAGGAGTTGAAGTAAGTACGGTTCATCATGGGCGATCGCTGCATATTTTGGGTTACTATCCTCGTCCCGAACTTATTGCGTCTCCCCTAGCAGAACGGTTAGCTGGCAGAAAGCGACGGGCGCAGCAAATGGTGGAAAACCTGGCTGCATTGGGCTACCCTCTCAAACTAGATATTTTAGAGCGTAATATGGCGATAGGTCGCCCCCATATTGCCCATGCCATGGTCAAAGCAGGATATGTTACTTCTGCTCAAGAAGCTTTTGCGCGGTTTTTAGGGGAGGATCAGCCAGCCTATGTACACTATGAAAAGTTTACGATTCAGGAAGGAATCGCTCTGATTCGCGATTGTGGTGGTGTGCCAGTTTGGGCTCATCCCTATCTCTTCCGTGGGGGAAAAGTCGAGGCTGTGCTACCTGAATTGCTGGAGGCTGGACTCATGGGAATTGAAGTATACCATCCCCACCACCGTAACAATAAGGTACATCGCCTCCTAAACCTGTGCCAGGAACATAACCTTCTGCTCACTGGAGGAACTGACTATCACGGTTCTAATCTAGAGCATCCTGAACAGGAACCTTGGCAATTAAATCGCTTTAAATTACCGTTGAGCTTACTAGAATCTCTCAAGCAAGCTGTTGCACGATGTTAGCTATGTTATTAGGTATTAAACATAAACTAACAATCAAACCATCAAATACGTTAAGCAGAGTCTAAAAAAACGTCAGTTTTGGATAAGAATATTAATCTGTTGAAGATAGCTCTCAGCTCTTAGCTTTTAGCCCTTAACTATCTGTCTTAACTAAAAAGTAAAACGATATTACCCGTTACCCGTTACTCGTTACCCCTGCATAGTCAATACGTGTTCTATCTAAACAGGATTTAGTATGAGAAAGTTTGGGCGGGGTTTAAAACTTGCTGACGAACAAATGCTAAATGCTAAATGCTAAATGCTTTGACAGTGTTTTTATTTGACTTTAAGGTTACCATTCCGTTTAATATCTAAATTTTTTGCGAAAATTTATGAATTCACATCGAAAGTATCCCCACCGTAAAAATCAAACTAAACATTCTCCTTTAACCTGGCAATTATCGCGATCGCAATGTCTAGTTAGCCTAACTCTAGCAGTTTGCGCCCTCTTTTACCTGCCGCAAATTGCCTGGTCTGTTGAAGCAGAAGCCCCCACAGGCTTTGTCGGCTGGCTCGATAGCGTGTTCTCTTCCTTGGTAACAGCTTTAGCAGGAGTCCTCTTTCTTCCAGTAGGGGGGGAAGGGGGATTTCCCCTAATTGTGCTGTGGCTGATCATTGGCTCAGTATTTTTCACTCTTAGACTAGGCTTTATCAATCTTCGAGGATTAAAACATGCCGTTGATGTGGTGCAGGGTAAATATGACGATCCTGAAGATGATGGGGAGGTATCCCACTTCCAGGCTTTGGCAACTGCTCTTTCGGGAACCGTCGGCTTAGGTAATATTGCAGGGGTGGCGATCGCCGTCCAGACAGGGGGACCTGGGGCGGTTCTCTGGATGACCCTGGGTGGCTTCTTTGGCATGTCTAGTAAGTTTATCGAATGTACCCTGGCGCAAAAATATCGGCGAGTTCGGGCGGATGGTTCCGTAGCAGGGGGACCCATGTACTATATTTCCCGTGCCTTTACTGACAGGGGTTTGCGTCCTCTGGGGAAAGCCTTGGCTGGCTTGTTTGCCGTGCTCTGTATTGTGGGTTCTTTTGGCGGCGGTAACATGTTTCAAGCCAACCAGTCCTACGCTGCCGTTGCTAACGTCATTCCAGGAATTCCTAGCTGGCTGTTCGGGATTGTAATTGCCATTGTGGTGGGAGTGGTGATTATTGGCGGCATTAGCCGCATTGCTTCGGTAACGGACAAAATAGTGCCCTTGATGGCGGTTGTCTATGTTTTAGCCTGTTTATTAATTATTCTTAGCAACTTTACGGCAATTCCTGGGGCGATCGCCACTATTATTAGTCAAGCTTTTAACCCTCAAGCCGTTGGTGGGGGAATTATTGGAGTTATCGTCCAGGGAATTAGACGCAGCGCTTTTTCCAATGAAGCAGGAGTTGGTTCTGCGGCGATCGCCCATTCTGCGGCTCGTACCGATGAACCATTGCGTGAGGGGATTGTCGCTTTACTAGAACCCTTAATCGATACAGTGATTATCTGTAATATGACGGCACTGGTAATTGTAATTACTGGTACATATCTCGATGACTCGGTGGGGGATGGAGTACTGCTAACTAGCAAATCTTTTGAAACCATTGCTGTGTGGTTCCCCACTATTTTGGCGATCGCCGTAGCGCTATTTGCTTTCTCCACCATGATTTCCTGGAGCTACTATGGAGAAAAGGCTTGGGAATATTTATTTGGCAGCAGCAGCGTTCTAGTTTATAAAGGGATATTTGTCTTTTTTGTCTTTGTTGGTTCCGTGGTTAACCTGGGGGCGGTATTAGATTTTAGCGACATGATGATTTTGGCAATGTCGGTTCCCAACCTGATTGGCTGTTATTTCTTTGCTGGCAGTGTTGCTTCAGATTTGAAGGACTACATGCAGCGACTCAACTCAGGACAAATGCCTACCTATCAACAGGAAACAACATAGTGCCGCTGCGCAGAAGTAATAAGTAATAAGTAATAAGTAATAAGTAGTAAGTTATGAGCTTATTTTCTCAAGATCGGGTTTTGGTTCCCATTGATTTTTCTGAGGGAGCTTCTTTGATACTGCAAGAAACCCTGAAATTTGTAGCAAAGCCGACTAATCTATATGTAGTTCATGCTCTTCCCCCTTTATCTCCCCTGGAACCAGGAATAGTTTGGAATGAAATTAATAATGAAACTCGCAAACAAAAGGTTGAGCAAACTTTTCGGACTAAATTTAATACCCCAGAATATGAGCAGGTTAACTTTACGGTTTTGTTTGGCAAAACTAGTCAATTAATAGTTAAATATGCCCAGGAACAAAACATTGAACTAATAGTTATGCCTGCTCATGGACATGATGATGATTATCCAATGCTGCTCGGTTCAGTAACAGAAAGAGTGGTGCGCTGTGCCCACTGTCCTGTATATGTCTGGCGATCGCCTTAAATTTAGATCTATCTATCAATTAACGGCGATGATTATTCCCCGTTAATTGAGTCACTGGCGGATCTTTGCGTAATTTCCTGAGCGATAGCTTTTAAAGTTTCTTCTAAAGAACTTTCATAAACTCCATAGAAAAAAGGTTTTTCAGTATTCGATCTTGGCTCAACCTTAACGCTATGGGAAACTAATACATGCATATCATCAATTACCCTCAGCTGCCAAGTTCCCGCCAAAAATTGTAAATCTCCTTGATGCTGTCGAAATTGTACCTCCTGGGGCTTAGTTTCCTCCGCAGCAATTTGGAGAGTGAGTTCTTCCTTAAATAACCATAGATCCACTACGCTTACTTGCTCAAATATTTTGCTCTCTCCCGAATCAGAAATTATTTGACTTGAAGCTATATTGGGTAAAAATTCCTCAAAATTATCGTAGTCAGTGATTACTTCCCATGCCGTATCAAGATTTCCTCTGGCTATAATCTGCCCTTGATAATCTCCGCTTCGCCCTTTGAGAATAACCTCTCCTTGATTTAACCTGATTTTTTCCTGAGGCGATAGTTGCTGTAAGAGAGCTTCCTCAACAATAGTATCTTTTCCTAAAGCTATTAAATTACGCTGCCAAAAAATATTGCCCATTACTGCCAAGGGCAGGCAATAAATAAATAATATTGATTTAATAATAATATTTAAATTCATTAAAGTAATTATGAAGATTGTTGAAGCGGAAGGGAAAGCTGCTTTCTGTCTCGGTTTTAGGTTGCTAAATCTACATAAAACATTTAAGATAGGACTATAACTGGCGAAAAAGCTATATGATAAATAGCGTTAGTTGTTAGGTGTGACTGGTTAAATATTTAGTTTTGGCAAGATAGTATTAAAAGCAGACTAAGTATTTGCACTAACGTTGAGTAATATCAAGGCAGCAGTTGTAATGCTGCTCTTTGCAGTTCAGCAAGTCAAACAAGAAGCTGAACTACGTAACTATGTTCATATTATCTTTAGTCAGCGTCAGTTGCTCAGGAAGCTGCGCGTACTTTTCGCGCATCCGCACGATGTAAAAATATAGACGAGCTTGAAAACATGCACATTTCTCCTTCCTTGCTTATTATTTTGGTCAGTGGACTGTATCTTTGCGGCATTCATATTATATTGAGAGTTTGCCAACCTAAGAAAACAAAAAATACATAATATATTTATTTTCTGGTTTTTTCTGATAACTTTTACTTCAGAAAATAATCAACTATACCCACGATTGACGACTATCTCTAAATTTAACAAAAAGCGTTACTTAATCGGAAGTTAATGAATTAGTTCTTAAATTAAGATTAATTCATCTATAAGAGTAAAGCGAGCAGCAAATTAACTAGCTATCATGGCTATTGGCAGTTGTTCATGCAATCTCTAATTCTGAATTAGTAACGTTTTTTTTGAAAGTAGATAAATTAATATTTAATCTATTAACTTTATGGAATCAATTTGGTTGGCGATCGAGCCTGGGGTAGCGGAGGTTTCGATTAAGGGAAATCTGGAGCAGTTTCTGATCGTCTTATCTGTCTCCCTCAGCGTTGCTACAGTTTCACGGATTTTTAGCTGGTTTCGGCAAATCCCTTATACGCTGCTGCTAGTTATTGTGGGACTGGGATTGGCGTTTGTCGATATTCGTCTGGTTAACCTATCCCCTGAGCTAATTCTCGAAATTTTCCTCCCTCCCCTACTGTTTGAGGCAGCATGGAACATTCGCTGGCGCAGTCTTAAGGCTAGTTTAGTCCCCGTCACTCTGTTTGCTGTGGTGGGGGTAGTTATTTCCGTGATTGGGGTTGCTTTTCCCCTTAGCTACTTCACAGATTTATCCCTCGCAACGGCACTGCTGGTGGGAGCAAGTCTTTCTGCTACCGATCCTGTTTCTGTGGTGGCATTATTCCGAGAATTAGGTGCCAGCAAGCGGTTAACGATTCTGATGGAGGGGGAAAGCCTCTTTAATGATGGTGTGGCGGTAGTGGCTTTTTTGCTCCTGGTTAACATACCTTTAGGGGAGGGCAACTTTGGCATTTCCCTAATTACGGTACGCTTTCTTACCTTTGTGGGAATTGGTCTAGGGGTAGGAAGCCTAATTGGCTTTGGCATTTCTTATCTGACTCAAAGATTTGATTTACCTCTAGTAGAACAATCATTAACCCTAGTATCAGCATATGGAACCTATTTAATTACCGAAGAATTAGGCGGTTCAGGGGTAATTGGCGTTGTTACCGTGGGCATTATTCTCGGTAACTTTGGTTCTCGTATTGGCATGAACCCCCGCACTCGGCTATTAGTGTCTGAATTTTGGGATTTTCTAGCATTTTTTGTCAATTCCATCGTCTTTTTGCTGATTGGTGACCAGATAAACTTTGCTAGTTTGCAAAGTAACCTTGATCTAATTATTGTGGCGATCGCCGCTGTATTGGTGACGCGTGGAGTTGTAATCTTCGGCTTGGGTAATTTGAGTAATTTAATCAGTCAAACTAAAACCAACCTACGAGAGCAAACGATACTCTGGTGGGGCGGTTTGCGCGGCTCGGTTTCCATCGCCGTGGCGTTGAGCGTTCCTGTGATACTATCGGGAAGACAGGAGATTATTGATACAGTATTTGGGGTCGTGCTCTTCACTCTGCTGGTTCAGGGTTTAAGCACCAAATGGCTCTTAACCACTCTCAACTTGATTGGCGATCAGCCGTTACGTCAGGAATACTCAGAATTATTAGCCCGTAAGGTAGCGATGACCAGAGTGCTTAATTACCTGGATAATAATGAATTAGCCTCGGAAATCGACCCAGAATATTATCGCTATCAGCAAGGACTGGTTAAAGGACAGCTACAGAGTATCGAAGACAAAATTGATCTGATGCAGCGAGAGCATGATAACCTGCGATCGCTTACTATGGAACAGTTAAACGAAGAGTTGCTGGACATTGAAGCGGATACCTATGCTGAATTTATTCGGGCGGGTAAGCTAAATGAAAATCTCTCTCCCGTGATCCAAGAGATTATGGTTAAAGCCGATGACCCCTAAACTTATGGTAGTTTTAATAATGTTGTCTTGATATTTTCAGAGTTTAAGCATGGCAGCTAAAAATGTATTAGGTGGCGAGCTACAGGTCTGCTGTACGTCTCCCATGACTGGATTTTATCGCACGGGTACCTGTGATACGGGACCAAGAGATCGAGGAGCCCATATTGTTTGCGCCTCCGTAACGGCAAAGTTTTTGGCTTTCAGCAAGGACCATGGTAACGATCTTAGTACACCCGTACCTAGATATAATTTTCCTGGTTTAAAGCCTGGTGACTGCTGGTGTCTTTGTGCTCTCCGCTGGAAAGAAGCCCTTGATGCTGGCTTTGCGCCTCCAATTAATCTTGAAGCGACTCATGAATCGATGCTGACTTTTGTTCCCTTAGAAGTCCTTAAGGAGCACTCCATGGAATTTAATCAGGAGCTTTATTAAACTTGTGACAGAATTTCAGTAATAGATGCTTGAATTGAGAAATCTTTAGCTTTCTAATAACGTAATCCTCGATCCATAAAGTTCGGGGATTTTAAATTTAATTAGATCATAAAGCGTTTGGCGATCGCCACGCATTCATCAATGCTAATGAATAGTAAGTAATCGGCAATTATAGAGCATGGAACTGTATTTCATTCGTCATGGCATTGCGGCTGAACGAGGAACTTATGACAATGATGAGCAGCGTCCTTTAATAGATAAAGGGCGGGATAAGACTACAAAAGTAGCTAAGTATCTCTTAGATAAAGGACTCCAATTCAGCCTAGTTCATACAAGTCCTTTGGTTAGAGCCTATCAGACGGCAGAAATCTTGCAACAGGTAGGCTTAACTGAAACCATCAGTGTCCTCGATTCCCTTAAGCCAGGAGGGGCACTTTCTTCTTGTCTAGAATCAATACAACAAGAGCAAACAGAAAATCCTAACAGCAGGTTAGCATTAGTAGGGCATCAGCCAGATTTAGGCAACTGGGCGGAAATGCTAATTTGTGGCAGTATTCTCAATCAGCTAGTGTTGAAAAAAGCTGGAGTTATTGGATTGGAGCTGCCGTCAATTGGTTCGCCAATTGCTCGCAGTACTCTCTTCTTACTTACCTCTCCAAAGTGGATGATAGGTTAAGGACTTACAGCCGTTTTCAATTGAACAGACTGGTTCTGTTGCAAAAAACCGAAGCTGGTACATAGCATGAAAAAGGAATCGCAGCATTTCCACTAGCTATTAATAAAGTCTTTAACTCTACACCATACCTGTTCAACCAGATCAAGACTATCGGCACCAAACCAATAAATCTGCTGATTTTTCCGAAACCAAGTACGCTGCCGTTTTGCAAATTGACGGGTGTGGGTAATAGTTTGGGCGATCGCCTGTTCTAAACTCCAGTTTTCTGCTAAATATTGCTTGATTTCGCTGTAACCCAAGGTATTGAGTAATGGTAATTCTGAGGTATATTTGCCGCAAAGATATTCAACCTCTTTAACTAACCCCAGATCGATCATCTGCTGGGTACGATAGGCAATACGCCGATCTAATGCTGCCACGTCACAATCTAAGCCAATTTGCAAAATCGGATACTGAGGCGGATTTTCCCCCTGTTGAGCGGAAATGGGAATACCTGTAACGTAAAATACCTCCAAGGCTCTTAAAGTCCGAAACTGATCGTTAGGATGGATTTTTTGGGCGGCGATGGAGTCAATTTGCCCTAGCCAGCCATGCAGTTGCGCTTGATCTATATTGGATAATTGCGATCGCAATTCAAGCTGAGGGGATACACGGGGAATTTTGAGTCCTTTAGTAATTGAATCTAAATATAATCCTGTACCCCCAACTAACAGGGGAATTTGTTCTTGATGGTGAGCGATTAATTTTTGGGTTTGCTGCTGATATTCCGCCAGGGTTAGAGTTGCTGTAGGTTCACAAATATCAATCTGATAATGGGGAACTAGCTTTTGTTCAGCAACAGATGGTTTAGCTGTACCAATGTCGAATTCACGATAGATTTGCCGCGAATCAGCACTGATGATGATTGAATCTAAACGCTGGGCAATTTCTAATGCTAATCCCGATTTACCGCTAGCAGTCGCCCCACAAATCACAATCAGCATAAATCAATCTGTTTTAAATAGACATTGTTTAGAGTAGTATTATTTCATTTATCTATAATCAAGAGCAAAAAAATAAGTTCATTCCAGCCAAAAATCTAGAATAAACTTATTACTTATTGCGCGTGGGGGACGGCGCCCTAAAGGATACCGCTTCGCATAAGGTTTCCTCGCCATGTCCAACCACGTAAGACACTTATTACTGACCCGCAGCGGCACTAGTCAGCATAGATAATTCCTACCCCTTCCACAGTCATGTTGACATCGGCAGAACTATATCCACCAGCTCCATCACTAATACTATATTCAAAAGTATCAACAATACTCTCGCCCACTAACAAAGATGTAAATTGACCATTAGGACTATAGTTCAAAAAACCATCAAGATTGATTGTTACTAGTGCGCCAGAAGGTAAGGTAATTTGATTTCCAACACTCACCGCCTCTTGATTCACCAGGGCAACTTCTAAGCCAATTCCTTCAGGATCGAGATCATTAAATAGTACATTGTCAGTAAAGCTAGTATCAGCCTTAGTCACAAACTGATCTAGAACTGCGGTTGCAGGTACTCTCTCCCCAGCCTCTCTAATTTCTCGCATAATTTTAGCTTTTGCTGCCCTTGCAAAGTCATCAAAGCCATCGGATAATTCTACAAATCCACCTTCTCCACCATGGACTAACTGTTCATAGTGAATATCAACCTGATTTGCCAAATTGTTCGACGTTTGGTTGTTGATTGGCAGTCCGTTAATTGTAATTCCTGCATTGACTGCTGCGTCTCTTGCTGCAACTAAGGGAGGACAAAAGTGCTGATGTCCACATTCACCATCGACATTTCCTGAACCTGTATAAGGAGTATCATCAGAAACACCATCACCAGAAACATCAATTACTAAAGCTGCTCCTTGATATTGGTTGTTAAGCAACATATCTTTAGCTGTATCAATTGCCAGCTTAATATCTGTTCCAGCGCCTGTATTAATAGTAGAACCAGTAATAGTAATTTGGTTTCGAGTTCTGATAACGCTTTCCATTGCGTTTTGAAAATCATCTAAATTAGTAATAGTATTATTACCATCTTTTTCTAGCTTAAACCAGCCAATGTCAGTAGTTTGTCGATCAGCCCAAAATAACATATTTACTGCTAATCCTTGGGGTAGCTTTTTGATTTCATCTTGCACTTCTTGACTGGCAAAAGCAGATTTATATCCTTCAATTTGCAAGTCGAACTCTTGGCTATCAACACTTGCAGAAACGTCAACAGCCAAAACTAGCTCTACTGTGACCTCATTTTCTGAATTGTTTTCTTGAGCCTGGGAAGCACTAGGGGCGAATAAGGAGCTGGTAGTAAATAAACCTAATAAAGCTAAAGCAGTAGTTTTTTGTATATTAAAAATTTTTCTCATAACAGTACGCATTATTCTTTAATAGAAAACTTGGAAATCTCTTATAAATCAATAATATTACTTAAGTAAGTTTAATGGCTTCGGCAATATTACTTAATTAAAATATATTTTTTTAATGAAGAAACAAGTTTGATGAAAGTTATATGAAGGTAGGATGAATCAATAATTAGTAATCATTAATCAGCAATCAAAGATATATCCCACTAGAATCAAGAATTGCTATATGATCTCCCTTGCAGAGAAATCTTTAACAAAAGCTATGTCTGATTCACAAGCCATTAACCAAGCCGTCGCCAATTTATACAACACTTATCCTTTCCCTCCCGATCCGCTGTCGGATTTGGAACCCCCAGGCTATAACTGGCGATGGAGTTGGACTGCGGCATATAGCTTTTGTACGGGAATCAAGCCCACAACCCAGGAAATTCGCATTTTAGATGCAGGTTGTGGTACTGGTTCAGGGACAGATTATCTAATTCATCAAAATCCCCAGGCTGAGGTAACGGCAATTGATCTAAGTGAAAAGGCGTTAGCTGTGGCGGAAGAACGCTGTAATCGTTCAGGAGTAATTGCCAAACACGTTAAACCAGTGCAGTTTTTTAACCTTAAGTTAGAGGAGGCTACCCAGTTAGAAGGGGAATTTGACTTTATTAACTGTGTGGGGGTGCTGCATCATTTACCCGAACCAGACAAGGGACTCCAGGGGCTAGCCCAAAAGCTTAAGCCAGGGGGAATTATACATATTTTTGTTTATGCTGAGTTGGGACGTTGGGAAATTAGCCTGATGCAAAAAGCGATCGCCTTACTCCAGGGAGATAAACAAGGAGACTATCGAGATGGGGTTAAGGTTGGTCGAGCTATTTTTGCTAATCTTCCTGAGAATAATCGGATTTTACAGCAGGAGAAAAAGCTCTGGTCGCTGGAAAATCATCGGGATGAGTCCTTTGCGGATATGTACGTCCATCCCCAGGAAATTGACTACAACGTGGAGACGCTGTTCAATTTAATTGAAGCTTCAGGACTAGATTTTGTCGGTTTTTCCAACCCCAAATATTGGCAGCTAGAGAGACTAGTGAGTAAAGCACCAGAATTAATGTCAAGGGCAACAAGCTTGAGCGATCGCCAGCTTTATCGTTTAATAGAGTTACTCGATCCTAGTCTGACTCACTACGAATTTTTCCTCGCTAAACCCCCCTTCCCACAGCAAGATTGGTCGCTGGACGAGGTATTAAATCAGGCAATTCCAGAATGTCATCCCTGTATGCAGGGTTTTCCCAGTCAGAACTTCCTCAACTTTGAATATCAGATGGAGAGCCTATCGGATGATGAATATAAGTTTATGTTGGCTTGTGAGGAGAATAGCGAAGCCAAAACTGTCGGGGATATCTTAGGGGATTGTCAGCTAGATCTTTCAGGAGTGCGATCGCTTTTTGAGCGACAGTTAATTGTTTTAAGGAGTAATTGAATAACTTCTTGATCTTCTAAACAACTCGGTAGCTTAGGGGATAAGTTCTCATCAAAGAGTAATTTCATGAAGATGAGGGAGCATGCATAAACCGACGCTCACGGTCGGCAGCATAGGCGATGCAGGCTTTTAGATCTTCTCGGGTTAAATCAGGGAAGTCGTCAAGAATTTCTGCTTCTGTCATTTCGGAAGCCAAATACTCCAGCACTTCATAAACTGTAATTCGCAAGCCACGAACACAAGGTTTTCCCCCTCGTTTTCCAGGCTCAATTGTAATAATATCTCGGTAGTTCATAAGATCTCTAAGGTTGTTTAATCATTAACGCCCTTAAATCTCTTAGTTTATCTCGATCTGATGTGTAAGTAATCTCAACCTTAAATAATCTACCCATACCTCTGAATTTAAATTTAGGGGTTACGGGTACACCTTGGAAGCCTGTAACCATATATTCTCTACCAGGCACATACTCTTCCTAATCTAAACCAAACCAAACCTCTTCTAAAAAACTGTCTCCGCTGTATATCCTTACTCTATCTGTCGCAAAGAGTTGAACTTGCTCTTCAATAGGACTATCTAAGTCAATGACTGGATGCTCATATAATGGGAAATTTCCATCGATCTCTCGTTGGGTTAATGAAGGATTTTGACTAACAGTAACATTTCCACCAGCTATAATATTGTTATTATTCTTGCCAGATTGATTAACCTTCAATTTCGTTGGTTGTTGATTATTAATAATCAGGTTAAATACAGTCACGCAAATAGCAACGCCGATACCACTGAAAACCCATTCTCGATTTTTCTTGAGCCAGACTAGCATAACAACTTCAATATGTAGGTTTGGCAAAATTATTTCTCTTTAAAAAAATATCACCTTTATGTCATATTCAAAAAACTTTTGATTCTCGACGTACATAGTTCCTGAAGCGTTTTAGCAACTATGGAAAAATTTATAAACCGCTTACTTCAATCACTTCTCCTGGTTTAATTGTATTCAAAACATTACGAGCCTCTGGTATCAGAGGAAGCAAATCAGGAAGTCTATTGCTAGGTGCCACAAGAATAACAACTGCTACTCCAGCCTGCTGTAAATTTTGCTGGTAGCGTAAATTTTGATCTGTGGTGAGCAGAACTGTAAAACCTTCTTGAATCATGAGCTGCAGCAGTTCACCATTCTTTTTTCCTGCCCATTTCATCTCAACAACCGTGCGAATCTTATAATCTGCTAGTTTCCGTTTTAAAGGTCTGGGGACACATTCATCAAGCAGGATTAGCATGGTCTGTCAGCATTTTCTTTGCTAGTTCAAGGGCTGAGATCGCTTTTTCTTTACTAACACTAGGAAAATGGTCTAAAAATACTTCTAGTGAGTCACCAGCCTCAAGATAGTCAAATAAGGTTTTAATTGGTACACGGGTGCCAACAAAAACAGCAATTCCACCCAACATATCGGGGTCACTGTGAACGATTTGTGCTTTAGACAGCATGGATAGGATTTTTTAGAAAGCAATTTATCTTTAAAAGATCTTAGCAAAGCTTTCTCTGAAGTTCCTTAATTTTATCCAACGCTGAAGCTTTCAAGACTTTTGGCGAGAGCACTATATAGCTTTTGGGGATATGGTTTATTGTATTTTGCTTTTAGCGATCGCAACTTAGTAAGAGCAGTAATCAATCCCCAGCAAAATGTATCAAAAGTGTTTCAGGAACATCAATAGTTGATAAACCACTCAATTTAACATCATGATCTCCAGAGCAAATTATCTAAGTTAGACCCTGGTTTAAATTTCTTTGCTGGAGGTATTAATTTATGCGGTGGACTTCTTTTGAAGTAGTGATGCAGCTATTGCGCGATCGCAGTAGTTTTTTAACGGAAATTGAGAATAATAAATATCTCGATCAAAAAATTGTTTCGCTGTTAATTTCCAGCTCCCTATTTTTAGCTCTTTATGGTGCTATTGTTGGCTCAACTAGTAGTGGCTTACAAATTCTTGCTTCAGCTTTTAAGTTACCAGCTTTGTATCTGCTGACGCTGATTATTTGTCTGCCAACGCTTTACTTTATGGATGTTGTTTTAGGTTCACAAAAAACCTTTGCCCAATATGTGACCTTGTTATTAGCGTCGGTATCTATGATGAGCGTGATGCTCTTTGGTTTTGCGCCAGTAACGCTTTTTTTCCGTCTTTCTATTGATGGTTATGCGTTCTTTCTGCTGTTAAATATTATTATTCTTGGATTTACAGGAGTAGTGGGAATTCTCTTTTTCTATAAGTCAATGATAGCTTTAATTGAAAAAGAACAACTAGGTAAAGCAGCGGCTAATCGCTATAAGCTAATAAAAAGCTGGCTGTTTCTTTATGGCTTTGTAGGCAGTCAGCTAGGATGGACACTGCGACCTTTTGTCGGCAGCCCCAACGAACCTTTCGCTCTATTTAGAGAAATTGAAAGTAATTTTTATGTTCAGGTTGTTTATATTGTTGCTAGAGTCCTGGGTTTAAATTAATTGAATAATTCTATTTGATTGTAAATATTCTGCTGTTTAGAGAACAGGGAGTGGGGAACAGACAAGAATAGCTCTCTAGAATGTTAAATGCTAAATGTTAAATGAAATGATTCAATCCTGGAAGGAATTAATTATTAGTCGTGAGGAATTAGAGCAGAAATTTACACCTAGTATGATTTCTCATTGGGCGATCGCTTTAGCCACTGGATTGATCTTAGGTGAATCTCAAGCTTTATCAACAGTTTGTAAGCTGGAAGGTTCTTGTTTATTTTTAAGCTTCATTTTTAACTTTCCTTTAGTATTAATCTTGAATCGCAATTCAAATTTATTCAGCAATAATGTTCAGGGATTAGTTATTACTTTGGCGATCGCTTTGAGTTTATCTGCATTGTATTTGATAATTTTTAATTATTATTTATGGCAACGAGCAAAACAGTTAAAGTTATTAAGCGCCCTGCTAATTAAAGTTAGACGATACAATCAGCTAGTTACCAGTTTTCAGCTATTAACCGAGATTCATACCCTCCGCTCCCATCCTTCTTCTTTAGATCAAAAGTCCTTAATAGAATTGCAAAGGGCTTTGAATTTAACGAAAAATAGCTTACTAAAAAGTATTGAACTAGAAAATCATCTCTATTTCCATAACAGTTCTAATACTAATATTCCCCATAATCCTGTTCAACTTTTAGCTGACTTAGAAGACAATTTAGCGACAATCATTACGCCAACAGCAGAGCGAGATTCCGAATATCATGAGTTACTTAATGAAGCGATTGATTTGGGGGTGAGTCTTCACCAGGAAGTACAAAAATGCTGGAACTTGCGGCAGTAATCTATAGCCTATGATACTAAATCCTGTTTAGATAGAACACTTATTGATTATACAAGGGTAACGAGTAACGGGGTTTGGGGTTTTTCAGGTTTGCATTTAGTAAGTGTATTTTGGTAATCGGATTTAGTATGATTAGCATAACAGGGCAAATTCAAATAGATCTTAAGACAATTGAAACAACCCCAGACTAGAACTCCCTACAGCATAAACTTAAGAAGAGAAATCAATAAAATAGCAATTTAAGATGCCGACAGTTGATGTACGTGGAGTTCAACACTATTATGAGTGGATTCGCCATTCTGAAGAATCTAACAAGCCTGTAATGGTCTTTGTCCATGGTTGGGGAGGATCTGGGCGATATTGGCAAAGTACCGCTGAAGCGATCGCCGATCATTTTGACTGTTTACTCTACGATATGCGGGGTTTTGGTCGCTCTGGGATGCCCCAGGCTGGGGAGGATTTGGGCTATGGTATGGAGGACTATGCGGAGGATTTGGCAGGGTTACTCGATGCTTTAAACCTTAAGCGAGTATATCTCAATGCCCATTCCATGGGAGCCTCGATCACTACCCTATTTATTAACCGCTACCGTGAGCGAGTACATCAGGCAATTCTCACCTGTAACGGCATCTTTGAATATGATGCAAAAGCCTTTGCTGCGTTTCATAAGTTTGGCGGTTATGTGGTTAAGTTTCGCTATGACTGGTTCTTAAAGTTTCCTTTTGCAGATCGCCTGTTTATGGCAAGATTTTTACATCGCCCCATTGCTAAGAGCGATCGCATGGCGTTTTTAGAGGATTTTTTACTGGCTGACTATAATGCGGCGGTAGGCACTATCTACACTTCCGTTAGCGAACATGCAGTAAAAACTATGCCCCAGGAATTTGCCCAGGTTGATGTGCCAACGTTAATGGTTTCAGGGGAAAAAGATATTATTATTCCAGCAAAAATGGGTCGTCAAGCAGCGGCATTGAGTGAAAACATTCAATATGCCGAACTAGCCAAAACTTCCCATTTCCCGATGTTGGAAGATCCTGCAACCTATCTCCAGATCATCCACGATTTTTTGCAGGTTGAAACTGTAGCCGCGTGAATCATAGCATAAATTTACTGATGGTCTCTAAGATAATTCTGCGCCATGATCTTTAGGCGATCGCCCTCGAAGAGATATTTATCAATTAATTCTTTCATCTTAATATGAGGCTGTTTTGCCCGTTGTAGCTGCCTCCTTTGTTTGCGTTCAACCCGATTACCCTGTCGAGTAACCTGTCGAGCGATGCCATGATGTCCAAAGATATGTAGCCCCACCGCCGCTACTTCGTCTAACCCGAAAGAATTTTCAGGCTGTTTCATTTCTTGCAGTTTGTGGTTTACTTCCTGTTTAAACTGACGTAGCCTAGATTGAGCTTTATTGATGCGTTGGAGTTGCTGGCGTACGGATTGAGGATTATCTAAATTAAGGTAGAGTTGCGCTGAGACTTGTTTGATTTGCTGAAGATTAGTCATTACATTTAGCATTTATCATTTAACATTGACCAGTCGTTTGGGAGAGGCTTGAACTAACAATGTTCATTGATCGATCATTAGATAAGCCACAAAAAAATCGCCTACATTCTAGGCGACAAACCTCAAAACTGCACCAGTAATACTAAATCCTGTTTAGATAGAACGCTTATTGATTATGCAAGGGTAACGGGTAAAGGGTAACGGGTAAAGGGGTTTGAGATTTTTCAGGCTTGCATTTAGTAAGTATATTTTGGTAATCGGATTTAGTATGAATTATGGATTAGTCATTAATTAATGAATCTTGCCAGGCGTACTGAGCTAAATCGACCCGATATCGGCTGGAATCTGAGGAATCTGGACATAGTTCTACTCCTTCTGCTGCTAGCTGTGCTGATTGCTCGTGAACATGGGGAATTGTTTGAGCCTGGGAGTTTAAAATACGGTGCCGAGGGTAGTTAGGGGGCGCTTTTTTAATATAGGTGGGAATGACGCGAAAATAACTGCGATCTACCCCAATACATCTTAGAATTTGCCTGTAGGTTACTACTTTACCCTGGGGAATGCGAGCAATATAGCTAAGAAATCGTTCGTAAGGCTTCTCTGATAAGGCAGTAAAGTAATTCGGCTCAATTAAAACCTCATCCTCTAGGGTAATTTCCCCTGAGGTGATCGCCACTCCCAGGATACCCCGTTTCTGATTTAGGGTAGAGAGGGAACTAACCAGATGAGCTACTCGCCGACATGGTTCACAATAAAAGGTTAGTCTGATTGCTGCACCACTGGAAAAAGTTAATTTTGCCCCAGGCTGGAAACCAGCAAAATTTGCAACATCTAGGACGATATTTTCCCTTAATTCTCCAGGGGGAATTGATAGCTGATTTAGCTCTTGAATGCTGGTGAGCAAGATCTGCCTGGGACTCAGGCGATCGCTATTAAGATCCTCGACAATTCCCCAACCTCTATCTATAGGTAGTGTATCAGCGGCAGACATCGCCCCTTTGCGCTCCTGCTTACGATAGAGATGTATTACCCTGGCTTGGCTCTTAGGCATAATACTACATCCTGTTTAGATAGAACACTTATTGATTATGCAAGGGTAACGGGTAACGGGTAACAGGTAACGGGGTTTAAGGGTTTTTCAGATTGGCATTTAGTAAGTGTATTGTGCTAATCGGATTTAGTATGAAATCTGGCAGTATAGTGAACTGCAACGTTAAATTAACAACCCCAAAAAATTAACTCCGCAGGGTGACATCAAACTTCTTAACTAGAGTATCCCTAACCTTTTGGTGTACAGGATCGACATCCTGATCCGTTAAAGTGCGATCGCCTGCTTGATAAACTAGGTTAAAAGCCAGACTTCTTTTTCCTTCAGGAACATTTTTACCTTTATATTCATCGAACACCGATACTTGTTGCAGTAGCTTACCACCAGCTTTATTCATGGCTTTGGTGATGTCTGCTACCGATAGCTCTAGGGGCGCAAAGAAAGCCAAGTCGCGATCTGAACCTGGATAACTAGAGTAGGATTTAAACTTGGGGGTAGTAATCGAGTCTCGGCTAAGTACCGTCAGCAGTAAGCTGAAGTCTAGCTCAAAAAGATATACTTCCTGGGGTAAGTCTTTTGATTGCGCTAGCTGGGGATGGATTTGCCCATAGACACCAAGGCGTTTTCCTTGTAGCCACAGTGCCGCAGTACGCCCTGGATGGAGTCTTGATGCGTCCTGTTCCTGACGATATTCAACGCTAATACCCAGGTTATTAAAGATATTTTCTAGTACTCCCTTAGCATCGTACCAAGTCATCGGCGTACCTTTTCCGCCGCTAACCCACAAGCCTTCTGTAGTGATATTTCCCCCCATAATTCCTGCCAGGGAGTCTTTTTCTTTTAATTGCTCACCTTCCTGCCAAAAAACTCGTTCAATTTCAAAAGCATTCAGCGCCCCGTTACCCTGATTCAGATTATAGGCAAAGGAATCTAGTAAACCAGAAAATAGCTCGCTACGCAGTGCCGAATACTCTGCAAACAAAGGATTATTGAGAGTTACTTCCTGACCTGTGGGCTTAACTAGGGAATACTGCACCACCTCCGTTAAACCAACTCCCCGTAAAACAGCGCGTAGTTTATTCTTGATCTTAAACTCAGGGGATAATTGCCCAGGTTCGGTTTTGGCTGGCAGAGTATCAATAAAGCGATCATATCCATAAAGGCGAGCAACCTCTTCAATCAGGTCAATTTCTCGCTCTAGGTCACGATAGCGGTAGGGAGGCACCTTAACCGACCAAATATTCTCTTCCTCTGGTAATAGCTCTAATTCACAGCCTAATGCTCTTAGAATTGACTCCACATCCTGAGCCTCAATGTAGCCTAAACCATCATCTTTTTTAACCTGTCCCAAAAGATGATTAAGACGACCCAGACGCAACTTAATTGCGGGTAAACTAGAAAAATCTACTCGATTATCAGCCATCCCTTGGACTTGGGGAGTCCCACCCGCTAACTCTTGAAGTAGAGCGATCGCTCGTTTACAGGCTGATTCTAGTTCAACCTGGTTTACCCCCCGCTCATAACGAGTAGAAGCCTCACTCCGCATGCTCTGAGCGCGGGATGAGCGACGAATTGCCACGGGATCGAAGAGGGCTGCTTCCAAGACAATATTAGTAGTATTATCATCAACCTCCGTCGCTTCTCCGCCCATAACGCCCCCTAAAGCCACAGGCTGATCATTGACGGTAATTAATAAATTCTGAGTAGCTAATTCACGTTCTTGTTCATCGAGAGTCTTTAACTTTTCTCCCTCTTGGGCAAAACGCACCCCTAAAGTTAACGCTTCATTTCCTGCAACCTGCTGTAGTTTCTTCCGATCAAAAGCATGTAGGGGCTGTCCCCATTCCAGCAAAACATAATTAGTAATATCCACCACATTATTAATCGGGCGGGTACCTGCCGCTTCCAGCCGCCATTTCAGCCAGTCGGGGGAGGGTTCAATTTTGACCCCCTCCAATACCGTACCGATATACGCCATACAGGCAGCAGTTTCTTTTACGTCTATGGTCAAAGAACTATCACTCTTAATATCTTGTTCTTTAACCTCTGGCAACCTCAGTTCCGCACCAGTTAGGGCAGCAACTTCCCGCGCAACTCCCACCATACTTAAAGCATCGGCGCGGTTAGCCGTCGTCGCCAGATCTAAAATCACGTCATTCAACCCCAACAGAGGGCGAACGTCATCCCCTGGCTGGAGATTATCTTCGGTGAAGACATGTATCCCCTCCGACTCTTTCTCTAAACCCAACTCCTTCAAAGAACAAATCATCCCCGTAGAAGGTTCCCCCCGCAGCTTAGTGGGCTTAAGCTTCAGGTCAATTGCAGGTAGATATGTCCCCACCGTAGCCACAGGAACAAAGATGTCTCCCCGCACGTTGGAAGCACCGCAGACAATACTCAAGGGTTCCTCCGCCCCCACGTCTACCTTACAGACACTCAACTTATCGGCGTTGGGGTGCTTATCCCGTTGCAGCACTCGCCCTACCACAACCCCATCAGCATTCTGCCGCAGATCAATTAATTCTTCTAGTTCAAATCCTGCTATAGTAAGCACTCTCCCCAACTCTTCGGGAGACATATCGATATTGACGAATTCTTTGAGCCAGTTTAGAGAGACGCGCATTGGAGCTTTTTTTTAATGATTTATTGGTAATTGCTGCATCAAGTATTTTAGCGTTAAATCGCTGACGCTTGAAGGTAAGTAAGGCGGGTTATCCTTAGTAACTGTATAAGGCTTTAGAAAATAACTCAACCACTCTATTTTTTGTCCTGTAAGAAGTTTAATTATTATTCTTTAAGCTCAGGGAACTGCGCTTTGATAAATCTTTTCGTTAGCCTTAACAGACTTAAAAAAGTCCACCACGGGACGAGGATAGTCTACCCCAAGCTGTACTCCATAACGCTTTTGTTCTGCCTGACTGAGTTTTTCTGGTTCTCGAACCTTGTCCCCAGGAAGCGCTTCTAATTCAGGTAGCCAATATTTTAAATATTTGCCTTGAGGATCGTAGTCTTTGGTTTGTTTGGCAATATTAAAATAGCGAAAGCCACGGGCATCGTTACCGACTCCTGCGGTGTAGTTCCAGTTACCCCAGTTGCTACAGACATCGTAATCAATTAGCTGGGATTCAAACCACTCTGCCCCCATCCGCCAGTCAATACCAAGGTTTTTAGTCAGGAAACTAGCCACATTCTGCCGTCCACGGTTAGACATAAATCCTGTAGCCAGTAATTCCCGCATGTTGGCATCCACTAGGGGATAGCCTGTATTGCCCGTTTGCCACAGTTCAAAGCGCTGCCAGTCTTGTTTCCAAGGAATACTTACTTTCTGCATGCCTTCTAGCTTGAAGACATTATTGCCGTGTTTGGCAACAATAAAGCGGAAAAAGTCACGCCAAATTAGTTCAAAAATTAACCAGTAGGTGGAGTTATTTTTAATTCTGGAGGCTTCATATTTAAGCACCTGGTCGTTAATGTAGCGGGGGGAAATACAGCCTAGGGCTAACCAGGGAGAAAATTTAGAGGAATAATTAGCCCCCAACATGCCGTTGCGAGTTTCCTTATATTTTCGCAGACAGTCCTGTGTCCAAAAATAATCTTCAAGTCTTTTGAGCGCTTGGGTTTCACCACCCTTAAATTTTAAAACGCCGCGATCGCAAAGTTCAGGTTCAGATAAGCCTAACTCTGATAGTGTGGGAATTTCACCCTGGTCGATTTCTGGCAGGGTTGGCAGCTGTTGCGGTGTGGGGATTGCCTCGTTGATTTCTGATTTTTTTTCTACCTGCTTGCGGAAATTGCTGTAAAGTTCTGGGGTTTGCTTAATCTTAAAAGGTAAATCCTCTGGTAAATATAGGGTTGCTTCCCAGTAGGTGTTAACTTTGATTTTGAGGGCTGATAATTTCTGCTTGAGCTTCAGTTCAACCCTGGTTTCTTCCGCAGTCACCTCTTTACTAAAGCATACCAGGTCTACCTTAAGCTCCTCGGCGATCGCAGGAATAATTGTTTCAGGTAAGCCACGACGCACGATTAGATTACTACCTAACTTTTGTAGGGAGGAGCGAAGATCGGCTACGGATTCCCTTAAAAACTGAGCGCGATGGCTACCAGTTTTGGGAAAGCCAAAGGCAGTCTGCTCAAACTGTCGCTCATCGAAGCAATATAGAGGAATTATTACGGCTTTTTGCTGCACTGCTTCATCCAGTGCCAACAGGTCATGAACTCTCAAATCGTTGCGATACCAAATTAAAATACGTTGGGTCATGTAAAACTTGTTTTAGGTCAATTATTAACTATTGTAAAGAAATATCTTGGCTTATTGACCTGAATTGGCGATCTCCTTCCCCTCAATTGAGTAAAAATCATTAGGTAATATCAATATTTACTTTAGCGATACAATAAACAACATCAGTAAATCTACTGATGTTGTTTATCACAGACTAAACTTATGATTCGCAAATCTCTACTCAAAATTTTCCTGACTAGTGCAGGCTTGTTAGGAGCAATGACCACAGCAGTTACGGCACAGGAACAGCCTGAATGCTTTATTATCGATAGTTCTGGTAAGCTGACAGACTTAACTGAATTTTGTAACGTCAGTAAAGAGCGATCGCCTGAAGCAGTTTCAACGGCAGTTACCACCCCTAAGTCCGAGTGCTTTATTATCGACAACGCTGGTAAACGTACCGAATTAACTGAATTCTGTGACGTTAGTAAAAAGAGAGCTCCTCGGCAAGATGCGGCAAAAGCTGAAGCGCCAAACGGAACCACTAGGGTTGTTGTCGATCCTAACTTGGTAGAAACGGGTGTTGTACTCGATGACAATTTGTTGATCTTAGGAGAAAATAACGTGCTCTCTGAGTCGGGGGCAATCGACAGTGCCTATTACATCGATAATGCCATTGGTTCAGACTTCGTGGCATATGTTAGACGGTTTAAGACTGCGCCTACTTCAAGGTTCCGTCAAACCCAGAGAGAGGATATTTTCCAGGTTAATAATCCATTTAATCGGACAATACCTGCTTCGGAACGGCTTACTTCAATCCTGAGACAGGGAAGAGGAGACGTTCCGTTCTTGATTTATCGCTATTAAATCATTGAACAATGAACATTTAACAGACTCTGAGGCTCAAATAACCTGATTCAATGATTCTAGTAACGATTTCTAGCCTGTTCCTTGTTCTATCTCATACCAACTCACACAAACCTAGTTCAATTATTAAAGTTACAAGATTCAAGGGGTGATAAAAAAATTTAAAGGTGTTAGCAAATTTAATAAAGTTTTGAACTACAAGCCGTTTATTATCTCCGAATGGCTATTTCTGGTCTTCTACCCAGTAACCCTGTCATCAGCCACAAAGCTAGTATTTTCAGCGGTCTCAAATTGTTCATCATCCATAGTCCCAACCTGCGAATGGCAACTACTGGTAGCCAGCTGTTGGAAAACATACGATCTAGGAAATCAGTAAAGCCCAAAATCGCCAAATTCTCAACTTTACGCCAACCTTCATAACCTTTAAGAATCTGCACCTCACCAATATCACTGCCCTGGTGATGTGCCTTTTGTAAAGTTTGAGCTAGAGATGCAGCATCGCGTATTCCCATATTTAGACCTTGTCCGCCCACAGGATGGCAGCAGTGTGCCGCATCGCCAATCAACGCTAATCGCGGCTGAATATAGCGATCGCACTGCATCAACTGTACAGGAAAGACTTGGCGCTTGCTAACTAGCTTAATATCTCCCAAGGAACCACCAGTATAGACTTGCAGCTTCTTAATAAATTCTGCTTCGTCGGATTCAGCCAAAGCCTGTGCCTCTCCATTTGGATGAGTCCAAACAATCTGACAACGATTACCAGGCAAGGGTAGTACTCCCATAGGACCCGTGGGCCAAAAGCGTTCAAATGCCGTGTTGTTTTCTGGGGCGGTGTGTTCAATTGTAAACGCAACGCAAGACTGCCAGTACTTCCAGCCGCGAGTTTTAATGCCTGCTAGCTGACGGATTGGCGATCGCGCACCATCTGCACCCACTACCAGTCGAGTCTGAATTAGACGCTGTTGTCCCTCAACCATAACCGTCAAGGTTGCTTCTTGATTCTCTACGGTAAGGTTGGTAACTTTTCCAGGGCAGAGCCAGGTAATGTTACTAGCGTCAGCTAAATATCTCTGCAAAGCTGAAATAACCACATTGTGCTGTGCCACATAACCAAGATATTCCCCAGGCAAATCGCTGGTTTCAAATTTTACTTTTTGAGTACAGTCTGCATCGGTCAAGCTAATATTCTGATACTTGCCAATATGAGGAAAAATATCTTTCCAGACGCCAATTCCCTGATAAATGTAGCTGGATAAAGGGGAAAAGGCGTAGGCTTGGGTTTTAGCTCTTGTCACTTCAGGAGAGCGAGCTTCAACCAAAATAATTTTCAAGCCAGAATCTTTCAATGCTGCTGCCAGAGTTGTCCCCACGATTCCTCCCCCTACGATCGCCAGATCGCAGTGGAGCGTAGGAGCTTTGATTTTGTTAGTTTCTGGTTGTAGTAACATGCGCCAAGGCTAGTGAATAAAATGAATTTGCTATATGTATAGTTTAAGATTGCTATTTTTATTGTGACGCGAATAGCTGGGAAGAACAAGGTGAATTTTCATGATCCCCTCAAACTCCCTCCCAGTCTCCGTATTCCTTGGTCTACCAGTCAAACTTGCTTGTTCCCTTACGAGGGCATCATCCCTTTCTTTAAATGTTTGATAGTTTAGCCGTGACTAATCAAAAAAACAAGCTAAATATGCCTAAATTAAGATTAGAATCAACTGAAAATTCGGTATTTTCGCGAATAGTCTTAAATATTTTCTTTGTTAGTATGGGACAAAATTGAGCGTATAAATCGAGCGTTTAAGTCCCACGCATTCGTAGATACTAACGTCCTTGGGGTGAACATTTTTTCTGCCCAATCTAAAGTTAAATCATACTAGAAAATCTGCGTAGTATTGTTACCATGCAACGTATATTAGGGAATACCTTTAAAAGTGAAAGCTTTTGGTTATTTTATCCGTATGACCTAGTTAAAGATCTCCTTACTCGCTTATTTCCCTAACTATCTATTTTTTATAGTAGCTAAAATATTGAACTTACTTTGCAATATTTATCGGTAGTATTGATTGATTAATATGAGATTAAAGTATTAAACTCAATTCCAATATTATTGTTTGTGCTGCCTAAAAAGAATCTTATATCCACCACACTATTGTAACTTAAATATTATACTGAAACCATGACTAGACCTAAGAAATCTCAGTACCAAGAAACGAATTCGCCATTTAAAAGACTAAGACTTAACGTTAAGCTATCTCAAGAACAGCTAGCAAGAGAAATTGGCGTAGCAGTTTCAACTATTCGTCGTTGGGAAAAAGGACAGGCAGAGCCAACGATGACAGTGGCTCAAATGAAAGAGTTTTGTAAAGCAGTGCACAAAAGTTTTGAAGATTTGCCCAGCTCTCTGCTACCAGCAACCAGTAGCCAAAATGGTAGTAATGGTCGAGCCTGAACCCAGGGAGAGAAACTAATAAAATCAGACAATAGCCTGTTTCAGGGAGCGACAAAAATCGGCGATCGCCTGGAGTCCTGATTCTGGGGTACCCGTTGCCAGCCGTTGCACGATGGCGCTGCCGACAATTACGGCATCGGCTCCCCAATCTTTTACCTGTCTGGCTTGTTCAGGGTCAGAAATACCAAACCCAACACCGATGGGTTTATCTGTAGAGTTGTGTAATTCTGCTAACAGGTCTTTGACTTCCGCTGCCATTTGCGATCGCACTCCCGTTACTCCAGTAACCGATACCAAATAAATAAAGCCCTGGGATTTAGCGGCGATCGCCTTAATTCTGGCGGAGGAACTAGTGGGGGCGACTAACAGGGTCAACTCAATACCGATTTCTATAGCTGATTTTAAGAGAACTTCGGCTTCTTCTAGAGGAAGATCGGGGACAACCAAGCCACTCACCCCTGCCGCTTTTACCTGCTGGAGGAAAGAATCGACTCCACGGTAATAAATCGGGTTGTAATAGGTAAATAAAATAATGGGAACATCAATTTTGGGCGCAGTTTCTCTAACAATTTCCAAAACATCAGCAAGCTGAACTCCCTTATTTAATGCTCTAGTTGCTGCTGCCTGAATTGTTGGACCATCCGCCAGGGGGTCAGAATAGGGAACTCCTAATTCAATCATGTCTGCCCCACTGCTGGCTAATACTTCTAGAGCCTTGGCAGTGGTGGCGAGATCAGGATCACCTGCGGTAATAAAAGGAATTAGGGCACATTCAGATTTCTGTTTTAGCTGGGCAAAACGGCTAGCAACATTCATGAGGCAAGATTTAAAAAATTTATACCAGGATAAGATATCAGGATTCAGACTCCGACTCAACTTCTTGTTGCAGTTGCGCCTGTTCTTCAGGAGAAAGTTCCTCAAAACGCTTGAGCATCACAGCTTCTTCATAATCTTTAAGCTGCTGGTTATAGGTCATTTTCTTGCTACCTACTCGCAGTAAATAGGTTATTGACCAGGCAATTAAGCCCAGGATTAATGCTGTTTGAGTCCAAATGCCAGCTTTAATGCTGTCTACACCCGATAATTGTAGAATAATATAAACTAGTCCAGCAGCTACAAACACAGCCAGACTAATCCCCAAAGCATCGATTCTACGCATAGCTCCCCTAAGCTTCTAGATTGCGGCGTTTAGGACGTAAATTGATGAAGGGACTCATCAACAGCATTCCTGGGAAGCTTAAAAATACAAATAGATACATAATCAGCCGCTCGACTGAGCTAGCTTTATACCAGCGTTTGTTGAGGTATAAATAGACCCCTGCTGGCAATACTAGTAAGTAGGTGCCACCTAAAACAAGATACATCAAAGTGATGAGGATAGTTTCTAGAGAGATTGAGATTGTCTCTGAGAATATAGATATGGATATGGATGATATAGATATAGATATGGATGGCATAGCTGCTTTAACTGCGTTTAAGTTGACATCATAAAGTTATTTTAACAGGCTTTCCGTGGTGACTCTGCTGGCAATTAGTTATCAATAGTGGGATTGGCGTCGTCCCCAGGTGCAGGATAAAGGCATTCATGACGCTTTTCGGACTTATGAAGTCTACCTTACTTTTATTTGGTTAAAGATTAAAGAAGGAACAAATCCGAAGTTAATTTTTATCTTCAATCTGGATTAATTTCTGGTGTTGTTGTGGGCTGGGCTCTCGTATTTTGGCAGCCTAATAATAATCTTGATGATTTGAGTTCTAATATTGTTACAGCTATTGAAATAATGGCGATCGCCATTCCTATTCTAGTAATTATCAATCAAGTCTTAAACTTATTTAATAGTCTTTCTTTATTTTCTGAATATTAATCTACCTAGTTTAAAAGCTTAAGATTATTTGCAAATATACAATAGCCTAATTAGACTGATAATTGAGCTCTAATAAACATAATAGTGGTGGAGGTTATAAGGATGCGCGAAAGGAAAAATAAAGGTTCGATAACTGATATCACTCCTGAAAACGCTTTTTGGACAATAACCTCTGTAATGCTGGGTATTCTCTTAATAACTGGATTTTTCTTCTCCTAAGAAGACAATTTAAGGATAACTGCGGAAATCAGTAGCAAACGTTATCATTAATTCACTTGAGTTAAATTGTTTAACCGAGCAATGATTGATAAACCAGCTCAACTAAAGCCAGAAGAAACGGAAGCTCCACTAGTTCCGCCAGCAACTAGCGGCAAAAAAGACAGCAAACCAGCCCGAAATTTAATCTCTAAGCTGCCCTACGTGCTTGGTGGTATTACCATAATTACCCTGCTGGCTCTAGCATTTCGTCCTGCACCAACCTTAGTTGACGTAGCGGAAGTTAAACGAGGAGATGTGCGAGTAACCGTCAATGAAGAAGGAGAGACTCGCATTCGCCAGCGATACGTTGTTTCTACTCCAGTAGAGGGAAGATTAGCGAGAATTACCCTTAATGAGGGCGATCGCATCACTAAAGGAGAGGTTATTGCCCAGCTAGATCCTATCGCTGTAGACTCGGAAATTGCTGCCGCTCAGGGTAGATTGCGCCAGTGGCAGGCGGAGAAGGAGGGAGTGGCAACCCAAAGACCAAAAACCGAAGCGATATCCCAAGCCGAAGCTAGAATCAGAGGTGCAGTTGCTAAGGAAAGAGAAAACCAGGCAAAAGTCGAGCAGGCAAGAGCCTCTTGGGAGCAGGCGCAGCGCGATCGCGATCGCAATCAGCAGCTATACAGTGATGGGGTAATCTCCCGCCAGGTTAAGGAAAGAGCAGAACTAGAGGAAACTGCTCAGGACAGAGCCTTGGAAGCCGCAATTAGAGCCGCCGACAGTGCCACTACGGAAGTTAAGGCGGCGGAGTCAGCTTTAGCAATCTTGCAGGGGGAACAGCAAGATCCTGATTATTTATTAGATGTTTACGATGCCCGCATTGCTAGCGTCAGAGCAGAACTGGAAAAGCTTAATGATGATGCCAACCGCATGGAAATTACGGCTCCCGTTGATGGCTACGTGCTGCGAATCAATAATGAAAGTAGTCAGTATCTCTCCGCAGGTACTCCCATCCTTGAACTAGGAAACGTAGTGGATTTAGAGATTGTGGTGGATTTACTCTCTGCTGATGCAGTTAAGGTTAAGCCAGGGGCAACTATGTTCCTAGAACACTGGGGCGGGGACTCCACTCTGGAAGCCAGGGTGCGCTACGTTGAACCAGCGGCATTTACTAAAGTTTCTGCCCTGGGAGTTGAAGAACAGCGGGTTAATGTTGTTGCCGATTTTACCAATTCTGATGCTACAGGAGATTTATCTCAAATAGGTTTAGGCGATCGCTATCGGCTAGAGACTAAAACCGTAGTCTGGTCTGGGGAAGATGTCCTAAGTATTCCCTTAAGCGCTATCTTTCGCTGCGAATCCCAGGCAAAAAGTACCAATAGCGATCGCTGGTGTGCTTTTGTGGTGGAAAACAATCAGGCACAGCAGCGGCAGCTAGAGGTTAGTCAGCGGAGTAATTTTGAGGCAGTAATTGAGGGGGGACTGTCTGAATCGGAAATCGTGATTCTCCACCCCAATGAGGAAATTCAATCTGGTACTAAAGTGAAAGCAGTTCGTTAAATTAAAGTCATTTGAGATACAGCGGTTTGCATAACTAGTCAGCACACTCTGACACGAATCTGATATTGGATGTCTCAAATTAATGCACAAAACGCTATAAGCATTTATTGGGGTGGTTGATATTTTCTGGGAAAAGTTATTCCTGTAGGGTTACTGCCTAGTGTTTATGAGAACCAGCTACATTCATTACAACCTGATAAAATTCAGGATAACAGGAATCTCCCTGATCAGAAATTGTTCCCTGGAGTTGGACGACCTCAAAGGAAGTAAATTCTAAATCTCTGTGCGGTCCATGAGGATCTTTCAATTGTTTGATGCCTTGAGCTACAGCATCATCAAAACTGCTCTCAGAGCTTGCAATAATGGTAATTACGTCTTGATGCTCATTTTTGTGGGTGTTTTTCATCTGACCAATTCCTCGTGTAACTAAATTTTTAATTATGACTATGAGGTGGACAAATAGAATATATTTGCAGCAATAGTCATGAACATTATGTATGATTTTAAATCAGCTTGAACCACATAGGTTCTTAAAGGTTATATAAGTTCATACTAAGCGCCCTACTAAACGGCTATCAAAGTAAGTTTGCTAGTAAGTCTTAAGAACTAAAAGTAATAAATATATTCAATAAGAAGCAGAATATCAGTAATTAATATCTTATAGATTCAATCTGAAAATTTTTCTGGGCACTTAATTTTTGCCGTGCTATCAATGTGGTTATTTAAAGCAAAAATATGAGTCAAGCAAATTCGCCTCATAGCTTATTCCCTCCGATTCTCAATGCTGAGTATTAAGTTGTTATTCATCGGTTGGCGATAATGTGTAAGCAGAAAAGTATAGGTAATTAGCTATGGGTTTCATCAACGAAATAATCACTAATTTTCAGGAGTGGCATTGTGAAATATTTGAGGATGGTAGTAGTATGCACTCTCGAAGATTTTCAGGAGAAATCCATGCCCGATTGAAGAAAAACTTCAAAAGTGCCTACAGTATGGTGTCTCAAGAAAATCAAACTATCGTGATTAGTTGTTTTCTTAACTACAGCAATATTGCTATCTTGAGTAAAAATTAAGCTGTATTAACGTTAGCTTGAAATAAAAATATTGATCATTACTAATATTCCGCTGGGACAAAGTTTTGTGTATTCATGGGCGGACGTTCGTAATCTATTCCCTTCTGGCGAGGGGGTAACTCGATTTCTGGCGGTGGAATAACCTCGTAGGGAACAGTATCTAAAAGATGACTGATACAGTTTAATCTGGCGCTTTTTTTATCATCTGCCTCCACTACATTCCAGGGAGATTCGGGAATATCGGTAGCGGCAAACATATCATCTTTCGCACGAGAATAATCAACCCATTTCTCCCTTGCCTTGAGATCCATCGGGCTAATTTTCCAACGCTTAGTGGGATTATTGATACGTTCTTGGAAACGTTTTTCCTGTTCCGTATCGCTGACGGAAAACCAGTACTTAACCAGAATAATACCCGAGCGCTGAATCATAGTCTCAAATTCAGGACAGGAGCGCATAAACTCGTTGTACTCATTGTAGGTACAAAAGCCCATGACTTTTTCTACCCCTGCACGATTGTACCAACTGCGATCAAAGAGGACGATTTCCCCTGCTGCGGGGAGATGGGCGACATATCTTTGGAAATACCACTGAGTTTTTTCGCGATCGCTGGGAGTGCCTAAAGCCACCACCTTGCAGATACGGGGATTGAGGCATTCACTGATGCGCTTGATGGCACCGCCTTTACCTGCGGCATCTCTACCCTCAAAGATCACCACAACTTTTAATCCTGCATGCTTGACCCATCTTTGGAGGTTGACTAACTCTATTTGCAGCTTGGCTAGCTCTTTTTCATATTTTTTCTTACTGAGCTTCTTGGTTTTTTTACTCGAACTATCTTTACCATTAGGATGTTCCTTGCCCATTTTTTCACCTCATCTTGATGAAGTTTATCCCTGGGTAACTTGCCCAACAGGATTAACCCATAATCTATAGCTTATAGCCTGTACTCAATAAATTAGCCCTCTCAAACACCAAAAGTAATAATCCAAGCAATCATCTACTGTCTACTTCTGCCCAATTAACTGACGGGGCTGATTTCTCTATCAGATTGCTCCACGTTCTGAGCTAAGATATCATCTTCTTTAATAAAGCCACTGTAGGCTTCCATGCCGTGTTCGCTGATGTCCAAACCGCGAATTTCATCAGCTTCGTGGACTCTAATCCCCAATGTAGCTTTGAGCAGACCCCAAACAATGGCGCTAAAAATTACGGTGAATGCGCCAATGGATAAGATACCAGCAATCTGAATCAAAATATTGCCGCTGCCAAAAATGCCCACTGCTAAGGTGCCCCAGATCCCACAAACGAGGTGAACTGAGGTTGCACCGACAGGATCGTCGATTTTGATTTTGTCAAAGAAAGCTACGGAATAGACTACTATAACACCAGCGATCGCCCCAATGATGACTGCGGAAAAATAACTAACGTCGGCACAGCCTGCGGTAATACCCACTAAACCAGCTAAGATGCCGTTAATAATCATCGATAAATCAGGCTTGCCGTCTTTAAGCCAGGAAGTAAAGGTTGCCGTAGTTCCTCCTGCGGCTGCGGCTAAATTAGTAGTCACGGCGATGTAGGGGACATTAGCGGTTGCTGCCAATTCCGAACCAGGATTGAAGCCAAACCAGCCAATCCAGAGAATCAAACAGCCTAGGGTGGCAAAACCCATGTTGTGACCAGGAAGGGCAGTAATTCCATCATCTCGGTATTTACCCAACCTCGGACCAAGAATTGCTGCCCCCACCAAAGCAGCCCAGCCACCCACAGAGTGGACTACCGTTGAACCTGCAAAGTCGGAGAATCCTAACTCGCTCAACCAACCGCCGTCCCATACCCAGTGTCCCGTAATGGCATAGGATATCCCGACAAGTAGAGTACTGAAAATTAAAAAGGCGCTAAACTCAATTCTTTCTGCCACTGCACCCGAAACAATGGTAGCGGCAGTAGCGGCAAACGCCACTTGAAACAAAAAGGAAATTGCCGCAGGTACGGCTGCGGGATATGCCTCGTCACCGTAGGGAGCAGGATCGCCGTTAAAAAAGAAGCCACTAGTCCCGAAAAAGGCGTTGCCTTCACCGTACATTAAGCCGTAACCAACTGCCCAATATGCCAGGGTGGCAATACCAAAAACAATCAGGTTTTTGGCTAGAATATTGACGGCATTTTTCTGACGGCAAAAACCCGTCTCCAGCATGCCGAATCCTGCGTTCATGAAGATCACCAGCACTGAACAAAACAGCAGGAAAATTGAGTCTAAAACTACCCTCACTTCCTCCAGGCTGGAGGGGGCATCTAACCCTTGAGCGTTAGCTGCGGTATGGGAGAGGATAACTATCACTGCCGCGAGAGGAATACAGAGAGTCCACCCCCCAGAAAAGCCTCTAAAAATTACTCTGAGTATTGGAAGTTGAAAAGAGGTCTTGTCTGGCGATCGCCAGTTAGGATCATTGCTCATTCTGATTACTATTTGATAATTTAAACTTTGACAAAATTTTTGAGATAGCTACTCCAGGTAAACTAGGGTGAGCACTGCCCACCCAGCAATCAAGCTACTTGATAAACAACATTTCTTGATATTTAGGTAAGGGCCACAATTCATCTGCCACTTCCCCTTCCAAACCATCAGCACATTCTCTAATTTCTGACATCAACGGCAGAACAGTTTGAGCAAAATACTGCATATGCTCTTCTGTAGAGGAGAAATCCTCTTTTTCTAGGGCATTTTCCAATTTATCGATCATTTCTACCAGGCTATTGGTTAATGCTCCTGCTTTTTTGGCGATCGCATAATTAAAATTAAGCCCTAAATCTTGAAAGCTACCAACAGCCGTAGCTAACTTGGTGACATACTCCACCGCTGCGGGATAAATCAAGGTTTTAGCAATGTCTACTACTAGCTGGGCTTCTACTTCCACCGACATAATGTATTGCTCGGCATAAACTTCAAAGCGACTCTCCAGTTCAGTGGGTGAAAGCACTCCTGTTTTAGTAAATAATTCCACAATCCCCTGATCTTTAAGGTAGGGTAGGGCATCTGCTGTGGTGGGTAGGTTAGCCAAACCTCGATCTTCCACTGCCATTCTGTGCCACTCCGCCGAATAGCCATCTCCCCCAAAGACTACTGCACCACAATCGGTCATAATCTCTTTGATAATGCTAAAGACAGTGGGGTTGAGTTCGGCACCAGCAGCAACCTCGCTCTCTATTTTGTCGGCAATCCAGCTTAGGGAATCTGCCAAAATAGTATTCATGGCAATCAAAGGTCCTGCCACTGATTGGCTAGAGCCTACCGCCCGAAACTCAAAGCGATTCCCTGTAAAGGCAAAGGGAGAAGTGCGATTTCTATCCCCCGAATCTTTGGTGAAGGTAGGTAGGGAAGACACCCCTAAATCCATAACGCTGCTGGGCAGAGAACCAGTGAGTTCTCCTTTTTGGATCTGCTCGAAGACATCTTCTAGCTGAGTACCGAGATACACCGAAATAATCGCAGGAGGAGCTTCGTTTGCCCCCAGGCGATGGTCATTACTGGCAGTAGCTACTACCGCCCGCAGTAAAGGAGCATATTGATACACCCCTCGAATTACCGCCGCGCAGAAAGTCAAAAACTGGATATTTTCGTGAGGATTATCCCCAGGATCAAGCAAATTTCCCTGGGTAGCATTGCCTACCGACCAATTGACGTGTTTTCCTGAGCCATTAATCCCAGCAAAGGGTTTTTCATGGAGTAAGCAGACAAAACCATGCTTTTTAGCGGTGTTTCTAAGGATTGTCATGGTTAGCTGCTGGTGATCGGCAGCAGCATCAGCAGTTTCAAAGTAGGGGGCTAGTTCAAACTGTCCAGGGGCTACTTCGTTATGTCTGGTTTTAGCAGGAATGCCTAACCGATACATTTTCCGCTCGACTTCCTGCATAAACACCTGGACTCGTTCTGGTATCGCACCGAAGTAATGATCGTCAAACTGCTGACCTTTTGCGGGGGCTTTGCCAAACAGCGTTCTGCCAGCCAAAAGTAAATCGGGACGACTATTGGCAAAAGCAGCATCCACCAAAAAGTATTCTTGTTCTGCCCCACAGGTAGAACTAACGGCGGCAACATCTTCATAGCCTAAAAGCTGCAACACTTTTTTAGCAGCTTGATCCATTGCCTCAATCGATCGCAGCAAAGGTATTTTCTTATCTAAGGCTTCCCCAGTCCAGGAAACAAACACTGTCGGAATGCAGAGGGTTACTCCGTTATCCGTTTCCATAACGTATGCTGGAGATGTAACGTCCCATGCAGTATAGCCCCTAGCTTCAAAAGTCGAACGAATGCCCCCGTTGGGAAAAGATGAGCCGTCTGGTTCCCCTTTAATTAGAGTCTTACCTGAAAACTCCGAAATTACGGAACCGTCACTCTGAACGGAAATAAAAGCATCATGTTTTTCAGCAGTACCGTTAGTCATGGGATAAAAAACGTGGGCATAATAGAGGGCACCCTTAGACATTGCCCAGTCTTTCATCGCTGCTGCTACGATATCTGCCACTGAAGGATCTAGTTTGGCATCAGACTGGATCGTCTTTTTAAGAGATTTATAAACCGCTTTAGGTAGACAGGCTTGCATTTTGCTTAAGCTAAATACGTCTGTTGCCCACATATTTTCTAGTGGTTCGGGAGGTTGAACTGAAACTGCTTCCCGATGGGTAACCTGATAGATCGCTTGAGTTCGTGGCTCGTATCCCATATTAAGCACCTCATTTATTGCTAGAACTAATTTGACTGTGGAGAGATAGTTATTATTTATCAAGGTAAAGATATCATCTTCTTTTGTTCTTAAAATCACTTGTCAGGATTCTCTGAATTAGCAAAGATAGCTATTAGTGAATATTTTTTAAGCAAAGAAAGTCAGGATTTAAAGATTGAGTCTTATTTACTATTTTTACTAGCTAGATGGTTAATAAAAATTAATTAAACAACCTCAATTGTCTAATCATCATGACATTATTAATATATCAATCTGTCTGTAAAATACAAAAAATATAGTTTAGTGAGTATCTATAAAAAATGCCATGATTTGTAAATATAGATAGATTTAATACTTGTAAATCGGCAAAATTGCCAATTCAACTAAGAGTCAAAAATATTTTTTAGCAGAATTACTACACAAGTCCAAAATATTTTCTCTTGATTATTAGTAATAAGTTGCTCTGTTTTAGATGCATTTTATACAGAAATCTGACAACTTTTTTATAATTAAATTGTCTTCAGAAATAAGAAGTAGAAATTAGCTTTGCTTAAAACAGCAGTGTAATGACGCTGGCTAGGTACTAGTGATAATTTTCTTACTCTTCCCTAATGAAAATCAGCGACTTCAATAAATTAATCAATCAGACAGATCTGTATCACGGCTTGATCGCACTGCGGAGAATAACATTAAAAATCAATCATATGAAAGATTTATACAATAACATGTTTTATTACAAAAACACGATTACAAATCATGATTTAGCCCAAGAATTATTAAAAAGAAGTATTTATGAACTTCAAACAGGAGGGTATGCTAATGCCCTTAAACTGATTAATCAAGCAGTTGAAACTAAAGCAGATTACTATGAAGCTCTAATAGTTAGAGCTTCTTTAATTTATCCTGTATTTAGAAATTACCAAGGCATTATTGAAGACTATACTAAAATTATCAAGATTAATCCCGTCAATTTTGAATCTTATAATAATCGTGGATTTGCCTTTTCTTGTCTAGGAAAGTACTCAAAGGCAATACAAGATTATACACGGGCGTTAATGCTCGAAGATACTTCAGTAATTTCCTATCTTAATCGAGGTATTTCTTATTATCACCTTGGCGAATATTACAGAGCAATTGATGATTTTAATTCCGTAATCAGCATCGAGGCTCAAAATGCAGATGCCTTTAGTAATCGAGGACTAGTTTATGCTGCTCTCCAAGAAGAACATCGTGCGATCGCCAATTTTGATCTTGCTTTAAAATTAAATCCTAATCACACCAAGGCTTATCTTAATCGAGGCATAAGTCGTCTAAAAACAAGTAATATTTTAGGAGCAATCAAGGACTTTGAACGTGCTCAAAAAATAGATCCAGATATGGCACAGGCATATTTTCATTATTTTGAGCAGGCTATAAGTGATCCACAAAGTCAGCAGGAAGATGAAGCGCAACCAGAATTAAACTTATCAGTAGAAAAATTAATAGATCAAGCTACAGAATTATCAAACGGGGGAGATCATATCAAAGCTATAGAATATTTTGATTTAGTCTTAGAAATAGACCCCCAAAATGCTGAAATTTATCACAATCGAGGATTATGCTTTTATTTTCTTCAAGACTACGAGCAAGCGCTAATCAATTATAATCAGGCTCTTAAAATAGACTCTAAATTCACAAGCTGTTACTTACACAGATTTGCCGCTCATTATTTTCTGGAAAAATATACTAATGCTGTTGAAGATTGTAATAACGTTTTATTCCTGGAACCTGATAATTCTTCAGGCTATATGAATCGAGGTCTTGCTCTTGCAGAATTAGAGCAATTATCGGCTGCGCTATCTGATCAGAATCGGGCAATATTAATCGATCCTAACAATCCAGATTTTTATCATAATCGAGCCTGGTTACTAATAAAGCTTCATGATTATGATGGAGCTTTAGATAATTTTAAAAAAGCCGCTCAACTGTATTTAGAAAATGATAATTTACCAGGATACAATAAGATGCTAGAGCAAATACGCCTGATTGGTTAATGATCAATAAAATAAATTGAGCGCTTCTGGGACTTGTGAGGCACAGTATAATTTCTTGGTTGTGGTTAGTCCTAAAGGATACTCTCATTCTCACCCTAAAGGGCACTTGTCCCGTCAGGGCGGGATAATATCCTCGAATGGGGACATTGTCCCGTCGGGGCGGGATAATATGCCCTTGTGGTATAAAAGGACAAGCCGCCTCGCATACTGTTAGTCGTTTTTCTTTGTTGGGTAATTTCCCAGGTGTATCTTAGTAATTTGAGAAAGACTATACGTAAAGCTAAAAATTGCTATATTTCGACGAGGAACAATAATTTTGTTGATTTGCTCTATTGTTGGATTAAAAGCTCCTGCTATAGGTTTACTTAAAACCTGGATCAATCAAACTGAATTAAAGAGGAGTTAACTGATTGATTAGCGGTAATTGCTTGAAACTTCCTTGAAGAGATGATGTGTAATCTCTTTTTTTTCAGATTATCCATTAATATAATCTGGAATTATTACATTTAGAATAACACATCAGAACTTTAGGTACCTTAGGAATATTTTTATGATTGATATTTTATTAGTAGACGATCAGGCTCTGTTATGTGAGGTACTTAAAACCTGGCTTGATGTTGAATCAGATATTAAGGTTCTGGGGGTAGCTCACGATGGTCAAGAAGCGCTTACTGCCGTGGAAAAATTGCAGCCCGATATTGTGCTGATGGATATTGACATGCCGCAGATGGATGGTCTTGAAGCGACTAATATCATAGCCCAGCGCTTCCCTGAGGTTAGGGTAATTATTTTGAGCGGACACGATGATGATGCCTATTTGGGCAAATCTTTGCGGGCTGGAGCTAAAGGCTATCTGCTGAAAAATACTACTGCTGATGAATTGGTGCGAAAAATACGCTCGGTATATAACAATGTGAATTTATTAAAATTGGCGGAAAATGAGCAGGAAGCATCATCCCTACAGCTTCAGCTTGAGGAGCTTATGGAAACCTATCGTGTAAAATTTGCTAATATGATTCAAGCTCACGATCCTACTTTAGGAGGCGATTATTGGGAGCGCATCGAGAACAAGCTACAGCAAGATTTTCAGGAGCTAGAAAGTAAAGTAAATCGCAGTCTGAAAGCTCAGATTAAGGGGCTGGATGATAAAAATCAATCTAGTTGGAAATCAGTTCGTCAGGAACTGCTGAGTATCAATAGTCAATTGAACCAGGCAAATCGTAATTTAAGCGACCAGTTCAACCAACAAATTAATAACCTCAGAAAAGACCTAAACCATAAATTATCCAGCGCTTTAGATGATTGGTCTCGCCAAAGAGCGGCATTACAGGAATGGGCAGTACAGCGTGATGAGATGCGTCCTGCAACGGAAGATTATGATGCGAAAAATCGCCAAGAATTAATGTCTGCTCTTACTCCTATCAAAACTTCCTATAGTGATCTCAGCAAGCAATTGCAAAGAATGCGAAATTGGTTATTTGCCAGTGGAATAGTCGCATTAGCTTCTCTAATATTTTCTGGTTATCTAGCAGTGTTGCAAATACAGTCAGGTAATTCTTTCACTGTCCCTGAGCAGGATGCAGCTAATTGAGTTTAATTATATTTAAGATACTATTCTAAATAAATAGAATTAAAGACTTTCGAGCAATAAATCCAGGTGTTCCCTGGTATGGGTTGCCATTAAAGAAATGCGAATGCGGCTGCTGGGTACCGTTGGTGGACGAATTGCAGGAGTATAAAGACCCTGATTAAGTAGATGCTGCGATCGCTCTAAAACTGCCGCAGGATTAGGGAATTTAAGACAGATAATTGCTGATTCACTGGGTAATAAGTCCAAATATCTCAAATTCTGCCGTAAATAGCTAATATTTTGCCATAATTGATTTCTTATTTGGGGTTCCTGGCGAGTGACCTCAATTGCGGCGATCGCAGCAGCAGTATCGCCAGGAGAAAGTGCAGTGGTGTAAATCCAGGTAGAGGCGCGATTGCGTAAATAGTCAATCAGGTTAGCATTACCCGCCACGTATCCGCCGAGGCTACCCAATGCTTTACTGAGGGTGCCTATTTGAATTAACTCTTTGCCTGTGCAGTGGAAGTGTTCTACACAGCCTGCACCAGTCTCTCCCATCACCCCCGTGGCGTGTGCCTCATCAATTAATAGCATACAGTTAAACTCTGCGGCGATCGCCAATAATTGGGGCAAAGGACATAAATCACCGTCCATGCTAAACACGCTGTCGGTAGTAATTAAACAACGACGATATTGTTGACGATGTGTCTGTAATTTTTGCTCTAAATCTGCTAAATCATTATGCAGATAATCGATGGTGGTGGCACCACTCAATACTGCCCCTTTTTTGAGGCTAGAGTGATTATATTGATCTCCCAGAATTAAATCTTTGCTTCCTACCAATGCCGCTACCGTACCCAAATTCGCCAAATATCCCGAACTAAAAACCAAGGCATCCTCGGTTTGTTTCCAGTTGGCGATCGCCTGTTCTAATTGGCGATGTAGTTTCCTGTGTCCACTCAAAAGACGTGATCCTGTACTCCCAGTACCATAAGCCTGGGTAGCAGTTACCGCAGCCTCTATTAACCTCTGATCTCCCGCCAGCCCCAAATAGTCATTACTGGCAAAATTGACCACAGTCCTGCCTTCTAACTCTACTACCGCTCCTGATTGCCCTGCGATCGCCTTCTCGGTGCGATACCAATTAGCCCGCTGAATTGCTGCCAGAGATTGATTAAGCCAATGATAAGGACTGGTCATAATAATGATCAATTAATAACGATCAACGATCATTATTTAATATATTTATTTACGTTGAGCGGCTAACCCGTACTTATTTCTATAGAATTGAAGTTATCTTATTTTTTAGTAACTAATTGATTTGCTTCCAGCCGCGTAATTTAGGGTCAAAATCATGGTCAAAAATAGTACTTTGACTATAGTAAACCTCGTAAGGATATTCCAAAGGCAGTTTTGCCCCTGTTAAATCAGCTCCCGCAAAGTTTGCCTGAGCCAAATAGCTGGAGCTTAAATCTGCTCCCTGTAGATTAGCGTCGCTGAAGTTAGCCCAGGGTAATCGCACGAAATATTAAACTTAAAATAAGCCAGAATTGGCAAGGATT
>JBCBIE010000029.1:0-68857 GCA_038524995.1 Cyanobacteria bacterium J06621_8
TCCTTGCCAATTCTGGCTTATTTTAAGTTTAATATTTCGTGCGATTACCCTGTGTCAAATTAGTGCGATATGATGTTTTCATTACTCTCTCTACCTGTCTTTTTTGCGATTGACAGAATTTAATGTAGCGGGAGTTTTTTTGTTTCACCGAAGCGATCGCATTTATTTTTACTTTTCAGACATCCTCTTAGTCAGTGTTAACTTTCTTAAAAATAATTCAGCATATTAAGCGTTAAGTTATTCTGTGTAATAGTATTACTACGAGCAGGGTAATTTTATAGCTATTCCCAATAGAAACCAGACAATTTTGATAGCTACCTAGTATCTAAAAGATAATCTGTAAAATACGAAAATCGTGAGAATTAATTGAAATTAATTGGAATGACTATAGCTCCCAAAAGCAAGAGCTAAAACTTTTATACTTTATCAAAATATATCGGTAATTAAATAATGAACTATTTTTTCAATAAAACTGCTTTTATTACGCTGCTGGCGATCGCTGTTACGGGCTGCGCCACTACTCAAAATGTAGAAAATCCCCCATCTGCAATATCTCCTGCTTCAGAGCCTGAAGAGATTAGTGATGCTAATGTGCAAAATCAAGAAATTACTGAACCAGATCTAGTCGCGCAAAATGACTGCTCTAATTATCAGTTTGAACAACTAGAGTCAGATAGATTGTTAGAGTTTCAGGCTGAGATTGCAACGATATTATCAAATCGAAATATTGATAATACCGCAGAAACTAACACTCGTAATCAATTAGCACAAAATTCAGAAGCTAGTCTGATAGGGTTAGAAAATGCTCCCTCTCCCAACAAAGAAATGGCTATGGATTTAGCAAAGCTTGGTATATTCGATAATCTAGGCAAAGATTTTCAACTTCTTGAACCCATTACTCGCGGCGAATATATAGCACTGCTTTATTATGCTAATAACGCAATTAGATCTCAAAAAAATCATATTCGCCTTGCCCCAGCCAATGATCCTGGCTTTACTGATATCAATGCTCAACATCCTGCATATAAATACGTTCAAGCATTTGCACATTCAGGTCATTCGGTAGGATATCCAGACAACACTTTTAAACCAGATCAGCCAATTACTCGCGAAGAGATGATTGGTATTAAAGAACCTTTAGATGCTGGCACTCCAAAGCATACCGATCATAACATTTGGAGATTTAATGATTTTGAACAAATAGATCCCAAATTTTATCGCTTTATTTATATTGATCATTTTATTAGAAATAAAGGTGAAGGATCTAATATTCAAAGAGCTTTTGGTAATATTAAATCTTTCAAACCCAAAGAGCCAGTATTCGGTTATGAAGCTATTGGTTCGTTATGGCAGTTTGGTGGTCATAGAATGCCAACTGAAACTGCTGTTGATATTAAAGAATAATGCTCCGTCAAATTAAAGTAAATCGTGATTATCTAAAAAATTAATTTTCCTTTAGATTAAGACACTTACTACTTGTTGCTCACGAATCGTCAACTTCTGTATTTTCCTAATCTAATTTGATACAGCTATGTTGTGCTTCCTCCAATATTTGCCACGATAAAAGCCCATTTATCAGCCGCTTCTTCAATTATCTTAGTAGTTGGTTTACCTGCACCATGACCAGCCTTGGTTTCAATCCGAATGATCACGGGGTTACTGCCTTGGTGTGCCGCTTGCAGTGCGGCGGCAAATTTAAAACTATGGGCTGGAACAACGCGATCATCGTGATCGGCAGTGGTAATCATGGTTGCAGGATACTCTGTACCAGGCTGTAGATTGTGGAGGGGAGAATAGCTATAGAGAGTTTTAAAATCAGACTCGTCCTCAGGATTGCCGTATTCAGGACACCACGCCCAGCCGATAGTAAACTTATGGAAGCGCAGCATATCGAGCACTCCAACCGCAGGAATCGCCACCCCAAAAAGCTCTGGACGTTTCGTCATGCAGGCTCCTACTAGTAGTCCGCCGTTACTGCCACCAGCGATCGCCAATTTCTGAGAACTGGTATACTTTTGCTTGATTAACCATTCTGCCGCAGCAATAAAATCATCAAAGACGTTTTGCTTATTTTGCTTCATCCCTGCTTGGTGCCAAGCTTCCCCATACTCGCCACCGCCCCGTAGGTTAGGCACGGCGTATACGCCTCCCATTTCCAGCCAGGTTAAATTGCTTACGGAAAAGCTGGGGGTGAGGGAAATATTAAAGCCACCATAGCCATAAAGATAGGTGGGGTTGTTGCCGTTTAGCTCAAGACCTTTTTTATGGGTAATGAACATGGGAACCTTTGTCCCGTCTTTACTGGGATAGAATACCTGCTGGGTTTGATAGTCCTCTGGCTGAAAGTCTACCTGGGGCTTGCGAAATAGGATACTAGCTCCACTAACCATGTCGTAACGATAGATTGTGGAGGGAGTAGTAAAGCTAGTAAAAGTATAGAAAGTTTCAGTATCGTATCGCTTACCACCAAAGCCTCCAGCAGAACCAATTCCTGGTAGCTCTACTTCCCGCACCAGATTCCCTTCCAGATCAAAAATTTTAATTTGCGATCGCGCATCTTGTAGATAATTCGCGACAAACTGATTGTTTAATAGTCCCACCCCCGCTAAAGTTTCATCGGCTTGAGGAATAATTTCTTGCCAGTTATCCTGATCAGGATTAGCCAAATCAATGGCGATTACCTTACCACGGGGGGCATCAAGATCTGTTTGTACCCAAAGAATACCGCGATCGTGTTCGATTACGCCATAGCTAGCTTCAAACTCGCTAATCAACTCCTTGACCTCACTGTCAGGCTGTTGCAGATCTTTATAGAACAGTAAATTCTTACTATCCGTACCCAGCCAAACGCCGATGATTAAATACTTACCGTCTTCAGTTACCCCTCCGCTAAAGCCCCATTCCTTTTGATCAGGACGATGATAAATTAGCTCATCCTCTGACTGTTCTGTCCCTACGCAATGGTAATAAAGCTTTTGATAATAATTAACGTCTTCTAACTTAGTTTTAGCGTTAGGTTCATCGTAGCGACTGTAAAAAAAACCCTGATTATCTTTCGTCCAGGATGCCCCCGAAAATTTAATCCACCGTAGATGATCCGCCAAATCTTCCCCCGTAGCGACATTTTTAACTTTATACTCAACCCAATCCGAACCAGCGGTTGCTAAACCATAAGCTAGCCATTGTCCATCATCGCTAACGGATAATCCTGAGAGGGCAACGGTTCCATCCTCCGATAGCTGATTAGGATCTAAAAGTACTGTGCCCTCATCATCCAGAGAATTGAGAGTATACAAAACGCTTTGATTCTGCAAACCGTCATTCTTAAAATAAAAATACCGCTCACCCCGCTTAAAAGGACTGCTGTATTTTTCATAGTTCCAAAGCTGGGTTAATCGCTGCTGAATCTTCTCCCTAGAGTCAATAGTTGCTAAATAACCATTGGTAACTTCATTTTGCTGCTTGACCCAGGCTTTAGTTGCCTCAGAATCGGGATCTTCCAGCCAACGGTAGGGGTCTTTAACTTCTACTCCATGATAATTATCACTTTGCTCTACTTGAGCGGTCTGAGGATAGATAAGAGGGTTCTGATTGAATGTCATACTAAATCCTGTTGAGATAGAACATTTATTGATTATGTAAGGGTAACGGGTAACGGGTAACGGGTAATGGGTAATGGGTAATGGGTAATGGGTAACGGGTAACGGGGTTTTCAGATTTGCATTTAGTAAGTGTATTTTGGTAATCGGATTTAGTATAACTATCCTCATAGCTAGTCATGTACTCTTTAACTTATTACGCACCAAAGTACTGTTCTCAGTGAAGCAGCATTGAAAATGACTGTAGGTAACTTTTCCTACGGCATCATCATCGGAAATAAATGTCAGGAAAGTACCAGAAAAATTTAAACTACATCAGCAAATAACTGAGGCAAGGTTTTCTTTGTCGCGTCGGCACTAGCAATTATCTCGACAATTTTTGATTTAGCCTGGGAATCTGATAGAGCCTCAACGCATACCTGAGCTACCTTACTGCGGGGGATACTGCCCTCAAATAGAGTATCTGCTCCTGACATGACGATGTTATCAGAATTATCTTCGTCTTTGAGTCCCCCAGGGCGCACAATTGTGTAGGGAATCCCGCTGGCTTGAATATACTTCTCGGCTTGTTTTTTCCAGTAGAGAACTAGCCAAAATAAATTTAGGGGATGGAAAAATCGCGAAACGCAGAGAGAAGAAACCAAAATAAAGTGGTCAATGTTGTTAGCTTGAGCCGTTTCTACCAAATTCTTTGTCCCCTGGTAGTCAACTTGATAAGGACCTGAGGGATCTAAACTAGGGCTAGCACCAGTTGCACAAATCAAAACCTGACAATCAGCAAGAGCAGCACTATAGGTTGATGTTTTTAATACGTCTCCAACAATTACGTTCGTTTCTTGGGGTAGAATCTCTTGAGCTTTTTCAGGATTTCTAACTAAAGCAGTTACGGCAATATCCTGATCTACCAGCTGTTTGACAATGAGCTTCCCCGTTTTTCCTGTCGCTCCTGCAACAAATACCTTCATACGAATCCTAATCACACCTATCTGCTTGAAAAGGTGTTTAGCTAATTATTAACTCCATTATTGTAATCATACTAGCAGTTAGGGTCGGCTCTAAAAAGCTATTTTAATAAATCATATGCTGTCCAAATTAATTAATCACTCACCAGATAATTTAGATACCTTGGTTAATATTTCTAATACCCAACCAATGACGCTTACCTGTGATCAACCCGTAAAACGGCAAACTAAATTTGCTTTTGCAGTCAGTTTTCAAGGTCGGATGGACATGTATAGCGATATTGAGACTGTAGCGGAGTATCTTAATGCTCATCAAATCTGGTTTAAGCGTTGTGCTCAACCAATGAAGGTTGAACCATTATGTGAAAATGGTTATGTTTTGACGGTGGGCAAATATGGTTCCTTTGGTTATGAGGTCGAACCTAAAATGGGGGTAGTTCTGCAACCTCCTGTTGATCGAGTGTATTTGATGCATACTGTACCTCTAGATGAGTTAGCGGATCTAGGTTATGGGGTTGAATATAATGCGTCGATGAAATTAGAAGAGCATACTGTTGATGACCCAATAGCCCAGCGCAACAAGGCTTTATTGACTCGACCACGAGTTTTGCCATCTATTATTACTAAAATTGATTGGCAGTTGGATTTGCAGGTTGAGGTTGAGTTTCCAAAATTTATTGCTAAACTGTCTTCTAAGTTGCTCCAATCAACGGGCGATCGTTTACTAGCTCAAATAGTCCGCCAAGTATCACCTCGCTTGATGTATAAAGTCCAACAAGATTTTCATAGTAGCTATGAGTTGCCGATGCCATCAGCAAGCAGCCGTCAAATATGTAAAACCAGTTAAGTTTTCTTCATGGCACTTAGTCATTCTTAATTGGCTATTGGATAGGAGTAAATTAATTTAAAATCAAAATGGCATGTGTTTTAGATTACAGCAATAGTTTTTTTAGCATATTTTAAGAACCAATCAGGTGTGTTTATGATTAAGTGGAAGTTGCCAAAGTCTGGTATTTTATCAAAATTAGATAGCTCCCGATTAGCTACCTAAAATACTTATTAAAAAAATATAAAATAATAAATGGTGCATTTTTTATGCATGGTGCTTAATTCATTCAAGTTAATTTAATCAATATAAAATGAATAGCTGTGGCAGTGAGGAAGATGAAAATTAGATTTCTTCATTCTATAAGCCCTTTATTTGAGTACATTAAGCGGTTAAAAGTAGCTTCTTGATTGAATAAGCGATCGCCAAAACTATCGAGTAGATTAGAGAGGATTACTGCAACCTTACCCTATTTATGATGATTTAACTAAAATAAAACAGCCCCATACCTATAATAAGTAGATGCCTTGTCTGCTCATAGGTCTAGAGCTGTAATTATTGATATTACTCCAGCGAAAGAACATTTAGCGGTTAAAGTAGCGATCAGCTAAAAGTCTTTGTCTGCCTAAAGATTTATCCCAGCTTGAGATCCTCCAGGACTGCTGGTTGCTCCAGTCGTTGCTCAAATTCTTGGCGATCGCGCAAAATCTGAAAATACTGATCCATGCTAGTCAGTTCAAACAGCATCTTAATTTGCTCGTTGATTGAACATAAATAAAGCCCCACCTCAGCAGAATTCAGGAATTTAAGTGCTTTCACCAAAGCTCCTAGTCCCGAGCTGTCCATAAAGGTAACATGACGAAAATCTACCAAAATGCTGTGAACTCCGCTCTCTACGCTTTGTTCAATCTGATGTTGAAAATCGGCAGTTTTTGTGCCGTCTAAAATTCCCCTGGGTTCAATTATTTTAATAGCGGAATCCATATAGTAAAACGGTATTTATAAATTTTTTATCGTGAGTAAAGACCAGTATATCAAAGCAGTAGCCATATAACGAGCCTAAATTACTTTTCCTAAAAAAGAGTGTGATTTATTGTTTTATAACTTACATTATATAGGTTTAAATTTCTGAGAATAATTTATGTATTGCTACTCAGATTGCACAATGGCTGTAAAAATGTCTCTTTAATTGTTTTTTGTAAAGCGGAAGTTAGGTTAAATTTACGGTCGAGGCACTGGAGTAAAAATTGGTTGTTTAGATAGTATTTGTGTAAAAGCTTTTGTTGCTCAGAGTTTAAATTACAACTACGATCAAAATAGCGATATTGATTAATTGCTTGACTAAACTGATTGACCCAGCCATCGCCATTATTTGACCACCAGGTTAATAAATGTTCTCTTCCCTGGACAGGCTCGGGAAGCTGCTGTTTAAGATCGGCGATCGCCTGTTGGAATTTGGAGTCAAGAATCAGATCTGACTCAAATTCAAAGGCAAAGCTAAAGTTAAGAATTTGTTTGATGTTGGGATTTTTCGCTAAGGAGCGAGCGATCTCTAAAGCTTTTGCCAAAGCTAAATCCAAAGCAAGATCCCTCGGTAAATCCTGAGCCAGCTGCGAGTCGAGACTGAGTGCCAGATTTAAATCCCGATTATGAAACAGACTCAAATAGAAAGCCCTCAAGGCTGCTGGCTCATAACTTAAAGATAAACTTTGGGTTTTTTGATCAATCAATTGCAGCAACTTTTGCAGCTGAGAATCTTGATTAAGGAATCCATCTGCTTGAATTTTAAGCTGCTCTATCAGATAATCTGCGTTGGGTAGCATACTAGCCGTTAGTAAAATTACCTCACGCCATTGAGGATTGCTAATTTGAGTCGCCAATTCCTCTAGGGAATGGTGCAGTTCCTCCGTATCAGAACTGGAAACAATTTTTCTGGCGGTTAGATATTCCTGAAAAGTTAAATGAGAAAAAGAATAGATTCCTTTAGCTCTCTCGACTAATAATCCATGCTGAACCTCGATCGCTCGTAACACGGCTTTGCTATCTAAATAGAGAGTTTCTCGATCTTGGGGAGTCTCCCTAACAGCCGCCAAATAATCGGCGATGGTTTGGAGTAAGGCATCTATTTCTAAGAAATAATTACCCTGCTGGAAATTTACCGCAGCAAGATGACTAAGGAGCTTAATTTTATCGGCTAAAGCCAGATTATGATAGGCGTGATCCCGCTCAATACCTCGGGAACGATCCCAGCGTACCAGCATAATATCTAGTCCCTCCTGGTAGAGTCGAGCGCGCTTATCAGGGAAGGAAAGACGTTCTTGAAAAACCGAACAAATCAGATTGAGGAGAATTGGCGTAGTAACCAACTCCCGAATTGCCTGATTATCTTTGTGGCGTAGCTGCTGGATAAATTCCTGTGCTTTATTCTTCCCTCTTTTAGGATCTTCCGCCGTTGCCACAAACCATCTTTGGGCAAACATCTCTACCTGAGAGGGATTGAAATCAGCCAGCTCAACATAGGTAAAGCCGTTAAAACGATATTGCTGTGCTGCCAAACGACAGGTAATAGTCAGGGAATTTTGATAGTAAATTTGGGAAAATTGCTGAATTTGTTGAAAAACCGACTGTTCATACTCTAGAGGAATTTCATCTAGCCCATCCAGCAGCATTAAAATTTTGCCTTGGTGGAGGAGGGTAGTGATTTGCGATGGGGATAAATCATGGCTCTGCCAGAGGCGTTCTAAATAACCCAGTAAGCTGAAGTCTTGGCAGGCTCTAGCCTGGACGACAAAATCTCTTAAGAAAATCAAGACGGGGATACAGTCTGCTTGAAAATTCCCCTTGACACATTCCAGAGCAAGATGCTTCAGGAAAGTAGTTTTTCCTGCTCCTGGCTTACCCAGCAGCAATAGTTTCCGATGATTGGTTACAGCTTGTTGCGCGGGGATTGTCTCAACGGTCAAATCTGCTAAGGTTTGCTGACGGGAATGTTGTAGATCGGATATTTCTAGCCAGCGTTGATTACTGAGGCGAGGTAAGACATTTTGCTCGGTATAGATACTTTCCAGCGCCAATGGTTGAGCATATTCAACAACAGACTGAATGGTGCCACACTGAGCCTGAATTTGTCCCTGTACTTGTGATCGCACCTGCTCAATCAGGCGATCGCCATCGGTAACAATAGTCTTAGTTGATGTCTTAGCTGGGGTAGCTGCTGGTACGGAATGTTCTCTGGGGGGTAGAGGGGGAGAATCGGCAATATCCTGCCAATCTAAACTCAGCTGGAAACAAAGATCGATAAAAATATGGCGCTCAATTGGCTTCCCTTTAAAGAATTTCCAGACTGACTGACGAGTCGATAAACCCACCTCTGCTGCTAAATATTCTTGAGTCCAGCCAGTGCGTTCAAAAGCTCTTTTCGCCTGGTCAATTCCCATGGTGGATGCTTTGAGCGATCGCTTTGCCATAATTACTGATTAGTTACTGGTTTAGGTCTGATGTGATTAGAATCACTAAGACAATTACCTTGAAATATCGAGGGTACAGTATAAGCGATAAGGGCAAAAAAAACATTGATCTCCACAGCATCCAGAAAATTAAATAAAGCTATCGACAGAATCGTTAGCTGGATGTGATGAGTTTTAACCATGTCTGCTGCCAGTTGAATAGCTTCGCGAGCTTCTCTGGTTAGTTTGATGGGAAATAAAATGTGGCTAAACACCTGAGTCTTATAAAGTTAAATTCAATCAAGTTGGTCTAAGCCGCTAAGGTTGTTGTTTCAGAAAACCTGTTCCAGCATTGAGAAAATTTACTGTTTTTAAATATAAATCTTGAGAATTATTAAGAAAAATTATCTACAAAAAGCGATCGCCTGTCGACAATTATAAAGTTTTAATTAATTTGTTTTCTCATTTTAAAGTAGCAAGGAAATAAAGAATTTTTTGTAACTAAAATATTATAATAAGCTTGACTAAAGAAAAGACTATTTATAAAGTAAATCTTAAATCAAAGCAGCAATTCAAGCAAGACTAAGCCCTTTAAGCATGATCTTATATCACATTATCAATCTTTATCCTTTAATTTTCTAATCGTTTCTCAAGAAAGAATCAAGCGTTTGTTACTTTATTTAAACTAAATAGATTAAGAAATTTAGTTAATTGAGGAGATTATGGATACAACTGCTTGTAACTTAGATAATATATGTTCTCACTCATTTTTAATAAGCCGAGTTCTATCTCTTAAATATCAACATGTGCAATCAACCAACTATCCTCCAAAAAAGTCCTCAAATTAAAATAACTAGTCTAAGAGAAAATCTTATTCAACTAACGTTTGAAGGTTCAATTGATGAATTAAATCATCTCAAAGAATTAATTGAATCTGATGAACTTGCTCAAACATCAAGAAAATCTCAACAAAGCCCTACGTTAATTGATTTAGAATCGGCAGTCCAAGAATTAAGAAATAAAGAGAATGCACAAAATCAATTAGTCCAACAGCTAAAAAATCAGGCGGTTTCGGGAAGAAACTTGCAAAACTCTGAACTTAAGTTTTGTGAATTAAATAATGTATTTCTTCAGGAAGCTAATTTAAAAGATGCGAACCTCAGTGGGGCAACCCTTACTGGTGCCAACCTGAGAGATGCCAACCTAGACGGTGCTGATCTGAGCTGTATCCATCTGGATAAAACATTTTTAGCTTACGCTAGCTTGATTAAGGCTGACCTCAGTGGGGCATTATTATGTGATTCTTATCTCAACAATGCCGATTTAAGTTGTGCCGACCTTAGTGCCAGTTTTTTAAGTGATGCTAATTTAAGCGGCGCTAATTTAAGCAATGCTAACTTAAAAGGCGCAAATTTGAGTGATGCTAATTTAAGTGGTGCTGACTTGAGTGGTGCCGACTTAAGGGATGCTGTACTATTTTATGCTAATTTAAAGGGTGCAAATTTGAGTGGTGCAAACCTTGATGGTGCGAACCTCGAAGGTGCTAAACTCAATGGAGCTAACCTCAATGACGTAGATTTGAGCCACGCTAAAGCCAGAAAGTCTCGCATTGCTTATAAGTTAGGTCTTTTTTAACGAGTTTTTATAAGCGATCTATCGCTACAGTTTATACTGCTATGAATTCTAAGACTTCAAGCATCATTAAATTGGCTACCTCTGACGCAGAAATCGAGGAATGTTTTCCCATACTGTCGCAATTAAGAAACAATCTTCCGCAGGAGCAATTTGTGCATCAGGTGAAAGTCCAAATGACTAGCGGTTATCAGCTATCTTATATCAAAGAACTTGATGTTTTAGGCGTAGCAGGATTTAAAATTGACACTTCTCTATCCTGGAGTAAATACTTATACATAGCAGATTTAGTAATTGCTTCAGATAGGCGATCGCAGGGTTACGGTACAGCATTATTTGATTGGTTGACTCAATACGCTCGACAAAATAATTGCCAACAGCTTCATTTAGATTCAGGAGTACAAAGATTCGCGGCTCATCGTTTCTACTTTGAACAAAAAATGCATATCTCTAGTCATCATTTCACCATCAGGCTTTAGAAGATGTCTGTCGTTATTCATTATTAATTGTTTAGCTGATCAAAAACTATACTGCACTTGAGGAATGATTAGATTAAATTTGTGCTCTTGTTCTCCTTGTCTCATCTCAACCCATCATTTCAAATTTGACAGAGTAAAATCTCAATACGATATTGCTATATTATTGTAGAAAGCACTCCACTTACCCTTAAACCATACAAAGCTAATCCAGTTATTCCTAAACATAAAAAACCACCCAAACCAGCTAGTGGTTGCTGATTTATTCCTGTGATCCAGTGATTTTGATGCTTGTAGGTTATTAACCCTGCTGAGTCGATGCAGGTTAAACCCCAAATCCATCCCGTATGCAGTCCCACTGATAAATAGAGACTATTATTGCTGATAATTCTCGCCGCTATCAACACCATACCCATTAGAAATAATCCAGGAAGCTGCGGTAAAGTTTGCTTCCTTTCCCAAATTAGATGTAGCAGGGCAAAAATAAAGCTAGATGCGATCGCCGCAATCAACCAGGAATTGTCAGCGGACAAAGTAATAAATATATAGCCACGAAAAACTAGTTCTTCAACGAAGCTAATTACTAAACTCAAACCAAAAATAGGCAGCAATAAAACCCTTAATTGCTTTGCCTGATGCCACTGCCAATCAAGTAAATCTAGAGCAGATTCAATACTTAAAACACTGGCTAAACTCCCAAGACTCAGAAGTAATCCCCATAGCTGATCGCGCAGCAGGTATGACATTGGGGTTAACCCAAGACTAGCAAAACTCAGATGTTCTACATTAATTTTCCAAGTAACCATTCCAGGAATCAAAATGTAGAGTGATGCTAGCAGGATTAGCTTCTGTTGAGGTGCTAAAGGCTCGCTGGGTTGCCAATTAATTAATCTACAGATTAATAAGGCAATTGGAACCCAGATAACAGCCCATACTCCAAAAAAAGTAAGGACTTTAAACCACGAGGCGCTTAACATATTGAACAAGTCGGATAAGAGCAGATAACTTCGATTACTTAAAGTTTCGATTTAACTTCAAATAGTTATTGACCAGCAATTAGTTATCTGAAGCACCATTCTCTTCATCGTCGATTTGTTTCAGATGAATATGCTTGTAACCTAGCTTGATTTCAAACTTATCCCCTTCCTTTAAACCCATAGCTTGGGTGTATGTAGAACCAATCACAATTTGTCCATTTTTATGTACGCTTACCCGATAGGTAGGTTCACGACCACGACCATCTTTTGCACCTTCTGGATCTAGGGGAACTCCTTTCGCAGCAAGCACTGCATCGTAAAAATCAGTTAGGTTAACGCGAGTTTGCTTGTCTTTAGTGATTGTATAATAGCCGCATTTCTTAGCAGTTTCCCGCCTTGGTAGATGGGATAACTCTTTGACTTTCTGCAATAATGCTTTGCCTGTTAATTGTGCTGTCGCAGTTTCACTCATAATTAATTTGAATTTCTATCTGGAGATATTTTGGATCTAATCAAATAGATGATATTTGATTTTAATTGACATTATAAAAAATATACCGTTTATTCACTCTGTTGTCACAGATTTTTGGAAATAATTTAGCTTTTTTTTAATAATATCCTATTTTTATATTTTAGATTATTTACTCCTCAGTAACCAATTACCGATTTCATTACGGATCTTTTTTTTCTGCTTGATCCTGATTTTTTTAGGTTCCAAGTTCTATAAAATAACACTGATTACTGTAAAATATTGACTTTTGCTATTTAAAAATGTTATTGAGCAAATAGTAGCAATCTAATATCCTTAATCATAGCCAGAGCTAATAGTAGTGAAAGTCTAGAATATTATTACAATATTTCTCAAAATAAAGAAACGACCTCGCTATTTTACCAGGGTCTTAATCTGGGGAGGTTTAATCCTGACCCCATAACTAAATCGAACCAGGATGTATTTTACTAAACTGAGAATTGCTATAGATCTCAATAGTAGCTATTGTTCTGTTTATAGCTCACAATAATAATCAAAGGGAATGGCGCTTATAGAGTGAAAATACATAAGGTTGGCTGTGACAGATTAACCATCTATTATCTAGGATGACCGTATATTCACATATTTATTTTTTTGCTTGAAGTATGGCTGCCAGGGAATCTTCCGTTAATGAGATATCTTCAGAGAAAAAAGTTATTCTAATTTTAGGTCCGAGTAGTTCTGGAAAAAGCGAACTTGCAGAAATTTTAGCCGCGAAAAGTTGCCAGTCAGTTATTTATCTTGCCACGGCTCAAGCAGATGAAAAAGATGCGGAATGGCAAGCAAAAATACTCAAACATCAGCAAAGACGACCTGCAAATTGGCAAACTTTAAACGCATCGGGGGAATTTTCAGTTTTGCTTGATCAGGCTTCAGCCTCCGAATGTTGGTTAATTGATTCTCTCGGCACCTGGGTTGCCAATTTTCTTGAGTTAAAACAGTCTGAATGGCAACAAACATGCGATCGCCTGTTAGCGAGTTTGGCTCATACTCAAGCAAAGGTAATTTTAGTCGGTGAAGAAACAGGATGGGGTGTTGTTCCTCCATATCACTCAGGTAGGGTATTTCGCGATCGCCTGGGAGATTTGTCGCGACAGGTGGGTAACCTCGCTGATGTTACTTACTTGGTGGTGGGAGGACATGTCGTTAACCTTAGCTTGTTGGGGGAGCCTTTGAGTGAATATGAAAGGTAGATTATAAAAATGTAAATCTGAAGTTTAGATGATCGATTGACAATTTTATTAAATAGGCAATTATGATTATAAAGTATGAGTGATATTAGATTCAATCAATAAAATGATAATGGCTAATCACCATATATCGAGCGTATGTAGAAATTTTAGTTGGATAGTTAAAGTTTGGTTTTAAACCCAATTCTCTTTGATGGCAAATCTTTTCCGCGTCATTTTTATCCTCGATTAAAACACATTCTTAAAAGTGGAGGTTCAAAATATGGCATCAGTAGCAGAAGTTAAATCTTATCTCGCCCACTGGTTTCAGCTAGGAAAAAAGCTTGTTTGGCGTAATGGGGTAGCAGAAATCATCCCAGAAAAAGTTCTTCAGGGGAGTCACTACGCACCAGAGTTTGAAGCATGTTGGGCAAAGGTCATGAGCATTGAAGGGCGTGACTGTTACCTAGTTAATGAAGATGTGACGATTCAGGAACTACTTTCTGACGAATGGGTGATCGAACAATGTGCGAGGTGCAAGATGCCCGTTCCCCTAGTTGAAGTTGGCTCTACTTTTTTAGACTGTACCTGTAGTGATTTAGATAACTGGCCTAACTTTGAGTTACCTAAGCCTCATGCTCCCGTAAACACTCAAGCAAGGCTTGTTAGAATCTGTCAGCATTTGCAGGCACACTAGTGCCGCTGCGTGTCACCAATAATCCCTCTTTTGTCAGTCTCCGAGATATAGTTCTTTTTCGGAGTCTGACAGGAAAGGGGTATACTAAACCCGATTCTCAAAATACACTTACTAAATGCAAACCTGAAAACCCTTAAACACTTTCTTGCCGAGCGTTCCCTTGCGCCTAAAGACCGCACTGCTTCACTCGAAGGGGGTCTCGGCGCTTTACCTGTTACCCTTACATAATCAATAAATGTTCTATCTAAACAGGATTTAGCATAAGCCCCGCTATGAAGAAAATCAGTTCTCCTCGTCTGAGAATAAAACGCAAAACAAAACAGCGGGAGTTGTTTGATTACGGATATGAACAGCCAGGGAGTATGCCAGGGACCCTAAATATTGATCATGATGCTACTGCCCCTGAGATTGTTTTGATTGATTACACCGCCCAACAAGCTCAATTAATCAAGAATCTGGCACCCAATTCCTGTAAAGAATATTTTGAGACTGATTCAATCTCTTGGTTTGATATTGGAGGCTTCGCTAATCGAGAGTTCTGGCAACAGATTGGCAGGGTGTTTAGCCTACATCCTTTGGTTTTAGAAGACATTGTAAATGTTCCTCAACCACCGAAAATAGAAGACTATCATGAACAATTACTGATTATTGCCACCATGGTATTGCCCAACCCCGACGGTGAGGGCTTTTGTTCAGAACAGGTTAGTTTTATCCTAGGTCAGCAATACCTCTTAACCGTACAGGAAGAACCCCAACAAGATTGTTTAGATCCAATTAGAAGAAGAATTAAGTTTAATAAAGGCACCATCAGGAATCAAGGGGCTGATTACCTAGCCTATGCCCTATGGGATGCCATTATTGATGGATTTTTCCCCATTTTAGAACTTTATAGCGAGAAAATTGAGGAGCTGGAAAACGAAGTTATCTTTAATCCTAACCGTCAGACAATTGCTAAGATCTACCAAACCAAGCGAGAATTATTGGCACTGCGGCGAGCAATTTGGGGGCAAAGGAGCGCCTTAAATGTTTTAATTCGCGATCGCAGTTCTCTAGTAGGGGAAGAAGCGATCATTCACTTTCATGACTGTTATGACCATGCGGTGCAAATTATTGACATCATCGAAACCTATCGAGAATTAGCATCTGGACTAACAGATATCTATCTATCCTCCATCAGTAACAAAATGAATGAGGTAATGAAGCTGTTGACGGTGATCTCCTCAATTTTTATTCCTTTAACCTTCGTGGCTGGGATATACGGCATGAACTTCAATCCCGAAGCATCCCCCTGGAACATGCCTGAGCTTAATTCCTACTGGGGTTATCCTATTTTCTGGTTAGTCATGCTGGCGATCGCCAGTGGCTTAATTTATTTCTTTTGGCGACAGGGTTGGTTTGACAATAATTTCTAACTCTTATTCATACTATGGCGAAGCGATAATGAACTGACCTTATGAGATGATTGATCGCCCTAATTGCAAAATTTCCCTAAAATCTCCCTAAGCAATAGATATAAATGTTCTATGGTGTGAAAATAAAACTCCAGGGGATTAATGGCAGAAATCAACAACTTACCTCCAGCAAGTATTGAAGCAGAAGAAGCAATCCTAGGGGGCATCCTCTTTGATCCTGAAGCCATTACCAGAGTGGGAGAACTGCTGGTTAAAGACGCTTTCTACGTTAAGGCACACCAAGAAATCTATCTAGCGGCACTTAGCCTCAGTACAAAGGGGAAACCTACAGATTTTTTAGCTATTAGTACCTATCTCAGCGATCGCGATTTATTGGAACAGGTGGGTGGTACAGCAAAACTAGCTCAGTTGCTCAATCGTACCGTGTCAGCGGTGAACATTGACCGCTATGCCAACCTGGTGATGGAAAAGTATGTTCGTCGTCAGTTAATCTCTTCAGGACACGAAATAGTTGATCTGGGTTATGACAACACCTCGGAACTTGAGGTAGTTTTGGATGCAGCAGAACAAAAAATCTTTCGCTTAACTCAAGAACGACCCCAAGAAGGTTTAGTGCCCATTGCAGAAACTCTGGTCAATACTTTTAATACCATTGAAGAACTCCATCAGGAAACCGCCTTACCTGGCATTCCCACAGGATATTATGATCTCGATGCCATGACCAGCGGCTTTAGTCGTTCTGACTTAATTATCATCGCTGGTAGACCATCAATGGGCAAGACAGCATTCTCTCTTTGCGTGGCTTGTAATATTGCTAGAGAATCGAAGTTGCCCATCGCCGTTTTCAGCCTAGAAATGTCGCGGGAACAGCTAACCCAAAGGCTATTATCTTCCGAGGCGAGGATACCCAGTAATCGCCTACGTTCGGGGCGAATTGCTCAAAACGAGTTTGGACAATTAATTGATGGTGTAGAAAAATTGTCAGAGCTTCCCATTTATATAGACGATACGGCAAATCTGACGGTAATGCAAATGCGATCGCAGGTACGCCGACTCCAGGCGCAAACTAAAGATCCTCTGGGGTTAGTAATGATTGACTATTTACAGTTAATGGAAGGGGGAGATAACGATAATCGGGTGCAGCAGCTATCGAAGATGACCAGGAGTCTCAAAGGTTTAGCCAGGGAGTTAAACGTCCCGATTGTTGCTTTATCTCAGCTAAGTCGGGGAGTGGAACAGCGGACTAATAAACGTCCTATGCTATCTGACTTGAGGGAGTCTGGCTCGATCGAGCAAGATGCGGATTTAGTAATGATGATCTACCGTGATGAATACTATAATCCCGATACTCCAGATCGCGGGATCACCGAGGTTAGCATTGTTAAACACCGTAATGGACCTGTGGGAACAGTTAAGCTATTGTTCAATGCGGAATTAACTCGGTTTGAAAGTTTAGCTCAACCTGGGGGCTATTCTTAAACTGATTGATAGAATCTTGTTGTCAATTTAAGTCAAGGTTATGAAAAATAGCAACTTTACTTTCTACGATCCAGGCAGACTAGTTGATGATGACTTAGCCTCCCGTAGAACTTGTGAAATATTAGGAGGAAAGCTGATTGAAATTATTGATTTACCACCAGATAACGATCAGTATCTAGATGGCGATCTCCAAAAATGCCGTTATCGCCTTGATTTATAGAATTGAGCAAGAGACGAATCTAAATAATAATGATCTACCGTGATGAGTATTATAATCCCGATACTCCAGATCGCGGAATTACCGAGGTGAGCATTGTGAAACACCGTAATGATCCTGTGGGAACAATTTAAGTTGTTATTCAATGCGGAATTAACTCGATTTGAAAGTTTGGCACAATCTAGATGAGCTTCAATATTTACTTGCCAGTCAAAATTTATCTTACATTGAGAGGGAGAGGAACTCAGTATTTCGCATCTTTAATTGTCAACAAATAAGAACCATTTGCTCTGCTAAATTGACTTACTTCCGATCAATCGTCGGTTGATCAGCCATGACATCACTTTTAGTGAAACAATAATGCCAGCTATTCCAGCTACAAAATGTTGGATATTTGATAAGTATTGATCTGTTAATATTATGCCCAATGTAGATCTAATGAAAAATTCAGCTACACATCCAGTTAGAAAAAAGATAAAAAATATTTGTGCTCTTTTGGATGGGTTTAAATTTCCTCTACTTTGAGATATCCACCAGATAAGTATTCCGCTAACCCAACCACCTATTAAATACCCCAGCATATTATTAGTTAGGTGTCGGTATAAAGCTTCGTAACCTGGCTCATTAAGTTTAAGATTTGCAGGGTTAAGCAGATAATAAGTATGACTTTTAATTTCGAGGGGAATATAGTCGTTTGCTCGTGACTCAAAAATTATAGGAATAAATTTACTATTGCTTTGCTGATCATAAATTAATTGACTAATAATCGCCCCTTCCCAAGTAACACCTTTCCCTTTCCCTGGCTGCTCTTTTCCCTGAAAACGCCTTTGATATTGCTCAGTACAGACTAGTAGCACAAAATCAGCCTGTTCCACCTGATTCCGCATCCAGTTTTGCCAGCCTTCTGGGGGAGATACTTCATACTGATCAAGATTACAGTCTATGCCATGAATCCGCAAAAGATCAGCTAGTTCAACCACATTAGACTTTTGTTTTGACGAATTTTAACTATAGCTAATAAATACCCTGGTATGATGCGAATTTCTCCCAGATACAACCGTTTTTCTAACCATCAATACGTTTGAACCGAATTAAGTTTTGCAATTAAAGATAGCTCTAAACTGGCTAATAAAACTATGGTCGTAACTATACAGTAATTGCGTCTTAAACAAAAGAACATGGAAAACAAAATTAGGCACTTGGAACTAATCCAGGGAGTAATATCTCGCCGCCATGCCACTCTAAAAAAAGAAGGAGATAACTATCGAATTTACGATGGTGATTGTAGGGTTCCTAGTCGTAATCTTGTTGAAATTATATAAAAATTTGATAGATAGACAAAGAAAAATCAGCAAATAAAGGTGAGGTTAAGCTATCAGTTTTATAGCAGTTGAAGCAAAGATTAGGACGAGAAGAAAAGTCTCACGCAAAGACGTTTATCCCCGTCGTATATGGGGACAAAGACGCAAAGAGATTCAAAGATGTCTTAATCTATAGTTCGATGGCTATAGTTAAAGTTTGTACTAATAATAAAGTAGACCTCTTGCATAAATAATTTAATGAATAAGTCAAAGCTATTTTTGACAAGCTATTTAGAGAATTCCAGATAATTGCTGAAACCGCTAAGATTCGTATTCGTGCAAGAGGTCTAGTGTTTCTAAATCTATTTTGCCAAAAAAAAGAATCTGATAAAGCCAGATCCTTAAAAAATAAAAAATAAATTGTGGAGTTCTTAACTTAACTCAGAGATTCCAAATAATCCCTAATTAAATTACGCCGACGAGGCTGACGTAATTTTTGCAAAGCTTTAGCTTCAATTTGCCGAACACGCTCGCGAGATAATTCTAAACAACGACCAATTTCCGCCAGAGAAAAGGGTTTTTCGCCGCCAAAGCCAAAGCGCATCTGAATCACTTCCCGCTCACGGCTGGTTAATTCTGAGAGGAGATAGTGCAAATCTTTCTGTAAAGACTCCCGCATTAGGGTTTCTTCAGGAGAAGCGCTTTCCGTCTCTAGCAAATCCCCTAACTCGGTGTCTTTCTCCTTACCCACCTTGATTTCTAGAGAAACAGAGCGAGGCACCCGCAATAAAACTTCGCGAATTTGCGCCGCAGTCATGTCTAACTCTTTAGCAATATCTTCAATCTTAGGAGTGCGTCCTTTTTCCTGAGAAATCTTACGCTGTGCTTTCTTAATTTTATTCAGCTTTTCCGTAATGTGTACTGGTAGCCTGATAGTTCTACTTTGAGTAGCGATCGCCCTAGTAATACCCTGACGAATCCACCAGTAGGCGTAAGTACTGAAACGATAACCCTTTGTGGGGTCGAATTTCTCTACTGCCCTCTCTAACCCGAGAGTTCCCTCCTGAATCAGATCCAGTAATTCCAGACCACGATTTTGATATTTTTTCGCCACCGAAACCACCAACCGCAAATTGGCTTTGATCATGTGTTCTTTGGCGCGAATCCCACTTTTTTGAACCCGATCTAACTCTTTGACGTCACAGTTAATCACTTCCGCCCAGGCTTGCTTCCCGATGGCTAATTTCTCCTTGAGCAGAGGAATTTCCATACCCACTGCCATTGCCCACCTTTTAATCGAAGGACGATGACTAAGCTGAGTGACCAAACGATCATGAACGTCAACTAACTTGATGAACTCTTGCAAAACAACGTTGCCCCCTGCCGCAGCATCAGCACGCTGTTCTATGATATTGATGTGTCGTTGTACCTTTTGCGCTTCTGAAACTTCTTCATCTCTCTCTAACAAGGGCACTCTACCAATCTCTTGCAGGTACAGCCTGACTAAATCAGTAGTAGTACGACTACCCCGTCGAGCGATTAGATCTGGATCTGAAGTTTCTAGATCGAGTTCAACCAGCTCCTCCGTTAGCTTCTCAGCGCTTTCTTTTTGCGCTTCGGTATCTAAATTAAGATCGGGAATAGATAAAGAATTATCTCCTTCGGTTTCAACGTATGAAGAATTAGCAAGCATAGCGATCTCTTAATGACGACTCCAGTGAAGGTTGTGGGTAGAACTTCCTCCTCTGAAAATAGATTGCCCATTATTTAAGTAAAAATAAACACAAACATCAGTTTGAATGGCTATTTCCCTAATTTGTAAAATCTATCTTCAGTAACAACAAGGTTGGCTGACTGTTGTTTGAATCAATGTTTGATCAAAATTTGATCACAATGATTTTGGGAAAGCTCCAAAGTATTGCTTTATTAGTCTGAGGAGTTATCAATCTAACTGAAAGTTCCCGAAAATGCTAACCTTTTATATTTATTTACATATTTTATTTACATATTTAGATTGAGCGATCGCATAACTGATACTCTCCCTTCTATGGAAATTAGAAAGCTGTTATAGGTTATAGGTTATAGCTTATAGGTTACTTAGTTAACGCTATGTCAGGCTTACGACGGGGATAAAGCTGCATTAGGGCTCTCACCTGTTCAGCATGATAAGAACTGCGAGTCAGGGGACTAGAAACTACCTGCAAAAAGCCAATGGACTCGCCAAATTTCTGCCAATCCTGGAACTGTTCGGGGTGAACAAAATCTTGAACTCCTAAATGTTTCTGAGAGGGTTGGAGATATTGCCCAATAGTTAAAATGTCGCAGTCAGAGTCTCGCAAGCCTTGAATAACCTCTTTTACTTCTTGAGCGGTTTCTCCTAGACCTACCATAATCCCTGATTTGGTATACACCCAGGGGGCAATTTCACGAGCGCGACGCAATAGTTCCAGCGATCGCCGATACTCTCCTTGGGGACGTACCCGCTTATACAGTCGGGGGATAGTTTCTGTATTGTGGTTCAGTACGTCTGGCTGTGCCGAGAGAATAATTGCTAAAGCATCCCAATTCCCACAAAGGTCGGGGATCAGTAGCTCAATGGTGGTTTGGGGGGCAGCACGACGCACTTCTTCGATACAGCGAACAAACTGCGAGGCACCACCATCGGGCAAATCATCACGATTAACTGAGGTAATAACCACATGATTGAGCTTGAGGCGGCGCACTGCCTCCGCTAGCTGCAATGGCTCAAAGGGGTCGAGAGCTTTAGGTTTTTTCTCAAAGTTGATATCACAAAAGGGGCAGGCACGAGTACAGGCTGGACCCATAATCAAAAAAGTGGCAGTGCCAACGCTAAAGCATTCCCCAATATTGGGGCAGGATGCCTCTTCACAAACGGTATTTAAGGCTAGATCCCGTAGAATCTCTTTAACGTTGCCGACTCTTTCTAATTGCGGTGCTTTGACTCTTAACCAATCGGGCTTGACTACCACTCCCCAAATACTCCAACAGTTGAATATCTTCTTAAGGTTATTTTATCTCAATTATGCTGAGAAGCTTTTGAGCATATATATCTAAAAAACCAGCAATTTGAGTTAGTTTAGCCAGTTTAATCAGTTATTATTAGCTAGCATGACTTTACTTTTACTATAAGCAATAAGCTCAAAAATTCTCACTTATTCTTATTACTTATTGGTTACTTCTTATTACTTATTATTTTTCCAGAGGGGCAATAATGCGATCGCCATGGCATCATAATTTTGACGCAAGCCTTCATAGTGAAAGAAGACTTGACCTCCCAGATGATGCTGGCGATTAATTTGGATGCACTTAATTATCTCTTGGGGTTTTAGCTGTTGTCCATTGGCAGTAAAAGCAATTCCTGGGGCAGTCTTACTTAACCAGTAATCAGATAAGGTGTTTACTAGCTGCTTAACTTCACGCTTATAGCCCCAAAAATTAGGTCGATAGATCTGGGGGTGCATCCAATCAACTAAACCTTTTTCCACCCAGGCTTTAGAGTCTTGCAACAGATGATTTAAACAAAAGGGATACACCCCTGGAGACAGGGAGAAAATTGCCTTGGGCTTAATGGCTTTAACCTGTCGATACATGGTGGCTAAAAAGTCCGTTAAGCAGTCAGCACGCCACTGAAGCCAATGACGATCTTGACAGTTTTGAGGAGGGGGTTTTCCTACGGCTGATTGATACTGCTGAACCGTATAGTCATCATACCCTGCGGTTACGGTCGAAGCAGGCAGGCGATCGCACCCCTGAATTCCATCGACATCATAGAGAGTCAGAATCTCGGTAATTAAGGCTAAGATAAACTGCTGCACTTCAGGGTGAAAAGCATTCATCCAGGTTAAGCCACCATGTCTAGCTGTTGTTCCCCCGTACTCAACACCTCGCCAGTGAGGATATTGTTGTAAAATTTCTCCTCCATTAGGGAGATGAGAAGCCGCAAAGCCATATTCCAGCCAGGGAATCACCTTAATATTTCGTTGGTGTGCCTCAATAATAATTTCCCCTAAAGGATCGCGATTAGTATAATCGGGAGCAATTTTTGGTAACAAATAATTACTCATTAACTGGCTAGGATAAAGAGTATAGCCACGATTCCATACCACAGGAAAAATGACGTTAAAGCCATAGCTTTGCAGAAAATCTAGTGCCGCAGCAATATTACTTCGAGAGGCTAAAACCTGACTATGGGGACGGTTAGCAATCCAAACTCCACGAATTTCTAACATTTGGCTCAATGATTAGCTGATATTATGCATTTATTGATTAACCAGATTGGGGAACAGTTAAAGATTAAAGAATAGCGGAAATATTAACTCTAATTTTAAGTTAGTGATTAAACTACTAATTTTCTGTTGCTTTAGTCAGTATCCAGTGATTAGGATTAAATATTAGTATGAATAGCAGACTAATTCGTTTTTTGGGTTATCTGCAAGCATTTCCATCTTGGGATAAATAGTTAGTTATGACTAGTGTCAAAAGTCTTATCTATTCCCAAAATTTATGATTAAGCGGATCAAAATAACGGGACTAAAATAATGAATTGGTTCCATCATGACGTAAGATTAAGAGTGATTTACATAAATATTATCGTTGTTAACTCTCAGACCATCCTCAGAAAATTGTCTTAGGAAAGAAAAGAGAGTTAAGGAACTGCCGATCAGAAGCATCTATTAAGCGACGAAAGTAATCTTCTCTGAATAAAATTATGACTACTACATATTCCCCCTCCAGCAGTATCGAGTCTCTCTTAGGTAGTGAAGCAGACAGCCTGCTAACCTATAAGGCAAAAGTTCCCAAGGAGATGTTGCACTTACCTGGAAGCGATTTTGTGGATCGTATTTTTTCCTCAAGCGATCGCAGTCCTCAAGTATTACGTAGTTTACAGCAGCTTTACGCCACAGGAAGATTAGCCAACACTGGTTATCTTTCCATTCTGCCTGTAGACCAGGGTATTGAGCATTCCGCAGCAGCATCTTTTGCCCCCAATCCCATCTATTTTGACCCCGAAAACATCATCAAGCTGGGACTTGAAGGAGGCTGTAACGCCGTTGCCAGTACTTTAGGGGTATTAGCAATGATGTCCAGCAAGTACGCCCATCGTATTCCTTTTATCGTCAAGCTGAACCACAATGAGCTGCTGACTTATCCCAACCCTTCCGATCAAATCATGTTCGCCAGCGTCAAACAAGCTTGGGATCTGGGTGCAGTAGCAGTGGGGGCAACGATTTATTTCGGCTCAGAAAAATCCTCCCGTCAAATTCAAGAGGTTAGCCAAGCCTTTGCCCAAGCCCATGAATTAGGCATGGCAACCATTCTCTGGTGCTATTTGCGTAATGATGCCTTCAACCAGGATAAAGACTATCACTTGGCGGCAGACTTAACAGGACAGGCAAACCATCTTGGAGTGACAATTAAAGCCGATATCATCAAGCAAAAATTACCCATGTGTAATGGAGGATATGCCGCAGTAGTCAAAGCTACAGGCAATAAATATGGTCGTACCAATGACTTGGTTTATAGTAATCTATCGAGCGATCATCCTATTGATTTGACTCGCTATCAGGTGCTTAACTGCCACTCAGGACGCAATGGCTTAATCAATTCTGGTGGTGCTTCTGGTGGTGACAATGATCTAGCTGAAGCAGTTAAAACTGCCGTCATTAATAAGCGTGCTGGAGGTTCTGGTTTGATTTCTGGTAGAAAGGCTTTCCAACGTCCCATGGTAGAAGGAGTTGAGATCTTCCACGCGATTCAGGATGTTTACCTTTCTAAGGAAGTTACTATTGCTTAGGTAATTTCAGCTTGGTGCAGACTAATTACTGATTATCTTTTAGCGATGGGTTAAAAGCCCCATCATTTATGACGATTGTGACTGGGAAGGAATAGCGACATAGCCAATTAACTCCTAATTCCGAATCCCCGATCCCTAATCCCTATAATTACTGTTCCCTTTAAGGCGGTAAGCAATCATATTTAAGCCAGCCGTTTCTCCCCTGGAATCCTTGTCCTGATGGTGAGAGCGGCTGATTTCATTCTATAGTTAGAACAAAGCAGGCTGATTTTTTGCTAAATTAAAAAAACTTAATATATTAACTTTGTTTGCTTAGTAAAAAATTTAGTTCAATGACTGACAGCAAAAACCAAGAAAGTAAAGAAGAAAAAATTCTCTGTCCCCACTGTTTACGGACAGCCAGCAACGGCATTAAGTGTAAGGGAATATGCGTTGCCGATAGTGATTATTGATTTAATTTTAATTTAATATATTAGTCCCGAGGGAGTATTTGGCGATCGCCGCAATTAATCGGATCAACTGCTGCGGTAATTGAGTAGTCGTAGTCTAGTTCAGGGTGGAAATAAGAACTATAGAGGAAAGTATTTTGAATCGGCACGAAGGGAACCTGATCCTCATTGGAAATGCCGTGTTGACTCTTGAGGCAAATTTGAGAATTGGGTGGTATTTGAGTTAATAGTTCTGGTCTGACTGTGTTGCTGAGGTGTTTTTCCAAGCTGATCAAGACTGGTTTGCCATAAAATCTGCCAGCCTTATACTGCACAACTAGCTGAAAAATTAAGTAGATTAACCCCAGATACTTGGGCTGTAGCCACCGCCAGCCATGGTTACGGCTGATTAGATAGAGATTAAGGGATACTAAGGAAATCATCCAAAACATAAAGTATCTCAGCTCATGGGATTGGGGAAAATTTGCAGGAACCAGAGACATTAAAAATACCGTTATCAGAGCGTTACGAGCTTCTTTTGGTGTAGGTGACTGCCCACTCCGCAGCTGTTCCGAGAAGCAGAAACTAACTAACAATAAAATATTAAAGATGACGTAGAGTCCGAAGAAACCACCGCCTCGATCCATAAACTCTTCCATGCCTGCATTCCATTGATCCGTTGACCACCAGGGAGGAGTATTGATTTCCAGCACAGAACTGAGCCATTTTCGCGCTCTATTACCTTCCTGATATGCTTCAGGGACAGATTCATGATTTAGCACTACCCCTGCTACTTCAATTTTGATTGGGTAAAAGGGATTGCCATGTAGGGCAATATTTTTAACGGGAGTAGCAAAAATCAATAGGGAAGCTAATAAAGCCAAGGGCAATATTCTAACAAGTCTTTTTTTAGTAACAGCAGACTGTTTAAAACACAGCCAAACAAATCTTATAGCAATGATGCAACAGACCAAAAATGCTAAAGGCTGTAATTGAGGCTTAGTATTAACTGCCGTTACTGCCCCAAAAAACATGATGATTAAATCTCTGCGGCTGGGAAACTCTGGTTTTTGGAACATGATATAGGTCATGATCACCAACACCGACATGCCGATGTTACCTGGTAAATCCACAAAACAGGTTGCCGCATGGGTAAAAACGGTAGGAATTGCTAGCAGCGCAAGCGTGCCTAAATACCAGGGAATTTGCAGCCGATTTTGCAGAAATACCAGATAGATAATTACGCTAAAAAACCCAACTAGGTTAGCCGCCTGAACTCTTCCTGTCGCCCACCACAGCAAACCCTGAAACCAGTTAGCCAAGAGAGGAAAACCCTCAAACCGATATTGAATTACCAATTCAGGAGCAAAGTTTTCTACGGGGACAATGCCCCAAACTCGTGCGGCAAAGGGCAAATGATACCACCAGGTATCGTAATTAGTATCAATATCAATAATTGCCTTTAAAAATATCAGGAAGAGCAGCAGAATAGATATTGCTTGCCAGATAGTTATCCAGCTTAGTTTTAGAGGCAGAAGTGGTTGGCGAGGAGAATTTTTCACAATCAGGCTGCTGTTTAATGATGAGGAAATTCTTTCTGTAAAATTATAATCATTGCGATCGCATTATTACGCTTGGTGTGAAATAGCTTCGTTGCAAAGTTATTGGCTCATAGGGCATTGCCAGGTTAAGAAAAGAAGAGTAGTAAATCCCCTATTCTCCTTTCTCTTATCTTTGATTAGAGACAAAAAGCCCCAGTAATTTCTTTCCACTTTCTAATTCCATCCAGCATCATGCCGTTTCTGAATCAGGATATCCAGTACCTGACCTTCACTGTCCACTGCGCGCCAGAGCCAGTGCTCCTCACCTTTAATCATCATCCTCACTCCGTCGAGATGCCATTTATCAGAGGCTTTAGGACGACTCTTTCTGATTTTTCTGGATGCGGAGTCACTGAATTTATCTACCCAGTCTCTCACGCTCTCGTAAGTTACTTCAATGCCTCGATACAGCATCATTTTCTCGATGTCGCGATAATTCAGAGAAAAACTATTGTAAAGCCAGACGCAATGACTAATAATTTCGGCGGGGAAACGGTGACGATAGTAAGGATTTTTGTTCATCCCCTCATTATCTCATGCCGATTTCGTTAACCTGACAATGCCTATTTGACAGTTTGACAGGTTGCTGGTAAGATGCGGCCTGTTTTTTATGCTTTATTTTGAGCGCTTAATTGATTGGGGTAACTATGTACTCATTGCACTCGCGTATTATTCCTGCTTATATTCGTAAGTGAGCAAGTTTTGAGCAAAGCACCGCCTTTTGGAAGCGGGGGGTAAAGTGAAAATTAATAGGACGAGGGGTTTCCCCCGAGTCGGGATAGCAGGATTTGAACCTGCGACCCCCGCTTCCCGAAAGCGGTGCGCTACCAAGCTGCGCTACATCCCGTAACCAATGTAATTTACACACATATTAGCATAGCGGGTATTTTACTAAAGATTTTTGGCTTGTTAGTTAACTACTTAGCTTAGGTGATTTTTTTCTCTTTCTTCTATAATTAGTACACCCACACCAAATGGCATAAAACCATGCATATTAAAATAAAGAGAGAAAAGCCAAGATTGGGAAGAGCAGCATTAAGAGACAATTCAATCAAGCTAAGATTTGTTTCTCCCATGTAAGGTTAGCTATTAGCAGTTAGATTAAACTTGGCATCAATAACAAACTGCTCTCCAGATAATAAAATACAACAATCTAACAAATTAATTATTATATTTCATTACCATCTCTAATCTAGATAAAGCACTTGCAGCCGATTCTTGAAGGTAGGGATCAGCGGACTTATCGTTACTAAGATTAGTCAACACCTCTACTGCTCTGGGATCTCCCATCGAGCCCAGAGCATTAAGTATTGCCACCTGTACTGCAATGTTGTCAGTCGTATTGAGAGTTTCAACCATGAGGTCATAGACAGGGGAGCCAATTTCCCCCAGAGTCATGACGGCTGGAATGTTAACGACGGGATTAGGGTCATTCAATGCCTGCTTTAACCCTAGAATTCCCTCTTCTGGCATCGGTATATGAGGGTAATTGACGGCAATTTGAGCTAGGACTTTAGCACAGCTAGAACGCACCGTAGGATTATCGCTGTTTAGCAGAGAATCTACCACTGGAGATACAACATCCACCCCAATTACTCCTAAGGTTTTAACAGCCGCTCTTCTCAAGGCGACATCTTCTTGATTAAGGAGACTCATCAGACGCGGAATGGTGTTTTCATCTCTAGCTTCGGCAATTTCCCGCATCGCTAGGCTTCGTAAATTGGGATTAGGATGCTTCAGTTTTTCAAATAAAGCGTCTAGGGTCATCCTTGTATATTTTAATTATTATTCGGTTATCATACAAAACAGGAGCTTTAAGACTGATACTCAAACCGACTAAAGTCATAGCAACAGACCCAAAGCTCCCACTATTAGAAACAGAAATGCTATCTGCTTGTTCTGAAAGTTAAACTTTTAAACAGTCTCTTATGAAAGAGAGTTGATTACGTAGTCTAAAAGAGCATTGTATTCAACAAGAGCCTGAGAAGACATGTCGCGAGGAGCACATCCACGGTTACGAGCAAAAGTCAACGCTTCTACGTAAGGAGCAGTAGGCAAGTTTAGAGAACGGTATACTTCACGCTGTCCAGCAATACCCCATTCGTCTAAAGGACCAGTACCGCCAACAACTAAACAGTAGTTGATGAGACGCATATAGTGCTTAACATCACGGAGACATTTTGCTTTAAAAGTATCCGTGGAGTTAGCCTCACCATCGTTATTGAGGTAAGAATACTTCTTGATGCAAGCATCATATGCTTCTTGAGCAACTTGATCAATATTACCAGCTAGTTTTTCAGCAGCTTCCATACGAGCAGCAGCACGTTGAAGACTACCTTGAACCGACTCCAGGTCGGAAGTAGAAGGAAAGCGTCCTGCGGCATCAGCAGCAGTAACAACTGTAGTTACAACAGATTTCATAGTTTTTGGATATCTCTTGGTTTGCTTATTCTCAAAAGTGTTAACGGAAACACTTTTTGCCAATTTTTTTAAGATTATTGGCAAAATCAAAAAAAGATTCTAGCTAAGAGCAGAAATTACTCGATCAAAGTAGCTAGCTGCTTCAGAAGTGATTGCAGAACAATCGCCATCAATCATTTCCATTTTGCGGAATCTTTTACCGCCGTTGCCTTCAGTGTTAGTGTTATTGATGTGAGCTAGAGAAGCTGCTTTCATGATGCCAACAGCACGACCTGTGGATTGAAGAGGTACGCCAAGAGCGGTGTAGGTTTCTTTCAAACCATTTAGGCAGCGGTCTTCTAGTACGGAAGCATCACCAGATAGCAAAGCGTAAGTAATGTAGCGCAAGATGATTTCTCCATCACGCAGGCAAGCAGCCATGCGACGATTGGGGTAGCAGTTACCACCAGCTTGGATCAAGCCCTGGTTTTCGCAAATCATCCCAGCAACAGCGTCTGATACAATGCAGCTTGCATTACTCGCGATTGTGTTAACAGCGTCTAAGCGTTTGTTTCCTTCAGAAATAAAGTTTTTTAGAGACTGTAGTTCATCTCCACCGATACAGGCAGTTTTACTATCTGCACTTACTACAGCTCTGGAAAAAGCATCAAGCATTGAGCTCTCCTTAATTTTGACAACAAATTTATTTTTAACTATTCTGACAGCGGCGCAATCGTCCTCTGTCGCTATTGAAGATAAAAGATTAACCTGCTCCGAGTCTCAGTTATCAAAAACAAAGTAATAATCTGTAATGTTGAAGTAAATTCCGTAACATTTTCCAAAATTATTTTTCTTGAGCAACGTGGGGAATCTAGCTTTACTAATACTCTTCAAGGCAGCTTTGAACTTGCTAGAAATCACTGCTAGCCAGCTTAACCTTTCTTAACTTTATGCTGATTGACTACGGAGATTCTACTGGCGGCAGCGTTTGGTTCCCCTGACAATATTTACCCAGCCAGGTTAACCCCTCTGGAGAACGGAAAGGGATTATGGACAGGTCAGCTTTTGGAACTTCAAGGTTTAATTTAGCGTCTGAAACTCCAGCGCCAAGTATTTGCATCAGGGGAGTAATGTTTTCAGCTCTAATTCTCAGCTTGCAAAAACCCTTAAGCCAGGCTAGCTGATTTTGCAGAGGCTCTACTGCTTCTGCCTGTACTGCTCTAACCGTAGTTTGAACCTCATCAGACTCTTGCGAGAGAAAAGCTTCCATCGCTTCAGGCTCCATTCCTAGACCTTCTGCAAGTTCTGCTGTTTCATAAAACATTGGCAAGACAAAATTTTCTACCAAACCCACCACGCCCTGAACAATAGAGACAAATTGACCCGCCTGGAGCTTGAGGCTGATTTTGCCATCAGTGCTGCTTATTTCTACTAAGCCCGCAGGGCTCTCAGTTAAAACTCCAATTAGGGAAGACCGACTTTCAGGATTGTGTTGCACAAATAGTGCAGTTCCTTGAGAAACTATCTTCGCTTCAGGAGTATTGATCGTGCTCTGTCCCTGATCAGGACGAATCATGATTAGAGCAGCGCCACTGGTTAATTCAAAGCTGCGTTTGCCTGGAGGGAAGCGAAAAGTTGTTCCTGCTCCTGTTCTGACCAGTGTTCCTTCATTAAAGAGAATATCGGCGCGGGAATTTGCCCCTGTGCGTACTGCGTCTCTTGGGGCAATTACATCTCCAGGTTGAGCTTCCAACCATTCTGGATTTTGACCTAGGTTTAATTCTACTTGATTGCGTGTTTTGTAGATTTCAGCCTCTTTAATCACACTAGCCGAGGCAGAATTAGCAGCAAAAAAGATCAAGCTGAAGCTAAAGACAAGCTTAGGAAGTAGGGGAGAAAAATATTGATAACGATGGGGGAAAAACTGCTGCATAAAAAAATAGAAGCAGACGTATTAGGACATTAGGTATTTTTGATTTACTTCTGATGTTGCCTCAATTTACTCCATAACTAGTTGTGGTGGAGTTGAATGACACATTAGATAGGTTAATCATTACTGTATTTCACCTTATCAATAAATCAAAAATTCTTGAAATTTAGGTCACATTCTCTACCGTTTTACTTGGGTTTGAGATGACCATCAAGTAAATAAAATAGTCTATACAGTGGAGCTGTAGAAGTTATGTCTAAGCAGTTTATGTCATTGATGATTGTTCCTGTGATCCTCGCTTTGTACACAGGGTTAGCAAATGCAGAGGAGGTAAAAGTTCAAGCAGGAAATACTCGCGTGTCAGTAGAAAATGGTCAGGTGGAGGTTAATTCTGGTTCTGCTACTAGGAGTTCTACTTTGCTTAATCGCTTGAGCAATCTAAGATTATTTGGCACTCGCCAGCCTTCCCCGAGAGTTCATCCATCTCCCTCGTCTAGTCTAAAGTGCGATCGCACTACTTCTGGTCATTCCACCACTCGGCGTAATCAATCGGGCACCGCAGTATCGCAAACCAGCAGTTCTTCAACCACTACTACCTGTCATTAAATAATTACTAGTTTGTTTGATCGCTTATTGAGTAATGATCGCTCTTCTGATTTCAAATCAGGGCGATTATTTTTTATTTCTGGGTCAGGCGATCGCAAATATGTAATATATTAGCAATTCATTTCCATAATCTCTGAATTGGATAAGCGTCAAATTTAGAATCTCTACTAATTATAATAAGAGATCTATTCATTGCTTGAGCAATCAACATCCGATCAAACGGATCACGATGATGTAATGGTAAATGACGAATTTGTAACGTGTCAATAAATGAAATAGGTAGTGAGAGAATATCTGAAGATTCAAGTTCATTCTCTATTATTTCATAGTCTCTCTGTAGTGATAGCTTGCCAAGATTTAACTTGATGGCAATTTCCCAAAGACTAGCAATACTGAGAAAAACCTTATCTGCTACATCAATCATATCTCTCAGGTTATCAGGCAAATTAGAATCCTTTTCAGATAACCAGATAAAGGCATGAGTATCTAACAAAAAATTACTCATTCCATATATTCCTTAAAATCTTCTAAAGGCTCATCAAAGTCATCTGGTAATGGAAGAACAAATGTTCCTTGTAAAATACCTGAACGACGCTTTTTGATAGAATGTTGTTCTGAAGAAGTACTTTGTGTGTAGTTTGTCATCAGATATTTTGCATAATGAAGAAGTTCTTGTTTGAGGGGGTATGGCATCTTACTCATCGTTTGCCAGATTTCTGAATCAATATTCATGATTTATCTTAATGCTAGCTTTATTTTGAGAAACGCCATATTTGATCTATTAGGCGATCGCTCTTCTGATTTCAAAGCAAGGCGATTATTTTTTATTTCTGGGTCAGGCGATCGCTAATTTAAAAAACACATATTAACTCTTGTAAGCTTTATTTTTTGATTTTATGCCTTTACTGACTCAGATCTGAAATTTTTTGGGCAAGATCGAAGTCCATCTGAGTTAATCCACCCGCATCGTGGGTAGTCAGGGAAACGGTTACCTTGTTGTAGGAAATGCTCAGATCGGGGTGATGTCCTGCTGCTTCTGCTGGATCAACTAGCTGATTAACAAAAGCGATCGCCTCTATAAAGTCTTTAAATTTAAAAGTGCGAGTAATTGTTTGCTGTTGCTGTTGCCATTGAGGTAAAGCTTGAATTTGTTGGTCGATTTCGGTTTGAGTTAGAGGCATAGCGTTAATTTTGAGAGGGTGTATCAATAGAAGAATAGTAGCGATCGCGCCTACAGGGAGGATTTTTGCTAAGGGTTGATTTAGGTAGTTGTGCACAATTAATTTCCTAATTGAGATTTGGGGAGTTATTTTAGGTTTATTCTCATGACTTTTTAAGTTAATGATGGTTTTATGACAAGGTGAAGTTTACAGATAGGATAATTGAGCTATGAAGCGACTAGTATTATTATTGACAACTTTAACTATTGTCATGAGTCCAAGTTTGGCTAAAGCGGATAAGGCTATAGATGGGGAAGTCATTCATTCAGCTAGTTTCGTAGGTGAAAGCAATCATGAAGTAAGTGGTGGGGTTCAAATCATTAAAAAGGGAGATGTTCAATATTTAGTTCTTCAAGAGGATTTTAAATTTGATGGAGCCCCAGATCCTAAACTTGGGTTTACTCTAAGTGATGAATTTGTCGAAGAAAGTTTATTTTCTGGTCTAAATCATGATGAAGGTCAGCAAGTCTATCGTTTACCTGCTGATTTTGATTCTAGCAAATATGATGAAATCACTATCTGGTGTCATAAATTCAGTGTCCCCCTAGCAGAAGCCAAATATTAATTTATCTTGGTTTTAATTAGTCTAAGTTCAACATCTTGGCAACATTGCAGTTGACTATAAAATAAGAAGAGATAGTGGAATTTCTACTATCTTTTTTGTTAAATTAGTCGGGTTTGAGTTAATTAATAATATAGTTATTCTAAATAAAAAGCATATGGAAATTAATTAGAACGACTATTAAGTTTCCTCTAGCTGCTGTTTTAATTCCTGCAACACTTGTTCTACATGACCTTTAACTCTTACCTTATCCCAGACCTGGGCAACTTGACCATCAGGATTAATCAAGAAAGTTGAGCGGATAACCCCCATATATTCTTTACCCATAAATTTCTTGAGTCGCCAGACGCCATAGGCTTTGATTATCTCGTGTTCTGGATCGCTCAATAGTTTGAGGGATAGATTATGTTTATCAATAAATTTGCAGTGAGATTTTACCGAATCAGGGCTAACGCCAACAATAGTGGCACCTAATCCCTGAAACTGTGGTGCATAATTAGTAAAATCTTGGGCTTCGGTAGTACAGCCAGGGGTATTATCTTTGGGGTAAAAATAGAGGACAAGCCAGCGATCGCTAAAATCTTGAAGATTAATTAGGTTGCTGTCTTGATCTTTAACCGAAAAATTTGGTGCAGCTTGTCCAACTTGAGGCGTATTTGTCACTTCATTCAATGCTTATTATTTGGTTTATCAGCAATTTTAAATCTTGACTAAGCTTATACTTCCATGTCAGTAAAAACAACTACTAAGCTCTAGCCTTTAATCACCAAGTTTAGTAAATACACTGTTTTAACTTTACCTAAAAAAGTGGATGATAAATATCAGTATTAAATCAAAAAAATATTCAGCTTGATTAATGAGCTAGTTAAACACTCTGCATTCCTGGCTCATAACCAACCTTGCTCCGGAACCCAGTTTAACCGCTGGGTTTTTTCTTTATGCAAACTATTGTAGCCTTTTACACCAAAATGTCACTAGGAGCTAATTACTATCGCCGCCGATGGTTACGTCTCGAATTCTGAGGCTAGGACCGCCACAGCCTACCGCTAAACCAGATTGTCCTCCTTTACCGCAGCCCCCTGATTCATCCCAGTAAAAATCGTCGCCGATTGCTTCGATATTAGCCAAAGTCTTAAAGACATTGCCTGAAAGGGTTACGTCCTTAACGGGCTCTGCTAGCTTTCCCTGACGAATCATCCAGGCTTCCCCCGCACTAAAGGTAAACATTTCACCATTAGTCATGCCACCCAGCCAATTGGAAGCATAAACTCCGTGAGCAACATCTTTGATTAGATTTGTAACGGGAGTCTGACCACGACCAATCCAGGTATTGGTCATCCTGATGATGGGGGAGTAGTGATAATCTAAGCAGCGAGCATTACCAGTAGGTGCTTCTCCCAGTTTAGCGGCGGTTTCGCGGGAGTGTAGTCTACCAACCAATACACCGTCTTTGATAAGCTGAGTTGTGGTTGCAGGAGTCCCTTCATCGTCATAAAAATAGCTACCCCGATGAATATAATTGTTTTCTGTGGGGAGGGGAGCCGCACCATCATAGATCTGGAGATCGGGTGAGCCGAAACGTTTACCCATGGTCATGATCTCTAGCAGCTCAGGATTTTCACAGGTCATATCTGCTTCGGAAAGATGTCCAAAAGCTTCGTGGACAAATAGTCCCGTCAAAATGGGGTCGATTACTACGGTATAGATATCACCTTTGATTTTGGGTAGGGAGAGGGCATTTACTGCTCTTTGAGCGGCACTGGCAACCTGTTGCTCTAGGTTAGTTAGATCTTCATAACCCTGCCTGGAGCCTGTAGTTTCTCGTCCAGTTTGAATCGTGTTCCCCTGTCTCGCGGTGGCGGAAAAACGCATTTCCATATCTGACCAAGATTGCTCAATGAGGCTGCCTTCAGAGGTGGCAATAATGACTCTTTGGGAACTATCGCTGTAGCTGACTGCGGTGCTCGTTATGCGGCCACTGTGGCTGCGTAATACCTCATTATAGCGATCGCATAAGGCTTTTTTGGTAGCTAACGGAATTTCCCTGGGGTCACTTCCCGCTAAAGGAACGCGACAAATGGTTTCAATGGATTTAACGGGTGCTAGAGTGGTCTCTGAGTTACCAACTATTCTCGCCGCTCTCACGGCATCTTCAATTCTTTCTCGGAGAGATGTTAAATCGTCAAAGGCAGCAAAACCCCATCCACCACGATAGCAAGCTCTTACCTGTCCTCCCAGCGCCACACTATCACTCAAAGTTTCAATATGATTGTTGCGGAGGAAAATATTAGTCTCTGCTCCTTGTTCGAGACGAATGCTCAGAAAGTCAACGAGCTTGCGATATTCGCGAATTAGTTCGGCTAATTGATTTTTATGTTCAGCAAATGAATCGGACATGGCACCCTTGAACTAAAGTCAACTTTACCCGATCTTACAGCTATTGCTGGATAGTTATTTTTGCCTAACTTTGCAGTAAGGGCAGACATTTAAACAACTTTTGATCGATAAATAAGGACTGAGGATAATTTGCTGCTAAATCAGTAGCCTCCAAAACCACTGCCGCATCACTTTCTTTGGTACAGAAAGAATTGACTCCCAGACCATAGAGTAGTTCGATTACTTCAGGGTGCTGATAGTCGCTCCAGTGTATCAATCTAATTTGAGGAGCGATCGCCTTAAGTAAGCTGAGATTATCGGTGTTGGCTTCTGTCTCAATATCAAAAAATACGATGTCAATCTCCATCTCTCCATACATCAAAGAGAATATCTGGTCAGAGTCGTCCAATAGCAAAACCTGACAATTGCTTCTTTGAGTCTTGATTAACTCCCATAGCTGAGTGCCTTGGAGCTTATTCGGTTCAACAATAACTATATTTGATGATTTAGGAGCAAAAATATTTCTTAACATGAAACTTGAGCAAATATCTATTGCGTAGATTTATCTAGATATTATTACTCAGAAATGACTCTAAATTCTTTTCTTCTCCGTATTTTTAAGTATAGTTAATCTAAAATTGATAAAAGTGCCTCTTTTTTTAAATTTACTTACTCTTCAAACAAGCATTTGTACCTATATCTTATTTAAACTAGTTATTTAAAATATGTTTAATAACTAGGCGATCGCTTAATATTTTGTTACACTATGAAATTATAGTAATTTAACTAAATTTACATCCTGCTGCGGTTACGTAATCTTACCTAAAAGTCAAATAGAAAGTAGTTTGCCTAATGTCCAACAACTTGACTAAATCTAATTACAAGGATTACTCAGATTCAATTTCTCAAAGCGAGGGGTATTTTGCTCAAAATATAGGTTTGTGGCTGCAACAGTCAATTGCTAAGTTTAACTTTATTGCGGCTGCTTAATGGGCAATATTACTGTTAGCAAATTTTATTTGTTTCTTATTTGTAGTAATTTCTTGTATCTGGGTGATTTAAGTGACAGTGCAAACATGCTGAATCGGTATGTAATACTAAATCTAATTACCAAAATACACTTGCTAAATGCAAATCTGAAAAACCCCGTTACCCTTTCCCCTTTACCCTTGCATAACCAATAAGTGTTCTATCTGAACAGTATTTAGTATAAGTAGTTTCACTTTCATCTGTAGATGCTGAGAAGAATCACGGGGTTAAGAGGATTAAAACGAGTTAAGTGACTAACTGAAGTAGAGCGAGCAACATTTAATTGAGTTAATTGGTAGTGCCAAGAATAATTAGTTACCCAATTAATCGCCTGATATTGATATTCAATAGTGGCAAAAGTCATGATTATTTTCCCTTCAGGTAATAGTTTTTGCTGGCAAATGTCTAGAATTCTATTGATGCTGCCTCCAGTACCACCGATAAAAATACGGTTGGGATTGGGTAAATTATGAAGTACTTCTGGGGCTGTTCCATTAACACTATTAATATTATTGATCTGAAATCTCTGGCTATTTTTAACGATTAAAGTTGAACCCATTGAAGATTTCTCAATAGCATAAACTTGAGAGCTGGGGGATAATCTAGCGATCTCAATTGATACTGAACCTGTACCAGCGCCTATATCCCAAACTATTTGATTGGGCTGCAAAGCTAATTCTCCTAGGACAGCCAGGCGGATTTCTTTCTTCGTAATTAGACCAGGGCGATCGCCAAAGCTAAGAAAACTGCTGTCTGGCAACCCAATTAGGGGTAATTCATCTAAATTAAGATGTTCTAATTGCTGTTCTCTCAATAAAATTAAAACGTTTAAAGCTGCAAAATCATCGCTGTTTAAGCAGCTTAATTGATCTATTTTTTCAGGGTTAAAATGAAGAATTTTCTCGCGAGAATCCCCAAGATTCTCACAGATATAAAAACTGTAGCTAACTGGTAAATCTAAGGTAAGGTAAAGACTTGCGATCGCTCCAGGGTGATTATAATTATCAGTTAAAATAGCAATTTTTTGCTGACCTTGTTTTAGTGATTTAATTAATTCATCGGTACTGCGACCATGAACACTAATAAATTGGGTATCTTGCCAAGGAATTCGGAGGCGATTAAAAGCTAATTGAACTGAGCTGACATGGGGATAAAATTTGAGTTGTTGAGAATCAAAATGCTCTAATAATAATCGCCCCAAGCCAAAAAAAAGAGGGTCACCGCTAGCTAAAATAACTATAGAATTATTAGATGCTGCTAGTTGCGAAATTTCTCTAATCCCCTCATTGAGGTTATTAAGGTATATTTTAAGAGCAGGATGATGGGCAAAGTAAGCTAGATGCCTTTTGCTGCCAACAAGAGCGGTTGCCTGCTGAATAACGTGTTGGATAACAGGCGATAATCCTAGTTCTCCATCTAAACCAATTCCAACTACGGCAATTTCCACCTAACTGATTACCAATTTAGCTACTGTGACGAATTAAAAACCAGGGATTTATGGAGATGTCTGAAAATCTAGTTACTAGATTTATTACCAAATAGACGATAGCCAACATACAATAACAAACCAATAGCTGCGATACTAAGAATACTGCTGACAACGTGTAACACTGCACCCAAGACAGAAAAGCCTAACCAAACACCGCCAATAGCGACTGCCGCTTTGCCAAATTTGGGCAAGTTTTGAAACCATTTTTTGCTGAGATTGATCCATTCTTGCACTTGAGGGGAAGGATTGATTTCTAGCTGAGGCAAGTTAAATTTGGGCACATCATTGGCATTATCTACTCCGCTTTGATTGATCTCTGCTTCCATCTCGTCTAACTTAGCCTGTAAATCTCGTTCAGGAGAACTCATAACGATACAACCTTTGCTCTTTGATAATTACTCGATCTATGTATAGGGTAGCAAACAACAGTTAGTTCAATACTGTTGAAGACTTTTCTACGATACAGCCATGACAATTTTGGAACATAACTTATTGCTCATAAATATCTAGAAAGATGGCTGATTAAATGTTAAGACTAGTTACGGAAAGATTTATGGTAGCGGATCATGTTGGAAGCGATATTATTTGATCTAGATGGCACCTTGGCTGATACGGACTCAATCCACTTTGCAGTTTGGCAGGACATCTTAGTTCGATTTAGTTTAGATATTGATCGGGCTTTTTATCGACAAAGGATTTCTGGTCGAACTAACTCAGAAATTATTAAAGATCTTATTCCCCAATTAACTTTGGAGGAAGCCTGGAAATTAGCGACGGAAAAAGAAGAGGCGTTTCGTCGCTTGGCAAATTCTTTATTGCCAACTCCTGGGTTGGATAAGTTAGTTGAGCTGATAGAGAGTACGAAGCTTAAAAAAGCCGTAGTGACCAACGCTCCAGAAGATAACACTATTTTTATGCTCAAGGTGCTGCGCCTGACAGAAACTTTCCCTCTGGTAATTATGGCTAAAGACGCTCCTCCTGGTAAACCTGATCCCGCTCCCTATCAATTAGCTCTAGAAAAGCTGGGAGCCCGAGGTGCTCGGGCGATCGCCTTTGAGGATTCGGCGGCAGGAATTCGCTCGGCGGTTGGTGCAGGAATTTATACCATTGGCATTACTTCGAGTCATCCCGCAGCTGATTTACTAGATGCAGGCGCTAGTATGACCATTGAAAATTTCTATGATAAACAGCTTTGGAAAATATTAGAGAATAGAAGCAAAATAATGAGATAAGTAGGTGGGTGTAATTAAATATAAAATGCTTGAATCAGGGAGTGGTGATTGCTGATTGGTGAATCGCCAGATAGAGCAACACCCTCAACAAATTATTAGTACAGGAAAATAGGAGCTGGTGTGGTTTCAAGAACGCTATTTTTAAACCTTAACCCTCAAGTTTTCCATTTTAATTAATATTTAAATAAGTAGCAAAAAGTCTTAAGGCTTAGAGCTTATAGCTGCCTCATATAGATCAATATGCTTATCCAAAATCGACGTTAGGTAAATTAAGCTCATTAGCTAACTCGTTCTCGTTATGACTATGATATAGTAGATTAAGCTTTGCAAAAATTGCTAAGTTTATGAATCAACTTATGGTGTTTCAAATCAAAGTTCCCTCATCAGCTAGGCAATCACAGCAGAATTAATTAGTAAACCAACGCTCTCGGCGAAATTAAGAAATAACAACTATGACTACCGAAGGATGTTTAAGAGTAGGGCAAGAAGCTCCTGACTTCACCGCAACTGCCGTTTTCGATCAAGAATTTAAAACCGTCAAATTAGCCGATTATCGTGGTCAGTATGTGGTTTTATTTTTCTATCCTCTGGACTTCACCTTTGTTTGTCCTACTGAAATCATTGCTTTTAGCGATCGCTATGCTGAATTTACGTCTCTCAATACAGAAGTATTGGGGGTATCTGTAGATAGCGAATTCTCTCACTTAGCCTGGATTCAAACCGATCGCAAAGAAGGTGGCATTGGCGATATCAACTATCCCCTAATTTCCGACATCAAAAAAGAAATTAGCTCTGCTTATAATGTTCTCGATCCTGAAGCAGGGGTTGCTTTGAGAGGATTATTCATTATCGACAAGGAAGGTATCATTCAACATGCTACCATCAATAATTTGTCCTTTGGACGTAGCGTAGATGAGACTCTTCGCACCTTGAAAGCGATTCAGCACGTTCAGGCAAACCCTGACGAAGTATGCCCCGCGGGATGGGAAGAAGGAGATAAAACCATGACCCCCGACCCCGTTAAGGCTAAGGTGTATTTCTCCACTGTCGGCTAAAACCACAGCCTGAGATAAAGCGCAAAATTCTTAATTTTCTCAAAATTACTTAATCAATTTGATAGATAATCAGCAGAGGAGAATCATTGCTCCTCTTTTTTTGTGAATTATCAAAAAGCTCTAAGCTCTAAGCCATAAGCCGTAAGCTTATAGCTGGGGCAAACCCCCTTTCTGATCCATCCCGATAGGATTAAAGATGATAGATTTTCAATTCAACAATTTTATCGGCGAGATTGCTGCTTTAAGCGCGGCGCTATTATGGGCAATTTCCTCCGTTATTTATAGCCGACTGGGATTAAAAATTTCTCCCCTACAGCTTAATTTCTACAAAGGCTTAGTGGCGATCGCCTTAATTACGATTACTATATTAATTCAGGGAGGAGTCCCGACTAATTTAACCGCAGCAACTTTTGGCTGGCTATTTTTAAGTGGCGTTATTGGTATTGGGCTAGGGGATACGGCATACTTTGCCGCACTCAATACCCTTGGACCTCGGCGCACCCTACTCATGGAAACCGCCTCGCCGCCAATGGGTGCTTTACTCGCTTTAATTTTTATTGGAGAAGCCCTAGCTACCAGCGCCTGGTGTGGCATTCTGATTACTATTTTAGGAATTGCTTGGGTGATCAGTGAAAGAAACCCCCTTGATCGCCTCGGTCTCTCTCGAAAAGGAATTACCTGGGGCATCTTAGCAGCGATCGCCCAGGCAACAGGGGCGGTTATATCCCGTTTTGCTCTCACCCAGTCAGATATCAGTCCTCTTGCCAGCACCTTTATTCGACTGGTTGGCGGTACGGTAATTGTTTTAGCCTTGATTTTGCTGCCGACTGCCCGACAGGCTACAGGTAAATGGCGGCTCTCCTGGCGTGGTTTAGGCATTATTGCGATCGCTTCTTTTGGCAGTACCTATCTGGGCATCTGGCTTCAGCAAACCTCCCTCAAGTTTGCCCCCACGGGAATAGCTCAAACCTTACTAGCCACCAGTCCTCTCTTTATTTTGCCCTTGGTTGCACTCCAGGGAGAAAAAATTAGCCTACGAGCAATTTTGGGAGTAGGAGTGGCGCTTGCAGGAATTGCCTTGATGTTTATTCGTTGAATCTTTAGTGAAGAGACTCTCAAGCATGATCTTGATCACAGGCACTTCAACTGTAGCCTGACATGATTTTATTGGTTTATAGCTACTATAGTAAAATAGTACTAATTAAGCAGATTATTAATAACAACCAACAAAGATCAATAACCATGAACAACTATCAAGATTATGGATTTACTGGGGATGAGTTTCTCGGTGAAATGACCACTGTCCCCTACTGTCAATTTCTCAACGCCACTCAGGAAAAATTTGGCATCGCCATCACGACCGCAAACGCCCAGCTAGCGAGCTTTAAGCCAGATGCTAACTGGCAGACCATGAAACACGAGTTTAGTGATGGTACGAATGAAGCCTTGCTAGTATCTCAGCAGCCCAGACTGCTTATTTTAAATCGTTCTCAGCCCCTGATGAGTGACGGTGTAGTGACCATACCCTACTCGAAGGTTAAGTTTGCCGAGGGGGAATATAAAGCCTTTAGCTATGCCGTGGTGTGGTTTGTAGATTCCGAAAATAGACCCCTGTCGGAGTTACCTTTTAGGCTTAAATGCTCTGGCTATGCAGGATTGACTTTCCTCAAAAACTACAGCTATTACAATAATTCTCAATCCTTCTCGCAACAGTTTTTGAAAGTCTATAAATCCCTGACGGGCGATCGCGCTATTAGTAAAAATGAGGTCTTTTATGCCCATGGAGTATATCAACCCCAACTCCTCCGCCAAAAAGCCACTTCAGCCCAAAATGGTCAAAGTTCCTTTGCGGTCATGACTGCCAGTTTTGTGGAACCAACCACCGAAAATTTTGCTTCTATAATTATCAAAAACGGCTCGCCTGTGAGCGAGAAAATCAAACAATTTCAGGAGTCAACCAAAGCTTGGTTAAAAACTGTAACCCAAGAGCCTGAAGTTGATTCACAGCCGATGGTAGAGATGGCAGAGATGGTTTAGATAAGAGTTTAGAGTGGAAATTTATTTGTACTTTAAACTACACTACTAACCTAATTAAGTCAGAAGAAGCGATCGCCCTAAGAGTCAAGTTTATTTGTCTTTTTAGGCGATCGCTTTAACATAGACATCTCATAGAAATCTGGGAACTATAAGTTAAAGAATAAATCTAGACTTAGGCTCCTATGACTCACTCCTCTACGGTTGCTCAGAAGGAATTAAATTACGGTTTTTTACTACTTACTCATATTGTTTGTGCAGATCAACAAATTCACTCTGAAGAATCAAAATATTTGAGAGAATTAGGCGATCGCGCTCATATTTCACAACAAACTAAGGATGAGATGGAGAAAATCTTGGCACAAGATAGCGAGCATCTCACGGTTGATTATCTTGCGAAGCAGGTTGCTGTGGAACGGCAATCAGAGGTGATGGGGCAAATTTTAGCAGTTGCCTATGCCGATGGTTATTTTGCACCATTAGAAAGAAAAATGGTTGATCGTATAGCTAGTATTTGGCATTGGTCAACTACAGATGTTGATCTTATTATTACTGAAGCGGAGCTTTTTAATAAGCAAGTGAATTATAGTAATGATAATAATAGAAAAGAATTGTCTTTTGCTGCATGGCTATTAAAAAATGAAAAAAAATCTCCTTTGTCTCGGGCTTTAATTAGCACAGCAACTAAATTTGTACCTGCAACTGTGGTGCAAAAAATTGATAAATTAGAGCGAGAAATTCTTTTGTCTGGACCAGAATATGATGAAGCAGTTCAAAAATGTGCCACAATTGCTCAAAAAGATTATCAATATACAGAATTAGCTTTTGATAAGACGGAAGCAACCCTAAATACATTAATTATTAGTCTGGAAGAAGTTATTGCCAAAATAGATGATAAAAATAATCAAGCTACTACTGCTAAGGAAGTTAGCGATCTGCTTAAAAGTAGCAAGCAATCTCTCAATATTGAAATTATTAAAAAGTTAGCTAAAGTAAGAGAGGCTCATCACGCTAAACAAAGAGCTTTGAATCAGTTTAGCATTGCTTTTATGGGCAGAACTAAGGCGGGTAAAAGTACACTTCATTCAATTATTACCCAAGACGGTTGGGATTCCATTGGAGTTGGCAAGCAGCGCACAACTCGCTTTAACCGTATTTATGAATGGAAGAATATTCGGATTATTGATACTCCTGGTATTGGTGCGGCTGCGGAGGGAGGAAGAGAAGATGAGGAAGTTGCTAAAAGTATTATTGATGAAGCCGACGTTATTTGTTACGTAGTTACTAATGACAGTATTCAAGAAGCAGAATTTCAATTTTTAAAGCTGCTAAAGGAAAAAGTAAAGCCTTTAATAATTTTACTAAATGTTAAATACAATCTGCGCGACTCTCGACGATTAACTCATTTTCTACAAAATTCTGATAAATTATTTACCCTTGAAGGAAAAAATGGCATCGGTGGACATATAGAGCGCATTCGTCGTTATGCGAATGATCATTACGCTAATAATTATTTTGATATTGTTCCAGTAATGCTGTTAGCCGCACAATTATCTAGCGAACCAGAACATCAAGAAAAGCAAGATCAGCTATTTAAAGCAAGTAGAATACAAGATTTTCTCGATTCAATTCGCGAATCTTTAATTAAACATGGAGCTATCAGGCGATCGCAAACTTTTTTGGGTTCAACGGTAGGTTCTATTGAAGAACAAAATCAATGGATAACTCAACAAAGCAAGAGCTATCGTAACTTGATTGATAAGCTTAACCATAAACGTCAGGCTTTTTATACAGATATTCAAAAAGCGGAACAAGATGCTCTAGAGTTTCAACGCCAGCAAATAGAGACAGTTTTTCAAGATGCCTTAAATACTATTGATAATTTTGCTGAAGATTATTGGGAAGCAGGTGATGAAAGACAAATCAATAGAGCTTGGAAACAAAAGCTTAATGAGATCAACTTTGAACAGCGCCTCAAAAATGCCTGTGAAGCAGCAGCAGAAAAGTTTAACGAGGACGTCAAAGAATCTCTTGAAGAAATAGGGAGAGAGCTGCAATTAATTGCTGAACTAAATTCAAGTAATTTTAGTTTAAAGAGCCAGGATTCGTTTGATACTCAGAAATTGATGAAATTTGGTGGACACATTTTAATGGGTGTAGGAGTATTATTGTCTTTTACTCCTCTTGCGCCAATCGGCATAGCAGTGGGAATTATTGGCAGTGTAGTTAATTTTGTTGGTGGCTGGTTTAAATCTAGGGCACAAAAACGCCTTGAAGCAGTAGCTAAGATCTCTCATTCTCTGGAGAGTCAATTAAAGAAAGAAAAGCAAGTTATTCTTAAGCAAGCAGGGGGCAATCTTCGTCAATACTGTTGTGATGTATTCAATAATATTGAGCAATATTTTAATGAATTAATTCAAGGATTAGCAGGGATATCAGCTCAATTAATAAAAGCGCAGCGAAGTTTAAGTGACGCGGTTAACTATCTTAATTACGGATATGCCAAGCGAATTGTTGACTGGTCTGTAGAACAGTATGAAACTTTAAATCTTAAAAATGCCAAACAAACTGTTGCCCATGTTCAGAGAAAGTTTGGTCATAACATCAACATTAAAACTAGGGAGAGTCTTAAACTCAAAAAATCTTGCGATGAAATGAAGCAAGTTTTACAAGAAGATATATCAATTACGAGCTAGCTTAAGAATAAATAATCTGCTATGTATAAAGTTTATTTTTATAGACCTAAGCTTGAAACTAAAAACTAAATTATCAATGAAATAAATCAAGTATTTTCAATTAATAACCTTATTGAATATGAGCTTTAGACAAGCGGAATTCTCTGACTATTAATCGACTTGAAAAACTCTTGATTCGAGAAAAGCAGTTTATTTTATGGTTAGATAAATTTCTGAAAAGCTAATGGCTAATGGCTAATGGCTAATGGCTAGCCCAACAGATCAATATTCTTATCCAAAACTGGCGTTATTAAAGAGCAAATAAAAGCGATATTCAATGCTTCATTAAGGAGTAAATTAAACAATGAATCAACATCAATTTAACGCTGCCGCTATTGGCGAACAATTTCAAACTGCCTGTGATCGGCTTAATCGCCTTTTATCTCAAAATCAGGATGATAAATTATTAGACATCAAGCAAAAATTTCAGCGAAATTTAGCAACATATAAACAAGATGGTGTGCTCAGGGTTGCTTTTATTGGACAATATAGTGCGGGTAAATCTACCATCATCTCTGCACTAACAGGCAATAGAGATATTAAAATAAATGCGGATATTGCTACTGATAAAACTACTAGCTATGACTGGAACGGTATTAAGATAATCGATACCCCTGGACTCTTTACCGATAGACAGGATCATGATGTTATTACCTATGATGCCCTCAATAAATCAGATTTGCTCGTTTTTTGTCTAACCTATATGCTGTTTGACTCCACTACGGTGGAAAACTTCAAAAAGTTAGCCTATGAGAAAAAATATCGCTGGAAAATGATGCTGGTGGTTAATAAAATGTCTGATGAAGCAGGAGAAGAGGCTGAGAAAATTGCCAACTATCGTCAAAGTTTAGCCGAAGCACTCAAACCCTATTCCTTAGATGAATTTCCCGTTTGTTTTATTGATGCTAAAGATTACTGTGATGGAGTTGATGAGGCAGATGATTTCTTGTGTGAAATTAGTCGTTTTGCAACTTTTACTCAAGAACTAAATAATTTTGTTTTCAGTCGCGGTTCTCTAGCTAAATTCGATACTCCAGTGCGGATAGCGTTAAGTGCCGTAAATGAAGCTCAGGTAAACCTTACTCGCAATTCTGGAGAAGATTCTACTTATTTTGAAATTCTTAACCGCCTAGATCGTAAAGTAAATCAACAGCGCGATCGCCAGAAAACTAAAGTTGAGAGTATCGCGCTACAAATGTCTTCAAATATTGCCAGAGAAGGCAGTATGCTGGCAAGAAAAGTTGGCAGTAATGAAGATTTCGCACAGCTTAATCAACAGGCAGAATTTAACATACAAAAATGCTATGAACAGGCAGGAGCAGAAATTCAAACTGTTTTAAACACGGTAGCAAAAAACATCCAGCAAGACTTTGCAGAAGTGCTTCAAGGAGACTTAGTAAAACATTTTGTTGCTAGTCTTGATCGTAAGCAGAATATAGCGGCACAAAATCTCAATGCTGACCTCGATTTAGCCAATCTCAAGATTCAAATTAGTAACCTAAAACAGATTGGCGAACAATTCGGCATAAATATTCAACAGTTGGCGGTTACAGGAGCCATAAACCCTACCTCAAAAGGATTTTTTTACAGTGCTACTAATGTAGCAGGTAGCAATTTACATCAAGCAGTGTATGGCGTTGGTAAATTTCTAGGCTTTAAATTTAAACCCTGGGGTGCAGTGAATTTGGCGAAAAACATTGGTAATATTGCTAAATGTATCGGCCCCGCTCTGACTGTTGTTGGCTTTGCAGTTGATGTCGCAGATATGATTAAGCAACGAGAGAGAGAGCAGCAGATGACTGAAGCTCGGCTGAATATTACCAGTCAATATCAAGCCTTGGGCAAAGATTTATCAAGTCAGTTAGGAATCCAGGTAGGTGAATTTAATCATCAATTCTATGGAGATATTGAACAACAAATTAGGTCAGCGCGTCAACAACAAGAAAATGCGATCGTTACAACAGATATCTGGATGAAAGAATTACTAGAAGTCCGCAAATCTTTTAATCAAATATTGGTGCAAATTAGCTCTGTTGAGAATAATAATGAAGAGCATTTAGGAAATTTCTAGAATTAAGTTCGCCCAGAGTTTAAATAAAATTCAATCTGTTATGTAAACACAGAATTCATTAATTAAAAATTGTCTATTGCCCCTAATTCAACTTAATTCAAACATCCTCGCCGTACTAAACAAGCCCTTCTAAAGATGCGGCGACAACCTGATAGTCACCATCCTGTCTTAAATTGCTCAAAGCAGCTTGAGCTCTTGGATTATCGAAACAGCTCAGGATTCTGGCTACCTGGGCGCGAACAGTAGCCTCCTCAGATTTAGCTGCTGCGAGAAGGAGATCTAAAGCGGCTGCCTCTTGAGGAGTTTGGGTTAGCTGTCCCAAAATGGCGATCGCCGCCTCCATAACAACTTCGCTATCTCCTCTTAAACCCAAATCAGCTAGCTCTAAGGCAGCTTCAGGATGTTGCGTCAAATCTATTGCGGCAAGAATGCTGTATCTGACCAACCAGTTTGTATCTTGTTGGAATAGTTTAACTAGATGGGGGATTGCGGCTGCGCCGTATTTAGCCAAGGAATTAGAGGCTTCCGCTCTGACGTTATAATCACTATCCTGCTCCATTAAATTCTTCAACAGCTTAAAGCCTTCATCGGTTTGTTTATAGCCCAAACCCATAGCGACAAAGGAACGAATCACAAATTCCTGATCATACATTCTGCGCTTAAGCAGGGGGACAACCAAACTCGGTTCATAATTTCTCAATTCGGTAATCGCTTTAATGCGATGCTGTGGATCGGGACTATCAATGTAGGCTTTAATTTGCTGCAATTTCATAAAAATATTTAAATAAGGTATTATTAACTGAATTTTCCTCTTAATAATCCTGCAATAATTCTCCGTAGAGATTATCCTTAAGCATCATTCTGCGGTAAAGCTCCAGCGTTAAACCCTTGGCTTGCTCTGGGGAGAGAGTTTTTAGTAGATCTGCGAACATTCTCAATTCAAATTCCTGTTCGAGAGATAGTTGCTCAGAATAATTCATGGTGAGAGCACCAGTCTGGGTGCCAAAAAACTTTAATATTTTATTGAGTTACATTAATTTATGTTAAAGATATTTGATAAGATTTTGCTGTAAAAATGAGGTAGTAAAACCCGTACCGAAGATTCTGAAATCCAGAAATAAATAAGTAGATCGCTAGAAGTAGAAATTTGGAAGTAATCATTATTGGCGGCGGTGCAGCAGGTTTCTTTGGTGCGATCGCCTGTGCCGAGGCAAATCCTCGGCTTAAGGTCACCCTAATTGAGGCAGGGCGCAAACCTCTGGCAAAGGTCAGAATATCTGGTGGTGGGAGATGTAATGTGACCCACCACTGTTTTGAACCTGCACGCTTGGTTGAAAAATATCCACGGGGCGGCAAGGCGTTGCGGGGAGCATTTACTCGCTTCCAGCCCCAGGATACAGTGCGCTGGTATAAGTCTCGTGGTGTGAAGCTAAAAACTGAGACTGATGGCAGAATGTTTCCGATTACTGATAGTTCGGCAACTATTATTGATTGTTTGATGCAGGCTGCTGAGGAAACAGGGGTTAAGTTATTAACTGGGGTGCAGGTTAAAGCAGTTAAACAGCTATCAAAGGGCGCTAAGAGCTATTTTCAGCTAGCGTTAAACAATGGGCAGATTTCCCACTGCGAGAGGCTGTTAATTGCCACGGGAAGCAATCCGTTGGGATACCGCTGGGCTAAAAATTTAGGACACAAAGTTGAGACGGCAGTTCCTTCCCTATTCACTTTTAAGCTTAAAGATCCTAGATTGCAAGGTTTAGCTGGAGTTAGCGTTGGTCAGGCTAGGGTCAAATTAGGAGCAGGTAAACATAAGCTAGAACAATCAGGGGCAGTGCTGATTACCCATTGGGGGTTAAGTGGTCCTGGTATTCTCAAGCTATCTGCCTGGGGGGCAAGGTATCTTGCCGAGTTGAAATATCGCTCTCCCCTACAAATTAACTGGTTGCCCGAATACAATCAGGAACAGCTTAGGGAAACTTTAGCCAAAACCAAGGAAGCGAGTCCTCAGAAAAAAATTATTAACTATTGTCCTCTTGATTTGCCCAAACGTCTCTGGCAGAGTCTAGTTAAGTACGTTGGCATTAACCTCGACAAAGTCTGGTCACAAATCAGCAATAAAGAACTCAATAAATTAGTCGCCGAAGTTAATCAGGGACAGTATGCAATTCAAGGCAAGGGAGTTTTTAAAGAAGAATTTGTCACCTGTGGCGGCGTAAGTTTAAAAGAAATCAACTTCAAAACCATGGAAAGCCAAAAATGTCCTGGCTTATATTTTGCGGGTGAAGTTCTGGATATTGATGGGGTGACTGGTGGATTTAACTTCCAGAGTGCCTGGACAACTGGTTGGCTGGCTGGTCAGGCGATCGCCGTTAGCTATTGACACTCTTCTTGGTAAACCACGAAGACTCTGGTCTTTAGTTATTAGTTATTAGTTATTAGTACAAAACTAACTACTAATAACGAAGTGTATCCCTTTAGGGAAAACTACGAGCAAGTATCCCTAAAGGAGTAAGTCTTAAACTCAGAGCGATAATAAAGTGGCAAAACCCTAGGCAGGATTATTACTGGTTGATGATTTTTGATGTCGAACTTCGATTACGGTATGGACATTACCACGAGGGGTAAAATCACCTTTAATCGTTGCTTCCAGGGGGTCACAAGCCGTAACAAAATCATCGAGAATTTGATTAACAACTTCTTCATGGGGAATATAGCGATCGCGATAGCTATTGATGTATAGCTTAATGCTCTTGAGTTCAACCACCGTTTGATCAGGAGAGTAGGTAATATAGATGGTGGCAAAATCAGGATAGCCAGAGAAAGGACATTTACAGGTAAATTCGGGCAGGGTAATGCTGACATCGTATTTACGACCAATGCGAGGATTGGGGAAAGTAATCAATTTCCCTTCGGCGATCGCTCTTTCGCCATACTTCATTTCTTCTGATGCCGATGCTTGAGGAGTGCTAGTCATATGCTCTGATGCTCAATTGATAATTAATAATTAACGTTTAGTGTGAATTAAATTGCAAAACGAATTGCCTGAAAATACCATGGCAACTTACATAAAGATTGGATACTTAGACTAAACTCAAGTCCTAAAGATTGTAGAAAAAGCTAATGGCTAATGGCTAATAGCTACGAGCTAATAAACTTTAAACAAAGCCAATTCACATTAGGCGTAACTATTTATAGCGTACCAAGTTCACTCGATAGCGTTGTTTCTTGGTGACTGAAACCTCGCCGATTTCTAATCTACCCTTACCCCGCATTGAGATTAAATCACCTTCCTTAACGTTATGGCTAGATTGAGTAACCTCCTTCCAGTTAACCCGCACGTCTTTAGCGGCGATCGCACTAGCCATTTTACTACGGGACATGCCAAAGCCCGCGGAGGCGATCGCATCAAGCCGCATCGAGGCTTCTACAGTGGTCATTTCCTTCTTTTTAGGAGGCGTAATCTTAAGTTCACTCAACTCTATCTGCTGGGTGCTTACCGCCACTGACCTAACCTGAGTCAAGCTGGAAGACAAAAATTCTACCATTTGAGGTACTACAATTGCCTGAGCACCCCGCTCACCCAAAACAATGATATCCCCTACCTTTTCCCTCACGATTCCCGTCCCTAATAGCGCTCCCAAAAAATCGCGGTGATTAGCCGAGTCGAAGAGGAAATTACCCGCAATATCTACCGCCGCTAGCTCAACCTGAGACTGATCTAAGGGCAGATCGGGACGCGATAAAGCAACTCGCTGTCTCTCCGCCTGGGAATAACCGCCCCAGGGTAAAGCCTCAATTTCCGTTAGATTCTGCAAAATGGACTGTACTTCTGCCAGTACAGGAGGTGATAAAAAGTCAGTAACTACAACCTCCCAGTTTTTGATAGCCTGATTCGCTTTATCAATAACTTTGGTAATTTCTGCTTTGTGTTCTACTCGCTTTAATAAATCTTCTCTGGGCAACATTAAGTGATTACTAATTACTGATTACTACTCATTGATCATTATTAACTGTATTCCCAGGGAGCATAAACTCCAGCATAGTGACCGAGAATACAGTTAACCTGAAGCTGTGCCTGATTTGTTAAATCTGCTTCGGGGATAATTGCCAAAGCTTTTACCTGACTTTGGGCATAATCAAATTTCTCTGTGGGATCGTGGGTAAGAGATCGCATGATTAACTTAGCATCGATCCCTTCTACCTGGCGCAGATGAGCGACGATTTCCCGATAAACCGCTAAGGGTAATCGGGGAGAAGTTAATTGCAGTGGCTGGCTAAGAGATAATTTCATGGAAATTAGAGCAATGTTTCATGAGTGGCTAGTATTTACTTTGGGGATCAAAACACTTACTTGAGATCCAACTAGAACGATAAATCTCCGATAGAGTACCGAATCGTTGCATAATATAAAGATATGCTAAGAGTGATATTTTAGTAAATCCCCCATCAGAATAGGGCAGACTAAGGACTCATAGGATAGATAAATTTTTTATTAAATAAAACGGCTAATAATTCATGATGAAAACTGTCTCCGATAGTAAAAGGGCATTTTATGCAGCGTATCCTCGACCGATCAACTCCGTATATCGGCGAGTAGTTGAAGAATTGCTGGTAGAGATGCATCTATTATCTGTGAATGCTGACTTTAAGCCAGACTCCATCTACTACTTGGGAATTGTTACTTCCTTCGAGCGGTTAATGCAGGGTTATCAGCCAGAATCAGACAAAGAGCAAATTTTTAATGCTCTATGTACCTCCACAGGCAGCGATCCACAAAACTGTAAGTCTCAAGCTGAGGTTCTTTTATCTGTGGCTAAAGGCAAGTCCGTTGAGGAACTAACTACCTGGTTGGCTAATCCTACTGGAGGAGAAGAGCTAAATTATTTGCTAGAACCCCTCAAAGGAGTCATTAATAATTCTAACTTTAAATATAGTCGTCCTTTTGCCATTGGTATTTATACTTTGTTAGAAGTATGTGATGCTTCTCTAGTTCAAGACCAAGAAAAACGTGAGCAGACCATTGATGAGATCATTCAAAATATTCAGATATCTGGGGATAAAATGAAGAAAGATCTCGAGGTATATGGCGCTAGTTTGGAAAAAATGACTCAGCTACTCAAGGTCATGGAAGAGGTTCTAGAAGCAAGTCGTAAGCAACGGGAAAAAAGAGCCAAAGAACAGCAAGAGGCAGAAGCGAAAAAGAATGCCACGGAAGCTAAAGCAGAATCCTAGTGATTGGGGATTTACTCGCTAATTCTGATTCCTTTGAGTATCTTTACTGGCGATTAGGCGGTTAATTTTATCGATCATGGGGGATGGGTTCATCGATTTGAGCAAATAATCATCTACCCCCAAATCGCCAAACTGCTGCCATTCTTGAGCATCAAAGCGATCGCATAATAGAGCAACTTTGATTTCATCATCCAGAGGAATACCAGCCAGGGCATTAATTATATTTTTAACGTCCCTTGTCGGAAAATCCTGGTCGATAATCACCATTTTGGGTTGCAGTAGTTCAATCTGATTAATCGCAGTAGTGGAATCAATTAGCCAGACTACCTGATATTTAATCGTATTGAGCAGTTGACAAAGATAAGTAGCGCTAGCGTCATCCTTGGTGATCAAGACAATGGTTTGAACTCTCAGTCTATAGGAAGAGGCGGTATCTGATTTGAGCAAACTATTTCTAAGGGGAGTTGCTTCGGGCAAGTAAACCGTAAAAATTGACCCCTGCCCAAGTTCTGACTCCACCTCAATCGAGCCGCCATGAAGTTCAACCAGTTTTTTGGTTAATGCCAACCCTAAACCTGCGCCACCGTGAACCCGCTGTCGAAAGTCTTCAATTTGCTTAAATTTCTCAAATAGCAGGGGAATTTCTGATGCGGCAATGCCGATTCCCGTATCCTCAATTTGGAAGACCACCTGATGCTTTTCCCTCCAGACTCTCAGCACAACGCTGCCCTGTTTAGGAGTAAACTTTATGCCATTACTGAGGATGTGAAATAAAATTTCTTTTAACCTCACTTCGTCGGCATAAAATAAGTCTTGTTCAGGCTCAATTCTAATTTCAGCATTGAGGGAAATCTCATTCTGGGCTGCACTCTCATGCAATAACTGTAAGGAATGTCGAGCTACCTCCGCTAGGGAAAGTCGCTGAATGTTGAGCAGATGCTTCCCTGACTCCACGTCAGAAAACTCCAGAATATTATTGATTAACCCTAGTAGATGCCTACCGCTTTGCTGAATCAAATGCAAATATTCCTGCTGTTTCTCAGGAGACAGGGGCATTCTTTCCTTGGTAGATGACCACTGGAGTAGGGTACTAGATAAACCAATAACGCAGGTCAGGGGAGTACGTAGCTCATGGCTCATGCTACCCAAAAAATCATGTTTGGATTTACTTGCTGCTTCTGCGGCAATCAGGGCATCTTTAAGCTGCTGGGCTTGAATCTGCACCTGCTTTTCCAATAGCTGTTTTTGATGGTGAAGCTGTTGATATGACTGATGATTAAAAATGGCGATCGCCAGATGTTCCGTAACCTGACGCAAAAACTTGAGATCCTCATGGTGCCATTTTCTTGGTCTACAATGATGAGCAATAAACAGTCCCCAAAGCTTACCGCGAATATTCATGGGCATCACCACCTTAGCCTTAACCTGAAACCTGTCCATCAATTGCTGGAGGCAAGGATTGAGGTGGGAAACCGCATCAACGTTATTAATTACTAAGCTATGTCCCTGGTGGTATTTATTGCGATCGCCATGGGATTTTCGCCAGCAGGTATCTCCCTGATAATAGAGAGTAGAGTCCAGGAGATCACTTTTTTTGGATTCATAGGTAACCGTATCTTGCATCGGTGCCAAGCGAGGATTTACTTTGTGCAGTTCCCAAGACATATCTAGCTGATAAATCAATAGCCGATCTAGTTCTAAAAAGCTGCGGCTATGGTTGATGGCACTTTGAATAATCTCCGCCAGGCTCAGATTTTGGCTGATTTGGATTTTAATCCGTTCCAAAATAAGTTCCTGCTCTACCTGGTAGCGAAGTAATTTTTCCATGGGGGGGGTGATAGACTTGGTTGGCGGTTGGCATACTCTACACTATCGATCAGCAATCTAGCTGCTTTAAAGACGAATTCTGCTGAACAATTTAAGATCATTTACAAATTAAGTTATTAGTTAATTAAGCAGCAAAGCTGCTGAGAGTTCAGTGAGCTTCGCTTGATTGAATTTTTAATGATTTGCTAGCTGCGTCAACTCGTTAATAATTTGATTTTGATTGTCTATCACGCTAATGGCATCAGAATCAGCAATAGTTGTCGCTGTTTTCCTTAAAATACGGTTAAACTGCGGCGTGATTAAGCAGGAAATTTTGTCTATTTTTAACAGTTGCGGCTCTTGTCGTGGGCAGTCATTTTCTAGTAGCTTGAATAATGGAACTGCCGTAACTCCAGAAGCTCCATCCTGGACGAAAAATATTAACTTCAGAAGGGCAAGCCGCAGCTCAACGTGGTAATCAATAACTTTTTTCCAGACTGTAGCAAATGAATAATTCGACACAATTAGGCTTTAGCCCATAGTATGACTTTTTGCTATTTCATATAGCTTGGCTTATTTTAATCTCTTTAGACTGAACTGTAATTATTTCTCAAGATTAGACCAATAAAACTATGCACAAACTGGCTGGATTACCAGGCGGCTGGAATCCCGATACTGAAGGAGTAATCTTAATTGAACAATCACCTGCGCCCATTATCTTTCTGACCTATGCTGATACTGATATTCAATCTCTAGCTACAGCAACAGCTTTTTTAGATCCGAGCTTTCCTGAGATTCGGGTCGTCAATCTCTTAAATTTACAGCAGCAGTTAAGTATTGATACGTACGTGGAAACTATGATTGCCAAAGCAAAAGTAGTTATTCTACGTCTGCTGGGAGGAAGTGCTTACTGGTCTTACGGTTTGGAACGCCTTAAAGAAGTAGTAGCGTTAAATAAAATTGATTTATTTATCATACCTGGAGATAATGCCCCTGACCTGGATTTAATAAGTCATTCAACCGTTTCTTTAGCTGTGGTTAACCAGTTATGGCAATACTTAAGAGAAGGAGGAAGTCAAAACTATCTTCATGCTTTACAGTTTATTAGTGATACTTGTTTTGATACAGAATATCAGCCAGCAGTTCCACAGTTGGTTCCTGAATTAGGCATCTATCAATGGCATAATGCAGATTGTTATAATTCTCGTAAATTAGCGATAACAGAGTCACAATCTAAAGCAAATTATAATTGCGGGGTTGTATTTTATCGCTCTCACTACTTAGCAGGTAATACTGCCACAATTGATTGTTTGTGTCAGTCTCTTCGTCAAGCTAATCTTGAGCCTTTACCAATATTTGTTTCTTCATTAAGAAATGTAGAATTACAGCAACAATTATTATCTTTACTACAAAAATATCTAATTAAGATACTGTTAAATACTACTAGTTTTTCTTTGTCAAAAATTGATGAATCACCTCAACTACAATTTTGGCAACAGCTTCAGGTGCCAGTGCTCCAGGTGATTCTAAGTAGTAGTACTCAAGAGCAATGGCAGTCAAGTCTCCAAGGTTTAATGCCCCGCGATGTAGCGATGAACGTGGCTTTACCTGAAGTTGATGGGCGCATTATTAGTCGTGCGGTTTCTTTCAAGGGAGTTAAAACTTGGAATCAGCAGCTAGAGACCGATGTCGTGGTCTATCAGCCCCAAAGCGATCGCCTGGATTTTGTGGCGGAATCGGCAGCTAAATGGGTTGAGTTAGGAAGTACTCTTCCTCAAGACCGTAAAATTGCCCTAATCTTGGCTAATTATCCCAATAAAGATGGTCGAATTGCTAACGGGGTGGGTTTAGATACCCCTGCTAGCTGTATCAAAATCTTGCTGGCACTTAAGCAGTCTGGATATACCGTTACCGATATTCCTCAAACAGGTACTGAATTAATTCGGCGATTAACCCAAGGGGTGACTAACGATCTGGAGGCGATTGGCGATCGCCGTTGCGGTCAAAGTTTATCCCGCGAGGAATATCAGCAGTATTGGTCATCATTACCAGAAGCGGTACAGCAGGGGATTGAACAAAGGTGGGGTGTATCAGGGGTCAATGATAACTTCCCCTCAGAGTCTTTTCCTATTTCAGGGATTCAGTTAGGAAATGTCTTTGTCGGCATTCAGCCCTCACGGGGCTATGACCGAGATCCCAGCCTCAATTATCACGCCCCCGATCTAGAGCCAACCCACGAATATTTGGCGTATTACTACTGGCTGCGGAGTTGTTTTGGGGCGCAGGCAATAATTCACCTGGGTAAACATGGCAACCTGGAGTGGTTACCAGGGAAAAGCCTGGCTTTATCTGCCGCTTGCTATCCCGAAGTGGCGTTGCAGACGATTCCCCACATCTATCCCTTTATCGTTAACGATCCTGGGGAAGGCTCTCAGGCGAAAAGGAGGGCACAGGCGGTAATTATCGATCATCTTACGCCCCCCCTAACGCGTGCCGAATTATACGGTGGACTAGAACAATTAGAAGCCCTAATTGATGAATACTACGAAGCTCAAAGCCTCGATCCCAGTAGGCTAGATATTATTAGCGATCGCATCCAGCAATTAATCCAGGAAGAAAACCTGGGACAAGATTTAGGAATTAACCCCGATACTCAAGCCCTAAGTCAGTTTCTGACGGTAGCCGATGGCTATCTCTGTGAACTAAAGGAAGCGCAAATCCGTGATGGACTGCACATTTTTGGTCAGTGTCCCCAAGGAACCCAGCTTAGGGATTTAATAATTGCGATCGCTCGTTCTCCCAGCTACCAGCGTCAGGGACTTACCCAGGCTTTAGCGGAGGATCTGGAATTAGATTTCGATCCTTTATTGGGTATAGATCAGGAATTAGCCTGGCAGGAATTTAGTTTCAACTCGAAAACAGCAGACTGGTTAAAGCAATATCTAGAAGTATTACCAGTAATTAGAAATACGGGAGATGCGATCGCCTTTTTAGAATCAATCGCCATTAAGCTAGTAGATCAACTGCTCAATGATGCTCTTCCAGCTTTATCCCTACTCCCTCAAACCTCAAAACAGATTCATTGGCTGCAAACTATCCTCTTACCCAACCTCAGACAGAGCGATGCTGAAATTACTAATCTACTCCAGGCTTTGGACGCAAAATATGTACCCAGCGGGGCATCAGGGGCACCTACGCGGGGAAGACCAGAGGTATTACCTACAGGGCGTAACTTTTATGCCGTCGATATTCGCGGCATTCCCACGGAAACCGCCTGGTCAGTGGGTAGTAATGCCGCAGAAGCCGTAATTGAATGCTACACCCAGGAACACGGAGAGTATCCCCGATCCCTTGCTATCTCCATCTGGGGCACATCTACCATGCGTACTGGTGGGGACGATATTGCCCAGGTAATGGCTTTATTAGGAGTAAAACCAGTGTGGGACGGCGTGTCTCGTCGAGTAGTGGATTTTGAGGTATTGCCAGTCTCCGTCTTAAATCGCCCACGGGTAGACGTTACCGTGAGGATATCAGGCTTTTTTCGCGATTCTTTTCCCAATATCGTTAACCTGCTAAACAAGGTAACCCAGACGGTGGCTAGCCTACCAGAAGACGCCGCAATCAATCCCTTAGCAGCACAGGTAAAACAGGAAGAGGCAGAATTAATTGCCGCAGGCATCCCCCCAGAGTCGGCACAGCAGCAGGCTGGTTATCGGGTCTTTGGTTCTAAGCCAGGAGCCTATGGTGCAGGGATGCAGGGATTGATTGAATCTCAAAATTGGCACAGCGACGAGGATCTAGCCCGCGCTTATCTTAACTGGAGTTGCTACGCCTATGATGGAATAGGTCAAGGCTATTCTGCCCCAGCATCATTTACCAATCGTCTGCAACAGCTACAGATCGTACTTCACAATCAGGATAATCGGGAACATGATTTACTAGATTCTGATGATTATTATCAGTTTCAGGGGGGCATGACTGCCACAGTACGCAGCCTGACGGGAAGTAACCCCGAGGTCTATTTTGGCGATAATTCTCAGGTGAGTAATCCTCGGGTACGGAAGCTAGAATCAGAAATTGCTCGGGTATATCGCTCACGAGTAGTTAACCCCAAATGGATTGAGGGAGTGATGCGTCACGGCTACAAGGGGGCGTTTGAAATGGCGGCGACGGTAGACTATCTCTTTGCCTATGATGCTACGGCGCGTTGCGTTGCCGATCACATGTATCAGGGAGTGGCGGAGGCTTATGTCTTTGACGAGGAAGTACAGCAGTTTATCCAGGCTCATAATCCCTGGGCACTGCGGGATATGGCAGAAAGACTCTTAGAAGCCCAGCAGCGAGGACTTTGGCAACAGGTTGAACCAGAAATTATTGACCGCTTAAAGGCGATCGCCAATCAGTCAGAAGGAATTATTGAAGAGCTCTAATATATAAATAGTAAGGATTTGTAAATTGGTTAGAATTAAGCTACCTATTCTCAAGTAAATTATGACTGAATTGCTGCGTCAGGCGATCGCCAAAATTGAAAAGCTATCAGCAGAACAACAAGACGCGATCGCATCTCGATTTCTCAAAGAAGTGGAAGATGAGCAGAAATGGACAACTAGCTTCGCTTCAACAACCGATGAACAATGGGATCGGATGGTGGAAATAGTGAGACAGGAAATAAATAATGGTGAAACTGTTTCCCTTGATGATTTTCTTTCAAGGGAGAAATGAAATCGACTGTCACCAAATCATTCCGTAAAGAATTTAACAAACTTCCCGCATCAGTTAGGAAACAGGCTGTTAAAGCATATAAACTTTGGCAAAAAGATTCATCTCATCCTAGTCTTCAATTTAAACGAGTCAGTCAGAGACAACCAATCTACTCTGTTCGCTTAAGTCTAAACTATCGAACATTGGGCTTGTTAGAGTCTGATTGTATTTACTGGTTTTGGATTGGTACACATGATGAATATGATGAATTGCTAAAAAGGATTTAGAATTCAAGTTTACTAAAAAGCGATCGCGCTCCACCACATAATTTTCAAAACATCGATTAGCAATCAGTCGGAAGGAATCATTGAAGAGCTTTAATTTATAGCCGTTTTTAGTTAAATGGACTATGTTGAAAATTAGCTGGCTATAAGCTTTAAGTCTTTTTCTTGGCGATCGCAATCTAGTCGGATAATTCTTCCTTTAAACAAGCGATCGCTTCATCGCACCATTCTACCCATTGGCTTTCTAATCTAATTCCCCGACGCAGGGTAAGATACATACATTTCTTCTCTAAAGAAAGTTGCGCTATGTCGGCAAAATCTTCTGCTTCTGCCTCTAAATAGGCTGCTAGCTGTTCTTTATGTAACTGCTGTCGCCGCTGGATCTCAGCAATCACAGTTTCTAGGGGAACTAAGTGTGCCGCTAAGACTTTAACTAACAATTCTTCTCTAATCGCTGCGGGGGAAGAAGGTTCGGCAATCCAGTTAACTAAGATTTTCGTTCCTTCAGGGGTTATGCTGTAAATCTTTTTGTCTGGGCGACCTTCTTGGGCAAACATTTCATAGGCGATCGCACCTTGTTTTTCTAATTTGGTTAGCTCTCTATAAATTTGCTGTTGGCTGGCTTGCCAATAGTGGGTGCTGCATTGGGAAAATGCTTTCCAGAGATCGTAACCGCTGAAGGCATTATTCCCCAAGGTTGCCAGGATGGTATGTGCTAGTGCCATGCTTAATTGCTCAACAATAATTTCTGGTTTTGAGTTGACATACTCAATTTATTTTATATATATTAAGTTAATACTCAAAAAAGTGAATATAAACTAATTGTATATTATCTAACGTAAATGGTACAGTAATATGAAAGAGCGATCGCTACAGTCAATACCCCGCAATCCCTCTAAGGCTAAACCCCCCTTCAAGTTTTTAGGAAAATATGTTCAGCCCCAGGATTTAGCTAAGACAGGAAAGCTGCTCATAGTGTCCGCTGTATTGCTGTCGGCGGGTTTTCTTGTCGGTAGGGGTCATCAGGCAACAGATACTAATTCGGAAGCGGCTGCACCCATACCAACGAAGAAAGTTAATGTTCTACCCGTAAGTACGGTGAAAGTTGAGGCTGTGGGCAGCTATCAGACAGCTCAAAGCTATACAGGGTCAGTTACGGCACTACGTAGTAGTGAGGTGGGGTTTGAACTAAGGGGAAAGATAGTTGCGATCGCTGTAGACGAGGGAGACACGGTAAAAGCAGGTCAAACAATCGCCCAGCTAGATACTATTACTTTAGAAGCCCAGAGGCAGGGCTTAGTGGCGCAAAAAGACCAAGCACAGGCGGTTTTAGCGGAACTCAAAAACGGCGCGAGAACGGAACAGGTTGCTTCAGCGCAAGCTAGGGTAAGGGATTTACAGCAGCAGTTAGAATTAGAAAAAATTAGGAATAGCCGTCGGGAATATTTGTACCAGCAGGGCGCAATTGCTCAAGAACAGCTAGACGAAGTTGCTTTTAATCGCCAGGCTTTACAGGAGCGATTGCAGGATGCTCAAGGTATTTTAGCGGAGTTAGAAAACGGTACGAGAATTGAAAGAGTTACTGCTCAACAGGCGGCGATCGATATTCTAATCGCCAACATTAGGGAGTTAGATATTCAGATTGATAAGAGTACTCTTAAGTCTCCTTTTGATGGTGTTATCTCCAGCCGTAATTTTGATGAAGGAACGGTTGTTGAAGCAGGCAGTTCTGTCGTGCGTTTAGTAGAAAGCGATCGCCTAGAAGCTAAAATTGGTGTTCCTGTAACTGTGATTCCTGCAATAGCTATTGATAGTCAACAGGAAGTATTAATTAACGGCAGTCAGTATAGCGCCACGGTTAATTCTATCCTGCCCGAAATCGACCCCAACACCAGAACTCGAACCGTAATTTTAACCCTTGACCCCCCTGCAAGTAGGCAGGTGTCCCCAGGAGAAATGGCTCGGATTACCTTTACTCAGACTAATGATACTGATGGCTATTGGTTGCCTATAACGGCTTTAGTAAAAGAAGAACGGGGTTTATGGTCTTGTTATGGAGTTGTGACCGACAAAGGCGGGGAACGGATGACGACAGATAATCCTAATTCCCATCGAGTAGAACGTAAATTAGTTGAAATCTTAGAAACCGATGGTGAAAGAGTACTAGTCAAAGGAACGCTGCGTGAAGGTGATGTCATTATTGCTGATGGTACGCAAAGACTTGTTCCTGGTCAATTAGTTAGTTATTAATCAACTTTGTATCAAGAGTAAAATTACCAGAGGTCAGAGCAGAATCTGCTTTTGAAATGCGGGAAACGGCTGACTAAAAAAGCATAATTTTGGGAGTTAAAAATGAAAAATACAGTACATAAAAAAGATATCAGAGTCGAAGCAACTTTTATTATCTGGGGCTGTGCTACGGGAATGATGGCAATCTATTTTTCTTTGGCTTCTGTTCCTAAAAGCGGTTTTATTTTGCCTTTGGTAATTATATTAGGAGCATCTGTCTGTACCACATCAATTTGGCGTATCGGTCGCCAAGAAAAGCGAAAATTAGTTGATAGCCTTCAGCAAATAGAACAAAGAGTTAGAGATTTAGAAACGATTTACAGTAGTGATTGCTTTACTACTGCAAGTAAATTTCAAGAATTAGAAAGAGAAGCTAAAGAGCGATAAGTAAGTAGGGCAAAATAAAGTCGCATGGGTAATAAATGTTAATTCAGTGACAGCCATTACCACTAACTACTAACTACTAACAGTCTTGAGGAGTTTATTTTATTTATACCGACCTACTTAATAATTAACAATGGTTAAATATTTTTATCGCAACATTAGATTATTAATCCTCACCATAATCTTAATCTTTGTTTGGGGGGCTTCTTCCTATTTTGCCCTGCCGAGATTGGAAGATCCAGAATTAGTTAATCGGGTGGCTACAGTAAAAACCTTTTTACCTGGAGCAAAGGCAGAAAGAATAGAAGCCTTAATTACTGAAAAAATCGAAGATGAATTAATTGAAATAGCAGAGATCGATAGCTATCAATCTACTTCTAGTACTGGCAGCTCAATTATTATTATTGAACTAAAAGACAGTATTAAAAAAGAGCAGGTAGATTCTATTTGGTCACGGGTACAGAATAAAATTGATCGCATTAAAGGAGAGCTACCACCAGGCAGCACCGAGCCTGATTTAGAGCAGCTTAAAATCAAAGCCTATGGGTCAATAGTTGCTTTTACCTGGGAACAAGACGAGCAGCCTAACTATACAATTCTCAATCGTCAGGCGACTATTTTAAAAGAGCGCTTAAAAAATATTCCACAAACTGAAGATGTGGATTTATTCGGCGATCGCAATCAGGAGATTTTAGTAACGGTTAATCCTGATTTAATGGCTAGCTATAGTCTAACTACTGCGGATATTGCCCGACAAATTCAACAAACCGATTCTAAGATAGCGGCGGGATTATTGCGGAATAATCAGCGGGATCTCTTACTAGAGGTAGCGGGAGAATTAGACACCTTAGAACGAGTTAAAAACATTCCCCTCAGCTTTGGCAACGACGGGCAGTTTATGCGCCTACGAGATGTGGCAACTGTCACCAGAGGCGTAAGAGAACCTGCGGAAGAATTAACGGTTATCAGCGATCGCCCTGGGGTAACTTTAGCGGTAAATATTGCCTCTGGAAGTCAAATTGATGCCTGGGCAACCCAAGCCGACAGGATACTGGCAGATTTTGAGGCAGAACTACCCCAGGCGATTCAGTTACGTAGGATTTTTAATCAGCAAAGTTATGTCAGCACCAGAATTGATAACCTGATGCTGAACCTGCTGTTTGGTGGGGGGTTAGTGTTTTTGGTAACTCTTTTGCTTATGGGTTGGCGCTCTGCTTTAATTGTTGGGACAGCCCTGCCTTTATCGGTGCTGATGGTGTTTGGCTGGCTTAATCTCTTAGAGATTCCTTTACATCAAATGTCCATTACAGGCTTAATTGTGGCATTGGGAATCCTGATTGATAATGCCATTGTTATGGTGGATGAGGTCAATGGCAATCTTCGCAAAGGCTTAACGGGTAAGGCATCTATTATTCAGAGTCTCAAACATTTAACAGTTCCCTTACTTAGCTCTAGCTTAACCACCGTGCTGGCATTTCTGCCCATCGCCCTATTACCAGGTGCCACAGGGGAATTTGTCGGGGCGATCGGCGTTAGCGTGATTTTAGCGGTACTTTCCTCCCTATTTCTTGCTTTAACCGTAATTCCCACCCTAACAGCAAAATTCAACCGCCAGCTAGACTTAAGCCGTGCTTCTTGGTGGCAAACGGGGATTGCCTTTACTCCCCTCACCAGAATCTATAACCAGTCTTTAAGATGGATCACTGTTAAACCGTTATGGGGAATCTTCCTCGCCTTACTGCTTCCCGTAACAGGATTTCTGCAATTTCCCACCTTAGCGCAACAGTTTTTCCCCGCAGCAGATCGAGATCAAATTCAAATCCAGTTAGAACTACCCGCAACGGCAGCCATTAGCCAAACGGCGGCTACCACTAAAAGTGTGCGTACAGCCTTAGTAAAGTATCCAGAAATTACTGATGTTCACTGGTTTATTGGTAGTAGCGCCCCCAGATTCTATTACAACTTGGCAGGAAGCAGAGAAAGAGAATCCAATTACGCTCAAGCTTTAGTGCAGCTAAATACCATCGCCACTAGCGACCTCGCTTCCCAAATGCAGAGAGAATTAGATCGTAGTTTTCCTGAGGCGCGAATCATAGTACGCCAGCTTGAACAAGGTCCTCCCTTTGCCGCACCTGTGGAGATGCGCTTGTTTGGCTCAGATATTAGCACCCTGCAACAGCTAGGGGAATCAGTTAGAGGTTTACTGCTACAGGTGTCAGATATTACCCATACTAAGGCAAGCCTGGCAGAAACCAACCCTCAGCTAGAGATCGAAATCAATGAAGAAGAAGCATTAATCACGGGCTTAAATCGCCGCAATATAGCGCAACAGCTAGACTCTACCCTAGAAGGCACTACGGGAGGATCAATTTTAGAATCGCGGGAAGAATTACCAGTTAGAGTGAGACTAGACGGCAGCAACCGCAGCACCCTCCAGGATATTGCATCTCTAGACTTACTGGGCAATCAGGCTAACCCCATCCCCCTAGGCAGCTTAGGTCAAACCAGACTAACCTCGGAAATCTCCCAAATATCCCATTACAACGGGCAAAGAGTTAATACAGTTCAAGGCTTCCTTACTCCTGGGGTACTCCCTGCTACGGCACTTCAGGAATTTAAACAATTACTCAATCAACTAGAATTACCCAACGGCTACGATTACCAATTTGGCGGCGAGGCAGAACAGAAAGACTCCGCTTTAGGGGGTTTAATTGCGCTGGTGGGGGTTTTAGCAGTGCTGATGGTAGCAGTATTAGTACTTTCCTTAAACTCCTTTCGTTTAGCAGTCATTATCGGAATAGTTGCGATCGCATCTTTTGGCTTGGGTATCTTCTCTATCTGGTTATTTGATTATCCCTTTGGCTTCAACCCCATCATCGGCACCGTAGGCTTAATCGGTGTCGCCATTAATGACTCTATCGTGGTTATAGCCGCAATCCAGCAGGATAAACTTTCCCGCAGAGGAGACAGGAAAGCTATCCAGCAGGTAGTATTACATTCCACCCGTCACGTTATCACCACCACGGCAACTACGGTTTTTGGCTTTATTCCTTTACTACTGGGTGGGGGAGAATTTTGGCCTCCCCTAGCAATTGCGATCGCAGGTGGAGTAGTTGGGGCAACTCTTTTAGCTTTATATTTAGTACCTTCGGCATATATATTATTGATTAATCGGAAACAGCCGCATTCAAACTGGAAGGGCAAAGCATCTAGGAACGCTAATCTGAATCAAACTGTTTAATAATTCTTGGGTTGGGGTAATGCGATCTGTCTTAATTACAAAAACTGGTATTATGCAGTAAATAGCAAATTTATATCTATTTAAAATTCAGGATTTGGTTGAACATACCCCAAAGTCAAAAAGTTCTATAATTTCAGCATTGCACTTAAATCTCATTAATGCTTATTTGAGAGGAGAGAGTTTTTCTGATTTAAACTTCTGAAGAATCATTATTTTTTAATTCTTCAATTTCGCGATCGCAATATTCTACATCTTTATCTAATCCGATTTCTCGATATAATTTTCGAGCATTCTCATAAGCGACTTTTGCTTCTAGTTTTTCCTGTAAGTTTTTCTGAGTATTTCCTAAATTAAACCAAGTTTTAGCTTCTCCTCTTTTATCCCCAACTTTGTTTTTAATGGCTACAGATTGTTGAAAATAATCTTTAGCCTTTCGATATTCTCCCAAAGAATTATAAGCACTGCCTAGATTATTTAGAGTTAAACCTTCTCCATGAAGATCTCCAATCTGTCGTTTAATATCTAGAGACTTTTGAGCGTAATCAATAGCTAGTTGATATTCTCCCAAAGAATCATAAGCAATGCCTAGATTATTTAAAGATACTCCTTCTCCATGAAGATCTCCAATCTGTCGGAAAATAGCTATTGATTTATGGGAGTAATAAATAAATTTTTGGTATTCTCCCAGAGATCTATAAACAATACCTAAACTGGTTAAAGAACCAGCTTCTCCAATACGATCTCCTATTTGTCGTTGAATATTTAAAGACTGATGAAGATAATCAATAGCTTGTTGATATTCTCCAAGATAAATATAAGTATCACCTAAAGTGCCTAAAGACCCAGCCTCTCCATTACGATCTCCTATTTGTCGTTTAAGATTTAGAGACTTTTGAGAATAATAAATAGCCTGTTGATATTCTCCAAGATAATTATAATTATCACCTAAATTACCCAAAGATGTAGCTTCTAAATGGAGATTGGAAATCTCTTGAGAAATATTTATAGACTGCTGATAGTAATCAATTACCCGATGATATTCTCCTATATGTTTATAGACATTACCTAAGTTATTTAAACATATACTCTGTGTATTTAAATCTCTGTTCTCCTGAGCAATCCTTAGAGACTGCTGAAAGTAATCAATTGCTTGTTGAAAATCTCCCAGAGATTGGTGGGCGTTACCTAAACTATTTAAAGATAAACTTTCAGCATTTGTATCGTTGATTTGTTGAGCAATAGCTAAAGACTTTTGATGAAAACTAATAGCTCGTTTATATTCTCCTAGATAATCATAAGCAGTTCCCAAACCCATTAAATTTCCTGCCTTGAGAAGACTTGCTGGTTCATTAAGATTTTCGATTTGGTGAGCAATAACTAAAGATTGTTTAAAGTATTCAATAGCTCGTTTATATTCTCCAAGAGAATTATAAACATTCCCTAAACCCATTAAAGACAAACCTTCTCGATCGCAATCGTCTATTTCCCTGGAAATTGCTAAAGATTGCTCAAGATACTTTATGGCTTGGTCTAATTTACCTAAAGGCTGATAGAAGCAGCCTAAGATGTAAGATGCTGAAGCATAATGTATTCTTTCTTCTGATTTTAAACTTAATTGCCATCTATGAACTAACTTTTCAATTACTTCCACTGAAACTACATAGTAACCTCTCAACTCTAGGAAATTCAAACACCTAGCTAGAATATCAAAAGCCAGAGCGTATTTTTTCAACTCCAACCAATGATTTGAGGTTTCAATATATTCCGAAATATCCTCAAAATTATTCCATGGTTGTGATTGTAAATTATACAGATAAAAATTAATAGCATTTTGATGTGCATTGGTTAAATCCTTTGCTTGCTGTAATATATATTTCTGGAGTAAAGATTCAAAATTGAATTGATTATCTTGTGTTTTTTTTAGTAAAGAGCGATCGCATAATTCCTGTAACTTTTTTTGAATTATTATTGGTTTTACTTCTCGATCAACTAACATATAACTTGCTGCTTCCCGATTGAAAGGCACTCGATAAACGCTTAGATTAATCAGAAAGTTAGTTTGTTGCTCTGTTAGCCTGTCTAAATGCTGTTGAATAATCCAAGATAAACGAGCATCTTGTTTATTGCGGTGTAATCCTTCAGCTTCTTGGTAAGCTAGCTCAAATTTTTCTAATCCTAATTCTTCAATCTGGCTTAATTGGCTATCGCAATATTCTCTTAAAAAACTTGCTACTAAATTTATTGTCAAAGGATGTCCATCGACATATTGTACAAAATTCTTTAACTCTGCTTCTGCTCCTTGGATAGCCAACTTATTTAATAAAATAATTCCTTCTTCAATTTTCATTCCTCCCAAGAAATACCAGTGTTGTAGGTCTTGAAATAATTGCGGTTTATCTTGAGTAGTAATAAAAAGAGTACTATTTGTTCCTTGTTGTTTCCAGCGACTAAAGAACTGCTGATAATTTTCGTCTTGCCAATTTCTCTCTGTATCAAGTAGTGTTTCTAAATTATCTACCACTAATAAACAACGACGCTGACTTAGTAGATAAAGTAAGTTATTAATTAACTGTGTAATATCAAGTGGATAATTAACTTTTCCTCCTAAAGCGATAATAACTTTTTCAGCAAAAACAGTAAAGTCGGGTTTTGCACTAACATCTGCCCAAAATTTGACTTCAAAATCGAGAGAATGATAAAAGTATGACGCTAAAGTAGATTTTCCTACCCCACCTAAGCCTTGAATGCCTAAGGTACTCGCTTGAGTAATTCCTACAGTCGCAATCTGTGGATTATTTAACCATGTTTCAATAATCTTTATTTCTTCTTTTCTCTCTACCCAGTGTTCGAGATTTGGTGGTAATGTATTTAAATTTGTCGAAGTGGTAACTTGAGAATTTGCCTGTTCAAGTTTATACAGAACTTCAACAATTTCATCTGGGGTTAGTTCTTTTTTGGATGAACATGACTACCTCCAAAAAATTGAGTGTTAGCTTCTGCTTTGCCTATAACAACAGCATTATCTTTGGCTTCAAAATCTTTGACTTTAATCGTATCTCTACTAGTCTTGGCTATTTCTTGCCCTAACTTGCTTATCGCTTCGGCAAATTCCCGATCTTTGTGCATTTCCACCTGGAGGAAAGCTTCTAAGGGTTGCAAATTTTCGGGGATGGGTTTTGTTCTAATTCAGCTATTTCCCCTTCAATAGCAGGTTGATTTTGTACCAATCGATTTCTGATAGTCTGCCACAAAAGCTTTGCGCCTTCACTAGTAAAATCACCCACAATGCCACTTAGAGCCATATCTAGTAGGCTACCAGCGGCTAATAATTCTAAACTCATGTTTGAATAATTCGTATTGTATCTTAGTCGGTTACTCTAATATTAGTGAAATCCCTGGGAAAATTGTCATTAAGCAAAGATTAATTTTATGTCAGCTATGATCGACAGGGTTAATACAAATAATTACTCTAGAGATCTCCTTTATAAGTAGATGACCAACCAAACATCATGCGTAACTTCTGAGCAGGATTAAACTTAAAAGCTACAGAATCACGATGCTGTTTTACGTAAAAAGTACCAAAGTTGCGGATAGTTACACTCTCTCGCTCCTTTA
>JBCBIE010000030.1:0-63613 GCA_038524995.1 Cyanobacteria bacterium J06621_8
CCATATGCGAAGCGGTATCCTTTAGGACAAGGGCATAATATATCCTTTAGGACAATCTACTATTTTCTTATGTTTGATCTGGTATGAAGTCGTCTGCTACCCTAAATCTGTAAAGATGTGAATTAGTTAGAATGACTACTTTAAGCATTACGTATCCATCAACGCCACAGATTTGCCACAGATTTAATGACTGAAAAAACCATAGGTACTCCTCGTCCCCTCAAACAAGTTATCCTATATTCTGGCTTGAGCTTTCTAGCATATTACGGATACTATAAATGGGCTATTCAGGATGAGTTACGGCGTTATGACGGTCGTAGCTGGTCAGGTGCTAAGTGCCTGATTCCCTTTCTTGTAGGAGTAATTCTCCCCCAGGTTCTTTGGCGTTTAGATCCAGATGTTGATCCTTGGTTTGGCTGGTTTTCTATTCTGGGTTTAGGCTGGATTTACTATGCTCAATTTCGCCTCTACCGCACTGTAAATCAGATGTATCGTGATGAAGGATTAGAACCACCACTAACAATTTGGTGGATGCTCATCCCTGGGTTAAATATTTGGGTCGGCTTTAAGCAAATTCATTTTCTGAGTGAATACTGGCTCAGAAAACAAGGCATTTAAAGAAATATGACTATGTTTACTACAAATGAAATTATTTTTGTTAGTAGTTAGTTATTCGCTTTACTTTTCTTGTTTAGTTATTCTAATTAACATCAGAAATAATTAATATTAGTCTTTTATAATATTATGCTGATACTCAACTTTTAGCTATTGAACTTCCTGAAATAATATCGACAATCGAGTTATCAAAGCACCCAGAAGTACATAGCCTAAAATAACTTGGATACAGACTAAAATATGACCTGGAATGCTTAAGGGGTGTGCGGACATGTCGCCAAATCCGAGAGTCGTCATAGTTACGATGGAGAAATAAAGAGTCCTAATCCAGAGACGCCACAGCATTTGAGTCTCGGTTAGTTCTGATATTTCGGGATATTGTTCAACATCTATTTCTAACCCTGATAAAAAAGGATAGTCAGTCCAGGGCATCCAATAAGGGGCAATATAGGGAATGAGGTAAACTACGGAGAAAACCAAGGAAATACCGAGAAATGTGTAGATTAGTCTCTTAGTTGAACTGCCATAGTCTGACACCCACCAAAAAGACTTGAAAACCCAATTAAAAAGATTTCTTTTATCACGTCTTTCCCAATAGATTTGCCTGATATTCCGCTTTAAATCAGACTTTAGCTCTTCGTCAATCCTTGCGCTATCTAAGCCTACACTAGAAAAGTCAGTCTTTCTATCAAACTCATTCTCATTTAAAAGTGTCTTGGCATCAACAATTGAGAATGCTGCTGATGTTCCTTTAAGATTAGCCTTAACAAGATCAGCTCCACTGAGGTTAGCCCCTCTAAGATTAGCTCCTCTGAGATTAGCCCCACCGAGATTAGCCTTAACGAGATCAGTCCTGCTGAAATTAGCCCCTTTGAGATTAGCCTCTCTGAGACGAGCCACTCTGAGATTAGCCTCACTGAGATGAGCCCCAATGAGATTAGCCAATCTGAGATGAGCCCCAATGAGATCAGCCCCAATGAGATCAGCCCCTCTGAGATTAGCCTCTCTGAAATTAGCCCCTTTGAGATTAGCTTCAATGAGATCAGCCTTAATAAGATCAGCCCCTCTAAGATCTAGTCTTTCCTCTGGATTTTCATCTTGCCACTGATTCAAGAATTGACTACCTTTACGAGCGATCGCTACATGTTCTGGATTTGCCATTGCTATAAAACGTGGGGAAGTATCAAAAACATTAGCGACTATTCTTTTATAAAAGCTGCTTAATTTATATTTGAATAAATCTCTTAAAAGCTAATAGCTAAAGGCTAAAGGCTAAAAGCTAGCCAAACAGATTAATGTTCTGATCCAAAACTGGCTTTATTTAACGGCACAAATCCGCCAAACTGTCACCACTAGGCAAACACTCCATAACTAGCTTGCAGTAAAAGCTGCTCTACTTGCCTAAATCCAGTATTAGTCACCAGTAAGTCTATAGGGGAACGATTACCCAAAGCCTGTTTGGGAGTAGATAACCATCTCTGCACCTCTGACTCATCTTCAAATAAATCATTAGCTAATTCAACAACGTGAGTCAGTCTTGACCAACGATCGCTAAGATTTGGTTTGAGAACAGGCTGTTTTTTTTCGTAGCGAAACTGAGTACTTTCAGAGATACCTAAAATCTTTCTCACTTGCTCTCTACTTAACCTTAAGCTATCAGCCAGCTTCATTACCGAACTATAGTCTTGTATTGAACGGGGTATCGCCTGAGTCATAAAACTAGCTCCTACTTTCAATTGAAATCAGATACGGCGATCGCCAAGATCAATAGTGATGATCAATGCGATCAAATTAATGAACATAAAATAAATAAACAGCGATCGCAGAATGAAATCCACTAATCGCTGTTTATCTAACTAGATATAAATTTATGGTTTTTGCTCAAAAACCTTCAAAAGTCCCAAAAATAATTTAAGACGCCAGAGCATTACCTCTAAGTAAACTACCAATAGTTTTCGCCGTCACCTTCATCTGGATTAAAGGATTAACAGGGACTACTTTCTTATAGAGGTAGCTATCGAAGGTCATTTTTTGAACGTCAATATCGCCACACATCTCCACAAAAGCTTCCCGCGTCGCATCGTTACGATAGAAAACTCGCTGTAGAATATCTAACACCAGATAAGTTGCTCTATATTCCTTCTGCCAACGTCGCATAAACTCTTTAAGGTCTTTTTCCGTTGGTACCTTGAGTCCATTTTGCGATCGCTCAACAATTACCTCAGCGCACATCCGACCAGACTTAGCGGCAAAGTAAATACCCTCTCCTGACGATTTGGTTACCGTACCTAAAGCATCACCCACTAGAACAGCGCGATCGCGAATCGGACGGGGACGGGGATGTTCAGGAATGGGGTGTGCCTCAACTTTGATAATCTCTCCCCCTTCTAACCTTCTAGCCGCACGCTTACGGATACCAGCCTGGAGCTTTTTGATACTAGACTGGTTCACCTTCATAGTTCCCGTACCCACTGCTACGTGGTCGAACTTGGGGAAAACCCAGCCATAGAAGTCTGTCGAAACATCATCCCCAACGTACATCTCTGCCAGCTGGTCATAGTATGCCATCTTGTCTTCTGGTAAACGGACGCGCTCCTGGAAAGCCACGGCATAGTTATAGTCCCCCGCGTCAATTGCCTTAGCAACTCTGGAGTTGGCACCATCAGCACCAATCACCAAATCTACCTTAAGGGTTTTCATTTCCCCTTTAACCGCACCCTCAGAGTGATCCGCGTAGTGCAGGGTGTAGGGGTCGCGATCGCCTTCTGGCAGGTCTAGCTGATACACCGTACCATTAATTAAGTTAGCACCAAGTTCAGCAGCACGATTACGTAAAAAACCATCAAGCACTTCTCGGCGACACATGCCGATATATTCCCCATCCTTGAGGGTCGAGCCAATATTGACTTCCCGATTAGAAGGGGAAATCATTTTCATGCTTCTGACCTGCCGATCGATAATCTTTTGCGGCAAATCAAACTCATCCACCATGCAGAGGGGAATCGCACCACCACAAGGTTTGGCGTTATCTAGCTTGCGCTCAAATAAATAAGTTTCAATACCTGCTTTGGCTAAAACTTCAGCGGCTGAGGAACCAGCGGGTCCAGAACCGACAACAGCTACCCTTAATCCCAAAGTTCTTATCTCCTTATATTTCCATGAATCAATCTTGCTCAAGTTAAATCAGCTTGTCCTTATCAGCCTGCTACTGAGCGCTGACATCACTATATCTGTAATTTAACGTGGGAGCGATGATTGAAGATTAAATCACCTATGAGATGGATAGTATCACGTTAACTTAACATTATTGAAAGCGATTGCTCTATTTGATCAAACTTGAAATACTGCTTAATAAACTTGTTTACAAAACTTTTTCTGATAATGACTATCAACCTGATAGTTATTCTTGAGCCAGCAACGGAATTAGTTCTAACTTTGTGCTATCTTTCAGAGGAGTTTAACGATCAAAAGCTAGCTCTATTTGAGGGTACTTTAGCCACTGACGGAGTAGAATATTTAACCGTAAGATCAGAACATTTGGGGTTTAGGAGTTGATCTTTGCTGTCTAGTGAATTTTCAGAACTAGTACTGTAGCATTACGGGAAGTAGGTTAGGAAACTCATTACTCATTATTTGCTCTATGTGGATTGTTGAGAAAAAAGTAGGCATCTTTACTCATTATTTAACCCTATCAGGTAAGTTTCAGCCTGGAATCGATAAAGCTAATAAGTTTATTTCCCAGCAAATGGCGGAAATTATGGTAAAAGTTCACGGGGGAACAGTGAGAAAATTGAACGAGAGTCAATAAATATCTCAGGTTGATAATACTGGCGATCGCTATTAACGCTCCATAGCACTTGTTGGAGTAGCTGATAATATCAATAGTTCTGCTTTTCATCCACTTGTGTCTATCAGCCAGGGTTAAAGATTATTGGTAAAAATAATGCCCAAAGCAGTAGTTCTAGTATCAGGTGGATTAGACTCCGCCACCACCGCCGCCATTGCAATCGCCGAAGGATACGAAGTAATTGCCCTTTCCTTTCGTTATGGACAAAGACATCTTAAAGAATTAGCAGCGGCACAAAAAATTGTGGCAGCCCTCCAAATTAAAGAGCACTTTATAAGTGATATAAACCTCTCACAGTGGGGTGGTTCATCTTTGACCGATCAAAATATAGCGGTGCCCCAGGATGGAGTTAAGCCTGACGTGATTCCCAACACCTATGTACCTGGAAGAAATACTGTATTTATTGCGATCGCTCTTTCTTTAGCCGAAGCCAAAAACGCCCAGGCAATTTTTTTAGGAATCAATGCCGTAGACTATTCAGGCTATCCTGACTGTCGCCCTGAATACCTCGCGGCATACCAGCAGCTAGCTAACCTGTCCTCCAAGGCAGGAATTGAAGGTAAAGCACCCCAGTTAATTGCCCCTCTAGTCAAAGATTCTAAAGCCGATATTGTTCGTCGGGCAATAGCCCTAAATGTACCCATTGCCGATACCTGGTCTTGTTATCAAGGGGGAGAAGTTCCCTGTGGAGTCTGTGATTCTTGCCAAATACGCGATCGCGCTCTAATTGAAGTTGGTAAAATCGATCTAGCCAGCGATTATGCCAGACAACAATCTATCTAAACCGCGTCTAGTTTGAAACCCATAATTTTTAAGTTAACTGTCCGAGGGATATAGGGATTGGGGATTGGGGATTCCTCACAAAACATTAATCTGTATCTCATAAGAACTTCAAGTTAGAGATATAAAAATAATTTATATTAGCCAACTTAAATCATCTCTCTGATAAGGAGTCGTTGTGACCATAGAGCAAATAGATCAAGAAGTATCAATTGTCCTATATCGCTGGGCAGGAGCTTGGGGTCCATTTAAAGTGAAAATTCCCTGTGGAGAATGTACTCTGACCAAGGACGTAATTTTAGATACCCTCCAGCAAGAATTAGCAGGTATTCCCGTCAAGCTGGAGATTCGGGAATGGTTAACGGAGTGGTGGAAACCACTGCTCAAGGGAGGTTGGCACGCACCAATTGTTATGGTGGCAGGGCAGGTAATTAGCCAAGGACACGCCCTAAATCGTGGTTTGCTGACTCAAGCCGTAATCGAAGCCTATGCCACTAAAGCCCCCATTGCAAGGAGTCATATGTTTGGGAAGGAAGGCTGTACTTATTGCCAGCAGGCAAAAGCATATTTAACAGAGGCAGGCATTCAATACACCTATCATGATGTAGTTCGTAGTCCCAGGGATCTCTACGAAATGTTAGCCAGAGTAAAGCCTCTAGTAGGACCGAAAACCCCCATAACGGTGCCCCAAATATGGTTAGGTGGTCAATATATTGGTGGTACAGAACAGCTTCAGGAATTTCTGGAAAAACAGCAGGTGAAACTCCAGCATCAAGCTGCTTACTCACCCCAAGTTTGAGGCTGAATCTTGTTGGTCATCTTGTCAGTAACAGCTTTAAACAATCATCGATTCCAAGGCAGTTTGAATATCTTCGGTTAGTTGTGCCACAGCCTGCTTTGCCCCCTGACGACTCTGACGATAAATAGAGGCGCGATCGCTGACGTTAATTGGTTCGCCAATAGTTATGGTTGATCTGCGCCATCCTAGACGGGGACGACGGGGATTTTTATCTCCTTTAATGCGAGAGATGGCATCAAATAAGATTAAAGCAGTTTCGGCAAACCTTTCAAAACTAGGCTTTTGCTCGATATAGTTATTCTGCACTGCCACAAAACTCTCCGCAAGACGCATATGTAACATGCGTAGCTCGGCTTCGGCTGCAATCCAGTCCCCTAAGCCTCGTTTAACTGGAGGCAAATTAGCTATCTTATCTGGTTCCTGCCGATAAATATAGTTCCAGCCAGCTTCTTCCAGGCGACGGCATCGTTCAACAATATTGCCCTGGGATTTAAGCCCAAAATACGACTCGCTCACCTGTAAAGAAACGTCCAAAAGCTTCTGTAGTCTATGGGTAAGCTGCTCTTCTGTGGGATGCTCCTCCCGTTTGATATCGGGCAACTGGCAATGATAAAAATTACGATAAAACTCGGTCAATTCAATTAGTAAACATTCCCCCAACCTCAAGAGACGAGGGTATAGAACCCCTGCTGATATTTCATTGTCTAAGTCATGCACTGCTTTCTGGGGTAAACCACAATCAGCTTCTAATTGAGTTAGCAGGCGATCAAGCTTTGCCCACTGGGGTTTAAGGTAGTGATATTGAAGATTAATCGGGATAATAATCGCTGTTTCAGGACGATTTACCTTTGCCAAGTCTTGAACATTCCAAAACGCTAGTTGAGCCGTTCCAGGTTCAAGGGGACTGACAACTTCACTATGTCCATTGGTAGCTCCTTCAGGGGCAACTACCAGGGGAAACTGACCGTTAAGCAATAGCTCTCGAATATACTTAATTGCCTGGAGGTCTAGACTCCGACCACGATGTACGGGAACACCACCAATGCGAGAAAACATCAACCCCAGCCATTTACCTGCCCAAATAGTCATGCCCCTGTCATACATAAAGTGACTGTGGAGCGGTAGCTTAAGTTTAATCCCCTCTTGGCGAGCAATTTTAGGTATCCCACGAGACATTAAGTACAGACCGCTAATCGGATCGTCTACCTCACAATGGCGAAACGCCATAATTAGGCGAATTTTTCCCAGTTGAAATTGCTGAAATAGCTTAACCAGGGTTATCCCATTAACAATCTTAATTTCAGCGATGCCTGCGGGAAGCCAAGACTTTAGGCGCAATTTTTGCACAATCGGTAAAGACCAATGCACTAAACGCAGAACCAAAGGATTAAATGCTGGAGGGATAAAGCTGAGCTTGGCTTGAGTGCACTGCATAGGTATCTAATCTATTAATTACTTATGATTACTTACAAATGGTTTCCAATCCAGCTATGAATATCTGTGGCAACTTCCAGGCAATTAGTATCACTGTGTAGCTCATGATAACTATTAGGATAGAGACGCAGCTCTTTGTCGGCTAAAGTTAAGTGTTGAAAAAAGCTTTGACTACTATCGGCAGGGGTAACGCGATCAGCCAGCCCATGCAATAACAATAGAGGAGTTGCTAACTCTTGAGCTTGTCCCTTAACCCAGTTGATGGTTTTGAGGAGTTCAGTAGAGAGTCTGGCGGTTCCCTGAGCATGGCGCAGGGGATCGTGGCGATTAGCTTCAATTACCTGAGGATCACGAGAAGCTGCTTCGTAATCAATTCCCGTATTAAGAGCAAAACGAGGATAAATCAGCGATAGTAGTTTACCAAGAGTCAGTTTCCACGGCGTGATACATAATCCTAGGGCAGGAGCGATTAAGATTAAGCCTGCTATTGGTTTTAGCTGTTGAGCTGATGTGCGTAACACGTAGTCCAAGGTCACAATTCCCCCCATGCTTTGACCGATAATAAACAAGGGTAAATGAGATTCTTTGATCTGGACTAAATTCAGGAAAGCAGCTAAATCAAGACGATGTTCAGTCCAGCTATTAATATAGCCTCTTTGACCAGGCGATCGCCCGTGTCCCCGTAAATCAAATCCATAAACCCCTAAATCTTTCTGGACTAAGAATTCCACCAGTCGAGAGAAAATGTTGCTGTGCACGCCAAATCCATGAACTAAGACTACGATAGCTTTTGCTGAGGCTTGAGGATGCCAGCATTGATAGTATAGTTCTAGTCCATTTGCCCCTAAGAAAGTACCTTCCCTATTATGATTGGTCATTATTGAATAATTTTTATGATCGTTTGGAGGGATATTGCTTGATAATGAGTCGGCAAAAGGACTAGGGGAATTCTTCAGCAAACATCAACCTTTACCTCATGAGTCTGAAATAGCTACCTGTTCTAATTTATCTTAAAGTTGGATAGTTCTTAACCAGATAAATTATTAAATTTGGGCTACTTTGCTGATTAGGTAATAAATCCTGTAGGGGAATGGTGATCTTTCTGTCATTCTTAGGCGATCGCTATTTTAAGTATTCCTAATGTAAGTATGAATCTTGAATTGATTCAGGAGATAGAAATCATCATCGAAATTGACATTAGTTGCGATCGCTCTGGTGGAATATACTGCTGATTATATCTCTCATCCTTTTCAAGCTTTTGCTTGATAGAAAACGTTTAGTGTGAATTAATTTTACACTGAGAAATTATCGGTTTCTAATTTTTTGTTTTTAGCTTGATAAATAGCATTTTCAAACTCTTAATGCAAGGAAAAGAGAGTAGATTAATAAAATATTTTAATATTAGCTATCGTTCGCATCTGCTTCTTCAAGTAGTTGAATTATTTTATGATTTCCTGCCTCTTTAGCTAGACTAAGAGCAGTATTTCCATCATGATCCTTAATATTAATATCAGCACCAAATTTTATTAATAATTTAACGTCTTCCAGATTGTCTTTGTCTTGAGCAGCACATATTAAAGCCGTTTTTCCTTCGTTATTTTTGATGTTTATATCAGCACCATTTTCTAGCAATACCTTTGTCTTTTTTGATGCGCCCCAACGCTCGGCAGTCACTATTAGAATGGTATCGCCATTTGAGAACTGAAAATTAATATCAGCACCAGCATCAATCAAAAGTTTGGTAATTTCAGCACTATTCGCAAACCATAAAGGGGGATTGCTTTCATCTTCATCTAGCTCAGGTTCTGGAGTTAGATTCGGATCTGCCCCAGCTTCTAACAGCACACGAACAATCTCTAAATCTCCTACAGCTACAGCTAAACAAAGAGCCCTATTTCCAATTTCATCGAAACCATTAACATCTACACCTTTTTTGATAATTTCTTTAATTTCTTTTAAATTCTTGTCGAATACTAAATCTGACAACTCTTTTACCAGAGGATCTGCGTTTTCCTCAAGCTCTTTTGTGTGAATACCAAAAGGAAGTACTTCTTCAGCTTCTTTTCTTAATTCTGAATTAGTCAATGGAGCTAAATAGTTGAATACATCTACATGACCTCCTCCCGCTGCTGAAGCTAAAGCGAAATCGCCAGTACTCATTGCAATTTGATTAACATCTGCCCCAGCCTTAATCAAAAGCTTTACCATTTCTAAATTTCCTTTTTCAGCAGCTATCATCAAAGGAGGAGAAACTTCGCCATATTTTGGGATAGATATATCTGCTCCAGCTTTCAGCAAAAATTTAGCAATCTCAAAGTTTTCCTCCTCTAATGATTCTGTAAGCGGCGTACCTAGATTACACTCATAATTAATATTTGCTCCAGCTTTTATTAGAATTGTAACAGCTTTTATATTGTTTCTATAACAAGCACTAAACAATGCATCATTTAATGCTTGTTGGCTTACATTTATTTTTGACAATATTTCTTTTATTTCATTTATTTTATTATCTTTAATGCAATTTATTAGATTCATAATATGAAATTATAAAAAATGAAACTTTATCAAATAATTTGCAGATAACTTATGAAAAGTTACCCTAAATCAAATTACCTATATAGTCTTTAATCAAATCAATAACTCTTTCCACCGCTGCCAAGCCAAAAATTAAGATTGAGGTGGTGATAGTAGCCCCCACAGAACAAACAAATAAACCCGCCAGGCAAATCAAGCCATCGTCCTCAATTAAACCAAAGGCGGTGATAAAAATCCCCGCTCCTGGGATAGTGTTAGTTAAAGGAATCGGAATCATCATTGAAATTGACATTAATGCGATCGCACAACCAAGCATTACTCTTCCAGGAAGGCTAGTACAGAGATAAGCCATTCGCGGCTTGGTTAGAGCCTCTATTTTCTCGATCCAGGGAACAGCCTTCGATACAAACCCTTGAACCGTTTTTAAAGGCACCGAACCACTCATAATTTTGGCTGGTAGCCAAGGAGTTTCCCTCCCCATAACTAGCTGTATAGCCAAGAAAAACATAACAATTCCGAAAGGAGTAGAATATCCAGTAGCAGGAACTGGCAAAGCGGATGGAATAGCTAAAATTATCAATAAAAAGCCAAATACGCTCTCTCCAGCCAAGCTGAGAATATCAGACAAAGTAACTTTGTCATCCCTAGCTTCTTCAAAAAAATAGCGGTTTAATTCTACAGAAAGTTTTGCCATCAGAATTTATAAAATGAATTTATTAGATTATTATTGAACAAAATAAAAAAAAGGCGAGCAATGCCCACCTTAATCGAGAACTCTATTTTAGTAAAGGTTTAGCCTTATTAAATACCTAAACCTGTTAGCTTTAGATTAATACTTATAAGCCTCAGTCTTGAAGGGACCATTAACTGGTACACTGATATACTTAGCTTGCTCTTCGGTTAATTGAGTAATAACACCATCAAAGCCAGCAACCATATAGCGAGCAACCTCCTCATCTAAATGCTTGGGTAACACTTCTACAGAAATAGCTCCAACTTTCTGATCTGCGGGCAAATCAGCAAATTTACGCTCATAGAGGAACATCTGTGCCAATACCTGGTTAGCAAAAGAACCATCCATAATACGGGAAGGATGTCCAGTAGCATTTCCTAAGTTAACCAAACGTCCTTCAGAAAGCAGCAGCAGAAAATCTTGAGGATCATCACTACGATACACCTGATGAACTTGAGGCTTAACTTCTGCCCAACGCCACTCACGACGCATAAATGCAGTATCAATCTCGTTGTCAAAGTGACCGATATTACATACTACGGCACCTTTTTTCAGGGCGGATAGCATGTTAGAGTCACAGACGTTGAAGTTGCCAGTGGCAGTTACCACCATATCCAAAGAGCCTAAAAGCTCCTGGTTAATGCTGTTGGACGTACCATCATTAACGCCGTTAATGTAGGGAGATACTACCTCAAAGCCGTCCATGCAAGCCTGCATAGCGCAGATGGGGTCTACTTCAGATACCTTAACGACCATGCCTTCTTGCTGTAAGGAAGCAACGGAACCTTTACCCACGTCACCATAGCCAATTACCAGAGCTTTCTTACCTGCCATTAAATGGTCTAGTCCGCGCTTAATAGCGTCATTCAAGCTATGACGACAGCCGTACTTGTTATCGTTTTTGGCTTTAGTGACTGAATCATTAACATTGATCGCAGGAATTTTTAGTTCCCCCTGCTCTAGCATTTCCCACAGACGATGAACTCCAGTAGTGGTTTCCTCAGTTACCCCATGAATTCGCTCCAGCATCTGAGGATATTTTTCGTGGATATGACCAGTCAAATCACCACCATCATCCAGAATCATGTTGGCATCCCACAGCTCACCTTCAGGAGTGCGGCAGGTTTGCTCAATACACCAGATATATTCTTCTTCGGTTTCTCCTTTCCAGGCGAATACAGGAATGCCACGAGCAGCAATTGCCGCCGCTGCATGATCCTGAGTAGAGAAAATATTACAGGAGGACCAGCGTACGTCAGCGCCTAACTCCACCAGAGTCTCGATTAAGACTGCCGTTTGAATTGTCATGTGAATACAGCCAATAATCTTTGCTCCCTGCAAGGGCTTGCTTTGACTATATTTGGCTCTGATCGTCATCAGAGCAGGCATCTCACCCTCAGCAATGGAGATTTCTTTACGTCCCCAATCAGCGAGGGCAATATCTGCCACTCTGTAATCTTTAATACTCTTTGGTTCTTTGGTAATAACTTGCGTATTCATTGATTTGTTAATTTAGCTGAACTAATGTTTCCCAGCAGATGTTTGATTGCGCTCTAACCTCAGTTTGGCAGCCTCCGAAGATTAAATTTTAATTAAATTCAATCAGTGGCTTAATCGGAGGACAGAGCTTTAACTGACACGAATCTAGATTTACAGTCTGCTCTTAATCTTTATACTGTAGAGTCTGATGCACAGACGCTAGCGATATATTTTGTTGCCACAGATGCGGTTTTAGGAAGTCTTCGTGATGCTGCCAGAGATAGTTCCGCCTGATAATGACGAACTTTCTGCTCTGAGCACTAGTCAAGTTACCCAAAAATAAGACAAAGCCCTATTTAATATACGCTAGCGAAATTTCTTAAGTAATATAACACAGTCATCAAGCTTGATTCATTTAATGTTAGTCAAACTATCTTCTTCTCCTACTACTGCCAAAGCTGCGCCTTGGAGCCCTGATGCTGCGGCTGCTGCCAAAACTGCTAGGACGTTTTAGCTGTTTAGAGCGGTTATTTCTTGAAGGGCGTAAAGTACTAGAGCCAAAACCAGAACCAGTTGCACGATTATTATTTTTTAAGGTTCTACGGGCTTTATTGTTACTTGCGTTACGAATATTGCCACTAGTTCTTAGAGTGCGACGATTTTTAACTGCCGCTGGAGGCTTATTGTAACGTTCCTGATAACGATTAACCGCCTGAGAATAGCTACTGCCATAGCCACCATAGCCAGTCATGATTCCCCCTGGGCTATATATGGGAGGAACATAATATTGAGGTCTGAATAACAAACTGCCGATGGCTTGACCAGCTAAAGCACCAGCAAAGGGAGTCCAGAAGCTCGATTCTCTTCTCACAACAATGGTTTGCTGTTGACCAGTCTGAGGATCGCTTACGGTTTCGGTAACGTTATGTACATATTCAATTTTAAAATCTTCTGTTAGGTACATTATGGGCTGACCATTATCCACCTGGAGATAGGTTTTTGCTCCCTCAGCCGCCGCCTCCTCACTAAGGCGAGCCATCTGTAGCTGCGCGGTTTGCAGTACGGGAGGACTTCCCGCAGGAGTGTTTAACAGCATTAGGGTATATTCCCCGTCTACATCGTTATAGGTAGCTTGCTGAACGGGATACTTGCCATCCTCGATGGAACTTGGAGCATCAATACTAGCATTATTTAAATTAGGCTGGGTCTGTACTGAAGTTGAGGCTCCTGAACAAGCAACGGTTGTCCAGCAAAACGACAGTGATATGAAGATAATTACAATCTTGCGTAACATAAAAAATCTTATGGGCAATTTATTTAGCGATACTGTGATTATAGTTGAGTGGGTAAAAATGCTGAGGGGGGACTACCAGGTAGGGAAATCCGCATGATTACAGGTGGGGAATCCAAGAACAATTTCGTCAAAGCGATCGCACAATAATCAAAAGTAGTTCATGACGGATATTGTAATTACAAATATGGCTGTACTTGAAAAAGGCAACATTACGATCCATACCGAGAATATTTTTCCCATTATTAAGAAATCTCTCTATACAGACCATGAGATTTTCTTGCGGGAATTAATTTCCAATGCGGTGGATGCAATCTCTAAGTTGAAGATGGCATCTCTAGCAGGAGAAATGCAGGGAGAAATCGGCGAACCTGAAGTTAAACTGGCGGTTGATAAAGAGAAAAAAACCCTCTCTGTGTCCGATAATGGCATTGGCATGACTGCGGATGAGATTAAAAAATATATTAATCAAGTCGCTTTTTCTAGCGCCGAAGACTTTATTAAAAAATATGAGAAAGATGCGACTGATCTCATTGGTCACTTTGGCTTAGGCTTCTACTCGGCGTTTATGGTAGCGTCTAAGGTAGAAATCGATACCCTTTCCTATCAGGAGGGAGCCACCGCCGTACACTGGTCTTGTGATGGTTCTCCTGAGTTTGAGATTACGGAAAGCGATCGCACTACGGTAGGCACTACGATTACTCTAACCTTGATGGATGATGAGGTAGAGTATGCTGAACCCCAAAGAGTCAGACAGTTGGTGAAAACTTACTGCGACTTTATGCCTGTTAAGATTGTTCTGGATAATGAAAAAATCAATAAGCAGGAGGCTTTGTGGAAGAAGTCGCCCAGGGATTTAACCGATGAGGATTATCTGGAGTTTTATCGCTATCTCTATCCTTTTCAAGAAGAGCCGCTACTTTGGGTACATCTAAATACCGATTATCCTTTCTTACTCAACGGTATTCTTTATTTTCCCAAGTTAAAGCCCGATGTCGATTTTTCCAAAGGGCAAATTCAGTTATTCTGCAATCAAGTTTTTGTCAGCAAAAACTGTGATGAAATTATTCCTGAGTTTCTAACTCCTTTGCAGGGGGTAATTGATAGTCCTGATATTCCTCTAAACGTTTCTCGTAGTGCCCTAACTAAGGATCGCACCGTAAGGAGGATTACCGACTTTATTTCTAAGAAAATTGGTGGTCGTCTCCAGTCTCTTTATAATGAGGATCGCTCAAAATATATTAGCTCTTGGTCTGATATCGGAACCTTTGTTAAGTATGGAGCCATCCGAGACGAGAAGTTTAAGAAACAGGTGGAAGATTTAATCATCTATCACACCACCTATCAGCCAGAAGCTGCGCCAGTGGAAGAGAAGCCCAAGGTAGAAGTGCAGTCTGGGGAGGATGATGCCTGGTCAGACGTTGACGGCGGAAATGATAATGCTAATGCCTCAACTGAACCCTACACTACTCTCAAAGAGTATTTAGAGAGAAATAAAGAAAAGCGGGAAAATCAGGTTTTCTACTGTAGCGACCCCAGCACTCAAAACACCTACGTCGAGCTGTATAAAAATCAGGGATTAGAAGTCCTATACCTAGATTCTTTTATCGATGCTAATTACTTTATTCCCTTCCTAGAAAGAGAATATTCTGACGTTAAGTTTGCTAGGGTAGACTCGGAACTAGATGAAACCTTGGTGGAAGAGGATAAGGCACAGGAAATTGTCGATCCCACCACTAATAAAACCCGCAGTGAATCAATTAAAGAACTGTTTGAACAGGCGCTGAATAAGCCTAGGGTAAACATCAAAACCCAGGCGATTAAGTCCGATAATCCTGAAGCGACCCCTCCTGCAATGGTCTTACTCCCTGAAGCAATGCGTCGGATGCAGGAAATGGCGGCGTTAATGCAGGAAAAGGCGATGGCTTTCCCTGAAGATCATATCCTGATGATCAATACAGCTCATCCCTTGATTCAGAATTTGCTGGAGTTGAATAAGGGCACCATTATTCAGAGTGGGGATAACTCTAACTCCATGGTTAGTCTAATGTGTAATCACATCTATGATCTGGCGTTAATGTCACAAAAAGGCTTTGATGCAGAAGGGATGAAAGCTTTTGTTGAACGCTCTAATAAGGTATTGACTACTTTAACCAAAAATTAGAGTTGGTCAGACTCAATCAGCTTTTGACTTATGACATAAAATCTTAAAAAGAGCGGGAGTAATCAACCCGTTCTTTTTTTGTATGGTACATACAGCAAAATTCCATAGCTGAGAATCAGTGAAACGTGGCACAATAAGGTACTAATATTAATTAAAAATTGACGGTTAATTTTCCCTAACCGCCCTGTTCAACATACCAAGGTTAATATGACTGCAACCCTCCGAGCACCTGCTAAAACACGTCGCCAGGTTTTTCCCTTCACGGCTATTGTGGGACAAGAAGAGATGAAGCTAGCTCTCTTGCTCAATGTGATAGATCCTAAGATTGGTGGGGTAATGATCATGGGCGATCGCGGTACAGGAAAATCGACCACGATCCGCGCCTTGGCAGACCTGCTGCCAGAAATTGAGGTGGTGGAGGGAGACCCCTTTAATAGCGATCCTCAAGATCCTGAATTGATGAGCGATCAGGTTAAGCAGCAGCTTGAGGAGGGAACAGCCATCAAGACGGTTAAGCAGAAGGTTCAGATGGTGGATCTACCCCTAGGGGCGACGGAAGATCGGGTCTGTGGCACGATCGATATTGAGAAAGCCCTCTCAGATGGGGTGAAAGCCTTTGAGCCTGGGTTACTGGCTAAGGCAAATCGCGGCATTCTCTACGTTGATGAGGTCAACCTGTTAGACGATCACCTGGTAGATGTACTGTTAGATTCCGCCGCTGGAGGCTGGAATACAGTGGAACGGGAAGGCATTTCTATTCGTCACCCCGCCCAGTTTGTGATGGTGGGGTCGGGCAACCCTGAAGAGGGAGAACTACGCCCGCAACTGCTGGATCGCTTCGGTATGCACGCTGAAATCCGTACAGTAAAGGAACCCGATTTAAGAGTTCAGATTGTGGAACAGCGAGCCGACTTTGACGGTAACCCTAGCTCCTTTTCTCAGAAATATGCCGAGGAGCAAAACGCCCTCCAGGAAAAGATTATCCAGGCACAGCAATTACTGCCATCGGTTAATATTGATTATGAACTACGAGTGAAAATCTCGGAAATATGCTCAGAATTAGACGTGGACGGTTTGCGAGGAGATATCGTAACTAACCGCGCTGCTAAGGCGATCGCTGCTTTTGAAGATCGTACTGATGTTGAGATCGATGATATTCGTCGGGTAATCGTCCTGTGTCTCCGTCATCGCCTGCGGAAAGACCCCTTAGAATCCATTGATTCAGGTTACAAAGTAGCAAAATCTGTAGCTCGTGTTTTTGGGTTAGATTTGGAATAATAAAGGGAATATTAAAAGAATACGGCAACAATCAAAGTTTTTTGGGCTTAATGTTCTACTAATGTTCAAGAGCCAAAATAGCACCGTCGATTAAACTTTAAGCCTATGGCAGTAACCACGGAAAATAAAGAGCGCACTCAAACAGAGCCGCAGGTTCCTTTGATCGAGCTTCGGGATGTGAGCAAAGCTTTTGGCAACAACGTTATTTTAGACCGAGTTAACCTAAAGATACACCGTGGCGAAGCCCTTGTAGTGATTGGACCATCGGGCACGGGCAAATCGACAATTCTGCGGATGATCGCTGGTTTAATGCCCATCGACCAGGGAGAGATTTACATTGACGGTAAAAAGCGCGCAGGCTTAATTGAAGATCAAAGCGATCCCATCGGCATCAGCATGGTTTTTCAACAGGCAGCGCTGTTTGATTCGTTAACGGTGGCAGAGAACGTCGGTTTTTTACTTTATCAACATTCAAATCTGAGTCGCGGCAAAATCAAAGAGCTTGTGGATCAAAGTTTAGAAATGGTTGGTCTTTCTGGTACCAACAATCGTTTCCCTGCGGAATTATCGGGGGGAATGCGCAAAAGAGTGAGCTTTGCTCGTTCAATCATCTACAATCCTGAAAATCCCCAAAGCAGACCAGAAGTTATCTTATACGATGAACCAACTGCGGGACTAGACCCCATCGCTTCCACCGTGATTGAGAATTTAGTGCGGGATTTACAGTGTACTAAGATGGGCTGTGGCACCTATGTAATGGTTAGCCACCAGCACAGCACGATCCGCCGCACTGCTGACCGCATTATCTTTTTGTATGGGGGTAAGGTTCAATGGACGGGCACTGTCGAAGAGATTGATGCTACCGATAATCCTCTAGTCAAGCAGTTTTTCAGCGGTAGTATCAAAGGTCCCATTCGAGTTGCCTAACTGTTGGTTGACCGTATTTACTAACTATCAAAAATATCAACGTACATCAAGAGGAGTTCTATGCGATCGCGTACTCTAAGAGAAGGATCAGTTGGCTTGTTAATAATTGTGGGCATTCTAGTCTTTGGTGGGCTAGCTCTCTGGATTAAAGGTATTAAATTTGGCAACCGCAGCTATCAAATTATTGCCGATTTTCCTGACGTGAACGGGATTAACCAAGGAGATGGGGTACGCTATCGTGGTTTACAGGTGGGGCGAGTTACCAGTATTCAGCCCAGCACTAACGGAGTTGATGTGATTCTAGAAATTAATTCTCCCAATTTATTGATTCCCAAAAATGCAGTACTGGAAGCTAGAAGTTCAGGACTGATTGGGGAAACCTTCATTGATATTGTGCCCAAGTCAGATTTACCTGCGACAGCCGCAAATCTCAGTCCCAATGGTGATAATTGCGACTCCCAGCAGATTATTTGTCATAACGATCGCCTAGGAGGAGTCAAAGGAATTACCCTCGATGATTTGCTGCCTTTTACCTACCGATTTAGCAAAGCCTATGGGGAACCTGAATTTGTCGAAAAAATAGACCAAACCTTTGTTAATGCTAGCGCTGCGGCGGCGGAAATTACCGACCTTAGTAAAAGCACTACGGCACTGGTAAACGATCTCCAGCAGGAAGTCAGCGGCGCTTCGGGGGAACTGGTTGCTACTGCCAAAGCATTCCAAACTACCGCTAATCAGATCAATCGCTTAACCAGTAATGTTGAACAGTTGATTACTCAAAACGAAGCCAGCTTAGTCAATACCCTGTCTAGTATTAATAGCACCAGCGATCGCCTACAAACCCTAGTCGCCAAGCTAGATAGAACCGTTGATACTGCTAATGTCGAACAGCTAGCCAACAATTTAAATGATTTAACTACCACCGCCAACGTAGCGGCGAACAATCTAAAAAATATTACCGACAATTTGGGCAACGACCAAAGCCTGGCTAACCTGCAAAGAACTCTCGATTCCGCCCGCGTAACCTTTGATAATGCTCAGAAAATCACGTCGGATCTTGAATCGATTACTGGCGATCCAAATTTCTTAGATAACGTTCGTAGATTAGTAGACGGTTTGAGTAATTTAGTATCTACTACCGAACAACTAGAGCAAAAAATTCAAACAACTCAGGTAATTCAGCCAGTAACTCCAGAGTTCTCCACTAACGCTCAATAAATCACTATAAATTTCTACTGGCAAATAACTAAAAACTAAAAACTACTAATAACTAAAAACTAATGACTAATAAAAATCTCAAGGCTCATGAGTTATATATAGGTTATAGGTTATAGGTTAAAAAAAGCGAATCTATTGCCCCACCAGCATAAATGCTGCCCAGTTTCGGGGTGAAGGATAAACCTCCATTGTCTCTAGCATTGCCTGGCGTAGTGCCTGGGGCTGGTTAGGATTGGTCTGTAGCTGATGATAGAAATTAGTCATTAGGGTAGAGGTGGGGACATCGGGGACGTACCAGAGAGAGACCAAGGTATTTTGCGCTCCTGCTAGTAAAAAGGAACGAGATAGCCCAATGACTCCATCCCCCGTAATTTTACCTCTGCCAGTATTACAGGCACTGAGCACCACTAAATCGGCGGATAATTCTAGATCAAGAATTTCGGTGGCGGTTAAAAAGCCTTCGCTATTGTCGCTGGTGGAAAAAGCCAAGGAACTTTGCAAGCCTTGATGTTCGTTAAATAAACCATGAGTTGCGAGGTGAATTAATCTTGCCCCCTGCATTTTCGCTACTACCGCCTCTTCAGTGGCTGCTTGACCGATGATGGGGGTAGTTTGAAGAATTTCGGCGATCGCTTTTGCCTCAGCTTCAGCCCCTGATAGGGGATACAGGTCATCGGGCATGGGAGAGGGATTACCGACAATTAAAGCGTTGGTTGTCTCCTGATTATGGTCAGAAGTTAAGGGCTTTAAGGTCAAACTCTGGATGGACGGTGAAATTTGTAGGGTATGTTGCTCGATTAAGAATTCCCCCTCGCTACTCTGTAGTGCGGGAAAAGGAACTAGAAACAGGGAACCTTGAGGAATAAAGATCACTAGCTCATCGGGGTCTGCTGGAAGTAAATCTTTGATGGGAGAGATCAGCAGCTTATAAGCATCACGGGGAAAACTCAGCTTGCGTCGCTGTGGGGATGGACTGGCTCGCAAATCGCCCCGAAAAGAAACTACATAGTCTTGCAGTCTGGGGCGACGCAGATCTAAGCCTCCTGATGCTGCCTGATGGGCATCATTAGCCACCCTGGTGATGGAGGTTTGAAACTGTTGCTGAATCTCCGCTAAATCTAGCTGACGCAAATTAAACTCACCCTGGGGATTAACGACCCAGACATAAAGTTGGGATTCGTCTCCTCGCTGGTCGTTAATGATGGAATAGCTGACCAAAGTTGCCTGGCGCTGACGAGCGATCGCCTTAATTTCCTCAAGCTCAGGGGCTTGAAGATCAATCTCTAAATCTAGCTTGGCGGCAGTTCTATGTGCTAGCAGCTCAATAAAGGCGCGGGCTCTGCCTCTTTCTGCAACTACTAGGGCTTTTCCTGGCTGCTTCTGGGCGACGTAAGCCTGTTGCAGCAAATCGTAGCTTTGTTTCTGACTTTCTGCTAAAGCTATTTTTTGCTCATCTCTTAACCCAGGACGGAGGGATTCAAAAATCGTCAGGCTCTCTTCCAGAATTTTACTGGCTCCACGCCAGTTCTGCTGCTGAAATTCCAGCTCTCCCAACCCAGTTAGGGCTTTTGCTTCCCCAATGCGATCGCCGTTGCTTCTCGCCCATCCTAGGGCTCGCTGGAAATAGTCTTGAGCTAGGTCAAATTTTTGTTTCTGACTGTAGTAATAGCCCAAATTAACATAGGTGATCACCTGCCCTACCTGACCAGAACTAGAGAGGCTGCCCTCTGCCTGCTGAAAGTATTCCAGTGCCCGATTGCTCAAGCCTAAATCTAGCGCCAGTAGTCCGAGATTATTTAGCACATAAACCTGCCGACTCCAGGCTCCAACGCTTCGTAAACTGTTTAAGGCTAGCTGATATTGTTTTAGTGCCTGCCGCCGATCTCCCTGAAGTTGATAGGCACGACCTAAATTTTCTAGGGTTTTGGCTTTCCCCAGGCGATCGCCTATAGTGTTAGGGACTGCTGCTGCCTGCTCAAAGGTTTTGAAGGCTTCTTCATACTGTCCCATCTCTAAATAAACTGAACCCAAGGCATTATACGCTCGACGACGTTCAGCAGAATTGTGTGCCACCCGTAGAGCCTGATGGAGGTTAATTTCTGCCTGCTGATACTGCCCTTGGTAAAAATATACTTCCCCTAGGGCAATCTGCGCCTCGTTTAGTTCCTGTCTGACGAGACGATCAGACACCTGATTAACCCTCAGTTGATGTATCCCCAACCGTAGATGGTTCAGAGCTTCGTAATAATCACCCAATTCTACGGCGATTAAGCCTTCAAGGGTTTTAGCTTTGCCATCACGGGAGTTATAGGTTAGATTAACCTGTCGCAGTTTATTACGCGCCTGCTGATATTTTCCTGATTTATAGTCGATTCTGGCTAGTTCGATCAGACATTTAGCTTCTCCTTGGCGATCGCCTAGTCCCTGATAAATTTTTAATGCCTGTTCTAGCTTGGGTTTAGCGATAAACAGGCTACCTGCGGCAATACTTTCCCTTGCTTGCTGATAAGCTTGTTCTGCCTGCTGCTGTTGTAAGGTTAAGGGCTGTGCCTGTACTGCTCCAGGATTTGAGTCAATATCTACAAGGGAGCAGGGTAGAGATAAGCCTAAAATTAATAAAAATCGATAAACACCATGTTGCGATCGCATATACGGCTAGTTCCAGTAATGGCGGTAACTCTTCTTTAATAGCCCCCCAGTGAAGATTCAGAAACAGTGACCTTACCTAGCCTTGATTCCCTCTTCAATTATTGATTTCAGTCTAATTACCGATCATGGATTAAGTAGAGGGAATAATTGGCGATCGCCCTGAAATTCCCCTCAAATTTCCACTATCCTATTTTTCTACTTGACAACTCATAGTCGTTATGAGTATGATTTATATAGTAAAAGTTAGTAAACAAATAACTATATAGTGTAGGTAAAATATCAGAAATCAATGAGAGACACATTACCCAGCGTAGTTTTCAAAACCAGAGTTCGTGACGAGTCAGTGCCAGGACCAAATCCCTTTCGTTGGCAGGATAGAACCACAGAAGACATATTCAAAGGCAAAAGAACCATCTTATTTTCTCTTCCTGGAGCCTTTACGCCTACCTGTTCTTCAACTCATCTACCTGGCTATGAGAAAAACTACGAAGAATTTCAATCTCTAGGCATCGATCAAATTATTTGCTTATCGGTGAATGATGCCTTTGTCATGTTTCAGTGGGGCAAAAAGCAGGGAGTAAAAAATATTTTCTTGTTACCCGACGGCAACGGAGAATTCACCCGTAAAATGGGAATGCTGGTCAACAAAGATAATTTGGGATTTGGAATGCGTTCTTGGCGATATTCCATCCTGGTCAACGGCGATCTGAAAATCGAAAAAGCTTTTATTGAACCAAACTTTGAAGATAATTGTCCTGCTGACCCTTTTGAGGTTTCTGATGCCGAGACTATGTTAGCTTATCTCAAAGGGACTCAATAACTATAGAGTATTGATTGAAGTAATTTTACTAAAAATCACCGCAATACTCCTCCTGACAGCTAAAAACTATGGGAACAATTTATCTCGGTACTATTGCCAGCTTGGGTGCGGGATTAGCAACCGCAGTAGGGGCACTGCCAATTCTGTTTACGGCACAACTCAGCCGCAGATGGCAAAGAATTCTGCTGGGGCTGGGGGCTGGAGTGATGTTAGCAGCCACGGCATTCTCCTTAATTATTCCAGGTAAAGAAGCGGCAGGGGAGCTAGGTTATTCCCAAACAGAATCCGCCCTAATCGTTAGCTTAGGGATGCTGGTAGGAGGAAGTATGCTGTGGTTGATGAATAATTATTTCCCCCACGAACATTTTCAGCATCACCATCATTTTCAGCAGACTCCAGAAGGACCCGTAAGCAAAAATTTTGAGCGTCTCTGGCTGTTTGTGATTGCGATCACAATCCATAATTTCCCAGAAGGTTTAGCTGTAGGGGTGGGTTTTGGAGATGGCAGTCTCAGTCACGGATTACCTTTGGCTTTGGGTATTGGTTTGCAAAACATGCCCGAGGGGCTAGTAGTAGCTTTAGCCATCAGAGAACTAGGTTATTCCGTCAATTATGCTTTGGGAGTTTCGTTGCTGACGGGGTTAGTAGAGCCAATTGGTGGTGCAATAGGAGCCAGTATCGTCAACGTTGGTCAGTTTTTTCTCCCTTGGGGAATGGCGATCGCCGCAGGCTCGATGTTATTTGTGATTGTAGATGAGATTATCCCCGAGATTGACCGTGAAAGCATTGCTCAAGAGGGCACTCTCAGCATCATGACTGGCTTTGTAACCATGATGTTTTTAGATATTGCATTTGGTTAAAACAAAATTTCTTAAACTAAATATACGCTTAGGAGAAAAACTATGATTTCTACTGTAATTAAGCAAAAATTGTACGCAACTCGCATTGATCTTGCAGAGGATATTCGAATTCAGGAAATCGAGATTTTAAATCAGACTTTAGCTGCTACTCTAGACCTCAAAACCCAGACAAAGCAGGCACACTGGAATGTCAAAGGCATGAATTTTATGCAACTCCATCAGCTGTTTGATGAGATGGCGGCTGAACTGGACGATTACGTTGATTTATTAGCAGAGAGGGTTACTGCTTTAGGGGGTGTAGCTTTAGGTACAGCGCGGATTGCTGCCAACAAGTCCCTAATCGAAGAATACGATTTAGATGCCGTAACTGGTGCTGAACATCTCGTGGCATTGGCAGATCGCTATGGCGTCTATGCTCAACACGTTAGGGAAGCAATTGGACGCATCGATAACTTGGGCGATGCAGATACAGCGGATCTCTACACTGAAATTTCCCGCGCCGTGGATAAGCGCCTTTGGTTCTTAGAAGCTCATTTAGCATAGAATTTTGGCTGTATTTAATTAATTAATCACGAATTAATCACAGCCCAAGAGAAGAGAAAATCAGGAAGTAGAGGCAGTTAACAGTAATTGTTCTCTTCCTGTTTCCTCTCTTATGGCGAACCAAATAAGTAAGTGGGACAAAATGAAGTCACACAGGTTAAGAAATATGGATTCAGTTCTAGCTATTGGGGCTAACGACTAACGACTAACAGTCTTAGCTAGCTAATTTTATTGATACTGACCTAATTATATTTACGACTTAAATTGCTGATCAAGAGAGGATATAAAAATGGAATATGATTTTGATTTATTTGTCATTGGTGCTGGTTCAGGAGGTATTGCCACTGCCAGACGCGCGGCTCAATATGGTGCCAAAGTAGGTATTGTGGAAAAAGATCGCCTGGGGGGTACCTGCGTTAATCGTGGCTGTGTACCGAAGAAATTAATGGTTTACGCCTCCCATTTTGCTGCTGGGTTTGAAGAATCAGCGGGATATGGTTGGACTGTAGGGCGTAGTAGCTTCAACTGGCTAAAGATGATCACAGCAGTGAATAACGAAGTTGATCGCCTCAATGGAATTTATCGTCGCATGTTGGATAATTCCCAGGTTAAAGTATATCGTGGTGCTGCAACACTACTCGATCCTCATACGGTGGCGATTGGAGAGCAAAAAATCACCGCCAATAAAGTTCTGATTGCCGTCGGGGGTAAACCATTCAAGCCCAATGATATACCTGGCATTGAACACGCTATTACCTCGCGAGAAATTTTTCATCTACAACAACAGCCAAAAAGAATTGTAATTGTCGGAGGCGGCTATATTGGCGTAGAGTTCGCCTGTATTCTTAATGGCTTAGGAAGTGAAGTCACGGTGGTTATTCGGGGAGACAAGATCCTCCGTGGATTTGATGAAGATATTCGCAGTGAGATTCAAGAGGGGATGGAGAGACATGGAATTCGTATTTTGACTAATAAGCCAGAAATTTCTATTGTCAAGCAAGATTCTGGCTTAGAAATAAAGATCTCTTCAGAGGATTCCAATCAGGAGGTCATTGTCGCTGATGCTGTTAGTTTAGCCGCCACTGGCAGAAAACCCGACCTGAAAAATCTTGGTTTAGAAAACACTCAGGTAGAGGTTGTCAATGGTGCAGTAGCAGTAGATGAATATAACCAAACTGCGGAAGATAATATCTATGCCGTGGGAGACTGTACCGATCGCATTAATCTTACCCCTGTGGCAATCAATGAAGGGAGGGCATTTGCTGATACTCATTTTGGAGGCAAGTCTCGTCAAATGAGCTATGAAAACATTCCCACTGCGGTATTTAGTACCCCTGAAGCAGCCACTGTAGGCTTAACGGAAGCGGAAGCTAAGGAGAAATATGGTAATGCGATCAAGGTTTATCGCAGTAAGTTTCGTCCTATGTACTATACTCTGCCCGACAAGCAGGAAAAAACCTTGATGAAGTTAATCGTTAACACTGAATCAGATCAGGTATTGGGGGCACATATGGTGGGAGACAGCGCCGCAGAAATTATTCAGGGAGTGGCGATCGCTGTTAAAATGGGAGCGACCAAAGCTGATTTTGATGCCACCGTAGGGATTCATCCTAGTTCTGCTGAAGAGTTTGTCACAATGCGTTAATTAATAATGGTGGGAGATGATTTTTCTGTAGAAAGACGGAGTAATCTCTCACTGATAAATTTTAATGGAAAAGATAAAGTTGTAGCTGTATTTTGAAAAGGAGCAAAAATTAATGCTCGACCATTCTTGATTAACTACTCTACTCCCTTATTATCTAGCTGAATACCATGCTTACTCAAATAGTTCGTCCGATGGTTAATACTCAGATTCGTTTACTAGCAAAAAGTAAACAAACCAGAGCAACTTTAATCAAGACTATTGCTAAATGGCTCAGTTTTTTAGGGGTTCAGGCAGAAGTAACTCAGCTAGATAGTGTGGGGGATAAAATCAAGGTGTCTATTGTGGTTGCTCAACCTGAAAATAGCGATGATCTTGATTGGCAGGCAATTGTAGCTAATCTCAGTCAGGATTCTTCAGAAGCTAGCGTAACTCCCCTACCTAGCCCGATTCCTCGGGATCAAGAAACAAAATATCAGCGCATCTTGGCTTACGCACTACAAATGAGCTATGGCGATCGCACTGTAGACTGGGAACAAACCTATCCTCAGTTAAAAACGTTAGGCTTGACAGAATCAACAATTTTAGGGGTTAAGTCGGCGTTAAAGGTACCCCAGTCTATTGATCGTTTGATTAATAATCTTGATGCTGATGTGGCAGCGGTAGCACTTTCTCAGACCGCCAGCATTGCTCTATTGGATCGACAGATTAATGCAGGGGAATATGAGGCGCTGCAAATTTTGCTCAATGCAATGGCGGAGAATTGTTAGTGAGCTAAGTCTGGTGTGAATTAGCTTCGTGTGACTGGAAGCATAACTTTGTCCCATTAAACTCAGGCGATAGCTTTTTTAGGGTTAGTAAAAACACTAGCAAGCGAATTATTACAGCCTTATAAACTCATACTGTGATAGACAAGATTGTGAGTTTCATAAGCTATGAGTTATTGGCTCAAATAATTTTCTCTTCAAATAATCTGAAAAGTTATTTTTTGCGTCTGATTTGAGAATTTCCTCATTCTGCTCTATAAATTGGGGAGAGAAAATTTATAAACCACTTTGACTTATTAGATGAGCCAAAGTGGTTTATTATATTTAGATTTAGTAATGAAATTATTATAAATATCAGTATTTTTACCCCTCATATATATTTCCTTGATTATCTTTATCTAAGAATCATCTTATATGCTTTGTCATAATCATTACTTCACAATCAATTTTCAGTATTTTCTATAATTTACATTATTGATTTAAGCCTGTTATGTTTAATTTGATTGAATTTTATAAATAGAAAACCAATTCAGAATAGATTAATTTTTAAAAAATAGAAAGAGATGATACTGTCAAGTAAAATATTTCGACTATCGAATGTCCTGATTGCTTCTGCTACTATTACTGGTATTTTGGCTGCTGGATTTCCGAAAATGGCTTTAAGTGCGACTGAGTTGGTTAGAGTCTGTAAAGAAAATGAATCTAGTAATACAGAAGCATTAGTTTATGTAAATCATGAAGGCAACGAGATTTTTGTTAAAGGTGAACAAAGGAATAGTGATGGAAAAATCAAGAAGAATCAAGTAAAAAATAGATTAAAGAGTCAGCATGACTTATCTAATTCTCAAGCAAATGCAATTAAAGACTCCTTACCTAATACACAAGTTGTCGATCTAGAGCTCTGTAATAATGCCGCGGGGATTATAGTCTCTATTGAAGCACCTACTATACAATCTTCTCAGCTACCAAATCCAGAAGAATATTATGTAGTTGACTTTAACGATCAAAGCACAGGGACAGAAGGTTTTGAGCGAACAAATGGGACAACTACCTATACTTACGGCAGTAATTTAGAAGTACAAAATGCTAATCAATGGGGAGGAGCAGGTGGCTCTAAATTCATTACTCAAGAAAATATTTCATCAATTAGAAGTTATACAATTAGCCTTAATGAAGATCAAAAATATTTCGGATTCTGGTGGTCTGCTGGGGATCCTTTCAACAAAATTACCTTTAAAAAGGATGGTCAAAAAGTAGCAGAATTTAAAACCAAGGACTTGGTTGATTTTATCAAAAGCTCAGGAGTTGATAATACTGAAGAATACTATGGCAATCCTGCTTACAATGGTAACCAAACTGGTCATCTTCGTGAACCCTTTAGCTTCGTCAATGTATTTTTTAAACAGGGCGTATATGACGAAATTGAAGTTGCAACTTTAACAGAAGGAGGCTCTGCTTTTGAATCGGATAATCATACTTTTTCAGCAGTAAGTCAAGAACCAACAGGAGAAATATTGCCTAATGCAACAACCTCTGCCGCTATCGACGATAGTATTACTACTGATGAAGATTCATCTATGACATCAAATATTTTAGAAAATGATGTTAACCCCAAGAATGATTTAGTTATTACTAAAATTGAGATTAATGGTACTGAATATCAGATTGGAAATGAAATTACTTTAGAATCTGGTGCGTTGTTAACAGTTGAAGCTGACGGCAAGGTAACTTACGATCCCAATAATAAATTTGAAAACCTCACTACAGCAGACTCTATTACAGATAATTTTACTTATACAGTAAGAGATAGTAACGGAAATATTGATGCAGCCGACGTAACGCTAGAAATTCTTGGTGTTGCTGATGCTCCCATAGCAGCGGACGATATGGCTACCACTGATGAGGATACGGCTACTCAAATTAATGTTCTCAGTAATGACAGTGATCCTGATTCGAGCAGTAATGAATTGAGTATTTCCCAAATTAAAGGGGTAGATGTCAGTATTGGTTCTACAGTCGATCTTAATTCGGGGGCTTCAGTTACTCTAAACGCTGATGGAACTTTGACTTATGATCCCAGCAATAGTTCTACCTTAAATCTGCTTAATGATGGTGATGTAGAGGAGGAATTATTTTCCTATACTGTTAGCGATGAATCTGGCAATAGCAGTACTGGGGATGTGACCGTAACAGTTACTGGAGTTACAGATACTTATGCTGACTAATACTAACTAAGGTCAACTTTAGATTTAGATATAATTTCTCAAAGTGATCGCACTTGTGCGATCGCTTTTAATATCTTTCGCAAAAAATAATCATTAATCTGCAAACTAAGCTGTATAGTAACTATATCTATTTGATTGCCAAAATAATATCAACATCTGTATGTCTGCCTACTATCTCTAGATGCGAAAAAGCACCAGTGTTACTCAGGGAGTCTATTAAAGATTCCTGAAAGTTTACCATATGATTATCATGATGATGAGATTTTTCTTCTGTATATCCAGAGACAATAAGTTTATTAATAGTCTTATCAATCAGGAATTTTATGAGTCTTTGATAATCGTCATAATTATGCTGATGAATCAAAACTTCTAGACAAATAACTAAATCTGCTGCTGGAATACTGAGATTATTTTCTAGTAAAATAAAATTTAAATCTGGTCTTTTTTGCCTTGCCAGCTCAATTGCCTGGGAAGAAATATCAACTCCAGTATAGTTAGATAATTTAAAAGCCTTAATCACCTCTAAATCCCCACAGCCAACATCAAGAATACTTTGACTTGTTTCAATTCCCAACTTTCTTAATAGCTCTCTCTTATAGTTTAAGTTTTCTCCTCGGCTACCCACACCAGAACCCAACTCAGCATACATTTGATAGCGAAAAGACCAGAAAATTTGATTATTAAAACAACGACCCAATAGCCGATTAGCATCTTCAACAGCAAGGCTAAACTCAGAATCTTGTTCTCCCGTAACCTCTAACATCCCTGTAGGACTGATATTACGATGATAATGAATTACTCTCGGATATCCTGTTTTCTCTTCCTCCAAATGTAGAGGATAGTTGAACTGACGATTAATCTGTTCTACGCTCAGAGACAATTCATGGCTAGCCATAGCAAAAGATATTTGATCCACATGATCCTGTTTATTAATTCGTTTCAAGATTGAGCAATTTTCAATTAGCCATAATGCCCAATAATGCCATCGCTCCCCTAGATGCTTGATTAAGTTTCCAGGTACAGCATAAAAACCACCGTTAAAATTATTGGCAAAGGTTAAATCTGCTTCATAATCCGCTGAACAAATTGCAGGATGATCAGAAAAACCTGCCTGCGTAAAAATTTCCTGTAAAACTGATAACTGCGGATTAGCAAGATCGACTATTTTACCTTTGATCACGTTATCAGTGTAGACTTCTGTTAGCTGACCTAAAACAATTGTGTCAGTATCTAGCAAGAATACACATTTTGCTCTTGTAAGTTCCTCGGTTTTTAGCTGAGCAATTTTATTACAGTATTTGCCATCACCAAAGCGCTCAATTGCTTTCAAGTTAATACCTAAAGTCTTAAGCTGTTCTAAAAAAGCTCGATCTACTTCTGGCGTACAGTGTACATATATCTGTTGGGGCAAAACCTTTGCGCATTGAATCAAAGAATTAACCAATCCCCAAGATTGCCAATAAAATAAGGGAGTAGCATCCACTACACAAGAATAGTAAAAATCTTTGCTCAGGGATTGATTGAATACATTGGCGAGAGAAGAATTAATCCGCTGACGTATTTTTTGCCATTGAATAGACAAGCTATGATGCCCAATAGAATTCATTATTAAGAGAGTCTTGACCCAAATCAATCTTTATTTTGAGATTATAGGGATTTTACCTGCTTATTAAGGCATGTTTGAGGGTAAACCGACTAGATTATCAAATAAGAGCTTAAAGAAAAGCTATCAATCCTTTTGTATAATTACTCTGTCAAAATAAATCAATTCCCTTGACTCAGAGAATAAACAAACGACATGGCAGATATTGTTGAGATTGCGGTCAGCGCACCAGAATTTAGTACTTTGGTAACTGCGGTAAAAACAGCTAACCTAGTAGAGACTCTCAAGTCTCCTGGTCCATTTACCGTTTTTGCTCCTACTGACGAGGCATTTGCCAAATTGCCTCCTGGTACAATTCAGACGTTAGTACAAAATCCCCCCCAACTAGCTAGAATTCTCACCTATCACGTGGTTGCAGGGAAGTTAATGCAGGCTGAATTGGCTCAGGTTGATTCAGTTATTTCTGTAGAGGGTTCGATTATTTCCATTGACTGCACCGAAAATTTTGAGGTCAAAAATGCTACGGTGATTAGCGCCGATATTGAAGCCGATAATGGGGTAATTCACGTAATTGATAACGTTATTTTGATGGGATAGTTTTGACGAGCGACCCCGCGTTATCCTAAAGGACTACCTTCGGGGCGTGCGAAGCGGTATACTTTAGGACGCCTCTAGGCGCAAACGCCAGTTCCTACAACGGAGGGAGCCTCCGCAATATGCGGAGCGGTATCCTTTAGGACGGACTGGCTTGGGAACGCGCGAGTTTGGACATTTAACATTAAGCATTGAACATTTAACATTTAGTATTGAATAAATATCTAAGAGGCTTAGAGCTTATGGCTTAAAGCTTAGAGCTATCCCAACAGGTCGATATTCATATCCATAACTATCGTTAATTATTCCCGTGTTTTCAGGACAGCAATTAAATCTAAGCGATTGATTTGGCGACGAATAACTAAACCAGAAAAAAATGCTGCTAACATGACAACGATAAACGCCAAGGCATAGGTAGAGTTATTGATGATTAACGGCAAGCGGTAAAGTTCAGAATCGTATGCTTCTGACATTACACCAGCAAAACCATAGCCAATAAGGTAACCGAGGGGAATGGATAACAGAATTAAAATTGCCTGCTCTCCCAGCAAAATAAAGGTGACTTCAGCTTTCGTAAAGCCGATAATGCGTAAACTAGCTAGTTCTCGACTCCTCTCAGATAAAGCAATGCGCGCGGAATTATAGACAACGCTCACGGTAATAATGCAGGCAAAGGCGATTAAGAAATTAGTCATAATCTGGAGATTTTCGGCACTAATTTTCTCAAAGCTATTCAAACTTGCCTGTCGCGTAGAGATACCAGTAATTGCAGGAATGCGTTTAAGTTCTGTATAAAGCTGATCAGCAAGATGGGCATCAACGGAGATATATGCCCCAGAAATAGTTTGTCCTTCCCGCATCAGTGAATTAAGGGCATTGATATTAACATAAGCCTGTACGCCCAGAAGCTCATCCACTAAGCCCGCTACCTTCACCTGACGCACAGGGCGATTAGCCTCAAGAACTTCTACCGTTAGGGTGTCTCCAGGGTTCACATGGAGGATTTCCGCTAGTTTGGTAGTCAAGACGACTCCATTATGGGGAAGATAGACTAAATTAGAATTCTTATTCATCAGACGACGAAATTCCCCTTGAGGCTCAATTCCAGTTAATGCCGTGCGATAGGTTCGATGTGCAAACCGTAGCCGCGCAGGAACAATACGAAATGGCTCAGAATCGATTACTCCTGGTAAATTTGTAACCTCATAACGGGTACGGGCAGAGCGAGGCTCATTAAATACGATGGTCATATCTTCCCGCTGTACCTGGCGAAATTGAAAATCCATTAAGAAGGTCACTGAATCTATGATGTAATTGCCCATAACGAGAATTGCCACTGCCAAAGCTACACCAAGAATCGAGAGGCTGGCTTGAATCGGCTTACGTTCTAAATTACGCAAGATAATTCTGCCTGCGGGGGAGAAAAAGCGCTGTAAACCAAATTTCTCTACCAGGGTGGGCTTAAACTGCGGGGGCGGTTCGGGGCGCATTCCTTGGGCAGGAGGTAATGCAGCAGCCCTACTTACGGCGATAAATGCTCCAATTACCGCTGCGGCATAGCTAACTATCATGGCGGTAACTAATACTGTGGGGCTAAAATCAAATCTCAGTAGAGGAAATTTGTAGAAATCAGTATAAAGCTCAGTTAGTCCTCTTCCCATCCATAAGCCAGTAATAATGCCCAAGCAGGAGCCAGCCGTAACCACAATCAGGACAAATTTAAGATAGTGCAGTCCGATAGCTAAATTATGGTAGCCAAAGGCTTTGAGGACAGCTATTTGTTCTCGTTGAGTACTAACCAGACGAGATAGCACTACGTTGAGCAAGAATGCCGCGATTCCGAGAAAAATTGTAGGCAACATGGTTGCCATGACTTCCAAACTTTTGATTTCATCGGTGAGAATTTGATGGGAAACCTGATCGTCTCTACCGTATGCCCCCAAGCCGCCATATCTTTCTAGGAGGCGATCTAATTGACTAATGACCTCAGTTTCTGATGCTCCAGGGCTGAGAGTTAGGCTAACGTTATTAAATGCTCCATCAAGATCATAGGCTTGCTTGAGAGATTCCCGACTCATCCAAATAATGCCAAAGCGTTTATTATCGGGATATAGTTCCCCTCCACCCCGCACTTCATAAACATATTCTGGCGACAGAGCGATCCCCACTATCTGTAATTGTTCCCAGCGTCCATTAATAATTGCCCCCAGGCGATCGCCTAACTGTAGTTGATTAGCCTCAGCAAAGGCTTCACTAATTAAAATCTCATCACCTCTGCCTGGTTCGATGTAGCGTCCACGGCGAATAAAAGGCTGATTCAGTAGCGGTGCTTGCTGTTCAGGGAGGGAAATTAATCGTGCGGTGCCTGGTTCAGGAAGATTCGGTACGTCTAAAGTTACATCTACTACGATACGGGTTTCTGCCTGTGCTACCCCTGAAATATCGGCAATTTGGGTTTTTAGCGGTTCTGGGGCACGTTTGAGGGAGGCAAATACCTGAGCAAAATGATATTCGTTGTAGTAGGTTTCTTGGGTTAGAGCCAGAGAGCTATAGGCGCTACGAGCCATGACAAAGCTAGCAATACCACAGGCAACCACCAGAGCGATCGCTATTACCTGTCCCCTGGCGTGCCATAAGTCTCTAAATAACTTGCGATCGAGGGAATTCATATCTCAGTTTAAATTGATAGGTTGAGATTGTAAAGTATAGATAGTAAACAACGTAAACAAGATAATCTTTCACAAGTTCTATCCTGATATAGATTAATTGTGAACAATATCTTTTGTGTAGGGTGGTAAGTGTCATGAAAGTTAAACAACTGAAAATTAATTCTTTTCGGGGAATTAGAGATTTGACGCTAGACTTCGACTTGAAAGAGCCTACTGTATTAATCGGCATCAATGGAGTCGGCAAATCTAGCGTTCTTGATTGTCTGGCTATTTTATTATCTTGGTTTACTGCCCGCGTTCAAAACTTACAAGGTTCAGGAAGTTATTTTCTTGATTCAGATATAAACTATAAAGATAAAGAAGCTCACAATGAAATTACGGTCAACACGCTTGATTTTCAAGATGTAACATGGTCTTTAACTAAAGTAAAAAAGGGACATGGTAAAAATACCAGCAGTGATTTAGTTAGGTTAAGAGAACTAATTAAAAATATACATAAGAAAAATCAGATTGATGATCAAATATCATTACCTTTAGCCGTTTATTATCCAACTAATAGAGCAGTACTTGATGTTCCTTTAAGAATAAAGAAAAAACATCTATTCGATCCTATCAATGCTTATGATTTAGCTTTGGCTAAAGAGGCAATTGATTTTAGACGTTTTTTTGAATGGTTTAGAAATAGAGAAGACTTGGAGAATGAAAATTATCGATATAATCAGGAAAGCGAAGATCAACAGCTAGAAACTGTTAGAAAAGCAATTTATCAAATGTTACCAGGGTTTTTAAATTTAAGAGTTCAAAGATCTCCTTTGCGAATGACTTTAGAAAAAGAGGAGCAACAATTAGTTGTTAATCAGTTATCTAGTGGTGAAAAATGCTTACTTGCAATGGTAGGAGATTTAGCTAGAAGACTAGCAATTGCTAATCCTAACTGTCAAAATGCACTTCAAGGAGACGCAATTGTCCTTATTGATGAAATTGAATTACATCTTCATCCAGCATGGCAAAGAGATATTATACCAGCACTCAAAAGAACTTTTCCTAATTGTCAATTTATTATTACAACTCATTCACCACAAGTATTGAGTCACATAAAGTCAGAAAATATTTATCTTTTAGAGTCTTTTAATGCAGAAATAGTTGCTAGAAAACCGCAAAGTTCTTTTGGTAGAGATAGCAACAGTATTTTGGAAGATATTATGGGAGTTTCAGAACGTCCTCAAGAAATTAAAAAAGATATTCTAAAGCTATTTCAATTAATTGATGAAGGGAAGCTAAATAATGCTCAACAGCTACGTCAAGAAATTGTTAACAAAATTGGCTCTGATGAACCAGAATTAATTAAGGCGGCTACTTCTATTCGACGCAGGGAGATCTTAAATAGTTGAAGTATATTAAGAAAAATCAGCCACCACAGGATTTTACTGCCTGGAAAAATCAAAAGAACGAAGATTGGCAACCAAGTTGGGATAATTTCCAAAACCCACAAAAAGATTTAGTTCATCAATCTCTATTAAAAGAACAAGGTTATATTTGTTGTTATTGTGAAAGAAGAATTAATCAGAAAAATAGTCATATAGAGCATTTCAAGCCAAGAAATCAAGATCCTGATTTAGCCTTGGACTACACAAATTTAATTGCCTCCTGTCAAGGAGAAAGAGAAAATCTTCCCACTATCCCTGTTCACTATGGACACAAAAAAGCAGGATGGTACGAGACAGCTTTGATGGTTTCTCCTCTAATTAGTGACTGTTCTGATTTTTTTCGCTACACAGATGATGGACAAATATTGCCGACACAAGATCCAGCTAAACAGTTAGCAGCTAAAGAAACTATTAAAAGATTAGCTCTCGATATAGACAAGCTGAGAAAAATGCGAAGCAAAGCTCTTGAAGGAATACTAGATGGAATTGAAGATTTGAGTGGTGATGATCTCAAAAAACTCATTGCTGCCTTTGAAAAAACTAGTGCTGATGGTAAGTATACGGAATTTTATAGTGCGATCGCATTTATCCTCAAACAACACCATATAAACTTTTAAAGCAGATCGTGAATCTCCAGCCTTGAGCTTTATGTTTTCTCTGCTACATCATTCTTGACAAATAAAAGCTATACCTAAGATTGACAGGGAGGCTTACTTATGCAGCAACTTGAATATCTGATGACTTTTTGGATATTACTTTACAGAAGTTAATATTAGTATATAATTGCTAGAAATTAATTTCTCATATTACGGGTTTTTTATATCAGGAAAAATTTATCCAAAGCATTATATCCTTATTCATCTCCCTACTCGAACTATGACTAATACTCAAAATAAGCAGACTGTCGGTCTTGATACGCATACCTCTGGGAATAAGCCCCAAGATAACTCTGGATCGCTTCCTCATGTAGTTATTGTTGGAGGTGGTTTCGGTGGACTTTATGCAGCTAAGTCCCTCAAAGATGCCCCTGTAAAGGTGACGTTGATTGATAAACGCAATTTTCACCTATTTCAACCCTTACTTTATCAAGTAGCAACTGGCACTCTGTCTCCCGCCGATATTGCATCTCCGTTGCGGGTTGTTTTGAGTAAGCATAAGAATACCAAAGTCTTATTAGATAAGGTAGTTGATGTTGATCCCGAGGAGAAAAAGGTTTATTTAGAAGAGCGAGAAGCAATTAGCTATGATGCCCTGATTGTTGCTACTGGGGTTAGCCATCATTATTTTGGGAACGATCAGTGGCAGGATGATGCCCCAGGTTTAAAAACCGTTGAAGATGCCTTAGAGATGCGGCGGCGGATATTTATGGCGTTTGAAGCAGCAGAAAAGGAAACCGATCCCGAAAAGCGCCAGGCGTTATTAACCTTTGTCGTGGTGGGAGGAGGTCCCACAGGGGTTGAATTAGCTGGTGCGATCGCTGAAATTGCCCATCAGTCGGTTAAGGACGATTTCCGTGATATTGATACCACCCAAGCCAGAATTTTACTGTTTGAGGGCATGGATCGTATTTTACCCCCTTATCCCCCAGAATCCTCCGCAGCAGCACAAAAGTCTCTGGTAGAACTGGGGGTAGATGTGCAGACCAAGACCTTAGTAACCAACATTGGCGACAATACTGTAACTTACCGCCAAGGGGATCAGACTCAGACAGTTGCCGCTCATACAATCCTCTGGGCAGCGGGAGTCAGGGCTTCATTCATGGGTAAGGTGCTGGCAGATCGAGCAGGCGCAGAACTTGATCGGGCTGGTCGAGTTATTGTTGAGTCTGATTTGAGCCTTAAGAAATACTCTGATATTTTCGTGATTGGTGACTTGGCTAATTTTGCCCATCAGGACGATAAACCTCTGCCTGGAGTTGCCCCCGTAGCTATGAAGGAGGGAGAGTATGTAGCTGAACTGATTGCGAAAAGAGCGATCGGCATGAAGCCAAAGCCTTTTCAATACAAAGATTTTGGCAGTATGGCGGTGATTGGGCAGAATAAAGCGGTGGCAAATCTGAATTTTGCCAGATTTTCAGGGTTTATTGCCTGGATTATCTGGGTATTTGCCCACATTTACTACCTCATTGAATTTGACAATAAATTAGTTGTGATGATTCAGTGGGCGTGGAACTATATTACTCAGGGTAGAGGAGCCCGCTTAATTACGGAGAAGCCTTCTCTGCAATTAGAACTTGAGTCGCCTCAAAAGCTTGAGCAATCTCCTTCTAAGTCTAAAGAGACTATATCGGTTTAGAGCAAGAGCATTATTCCGATATTTCAAGTTTTAGTTATAAAAACCCCGTTGATTTAAGCCAGCGGGGTTTTTTAGCTTATTAAGCTCAATAAGCTGCTAGAATTCTTAACTAGTCAGGTTTAGATAGCAAGCTACTTTTAATAGACCTCTTGCATAAATAATTTAATGAATAAGTCAAAGCTATTTTTGACAAGCTATTTAGAGAATTTCAGATAATTGCTGAAACCGCTAAGATTCGTATTCGTCCAAGAGGTCTAATGTTTACTAACTAAATCCTCTATCTTTAGGTTTGGATAATTCGGTAAATTTGGCTCTTTGTTCTACGGTCAAAACTTCTCTGATTTCTAGCATAGTTTCAAAACGATTATTGCCTAATTGCTCCCGTAAAGATTTAGCTGCTTGATATTGATTGCGTAATTCTGCGGCATCTGCATCACTAGCATACAGGGCTTTCATTTGTTCTCTTTGGGCTTGTAGCTGCTGACGCAAATCTTGAGCGTTATTTTTTGCCTGTTGGCGAATGGTGTCGATTTGTTGAGATTGCTCTGTTGTCAGGTCTAATTGTTGCAGTATTTGCTCCATTCTTTGCCCTTTACCCCGCTCGCTCTGCCTCCAGCGCTGGGCAAGATTGATTTCGGTAGATGGAGTGTCAATATTATTAATGGTTTCTCCATAGGCGGTTAAGGGTAAAGCGGTCAAGGTAGCTGCTACTAAAATGGGTTTCCAGTTAATCAATTTAATTCACCTCAAGTAGTTGAAAACTTTAATTAACTACATCTTAAAAAGCCCAGTGGTTAACTACCTCGATCCAAATTCCTAAATTGCTCTAGTACTTTAGGACTATTAATTTAGCTTATGGAGTAACAGCGTCTAAGATTAGTTAACGATGAGCAACTCCACACTGAATAATGGTAAATTTGCGCTCTGAACATCCTTGGCGACTGCTGCTTTACCTAGAATGGATTTTGCTAGGAATAGCCCTATTTATTACCTTTGGCACCTCAGTTTTACGTCCTCATCACCGTTGGTTATTTGAGCCAATGCACGCCAATCTTTTAGGAATTACCTGTCTTGGCATCTTGGGCGTGATCGGTTTAAGTCCTCCCCGTGACTCCAAAGTAATGCAGTCTGTATATATTATTGGCAGTTGGGGATTAAGTTGGGCGATCGCCCTATTGGTTAGGAGTGGAGAGAGAATCTTTCCCGTTTTGCTATTAATCGTAGCAATTCGGGGCTGTTTACTATTTGGCTGGGGAGGCAGAATTGCGATCGCCGTTACGGCTTACGCTTCTTTTTTAATGGTACAAATACTCTCTATCCTCAGAATAAGCTGGTTTGGAATTGCTTGGGGAAGACCGATTCCTCGTGCGTTGAGACGGTTACCGCCAGAAGAATTGCGCCCAGCCCTGTTTGGTTTTGCCCTGAATTCAACGCTACTGTATGCCTTTGTCTTGGGGTTTGTGCTGCTGTTAGTGAGTGCGGTTATTGCCGAACACGAAAGCCGAACTAAATTAGTGGAGGCTCATCGTCGTTTGCGGGACTACGCTTTACGAATTGAACACCAGGCAACCCTCCAGGAAAGAAACCGTATCGCCAGGGAAATCCATGATTCTGTCGGTCACTATCTCACCGCCCAAAGTATTCAGTTAGAGAATACCGCCCTATTTTTTGAGCGCGATTCTGCTAAAGCAGCATCACACTTAGCCCAAGCTAGGGAGTTGGGTAAAGAGGCTTTGAAAAATATTCGTGCTTCCGTCGCCATTTTAATCAAGAATCCTCTGCAACAGCGATCTCTCAAGCAAGCCCTAGAAGAGTTAATAGTTAATTTTCAAGCTAGTCATGATTTAATTTTTGATTGTCAGATCAATCTGCCTTACTCTATCTCAACTGAGATTAAAACTTCTCTCTATCGCATTGTTCAGGAGGCATTAACCAACATTGCCAAACACAGCCAGGCGACTAAGGTGACTTTAAATCTTGAACAAACTAAAGACTCGATCTCCCTATTACTTCAGGACAACGGGAAAGGATTTGCTCTTGCGGGCAATACAACTGGATTTGGCTTACAGGGTATGCGAGAAAGGGTAGCAGCACTAGAGGGCAGAATAACTATTGATAGCGCAATAGGTAAAGGATGCTCGATTTACGTGGTAATTCCTCTATCATTTATCATTAAACATTGAGCATTAAACATTTACTTAAGTAAGTAGAGCAAAATCAAGTCATATAGGTTAAGAAATACAACTTCAGTTACAGCAATTCCCACTAACCACTAACGACTAACTACAAACTGTTTTAACCAATTAATTTTGTTTATATCGACCTACTCAACTAATGATTCGGATTTTGCTGGTAGATGACCAAAATATCGTGAGAGAAGGATTATCCAGTCTCCTACAAACCTATGATGACCTCGAAGTTATCGGAGAAGCCGCAAACGGTCAGGAAGCGATCAAGCAAACCCTTAAGCTCAAGCCCGATGTGGTGTTAATGGATATCCGTATGCCTATTATGGATGGAGTAGCGGCGATCGCTAGTCTGAAACCAAGAATGCCTGAAGTTAAAATTTTGGTTTTGACTACCTTTGATGATGATGAATACGTTACTCAGGCGATCGCCAAGGGGGCACTGGGTTACTTACTCAAGGATACTCCTTCGGCAGACCTAGCCAGGGCAATTCGTTCGGTTAATGATGGCTACTCCCAAATGAGCCCAGGAATTCTCGCTAAGGCGATCTCCAAGAATTCCCCCTCGGTTAGCCCTTCTCCTCCAGAAGAACTGACTCGTCTAACCGCCAGGGAAAAAGATGTGCTGCAACTAATCGCCAAGGGACACAGCAATAAAGAAATTGCCCAAGAACTGTATATTAGCGAACGCACGGTTAAAAACCATGTAAACAGCATCCTACGGGCTTTAGATCTGCGCGATCGCACTCAAGCCGCCATCTTTGCTCATAAATACCATAGAACTTAGCATTAACTAATCAACTGCTCATAGCAATACGAGTATAGATTAGGATGCTGTTTGATATGGCAAAACAGACTTAGATTAGAACACTTATTACTTATTACGCCGTGTGCAACTCTTAAGAGGTTGAAAAGAAAAATTCCAATTGATGGGTTTCCCATGGCTTTCTGGAAGCAAGTTAGTAATGCAGCAGAATATCTCAAACCTTTATCTCAGCAGCAGCAACCTTGGCAGGATCTTGCCCCAGAGTCAGAAATTATTGTCTATTGTGGTTCAGGGGTTATTGTCTGCGTCAACTTTCTTTCTTTAAATGTGGCGGGGGTTCAGTCATACTAAGCTCTATGGTGGTGGCTGGAGTGAGTGGTGTCGTACGGAGGAGGAACTTTAGATACTTGATTTCAGGATGGAACATATCAAAAAAAGCTGTTAGAATTCCAGCCAGTAATACTAAAAACTCCAGGGAGAGAAAATAGAAATCATCTTATGAAGCGGCAAAATAGCTGGCTCAAATTTCCAAATGTCATGGTGCTACTGAGCATTGCTGGTTTATTGACTCTACTAGTTACTGACTTTACCAAGATCGCAGCTACTAGATTAGCTTTTCGACAAGGGAATGAATTATTAAATCAAAAGCTATTTAACCTAGCCCTGATGCAGTACAATCAGCTACTCAATATAGATAGTAATTACTTTCAAGCTTGGACTAACCGCGGTTATGCTTTTGCAGGTCTAGGAAGATACGAAGATATGCAGGAATCTTGCTCAACGGCTACGGTTATTGAGCCACAAGCAAGTTATGCTTGGAACTGTCGTGGAGAGGCGCTGTACAATCAGCAAAGATACAATAAAGCCCTTGCTGCTTTTGAACGAGCGATCGCTTTAAATCAAGGGGACCCAATTTTTTTAATCAATAAGAGCGAATCTTTAACCGCCCTGGGGAGAAAAGAAGAATCAATGACGGTAATTCAGCAAGCAATTCAAGAATTAGAGCAAATTAAAGTCGCTAGGGGCAAAGAGCATATTCGTCAAGAGTTTGCCGTGGCTTTAACAGTCTTAGGTAACGGTTGGCATCGACAACAGCAGTATGAAAATGCTGCCCGAGCATACCAAAGAGCCCTCAGCTATTCCTCTGATTATTTTCCAGCTCACCTGGGACAGGGAATTAGTTTAATTAGCTTAGAAAAATATCAGCAAGCCCAGAATCAGCTAGAAATGCTCTTGAGACAAGCCCAATTCTCAGTTGAAGAACAGGCTCAAGCTTGGTTTTATTTGGGACAAGCCCGATGTAAATCCAAAAATTACTCTCAGGGGAGAGAAGCATTTGCCGCTGCAACTAAGCTCAACCAGAATTATCAAGGCGCTCGAGCAGCAATCAAGCAATGTCAGTAATTAATTAATTCTGACAATTATTTGGTATAACAGCTTTAGAAAGGCCACCAATCAGGTCTTAAATCAGTGTAAATGCGACTCACCGTTCGAGAAGAAGGCAGCTGAGTACCTTTAAAATTATCCCCCAACATATCGAACAGCAGTTGAGCAGGACTGACTGGCTGCTTTAGTGAAAATAAGACCGCACTCCCATAGCTGTCACAGCCCAAACCCCTGCGTTCTACAGCACAAATTACTGGCATCTCGTCAATGGCATCGCTTGCCAGATAGTTCATTTGCTCTTTTTGATAGAAAATGTTGAGCTTGGCAGCGGTATTTTCACAGTTACTTAAGGCATCTGGGGTAGAAAAATATTCTGGGAGAAAAGAGAGTATTGGCACAACTTGGGAGGCTGACTGGTTAGACAAAGTAGCAATTACTGTCGGGACTTCGGTTTGCTGCTCACAGCTTACTTGTATGATGCCAGCTGTACTACTTCTGGCTGCAATAGCTCTGAGACTTGCTAAAGCGATTATTGATGCTAAGACTAGATACTTCAAGAAATTTAACTTACTCATATTCACATCAAGGCTCTTCAAACTATTTCATGACTTAAAATACGACTTGAAAATATAAATTATTTATTTATAAATTTTTAATATAAATGTGCCTCAAATCTTTTGATATTACTTGAGTTTACCTACAGAATTAAACTACTAGTAAAAAACAATATTACTTTTATGTTATGCACAAGAGAGGCAAAGTTGCAAATTAAAAGTAGTTAGCGCAAAAATTTGTAACTATTCAGCGACAGTTAATATCGACTATTATCTACTAGTAATATTACTATTTATCAATTGTGAAGACTGTAAACTAAACTTCAATTTAGCCTCACGGTGTTCATTTTAAATATTTCTTAAGCTGACAGAGATAAAATAAATTTTGTCGCCAAAGAAACGGCACGAATAGGGCTTTCGTTAGCATTTCCCCCCCCCGTTTTGGCATTGGGAGAATGAATGATACAGCACAAATAAGAACTGACGCTGTAGGATATCAAGGTGGCGATCGCCGCACCAATCAATCTAAAAAGCAGTACTGTGCCTAAAATTTCACTGGTGGCTGATTCTTCTCGCACCAGATCTCGCACCACAATTCCTTTCAGTCCGAGAGTCACTATTAATATAGTAAAGATCTGTTGCCAATTAACTATATTTAACTGTCGAGGTCATTCTCTGCTGATTCGATAAAATAAGCCTGGGTAAATATAGAGGGAATTTCTCTGATGAAACCGCGATCGCATTTTTTGTCTGGAGTGGACTGGAGCAAACTATTTACTTTGATAGCCTTAGTCTTGGGGGCTATAGTCGTTCTGTTTCCTCTACTAGTAGTATTACAAAGCTCCTTCAGTGATCCAGAGCAGCATTTTACTACCGCTAATTATCAGCAGGCTTGGCATCAGGGTAAATTCCTCTTTGCTTTTGCCAACTCGACGATTATTGCCCTTTCAGTTACCGCTTTGCAAATTATTACTTCAGCATTAGCAGGATATGCTTTAGCTAGACTAAAATTCAAGGGTCAACAGGCAATCTTATTAATAATTCTGGTCACCCTAGTAATTCCTTTTCAATTACTAGTAATTCCTACCTTTATTATTTTGACCTGGGCTAACTTAATCAATACCTATTGGTCATTAATCTTACCCACTGCGGCTAACGGCTTTGGCATCTTTCTCATGCGGCAATATTTTGCCAGTATCCCCGTAGAGTTGGAGGAGGCGGCGACACTAGATGGAGCAAACCGCCTGCAAATTCTGACGCAGATTATGCTCCCCCTTTCTCGTCCAGCAATAGTTACCCTCTTTTTGTTTACCTTTATTGGCGAGTGGAATGATTTATTTAAGCCTTTAGTATTTACGACTCGTCCTGAATTAAGAACCGTTCAGCTAGCTCTTGCGGAGTTTCAAGAACAGTTTACTAGTGATTGGTCATTGTTAATGGCGGCGGTGGTTATTGCCACTATTCCTGTACTATTTCTCTTTTTAATTGGTCAAAAACAATTCATTCAAGGAATTACCTCAACGGGAATAAAGAACTAAGCTTACTATTGTTTTACCTGTGATACTAAATCCTGTTTAGATAGAACACTTATTGATTATGCAAGGGTAACGGGTAACGGGTAACGGGTAACGGGTAACGAGTAACGGGGTTTGAGGTTTTTCAGGTTTACATTTAGTAAGTGTATTTTGGTAATCGGATTTAGTATGATACTGATCGAGATAAGCTCATCTAACTGAGTAGAAATTGTGCTTAACGAAAGTTATGCAATCAGGGGGGTATAAAGAAAGGTAGTTAGTTGAAATTTATAATGTCCTTTCGTGGTTGAATCACTGCTTAAAACAGTCAGAACAATTATCTTGTTAAGCGATCGCTATTAGATAATTGTTGATTCATGTCAGATTTAAAATTTCGCTCATCTATATGGGTAACTGCTTGGGGAGCAATAGCAATCAATTCATGGATGTTTGTTGTCATACCTTTATTATTGCTATGGGTTAGCAGTTCTGGAAATCTTAAATATTCGGTAACTTATGCTTGTTTAACGTTATTTATTCCATTAATTGCTTTTGCCTTTATTATTAGCACTTACAATGTATATACTTATCAACTGATAGTAAAACCAACGGGAATTTATGGATATGATTTTCGGGGAAACGGGAGTTTTGTTGCCTGGGATGAGATGGATAGAATTGAGACTTATAATCTTCTAGGCTGTAAATATTTACGTTTATTTTTTGTCAATTCGACAGTTCCCCTTTGGATACCATTATTTTTAGCTAAACCGAATAAATTTACTCAAACAATCATAGAGTACACGAAGAAAACTAATCCCTTACATATTGCTTTATTAAATAAGGATAAACTAGCTAATAAGGTGGCTTTTTGGGAACAAGCTAAAAATAAATCAAAGCCAGAAAATAATAAAACAAAACAGGGTAAAGTAGAAAATTTTCTCAAATTAAACCCAATCTCTTCCAGCACAAATACGAATATTCCCCCCTGGATGGAAAACAAAGTATTTTCCAGTCCACCTAGTACAGATACTTATGGCTATTGTAATGGGGAAAAGCTTTTGACCTGTTCTCGTCCATCTCTGATTGAAAATATCAAATCTGACCACAAAAAATTAATTACCCTAATTTGGACTCCAGAAACTCCATATTTAGTGTCTCCAGAAGAAATAGTTTGGCTGCATGATGCTCTCCATGCCAGAGAAAAAAGCTTTTTCAAAAAAGCACTACAGAGTGATTTTCTTAACTGCCTATTTTGGGGAGCAATATTTTGGCAAAATTTATCTGATTCCAGTGCAGTTAGACAAATTATGCTCTTTAATTGGATGGCAATTGCTCTGATTCCCACGATAGAACATGCCTGGGGATTATATCAATCTCGCATCAAAACACCCCAACGTCTTCAAGAAAATAGCCAACAAAATCGCTATACTGCATGGATTAAAAATTCAGATGCTCCTTGGACTCAAAAATTAGTTGCCGCTGTATCTTTGGTAGCTATAGTACAAGCAATTATTTTTTTTATACCTCAAATAAATTCCTCTATTGCAACAGCAGGAATTGTTAAACCAGCAGTCTGGCAGGGAGAAGTATGGAGATTATTAACAGGAACATTACTGCATGGTAACCTCCTGCATTTTCTGTTTAATATTTCTGCTCTTTTAGTTCTCAGTAAATTAATTGAAGTTACGACTCATCGTATCTACGTCCCTTTGATATTTTTGATTTCTGCTCTATCTGGAAGCCTGTTTAGTTTATTTTTAATACCTGATTTATCATCTGTGGGAGCATCTGGTGGCATTATGGGATTATTAGGTTTTTTATTCATTTTAAGCAGAAAACACAAACATCTATTTCCCGTAACTCATCAGCAGATGTTAGCAAAAGCCACTGTTTATACTTTTTTGGCAGGGCTACTAGCCCATGAGGTAATCGATAATCCTGCTCATCTTGGTGGCTTTTTGGCGGGGACATTCTTAGGATGGCAATTAATTCCTCACCAAAGATTTACCATACCTATAAAACAAGTACCTCTTGTCCTTGAAGTGATGGGAAAAATATCTGCATTAATTATTGCGATCGCAACATTATTTACAATTTATAAATTACTAATTATTTGAATTTATAATTTTTATATTATAAAATTAACTAGCAGTTAAAAACATCTATTAGAAAAGTTAAACAGGTTAGAAACTATTGCCACCAACCACTAACAACCTTAACGAGCCAAATTTATTGATCCTGAACTACTTAATTTTGATTGACTAACTTTAACAGCTTGGCTTTTTCTGCCTCCAACTGCTGGATTGTACTCTGCAAAGTCTCAATCACACCATACATTTCCATCGGATCAAAGATACGTAGCATACTGGTTTGAGTGATAATTCCTAATCCTCGTCCCCAATTCCAGGACACAACTAGTCGACGCACTCGACGACGCTGCATTTCTTGATGCGCAGCCAGCAGTGAATCTTCTGGACTCAACAGAAATAGAGGGCTGCTCATTACCTCTCCTGCTGTGAGACTATCTAATCTAATCTGCAAACATTGAAACTGCAAAATATCTCGTTCGGTAATAATTCCTACGGGACATAGGATATTTTCTGCTTCATCGGCTTCGGTAATAATTACACAGCTTACCTGATGTTCAGTCATCAACTGCACGAGATGCCATACACTATCCGTTGTTAGAGCATGAATTACATGCTGGCTCATCACATCACGGACTCGTCTCAGTTTGAGTAAATTTGCAGGTCGCATCGCCTGACGGATAGTTTCTGGTGACACTACCCCCAATAGGTTATTATTCTCGTCCATAATCGGTAGATGGCGAATACGATAACGACGAAATAAAAATAACGCCGCAAAAATATCTGGGAAATTATTTTTATCTAAAGTAATTAATGGTTGAGTCATCACTTCGGCAACTACTACCGAATCAAACGCTAGTTTTTGGGCTGTTAGTTTGACAACATCTCTTTCCGTTAAAATCCCCTGTAACTCTGATTCTGTCATAATCAGAGCATAGCTAGAGCGCTTATCGATTTGAAACTCTGCATTAGGACTTTGCTCACTCTCCCTCAATCTACAGCTTGTCCCTTTAGCTTGACCCATCATGGCGATCGCCTCAGTTAATAATGTCTCTGGGGTAATAACTAACGGTGAGGGATCAATCGCTGATTCAATATCTGGCGAGGTAAACAGCCGCTCATTAAATTTCATAGCAAGATGGGATTGATATTTGGATTCGTCAATGAGTCAACCTTAACTAGTTTAAGTTTTATTAAGCTTTCTAAGCGAAAACAATATTGATTAATAGTTGAAAATAACGCTGAAATCAGGCAACTAGCATGGATTTTCAGCTTTCTTTGCTCTCTAAATATTGAGCCATCTTTATTGACGGATGTCACATAATCAACGATTTATTTGTCTCGGGGTATAGTTTTACCTCCCTTTAGGGTTTATATTAGAGATGTAACGGAATAAACTATCAACGCTAGAAATAATAGTATTTTAGGTTGACTAAGGTTGTTTGCTTGCTCTAGATGAATCATGAACGCTAGAAATTTTTTGGCTTTTGCCATACAGGCGATCAAGAACTCGTTTAATAGAGATGCGACGCCACTGCTGACCACGCTTAGTTTTATAGCCTTGCTGGTTAAGCCAGTTGGCAATCTGCTGTAGAGATTTACCAGATTTATGATGACGGCGAATTAGTTCAATAATTTGCTGTTCTCCCTCATCTGCTACTAGCTCACCGTCAATAACTTTTTGACCAAACGCAGGGGAGCCATAGCCAGCGTAGCCACCCGACTCAGCCTTAACCTTTCTGCCTTGTTCTAGTCTTTGCCAAATTTGATTGTGGGTTGGCAGATTTTCCGCGCTCATGATGTCCAATTAGCCAGTTTTAAACCGTTTACAAGTCAGTTTAACAATAAAAGTTTCAGCTCTAAAAATTATGACTTCAAATAATAAAGCAAATTTCGTTAATCACAGTGAACTGGAAAAATTAATCGCCGAGAATCAGCTAGTAGTTGCGGACTATACTGCAACTTGGTGTGGTCCTTGTAAGGTAGTTGCACCATTAATCGATCAGCTAGCCACAGACTATGCTGAATCAACCACTGTGGTTAAAGTAGACATCGACGAAAACCCCGCAGCAGCCAAGCAATATGGCATCAAAAGTATCCCCGCAGTTTTAGTATTTCGAGATGGCAAAGTAATTGAAAATTTTTTCGGCACTCAAACCTATGAAACCTACAGTAATGTCTTGGAAAAACAGTTAAGGATTTAAACTGTTTGTCAGCTAATTTAAAGACGCACTCAGAGAGACAATAGATGGTAATGTGTTTGATCAATGGCAATGTAATTAAACAGAGCTATAGCCAGCAAGCTCTAGGTAGAGTCACATAAGTGGGTATTTTTACCTATTTATCCCCTAAGGCTAATAGCCTAGAGTTAATTAAATTCTAATTCATAGGAGATAAATCTTTATGCTTTCAGCCAAAGACATCATGACAACTAATGTGGTCACCATTAGTGGTTCGGCAACTGTAGCCGAAGCCGTAAAAATAATGAAAGATAAGGGTTTAAGAGCGTTGATTGTTGATCGCCGTAGTGATGCCGACCCCTACGGTATTGTTACGGAAACCGATATTGTCTATAAAGTTGCAGCTTTTGGACATGACCCGAAAAAGATGCGAGTCTATGAAATTATGACGAAGCCCTGTGTCGTGGTTAATCCTGATTTAGGCGTTGAGTATGTCGCTCGGCTGTTTGCCAACACTAAGATTCGTCGCGCTCCTGTGATAGAAGGCAAGCTCTTGGGGATTATCTCTATCAGTGACATTTTGAAGAAGAGTGATTTTGTCGAAAAACCCAAGCAGTTCTATCTCGAAGACAGAATCGATGCGGCACGAGATGAAGCTCGTTCTATTTGCGCTAGTAAGGGTGACACTTCCCCTGAATGTGCTGCGGCATGGGATGCCGTTGAAGAATTACAGGCGGCTGCGGCTCATCAACGTAAAGAGCAAAAAGCTCCTAGCTCTCTGGAAGCTTACTGTGCAGACAATCCTGATGCTTTGGAGTGTCGCATTTACGATGATTAATTTAATAAGTAACTAATGACTATTATTTAGGAGAAAATGCCATGATGCAGGCACAGGAGATTATGACCAAGAATGTGGTTACTATCAGCGGCTCGGCGACCATCGCTAAAGCAGTAGAAACCATGAAAGAAAAGGGTCTGCGGGCTTTGATTGTGGAGTGTCGCAGCGATTCTGACCCCTATGGTATTGTGACGGAAACCGATATTGTCTATAAGGTTGCGGCATTTGGACATGATCCAAAACAAATGCGTGTTTATGAAATCATGACTAAACCCTGTGTGATTGTTAACCCCGAGCTAGGAGTTGAGTACGTTGCGCGCCTGTTTGCTAATACTAAGATTCGCCGCGCTCCTGTGGTTAAAGGTGAATTATTAGGGATTATTTCGATCAGCGATATTCTCAATAAGAGCGACTTTGTCGAAAAGCCAAAATCTGAGTTTGAACTTTATTGTGAGGAAAATCCTAGCGCTTTGGAAGCTCGAATGTATGATTAAAACATTAATTAGCGTTAATCATCCCCTATGAAAATCAAATATCCCATCAATTTACATAAAGCTCTAACTTTTGCCGTAGTCTTGGGGCTCATGGTCATTTATCATAATTTTACTCTAGCTCCCTGGGTCTATCTTGCCCTCCATGGCACTTATGGCTTCATGTGGTTGATAAAAAGTTCAGTCTTTCCAGATCGTCAATGGGAAGAATCAGTTCCTGTTCCTCAGGGAATCCTGACTTTTTTGATCCTTTTACCCTATTGGATTGCTCCCTTCATTTTAATTAGTAGCGGCAGCCAGCCGAGTCCAGCCTTAGTTTGTTTAGCAATCACTACTAATATTTTTGGAGTTTTTCTTCATTACGGTAGCGATGCTCAGAAATACTTCACCCTCAAGTATCGTCGAGGATTGATCACCGAAGGATTCTTTGCTCGTAGCCGCAATCCTAACTACTTAGGGGAAGTTCTAATATACCTTGGCTTTGCGATCCTGGCTCAACACTGGCTTCCTTTCGTAATTTTGGCATCATTCACTATTTTGCTCTTTGTCCCTAATATGCAGAAAAAAGATAGTTCCCTGGCTCGCTATCCTGAATTTGCGGCATATAAAGAGCGCTCAGGCTTGCTGCTGCCTAAACTTTGGGTTAAACCATTAGAAACACCTCAAGTTGGCAGTACGAACGAAGCAAGTTAATTTAAAAATTTTTAAAAGTTTCTAGAACAAGCTGGAGAGGAAATTGATCCCATTCGCAGCATTATTTTTGGCAGTTTATAGCGAGATTTTTATGATAATCTGCTAGATGCGATCGCATTGTGCTGTTTATTTTCAATAATTTTGTGTGAGTACTGGCGCAAGATTTATTGATGCTCTTGAAGAATCCAGCATAGATTAACGTCAGAATTCTATGGGCGCTTTTGAGCCTTTTTAGTCAGAAGCGATTTTAATTATTTTTCTTATCAGGAATGTTGCTGAATGTTTAATGATGATGCGTTGTTTTATCAATCAATTCTCATGTAGCAAATTTGTGTAAGCTGATAGCTAAAAATAATAATATCTTTTGTATTATTGTTTAAATTAGCAATATCAATGTGATTATGGACATTGCACTATTTTTTTTCGGTATTTTTTTATTTCTCATACTATTTCTAAAACTAACAAATCCTCTAGATCCTTTCGGCGCAAAAGTTTTGGCAATAATAGGACTTGCAGTTTGTTCGTTCTATTGCTTAATCACCTTGCCGAGCCAAATCTATTCTTGGATGCAGAGTGACTCAATCATATTGTCGTCGAATAATAGTATCAGTTATAAAAAAACTGAAATCATTCACAAAGAATTCCAAAAATTAACGAAAAAAGCCAATGAACTGTCGCAAATGCTTGAATCACCAGAAAAATTAACGGTTGCAGAATTACCCGTCGTAGCTCAAGAAACATTGAAAGTTGCCAGGGAACTTCAGGAACAATTTCAACAGCAGCAGACAGTAGTCAAACAACTTCAGACAAGAGTTAGGGAGGAATCTGCTAAGGCAGCCGAAGCACAGAAGCTAGCCCAAGAAGTACAGTCGTTAACGAAGGATCAGCTAAATGCAGTTAAATTGCTGATTATAGAAGACGCAAAAACGGAGGCTAATCGCTCTTTTATAATGGGTACTGTTATGTCATTCCCACCAGGTATAATTGCCTCATTATCTAGCTTCATTCATCTATTCTAAATTTAGGTAACTTTGTTGAAAGCTTATTGGTTAGCAGCTATAAGCTCTAAAACACTATTTGAATCTACTTTGTGTCTTACTTTTCGCTGCTATAAGAACATCTCAAAAGCTAAGAGCTAAAAGCAGTTTAACCAACAGCGTAGTCTCTTAACTTACCGCCAACAACTAATCAGCCTTAGCTTTCTTATTAGCATTGCGAGATTCTTTCCAGGCTGCTTTGGTTCTGCCGATATTGAGCTTAAACTCATCTATGCCCCAGATGCCCCCTACTCGTTCTTCATCCCAGGAAGCGGAGAACACGCCGAAACTCAAGCCAAATACCCCCACTACCAGAAAAGCAAAGGAAACCGCTAGTGCCGCGTAGGGTGGTAGCTCAACTATTTCTTTAATCTTGAGCCAGTAGAAAATAAACAGAGATGACATCCCCAAGGTGGAAGGGATGCCGCAAAATACTGCCATTCGCCGCCCCATGCGCTTACTAACTACATCAGGAATGGTTGAGAGATTAGATTCGCGAGATTTCTTAGAGGCGCGAGATTTTTTGGCAGTAGATTTACTAGCCTTACCTGCTTTATCTTTCTGCGGAGCTTTTTTTGTGGCTTCCGCAGCATTAGCCTTGGCTGATTTATCTTTCTTATTGTTTTTATTATTGCGGGGTTCAAAGGGTAAGCGACCCCGCTGTTTAGAATCTGAGGGCATAGTGGATCTGGTTTAACGGCGGATGCCAAGACGGGCAATTAATTTTTGATAACGTTCGTAGTCTTCTTTTTGGATATACGCCAAAAGACCTTTACGACGACCAATCATTTTTAATAATCCTCTGCGGGAAGAGTGGTCTTTTTTGTTAGCTTTAAGGTGTTCCGTCAGCTTATTGATTCTCTCTGTAAGCACGGCAATCTGCAAATCGGCAGAACCAGTATCGGTTTCATGAATTTGATATTCCGCCATTAATTCTTGCTTACGCTGTTGAGTCAGGGTCATAGTTTAGCTTAGTACTTGATTGTCTTGATATATTTAAACAGCAAACTATTATATTATCATTCATTTTTGACCTCTATCATCCGAATCGGTACAAGATCTGATTTACCACCACAGCCTTTGATCTGTAATAATAGGCAACCCCTAGTTTGTGAGTATCTAAAACAGTGAAATCAACTCCTGAGACAAATTCATTACCCGCTGGTGCTAATTCAGCAGTTCAGACTGAGGGATTGGGTACATTTGGCGGTGTTTTCACCCCTTCAATCCTAACTATCTTGGGGGTCATTATGTACCTCCGTTTCGGCTGGGTAGTGGGCAATGCTGGGTTAATTGGAACCTTAGTCATTGTTACTATTTCCACTGCCATTACCTTGCTGACGGCACTCTCGGTATGTGCGATCGCCACAGATAAAGTCGTGAGGACAGGGGGTGCGTATTATATGATTAGTCGTTCCCTGGGCATAGAAACTGGTGGGGCGGTGGGCATTTCCCTTTATTTCGCCCAGGCTGTATCCGTTGCTCTCTACACCATTGGTTTTGCCGAAAGTTTAGTCAATGCCAAGATTGATATCTTTGGGCTATCGGCTAATTTTCAGAGTTGGGGGCTAGATCAGAAGTACGTGGCGCTGATTATTACGGTTCTGGTGGGTATTTTGGCAATTACCTCGGCAGAGCTAGCGATTAAAGCCCAATACTTTATTATGGGGGCGATCGCTATTTCTCTCTTGGCGTTTATTTTTGGTAGTCCCCTCCCTGGAGTAGAGCCGCAGTGGATCGCCGCCCCAGCCCTAGGGGCTAATGAGCAAGTTCCTTTCTGGAGCGTGTTTGCGGTATTTTTTCCAGCGGTCACGGGCATTATGGCGGGGGTGAATTTATCGGGAGATTTAAAAGATCCGATTAAATCTCTGCCCATCGGTACCCTAGCGGCGGTGGGAACAGGATATGTAATTTACATGATCTTGCCGATTTTTCTATCTTTACGGGCTGATACGGCAAGTCTGGTGGATGAAAATATCTTCGTGATGCAGGAGGCTGCTTTAAGGGGGTTTGGCTTTACCATGCTGTTGGGAGTCTGGGGGGCAACCCTCAGTAGCGCTATTGGCAGTATTTTAGGAGCGCCTCGCGTACTTCAGGCATTGGCAAGGGATGGGGTGTTACCACCGATGTTTAGCTGGTTGGGGAAAGGTCACGGCAAAAATGATGAACCTCGCAATGGAACTCTGGCTAGTTTGGCGATCGCCATTGCGGCAGTGAGCGTCGGGGATCTGAACCTAATTGCGCCAATTTTGTCCATGTTCTTTTTAACTACCTACTTGGTGCTCAATATTTCTGCGGGTATTGAAGGATTTTTGGAAAGTCCCTCCTTTCGTCCCAGCTTTAGAGTGCATTGGTCACTGTCACTATTGGGGGCAGTTGGCTGTTTATGGGTAATGTTTTTGATCAATGCCCTGGCTACCATGTTTGCTGCAATTATTGTCTTAGGGATTTATATTTGGCTTCAGCGTCGGGAATTGGAAACGACCTGGGGTGATGTCCGTCGCGGTATGTGGATGGCGTTAATTAGTCAAGGGCTTTTTCAGATTGAAGAACAAGACGACCCCAAAAACTGGCGACCTCATCTTCTAGTACTTTCTGGGGCACCGCAAAAACGCTGGTCGTTGATCGAGCTTGCCGATGGTTTTAGTCATAATCGGAGCTTAATGACGGTTTCTAGCGTTCTTCCCAGTGGTTCTCGTGATCTCCAGCAGCAGCAGCATTTGGAAAAAACAATCTATGAATATCTCTGTAAGCGAGGGATTAGAGCTTTAGTCAGGGTGGTAACCGCCGAAGATCCCTTTGATGGTGCCGTCAGGCTGGTTGAAACCTATGGTTTGGGTCCACTGGTACCCAATACGGTGGTTATGGGGGATAGCGAACAGCCAGAACGAAGAGAGGCTTTTTGTCAGTCGATCGCCGAAATTCACGCCAGTAACCGCAATATAGTCATCTTTCATGAGAACCAACCTCAGGGATTTGGCTTTCGCCGTAAAATCGATGTCTGGTGGGGCGGGATGCAGGCAAATGGTAGTTTAATGCTGATTTTGGCATATTTACTGCGTACCGATATCAACTGGGGTAATGCGAGAATTTACCTCAAGCTAGTTGTTCCTAATCAGGCGGCAGCAGCGGCAGCTAAAGAGAATCTGCATAACTTTAGCCGTAATTTGCGTATTGACGTCATTCCCAAGGTAATTGTTGCTGAAGGGCGACCTTTTGATGAGATACTACAACAGTCATCGGGCAATTCCGATCTAGTTTTTCTGGGTATGGCGGAACCATCGACGAATTTTACCGAATATTATGAGAAACTTCAGTCACGGGTGGCTAATTTACCCTCGACGGTGTTTGTCTTGGCGGCACCTGACTTCGCCTTCGGGGAAGTTTTGACGGAGTAATTTATTAAGTAATAAGTAATAAGTACGCTGTGTGCAACTCTTAACATTGTCGGTAAACCCCAGCGTGCCTCGCCATCCTCACTGTTTTCTGCTGTGTAGACGATTTTAGCTTTCAAGGCGAACTAGTTTTAATTAATTCTAGGAATAACGTTAAAGGCTTTGCCACTCTCTAATCGATAGACGAAAAAATCGCTATCTAACGTGAATATTGTCGTTGTATTTATACTTTCTGCTGCTGCTACTAAAGAGGCATCAGCAATATCCATTGGCGTGTCCTGATATTGCTCCATCAGCTGCTTCATTCTCGTTATTTCAAAAGCTGTTGGTTGATGTAGATATAGGACTTTATTTTCTATAAATTCCCATAATATATTTTGAGCTTTCCACCCCCTAAGTCGATATAGGAAATACATAGCTTCTGTAAAACAGCACCATGTTGTCAACAAAGGCTGATCTAAACTTGAATAAGTTTCAAGGCACTGTTTATGATATTTTTGACCTGAATCAAAGAGCGAGATCAAAGGAGAGGTATCTACCAGTATCACGGTAATTCAACACCCTGTTGAGCAAGCTTTTCAATCACAGCTTGTTCAAAGGCTGTGCTTTTTGTTTCTTCTATAGAGTACTGTTGACCATCACGACTGTCGAATGCGCCAAGGAGATGGTCAACATCTGGCTGTTTTCTCTCAGGTTCACTGATTGAATAGGAAATCGTTAAGTTAATGTCTTGGTCAATTATTCCCACAGGAATATCAAGATGCACCATGCCATCAACATCTGTATGCGTATGAATATTTATTTCTTGATCTGACATAATGCTGTCACCTTTCCGTTTAGGCTATCTTAAACAATATTACCCTGTGCTTTAATGATATATAGATCTACACCATTATCTACATCTGTATAAATGCTAGAAATTCGTTTCTAACGCTTTGTATAACTCTTAAGAGGTTGAAAAGAACAATTCCATCTGAGAATATAAAATTCAGATCTCAAATGGAATCATGTTTTAGTAGTGAAAATTTGATCAACATGGCGACTGCACATGGTCAGGAAACCCTGCTGTGCCTCGCCATCATTACTGTTTTCTGCTGTGTAGACGATTTATGGAATCAGAGTAATAAGCAATATAAGTAATAAGTGAAGAATTCAGGGGTAAAAGATAAGTATTCTCCAGTTAGTAAATGGCAGTGTATGTCCTGTTGTGGGGCTTGCTGTAACCTTACTCCTGAAGAACGACCAGATTTAGATCAGTACTTATCCCCTGAGGACTTAGAGCTTTACCTGAGCATGGTGGGGGAGGATGGCTGGTGCATTAACTATAGTCATGAGCAGCGTCAGTGTCAGATCTATGAGCAGCGTCCCCGCTTTTGTCGGGTTCATCCCGATACTTTTCAAGAAATGTATGATGTTGACCCTAGGGAATTTGATGAATTTGCGATCGCCTGTTGTCAAGAGCAGATTGCTGGGGTTTATGGAGATGAGAGTTCAGAATTTGAGCTTTATAATCGAATAATCACAGAATAAGGTAACGGGTAAAGGGTAACGGGGTTTAAGGTTTTTCAGGTTTGCATTTAGTAAGTGTATTTTGGTAATCGGATTTAGTGTTAGTGGTCTATTTGTGGGAAGGTTCACGATATTTATTTTTAGCGATAATCAATAATTTCTTTAATTGAATAAATTTATGGGTAGCACAACTTCAATGATGTTTATGGCAGTTGATCGCGAACATATTACTTTACCAATTGTAGATTGGATGGCTAATAATAATATTTGGCAATTGTTTGAAGATGCTCATAATTGTAAATCACAATACACCTTATTTCAAATTAATGAAAGACATGGAGCCCATTTTAATGACATTATAGAAATTAGAAACCGCTGCAATTTAAGATATTTAGATTTTTTGGATATGGATATTTTAGAAGATGGAAAAGGAACAATACTTGAAGACCTTGGCTTAATATCTACAATTCACTCTATTACAATTATTTTTAATGAATTATTTAATGCTATAGATAATTTATGGTGTTTATCTGACGGGCATAAAAGCAGCAAAGATAAAATGAAAAAAGCTTTAAGAAAATCTCAAGTTTATCATAATATGGATTTGGCAAATTATGAGGAAGAAGGTTTATTTATGATGCTTAAAGCTCTTCTTTTAGTAATGAATGATGCTTTAGTGAACGATAAAGTATTCATATATATAAAATACACAGCATAATTATGAATATTGATAATCTTATCCTCATGTTTTATGTATAAAGGAACTAATTGCCTTGATTATTCGCTATCTTTTTAAAAGGATAGATTAATCTCATCCTTCATCATTCCTATTTCATCCTTCCCCAATATGGCTTTTGCATCAGTAGTACGGGCGATCGCAAGTTCTACCTTAACTAAAGAACTAATTAATAAGCAAAATAACGGACAGTCTTTATTACTTAACGGTATTCCCCGTCTGCCGAAGGGAATCGTTAGTTCTGGGTTAGCGCAGGCACAGGATCAGAATTTACTGGTGGTATGTCCTACTCTGGAAGAAGCAGGGCGCTGGGCGGCGCAGCTGGAGGCGATGGGCTGGCAGACGGTGCATTTTTATCCTACTTCGGAAGCTACCCCCTACAGTCATTTTGATGCTGAATCGGAAATAACCTGGGGACAGTTATCGGTTATTAGTCATCAGGCTCAAGGAGATTCCAGTAAGTTAAAGGCTATTATCGCTACGGAAAGGGCTTTACAGCCTCATTTACCGCCTCCAGAGGTGTTTGCTGCCTATTGCTTGAATTTGCAGCCTGGCATGGAGTTATCTTCCGAGAAGTTGGATCAGTCTTTGGCAAGGATGGGTTATGAACGGGTGTCTTTGGTGGAAACGGAAGGGCAGTGGAGTCGGCGGGGAGACATTGTGGATATTTTCCCTGTCTCGGCAGAGTTACCCGTGAGATTGGATTGGTTTGGAGACGAGTTGGAACAGATTAAGGAGTTTGATCCTGCTAATCAAAGATCTTTGGATAAGTTGGAGAGTTTATTATTAACGCCGACTTCTTTTAGTAGCATTATTGCTAATACTATTTTAGAGCAGGATAAGAGTGTTGAAAGCTATTTAACTGATGAGGAACTAGAATCATTACTTGAGGGAAATTGTCCTGAAGGAATGAAAAGATTTTTGGGAATTGCTTTTGAACAACCTGCATCTTTAATTGACTATTTACCCGACAATACTCTAATTGCGATCGATGAATTAGAACAGTGTCAAGCTCATGGCGATCGCTGGATTGAACTGGCGGAATCTCAATGGGATATTGAAGCTCAAAAGCTGCCTAAAATACACGAAGAATTTCAATCTTGCTTAAATAAAGTTGATAGATTCAACTGCATTTATTTATCGGAAATTGCCGAAGAGAGTCCTCATTTAGCCGTGAGTAATCCCGACTCGGTGACTGTCTTTGGTCTTCAGGCTCGTCCTATTCCCACTACTCCCCATCAGTTTGCTAAGTTAGCAGAAATTTTGCGGGGTAAACGGGAAATTTATAGCGGAATGACTTTAGGAAAATATCAAAAGTGGTTGGTTTCGGCACAGCCTTCTCGTTCCGCTGCGCTGCTGCAAGAGCATGATTTAGCGGTGCAGTTTATTCCCAATAATAATGATTTTCGAGCCATAAAGAAAGCGCATATTCAAGACACTGCCGTTGCTTTAAAGTATTCTGGATTAGCAGAATTATCGGGCTTTATTTTACCCAATTATCAAATTGTTGTTGTCACGGATAAAGAGTTTTTTGGACAGCAAACTTTAGCCACATCAGGCTATATTAGAAAGCGCCGTCGAGCTACTTCTAAAAAAGTCGATCTTAATAAATTACGTCCTGGAGATTATGTTGTCCATAAACATCACGGCTTAGGTAAGTTTATGGAACTGGAAACTTTAATTCATCGGGAATATTTAGTAGTTAAATATGCCGATGGAACTTTAAGGATACCTGCCGATTGTTTAGATATGCTGTCGCGATTTCGCCAGGTGGGAAAACGCCCTCCAGAACTAGATAAAATGGCGGCTAAGTCCTGGTCAAAATCTAAGGCTAGGGTTAAGAAAAATATTAAGAAGCTAGCGGTAGACCTATTGAAAATCTATGCTAAACGCTCCAAGCTATCGGGTTATGCCTATCCTCCCGATAATCCCTGGCAAAAAGAACTTGAAGATTCTTTTCCCTATCAACCTACCCCCGATCAACTCAAAGCTACCCAGGAAATTAAGCTCGATTTAGAAAGCGATCGCCCGATGGATCGTCTGGTATGTGGTGACGTGGGCTTTGGCAAAACAGAAGTAGCAATCAGGGCAATTTTTAAAGTAATTACTAGCGCCAATAAACAGGTAGCGTTTATTGCACCAACAACTATTCTGACGCAGCAACACTACCATACCCTCAAGGAAAGATTTGCCCCCTACCCAATTAACGTCGGCTTGTTAAATCGTTTCCGTACGCCATCAGAAAGAAAGGAAATTATGCAGAAACTAACCACGGGAGAATTAGACGTGGTGGTTGGTACTCAACAGCTATTAAACAAGGAGGTTAAGTTCAAAGACTTGGGTATGTTAGTAGTAGATGAGGAACAGCGTTTTGGAGTAAATCAAAAGGAAAAAATTAAAGCCTTTAAATCCCAGGTAGACGTACTTACTCTCTCCGCTACACCTATCCCTCGCACCCTCTACATGTCCCTGTCAGGTATCAGGGAAATGAGCTTAATTACCACTCCTCCCCCATCCCGTCGCCCCATTAAAACCCACCTTTCCCCCTACAACCCCGAAGTAATTCGCAACGCCATCCGTAATGAACTAGATCGCGGAGGACAGATATTTTATGTAGTTCCTCGTGTAGAAGGGATTGAAGAGATTAGCGGGCAGATACGGGAAATGATTCCCAATATTAAACTGGCGATCGCCCACGGACAGATGCCAGAATCAGAATTAGAATCCACCATGCTAACTTTTAGTAACGGGGAAGCAGACTTACTGGTGTGTACCACCATTATCGAGTCAGGGCTAGATATCCCCCGCGTCAACACCATTATCGTCGAAGATTCCCAAAGATTTGGCTTATCCCAGCTCTATCAGTTAAGGGGTAGAGTCGGGCGATCGGGCATTCAGGCACACGCCTGGTTACTATACCCTAATAAACACACTTTATCAGATACTGCCCGTAAAAGGCTGCGGGCTTTACAAGAATTTAGCCAGCTAGGATCAGGCTATCAGTTAGCCACGCGGGATATGGAAATACGGGGGGTAGGCAGCCTCCTAGGGGCAGAACAGTCGGGACAAATTGCCAATATCGGCTTCGAGTTTTACATGGAGATGTTGCAGGAAGCCATCCAAGAAATTCAGGGACAGGAAATACCCCAGGTAGAAGATACCCAGGTAGATCTCAAGCTAACTTCCTTCATCCCCGCCAACTATATCGCCGATCCTGAACAAAAGATGGATGCCTACCGCAGTCTGGCAACTGCCACTTCTAGAAAAGAACTAGTGCAAATCGCTGCCGAATGGGAAGATCGCTACGGCGCAATACCTCCTGCTACGCAACAGCTAATTCAGGTAATGGAGTTAAAACAAATTGCCAAGGCGATCGGTTTTTCTCGCGTTAAGCCTGAAGGGAAGCAAAATATTGTCTTAGAAACTCCTATGGGTGAACCCGCCTGGAATTTACTAGCGGAAAACTTACCCAAGCACCTCAAGTCTCGGTTTGTTTACGCCCCGAAGAAGGTGATTGTTAGGGGATTAGGGGTGCTTAAGCCGCAAAGGCAGTTAAATGATTTGATTGACTGGTTGGGTGCGATTCACAAGGCTTTACCAGAGTTAGAGTTGGTTTAATCTCTCGCCAAGACGTTTATTCCCACCGTATATGGGGGCAAAAGTGCAATCAAATTAGTTAATCAATCTATTTCTTCTTTATCAAAAATGTCGAGATATTTAGACAAAGTAAACTCTATATTCTCTTTAAAATATTTTGGAGCTTTGAAAAGTTTTATATCATTTTTTAGTTCTCTAAATATTTCTTGTCTACTATAAAAGATAGATTTATAAAAGTTATTCTCTTTTACATCTAAATGTTTAATCAAATCATTAATTCTGTTTTGATTTATTCCTAGCTTTAAATACCTAGAAAAAAATATAAGCCATACTATTTCAAATACCGATCCCTTATTAGAAGCTATAAAAATTTCATTTTCAATAGTAGATTTTATATATGGTTTGAGTTCGTCATACTTTTGATTGTATCCAATATGCAATTGCTCGCAAATAGATAATACATGGCACAGTAGCTTTGCCGATTCTCTTTTGACAAGGAAAAGTAAACTAATTACTTGTTTTATCTCGCTTAATCGCCTTTGCTTATCTTGTGAAAAAATTATCTTAAACTCTTTTTGCTCTTTCAACTTATTTTTGACAAAGCATTCTGAGATAAATTTTTCTAAAATGCTAGTGCCTGGATATTTACGGTGTATATCAAGAGCGATCAATAATGTATGATTAAAACATTTAAATGTTATTCTTTTGTTTTTTAAACTATGAGGAAAATACTCTCTATCGTGTTTTCTGTAAAGACCATCTGGCAATTTTTGGATTGATGTTTTACTTTCATTAATTGACAGGTTGTACTTAGAAAGATTTTTTCCTAAAATATTTAATATTTGATTTGCTTCTGACTCAGAATTGCAAAGGATTCTGTAATCATCTTTAAATCTAACAGCTAAAAATTTTATTTGTTCCAATTCTTTTGAAGTATTTATATCAATTTTAGATAAAATTATTTCTGCAATTAAGTCACTCAATACAGAACCAATTGGTATTCCATTGGTTCTGCCATCATTAGCATACTGTATGAGCTTATCTATTTTATTGCCAAAAAAACTTAATTTACGATCAGCTAATGCCTCTTCCCTACCATGCAAAGCCCAAGCAATACTATGTGTATAAACTGATGCATAAAAATTAGTAATATCTGTGCGAGCAATAAACTGATAATGACCTGCATCTAATATTAAATCTTTCTCTGCCATTGTTAGCCATTCATAAATCATTCTCCCCATACGTAAATTACTTAATCCTGCCTTATTTCGGTTTTTCTTAGTAAGAGATATCGGAAAACTGTAGGAATAAATTTTATTTTTCTCACTAAAAAGATGCTCAATCACCTTATCCCAATTTTGTTCTAAGTAGAAAACTATGTCGTGATAATAGTGTGGGTGTTGAATACTAAAAATTCGAGAGCTAAAATTAGTCTTTGGATGAGATAAACTAATCAGTTGCTTTCTTGTCAACTTATTTAAATTTTTGTATGGTTTAGCTTGAAGAGTAAAATTAGAAACTTGAAAAGATGGTGGAAGTATATATTGCTCTGCAAAGTATCCCTGACTGAGTATCCAGTTCGCTATATCTTTTGATGGAATAGCTTCAAGAAGTTCCTTCGTTTCTTTGAAATGATTGACTACATATGTGTCATCACCAAGCATAACCATTGTACTATTACATTTTATTTAAAGTATTGCTATTATAAAGATGACATACAGTAGAAATATTAAGTGTGATCCAAATTCTGGTAAATCAATTTGTTATGGAATCAGCGATCGCCTTGATCAAGATATTCAGGCGATCGCTATATCAAAAATTACTCATCAAAAAACTTATTTAAAATAGCGTAAATATCTTTTCTTGCGCCTTGTTTACGAATACCCGCACCAACTATCACTACTGTAATTGTTGATCTTTCTACCCTATAAACAATCCGATAACGTTGACCGACTGCTCTTACGCTACGATATCCTTTCAACTGTCCTGATAGTGCTTTGCCCTGTTTTTCAGGCTCAAAGGCTAATTTCTCAATTCTCTTTTTTAATCCTTGTTGTTCCCTATTATTTTTTATTCTGCTCAACAACTCAACTGCTAAAGGCGTAATTTCAATTTTATATTCCATTACCAGCCTAGTTTTTCTTTAGCAGACTCCCAGCTAACTCTTTCTCCTGCTTTATCTTGTTGAATGCTTACCCTGATTTGAGAGCTAAACTCTTTATTTTCAAGAATAGATAATGTCTCTAATAAAGATTCCATTTGTTCGTAACTTAAGGTTACCATTACAGGTTTACCATGCTTGGTAATAATTATTGGTTCGTCTGTCAGCTCTTCTGGCAAGCTTAAAAAGTTTTTTCTGGCTTCAGTTATATTAAGATATTTTGGCATAAAAAAATAATGTACATTAAAGCGTACACTTAACAATAGCATAATTGTCAAGGCTAATGAAAATAAAGCGATCGCTTTTATCTAAACGTTCGGGCGATCGCACTTTTGCTATGGTAAATAAATGATAAATCGCTGTAAATATATAAAAAGATAAATTTCAATATCGAATAGACATAATTAAAACATTGTTAATTCACATCAAGCATATATGGTAATAAATCTATGGTATCTATTAATAAATAGAATAACCAAGAACTTTATGACCAACCTCAGCGTCAACCTAAATAAAGTAGCACTAATCAGAAACACCCGTAACATTGGTATCCCCAGTATTACCAAAATGGCACAAATCTGTATCGATGCTGGTGCTAAGGGAATTACGGTTCATCCCCGCCCCGATCAAAGACACATTAAACCAGGGGACGTTTATGACTTAGTAGACGTGGTTGCCCCTGTGGAATTTAACATTGAGGGCAATCCCCTAGAAGCATCCTTTATGGAGATTGTACGTCAGGTAAAACCCACTCAATGCACCTTGGTTCCTGATACCCCTGATACCTTTACCTCCGATAGCGGCTGGGATCTGACTCAAGATTGCGATCGCCTGATTCCCATTATCCAAGAACTACACCAGCTAGGAAGTAGGGTGAGTTTGTTTATGGATGCAGACCTATCACAAATTAGTCTCGTTCCTAATACTGGTGCTGAACGTATTGAACTCTACACCGAACCCTACGCCACAGCATTTCGCGAAAATCAGGATTTGGAGGCTACCTGGCAACAGTATGCAGATGCGGCTCAGAAGGCACAGAAATTGGGGTTAGGAGTCAATGCAGGACACGACCTTAATCTAGATAATCTCGCTAAATTTTGCCAAATTCCAGAAATTTTAGAAGTATCTATTGGTCATGCCTTAACCGCCGAGGCTTTGGAAATGGGCTTTAGTAAAACCGTTGGCGAATATCTCAAAATCTTAGCCAAGTCTGCTTAAAGTAACGCCAGTGTTGAATAGACCTCTTGCACGAATAGGTAGAAGATGAGAAAAGTAGGTCAGAGATCAAG
>JBCBIE010000031.1:0-61255 GCA_038524995.1 Cyanobacteria bacterium J06621_8
TCTCCCAGGCAAAAAAAGAAGCCCAAACCCAAACCTACTTATGACCCCAAACACCTCTCACGACGGGGGTTCCCCCCATGAGTAACTGGCGAACCCGAAGGGCTAATGGCTAATGGCTAATGGCTAATGGCTAATGGCTAATGGCTAATGGCTAATGGCTTTTTGAAAACCGAGATGTATCTCACTAAACTGAGAATTGCTATAGTTTTGCTCTTTAATTAAAAATCGAAAATATAGAGACAGTACTTAATCAAAAATTTGGCAGAATAATGAGAGATGAAAATTTACTCGACCCCCCCGTTACTGTTATCATTACACGACGAGTAAAACCGAGGTGCAAAGCTGCATTCGAGAAATTTATCTCAGGTATCACCGCCGCAGCCATGACTTTTGATGGGCATTTAGGTACGAATGTCTTTCGCCCCAGTAGTCCCGCAGACAATGAATATCGCATTATCTTTAAATTTGATCGTGCTAGCAATCTCAAGATTTGGGAAGAATCAGAATGTCGCCGACAGTGGTTGGCACGGGCAGAAAGTTTGCGCTTAGAACCAGCTAGAATTAGGGTACTTACGGGTTTAGAGACTTGGTTTACTTTACCTACCCCCAAACGAATTTCCCCTCCACCACGCTACAAAATGGCAGCAGTTACCTTACTTACACTGTTTCCTCTAATTCAACTGGCAAATATTACCCTCGCCCCACTTTTAGCATTATCCTCATTACCAATGCTGCTTCAAAGCTTAATTATTACAGCAATACTAGTCTTAATCATGACCTATATAGCAATGCCAAGGATGACTAAATTATTCTCTAAATGGCTGTATCCTAAAAAAGAAATCAAATAAGAAGCGATGTTCTAAGCTATGATTGCATCGTTAAATTTTTTCACCTCAAGTAGTTAACTCATTTTAAAGCAATTTTGGCTAATATAGCTTAGTTGCGATCTTACAAAAACATGGGTTCTCAAACTTTTGATTTTTTAACAGAAAGTTTATTATTTAACAATCAATTAATTGAAAATAATTTTTCCGACATTCCCGATAAAGAATTACAAAAGGAATTAGACGATTACAGGAACTTTTGTTTATCTAAACAATCTGAATTACAATTAGAAGTTTTATCTTATCCATCTAATCTCAAAGTATTTTCTGGATTTGAAATGCCATCAATCAGCTTGTTAAAACAAAGTGCTTTATATATCAATTAGTATATAATTGATGACCCTATATTTTCTTTCGGATATCAAAAAAATCAGTTTGGTCAAGCCTTGTCTTCTTATTTAGGGGTTGATACTAAATTTAGCAAGCATAATTTGGTAAAACAAATAAAATATGTCAAAGCATTAACTCCTATGATTGTTGCTAACTATGTAAAACTTTTACCCATAAGTTTTTTTTTAGAGCCTCCAGAGAAGACTCCTATACTTTATTCGGAAAATTTATTTTCAGATATTTTGCCAGAATCTATATTTGAGTTTTTTCATGAAAATTTGATTATAAAGTCGATTAGGCGATTGCCAGAACCTCCAGGGGCTTCTCAAATTAGAGATTTAGAGCCTTGTAGAGAAATTTTAATAAGTTTTAAAGATCATCTTGAATAAGAAGCTTTCGGATATGCGTTGTTTGAAAATCGTGAATTTGAAATTATTGATGAAAGTACGGGTAAATTTAGATCAAGAATGCACATCCCAGATGAACCTCCAGAACTAGATTACTTTAACAACTGGATAAATCAATCGTTTCATTTATCGTGCAAGAAATTCTATGAAAAGATAGTTTGGAAGAATATAGTCGCAAATAAATTTGAAGCTTCATATTTATCGGAATCATCTTTTGTATTTAGTTTACTTAGTAAAATATTTCCTGCCGAAAATAGAATAGATACTAACACCGCCAACATTTTATTAAATATGGAGTTACCTTTCTTGGAACAGATAAATATTTCAGACTTAATGGAAGTACGGATGAATGATGGTGGCGAATTTCAAAGTTTTCGATTATATCTGGAAAAGCAATTGAAAGATTTGAGACTAATAAAAGATCCAGAAGAGCTAAAAGTAAAGGCTGAAAACGCAATGCACGATTGTGAAATTAAAATTCATGCTGTTGAGCAAAAAATGAAACACATTAAACGCAAATCGACAATTATGGACGTAGTGATTTTAACTGGTAGTTTAATGTCTGTCATTCAAACTGGAGAAATGAGCATACCCGCATTGGCTGCACTTACAGCAAGGGGAATAAAGCCGATTATAGATGGTTCAAGTCAAGTAAAACAAAATCCTGCTTATTTCCTTTGGAAAGTGTTAGACAAATCTTCATAGAAAATTATTTGTCTCAACTGTAATACTATTACTAAGGCAAAATTACAGCACAATATTATTGCAAGCGATCTCAACAATTAATTGGCGATCGCTTTTAGTACTTGGAATACGTTCAAGTCTGAAAACAATGACAATTGAGAAAGAACTTCAAAACCCAAACTTCAACATATTATTGTAGTAATCAGTAATATTGATGCAGATTTAATTTTTACTACTAAGTTAGAAATCCACACCATAGGCAGAACTTAAACTTCTGCTCATTTCAATAAACTTGCTGGCATTCCAAGAATCAGCTTTTTTATCAGATTCGGCATTATTCAATCCAGGATTGTAACCTCCAGCAAGATTCTCGCTAAGATTGATGAGCTTTTTGCTGTTCCATTTTTGACCGTTGTTCGTGTTGACAGACATATTCACCTCCATTCTGTAGCTATATATACTGTTTATTTACATACTTATATTAGCTCAATTTTTGCCAAAGCAAAGATAGTATGATCCGTACCAAATATTGTTAAGCTCTAAAACTCTTCTTTGACAAGGCTTTTAGGTGTTTTTTAATATCAAATCAGTTTGAATACTGTATACAGTTACTCCAAAAAAAAGCGCGATCCATGATTAGATAAGATTTTGCTGGCTAGCGAAACAATCTAGCTAGTGTTAAATGATAAATGCTCAATATTAAATGATAAGAGATTTAGTCGGTTATGGTGCAAACCCTCCTCATCCCAAGTGGCAAGGTGATGCCAGAATTGCTTTACAGATAGTTCTCAACTACGAAGAAGGCTCTGAGTATTCAATTCCTGATGGAGATGATATTTCAGAGACATATTTGCGAGAAGTTCCAGGTTCTTCTATGGGCAAAGGAATGAGAGACTTACAGGTAGAGTCGGTTTATGAATATGGAAGCAGGGCTGGTTTCTGGCGGTTGATACGATTGTTTAAAGCTAAAAATATTCCCATAACTATCTTTGGTGCAGCCTTGGCATTAGAAAGAAACCCCGCAGCAGTAGAAGCCATAGTCGATGCGGGATACGATATTTGCTGTCATGGCTGGCGTTGGATTGGTTATCATCTATTGGATGAAGCTGAAGAGAGAGAACACATTAAAAAAGCGGTAGCATCACTAAAAAAACTTACAGGCGATCGCCCTCTAGGATGGTACTGTCGTTATGCACCTAGCCTGAATACTCGTCGTTTAATTGTGGAAGAAGGCGGTTTTCTATACGATTCTGATGCCTACAATGACGATCTGCCGTATTGGGTGGAGGTAGAAGGCAAAGATCATTTAGTTATTCCCTACACCTTAGACAATAACGACATGAAGTATTGCGTTGCCCCTGGCTTTAATAACGGAAACGACTTCTATACTTATCTTAAAGATGCCTTTGATGTTTTATATGCTGAGGGAGAAACTAGCCCAAAAATGATGTCTGTAGGGCTTCACGCAAGATTGGCAGGAAAACCAGGGCGCATTGCTGCTTTAGCCAGATTTATTGATTACGTTCAAAGCCACGAACGAGTTTGGATTTGCCGTCGTCTTGATATTGCCCATCATTGGATTAAACATCATTCTAGATAGCTTATTAGTTACTGGTATTTATTCATTTTTTGATATCTGTGGCAACCTTGCCAATACGTGCTTTTGATTGATTTTCTGAAAACATGGGTATTGCCCAGATTTTGTCCAGAAAAACAAATCAATTGATATAAAATATGCTAGTCTGTTGGAGTTGGTACATTTTAGAATCTTATTTGCATTATTCTAGACTTTACCACCAACGGGATGTAGCGCAGCTTGGTAGCGCGCCTGCTTTGGGAGCAGGATGTCATCAGCTTTCAATCCTTATTAATTGGAGCTTTCAAGGTACGCTAGGTAATTATCGCACCAATTCCACACCAAATGGATTGTTTTACTAAGGGTTTGCATTAAATTATTAAACGGTCTTTGGCATATCATCAGCCGTTCTACGAGGCTGCTTTACGGCTAAGGAAATTGAATTTAGGTGATTCCATCTTCTACCTGAATTGATCTCTGTAATGGTGCTTCTAGCAACACTAAATTTAGTAGCAATCTCTTTGTGAGTTAGATTACCTAATGCTAGCAAGCGTTTGATTTCAATCACTTGTATAGGTTTTAACTTTCGTCTGTAGTTCTTTTGCAAGATTACATCAGACGATACAGGACTTCTTAATCCAGTCTTATAAGCGTGTTCTAAGTTCTCTGAATATGTAGACCATTCCAGATTAGAAAGGCTGTTATTAAGCTTATTCCCGTCTATGTGGTTGACTGTTTTTTTGCTATCTGGATTTGGGATAAATGCTTGGGCTACTAATTGATGAATAGCAAATGTTATTCTAGTGCCGTTCTTGCTCAACCCTATATGATAATAGCCACTTCTATTAATCCGTGCTTTTAATACTTGACCTTTCAGGGTTTGAATTTTACCAGTCTTTTCTTTAATTACACGGTCTAGGCTTCTTACATTGCCATAATTACTTACTTGATAATATCCTTCATAATTAGGGATATCTAGCCAGTATTCTGTTAAACCGCTTACTTGAGGTGATAGTTTTATCTTTGATATTTCGTACATTAATCTTGTTCATATTCTTAGAAATTTCAAATAAATTACACATGTCTTTATCATATTCGTTATATTGTTAATGTGACCAAATATTGGGAGCGGCAACAATTATCTAAAAGTGCCTCTATAGCTAGTTTCTAGACTAATTTTTAATTTCTTTTAAATTATTTGTTGCAATTTTTAAAGGAATGCCCTAGGATGTTACAAGTACAATTCGCACTGCACCTAGACAACTAAATACCAACAGTTAAGCAATTGACTTTGAGGGGGTAACTCTTTTTCCGATAGTTTTAATTGCGGTAGAAATTTCTTCTTAGAAGTATTTTCTTAAACCGCGTTATATACTTATCTATAGGAACTAATAAATGTCCAATTCTAAAGGATTCAATCCTCAAAACAGCAGCAAGGATCAAATCTCCGCAAATGAAAAACTCGATACTAGTATCGATGTTAATAATGAAGTTGAATTGATTGATAACGCTCAATCTAAACCTCCTGTGGCTCCCCCAAAGTCAAGTATTACCAGCTCTTTAGCATCAGAGATGGAAGCGGCTGGAAATTCTACTAATAGTGATGAAACACTTTTAGGTAGTACTAATGAGGCAAAGATTCCTACTAATCCAAAAGTTTCTGAATTTCAAAAGACTTCGGAAAAAGGAATAGAATGTAACTATAAGGAAGCCAAACTATTTCTAGATCAAAATCAAGTTGTCCAACTTACACGTTTACCTGAAGACCAAACAGCGGCATTTCTTACTAAAGCATTTGAAGGTAAGTTAAAGCTTAATCTTTTGACCAGAGACGTAGAATTTAATGGCAAGAGCCTAAATCAAAACAGGAGTGAAGGTCTAAGCGCAGAAGATCGCATAACGGTCTATTGTGAAGATAATTTTGGTATTTTATTCAAAAACCGAGCGCATTTTGTAAGACGTTTTAAAGATCTTCTTAGTCAAGATGGATACTCTTATCATCCTGTTAAAAAATACCTGAAGTCACTAGGCTCTGCAAAACCTGTAAATATTGATAATCTTGCAGAAAGATACTTCAACAATAAAGATGAGCTAGCCAATATTTTGGTTAAAAAAACGCTAATAGCTGCTGTTGCTAGGATTATGAACCCAGGTTGTAAATTTGATATGGTTTTAGTCCTCTACTCTTCCCAACAAGGTTTAGGTAAATCTACCTTCCTTCAAACATTAGCCAAAAATTCTGAATGGTTTAATGACACAGTACCTGAAATTAAATTAAATAAGGATTCTTTTTCCAAATTCCATCAGTACTGGATCACCGAAATTGGTGAGATTGATACGAAATTTAATCGTATCAAAATGGAACAGATAAAAGATTTTATAACGTCTACAAGAGATACTTTTAGACCCGCCTACACAGCTTCGGAACTCAAATTAGAGAGGCAGTTTATCCTAACTGGAACTACTAATAATAACCAGCTTATAACTGATCCTACAGGGTCAAGGCGATACGGAATCGTAGAGGTCAAACAGAAAATTGATATTTCTACCTTAAAAGATGAAGTAGATGGGATCTGGTTATCGGCTTTCCAAGCTTATAACAATGGTGAGCAATGGTGGCTCACCGATGAAGAGGAGAAATTGTTAGAGAAATCTAATAAAAAATTTACTAAACAAGACCCTTGGCATTCGATGGTTAATCGATATTTACAATTGAATAAAAATGCGAAATACATTAATCCTCAAGATGTAATTCGACTTAGGCAACTTAATGTTCCCTTGCAAGAACAAAATAAACAGAATAGTAGCTCTATCAAGAGGATTAGAAAGCTTCTTAGAAGCTTTGGCTATTTTCCCCAAGAAATTAGCAATCAACAAAGGGAAACGCTCTTTAATGACTTGGAAAATACTCCTGGTAGTCTACCTCAAGTCTATGATCTTTCAGATATCCCTTTTACCATTTGGGTTAAGGATGATAACTTTATTGCAGAAGATTAAATTTAACCCCAATTAGACCAATGCCTTACCTAGTAAGGCATCTAGGGCAATAATTATGCTCTAATTGGCGTTAACCAAGATAAATTAGGAATTTTCTACTTCGGTAGAGTTCCTGATTTATCAGTTTACCGAGGCAGCTAAAGAAGGAGCAGCAGAAACAGGGCAACCACAACAGCTAATGGAAGCAACTTAGATGAGAGTTGCTTTAACAAATCATAAGGGTTTGGGAGGCTTGGGAGCGAAGTGGGTTAGGATTTTGCAGAAGCGAGGGGGCATCTTTAAGACAAAGGTTTAGCGGTGCTGATGCAAGCGCGATCGCCGCAGTGGTGTCTTAACTGATGTTCCCCGCTTCCCTCATAGTTTAGATAAACTGACTATTATTGAATCCAACCGAATCTAATACAGCACCAAGACTATTTGAAGTAGCACTTGTACCACCTAATATCTGAGCATTGTATTCATAAGTATTAAAAATGTCATTAGGCGAAAGGTGTTCATAATAGCCAGTGTTGCTAACTGCGCCATAAGTCTGATTAGCTAAAGGAAGCAGATAACTATCTGTATAATTGATATAATTTATAGAATCTGCGTAAGGGTTGGCACTGCCTGACCAACCACCTGGAGAATAACCAGGTAATGAATGAACTAACGATTGCGTACTCCTAACATACGAACCAATATATGGGTCATATGCTGACTCATAGTACGCTTGATTGGCGTAAAACTGAGAATCATATTGGTAAGGCGTATAAGTGAAAGAGTATCCAGGATCGTAATACAATCCATTCATGCTTGTTTTCTCCTTGATGTAAGTTGATACTTCAGACAACTAGAGTTGAAACTAGATAAACAGTAAAAAACGATTACTATTAATGTATCAGGGTAAGCGGAAGAAAAACGAAGCCGTAATATGCTGTTAGAATCCATCTAATAATCAGGATTTCTCATGGCAGAAGGTTTTGGTGAAGCATCTATATCTCACAAGAAAAGTCGCAAATCCTCGTTAAACAAAGCTCCTATTGATTGTGAACAGCTACAGAAAGAATGGGTCTAGCATTTTGAAAATTTAATCGACCCCAGAGGTTCTCAAGGTGTTCTTCACCCATTTATTAGCATTGTCATGATTGCCTTACTGGGTACTATTGGTGGAGCAAAGGGATGGGAAGATCTTGAAACTTATGGTGTGAGTCATGAGGGTTGGTTATCAAGCTTTTTAGCATTACCGTTTGGAATTCCGAGTGCCGATGCTTACAGACGGTTATTTGAGAGAATCTCACTTACTGCTTTTGAACAGAGCTTTCAGAGTTGGTTGGTGGGTCAATTACGACGGTGGTTAAATTTTGGCTTAACTCATACCAGCAATAAGTACAGTAATCATAATAATCATCGGCTTGCCCTAGACAATATCCCACTGTCTGTAAGCATCCTTTGCACTTAAAGTAATTCCCTTCTGCCTCACATTCTTTACATTCACAGGGGGGTTTAGATTTGCTCATGAGTCCTCCATGTTTAATTTACCTACATACTCGTAGCTCTGTACTTGTAGGCTGTGTATCAGTCCCTCTTGCCCTAGACTATCCACAAAATTAGCAAAGCTTTCTCTGAGTAGCGGCGCGTCTTCTGTGTCTAATTTGCATTCCTTGACCCATTCGTCAAAAGAATCAGATACGTCTTTTTCGCTGGCTGGATTCCCATAATACTCCGCTACCTCTTCTAAACGTTCTAGAGTGAACTTTCTTACATTCCTTGCATTAATGAGGTTGTATTCCTCTATTATTTCTTGTTCACTAAGGGTTTTAAAGTTTAGTATTTTCATTGTTTAATCCTCTGTAGCTTGCTTGAAATGAGATAGAACTACAGAATATTAGATTAACTATTTATCTTAGGTGGCAAAGTAGGTAAAGTTTCTTCGCCTCCAAGATATCTATTGTAATACTCACAGATTGCCTCATGTTGATTAGAGTATATGGGGTCTATTTTCCATATCCCACTAAATTTGATACCCCACAAATTATTAACTTGCTGGGGTCTATAACCTTCTACGGCAATGTAAGCTAATGCTGCCTCATAATCAATAGAGCAGTATTTTTCTTGTGTCGTGATGTATTGTCTGTATTTGAAGAATAGAGAAATAAAATAGTTATACCTTAACATTTGTCCTAATAGTTCGTTTTGGAATCCTATTAGGGCGTTGTTTAGATTATCAAAGAAAACCATGGTATAGCTAACCTTATCAGCTAACCTTAGATAATAGGTACTCCACTGATTACTTGACACTTGTTGTAAGCAATAGGCTCTATCGGCTGTTAAAGGTTCACTGGGTAGCCTGATTTCTAGTATCTTAATTGGGTATTCTTTACTCATAATTAACTCCATTTAATAACTCATTAAAGCCCTCTTCATCTGCTAACCTTTCAACCGCTTCTTTAATGCCAACGCCATCATTAAACCAGTCTAAGTAACATTGGTCGTCCATGCACTCTGTACCAGTGCCGACTATCTCAATTAGCTTAGAATCTAGTTGACGTTTCCAGTCTTCAAAGGTTTGGCTACTAGGTGAGTTAATAAGGTCTATTATTTCCTGATCTTGTAGGTGCATTATGGCGTTATAGATTATCTCCCACAATGCCCCCTCTTCAGGGTTAAAGTTATCTCGAATATAATTGAGAACTATCAAAGCCTCACTGTCTAAAATATTCCAGTTCTGACCCTGAATATTTAACAGTACGTTTCTAATATCGTGGTTACTAATAACTGTAGTTATACAAGTTTCTGGCACGATATTTAGAGACTCAACATTAATTGTTCCATGTAATATTTTTCCTATCTCTTTCTTAATTACTGTCTCCATAGGCGGTAATTCATCAGGCTTAATTCCTTGCTGATAGCGGTAACTATTTAATACGCCGTTAGCATCTATTGTGATTGTTAAATTTAGTTTCATAGTTGAATAAAAAATCAATAAAGTTAATAAAAAAAAATACCCCATCTCACTTAAGAGACAGGGGGAAGTCTTTTATAGTCTTTTTTAGGACTGATTATTTAATTGCTAATACAAGCGTAAGATGAATTTATAAATTATCTTTGATGGCTAATCTTCCTTCAGACGTTATATTGCTAACAGTGATGCGCTCCATAACTACATTTATCAATTTAATATATCCTTGTTTCTCTAATTCTTTGAGGGAAACTCTAACTTGATATATGTTAATTTGCAACTTATTGCTAATATATTTTTCAGAAGCTGCCTCTTTTTTATTTTGCTCGAAAAAGCTGTGGAGCACTACGAGAATACTTTTTTGAATAACGTCCATAATGTAATTTACTCTGAGAGATGTATTACACAATCTTAGCTATGTAGTTACAAACTTTGCTTCAGAGTTTATACTCATTATTCATTGTGAAGTGATGATACAGCAAAGAGTAATTTAGAGAATAATGCGCTCATTAATAATTAAAGTAATTACGTCTATAAGAGTCAGGTAAAGCCTTATATCTAAGATATAAACCTGGATCATCTTCATCATAATAAGTTAAGTTATTATCCTCTAGATACTTTAGGATAGAAGCGGCTCTATCAACTTCTACATTAGCTGCTTGAGCTAATAAATTAGGATCATCCCATTGAATACGAAGTCCTGATCCTTCTAATAAGAGTGTTGAATAAATACGGGTTAAAACTCTACTATCTTCTGAAGATAGATCTCCATAAGGGATATTTTCAATATCAAGTAAATTAGTCATTAATTTAGTTCCCCTCAACATAAAACCGAGTTTCTAAGAACTGATCTACTTGAGAGCGTAGATAATAAACTTTAGATAGGTTAGTTCGGTCTTTATATTTATCTATGAAACCTTTCTGAGCATACCTATTTACTTGTGTGCTAGAAACCCCTATTAATTTTGCTACTTCTGATGGTGTATATAAATCTTCTGCTTTTATAATATTTTTATTTCTCATTTACTGCTTTTCTCTATAGCGTCTTTTAAAGTAATAATAATCAGCTCGGATACAGATATTTCTTTCTCACTAGCTAAGTTAACTATGAGATTTTTTAATTCTTTATCTGTATATGCCGTCAATACTTCTGTCTTTTTTGCTTTCATTTCATTTATATTAGTAATAGTATTGATATTAGTATTAATACTCATAAGTAATAGTAAAAAGTAAGCATATTATCTAATGTGTGAGGAGTAGAGCATAATAAACTTGGACATTGAGAATTTTCCTGATATACAGTTATTTTCAAACTGGCTTATTAGAATTAATATTGTCATACAACTCGCATTGTTTGTTGTCACTCTAAAAACTGTGTTTTTTATCCTGTCTCATTTTTATAAGCATAAATACTTACCCCAGAAGTCAAGTTAATTAAAGAGTCCTGATAAAATTATTTCAGATCCAAAATATCTGTTAATAAATTAAAAGCTATAAGCTTTCTACAAACTTTAATGTGATATAAGTTATATAGATTGCCCTGTAGGGATTTATTTATAATAGTGTTTTACTCTAAAGTCGGGATCATAATACTTAGTTTAGTTTCTACACTCATATCTTTACCTGCCATAGCACAACGAGCTACCTCAGATGGATCTCAAGATTCATTATTTGTCCTGCCAATTCTGAGTGGTAGTGGTGTTTTTCTTGTGCCAAATCCTCCGCTCAATGATCTTGCACCTCAACCATCAAATTCTGCTGTCAGTGGTTACACACCTCGACTATATTATATAGACCATTCATGGGGGAGCATTCCAGGCACAACTTCTGACCCAGGGGGTTTCCTTTGTCAAAATATGGAGACTTTTACCTTACATCAATTAAATTTAGAATTATTATCTGTTAATGATAGGGAAGCATACTTAGCAAATGATCCTGATGATTGTTCTGCAAAGCTTACATATCGTAAAAATATTTTTAATAAGCTATATCAAAGTTTCACTGAAGATAATGATAATAATGAGGAACTCTAAATTACTTTTAATTCCTTTAATATTCTTTTTATTTCAGCCTGTAGCTTACTCTCAAGAGGATAAACGAACTTATCCAGAAATTGATTTTCAACAAGAAGCAGAAAAAGCCAATACAGAGAAGTTACAAAATCAGATATATCCATCCAATCAAATTAGATTAATCCAAGAGTATAATTTATGGGCTTTTAAACATACTAAAAGTTTTTTTTCGTGGAGTTTTATTTCTTCAATAATAATTTTTTTTATTGTTCATATAATAATTGGATTTGGAATATATTTCTCTTATATTCAGTTTAAAAATACTGTAATCACCCAAGGAGAAGAAATATCAACTTCAAGCCTTAAAATTAGTAAAGATGGACTTGAAGTTTCTTCTTCTGTAATGGGAATAATCACACTCTTAATTTCTCTTGCTTTTTTCTATCTCTACATTGAAAAAATTTATCCTATCACAACAACGGATATTATTACGCCTCAAAATTCAGTAATTCCTGCAATTGAGGAAGCACAATAAGTTTTTTAATACATTGATATTTATCAGACATCTAAAGTTTAGATATCAAAATCATTTCTAATTGCTTCATAAATAATCTATCAGGGCTTGCTGCTCACTAAATGACCTCTGATACCTTTTCAAGTTTAAAGGCTCTAATATGGCTAATTATGTGGAACTGAGCATATATTAGCACTAGTCAATTGGTCAATTCATTACATTTTTTCAACTCCTAATTATACTTTAGTTCGCAATTAAGTTTACTTATCCCGTTAGTTGCCTTAGCGAAACATCTTTCTTTTTCATTGAGTTGACTGTAATGATAGGCATCACTTATTTTAATCACTAAAAATAATGCACCTATTGAGAAAATAAATAGCGAGAGTAAACGTGCATAAACAGGCTGATTCAAGTAGTACTTATAAAGTTTTTTCATTGTTTTAATTCCTTGATTTGTTTGATTAATTATTAAATGTTTAATCTAACTACCTTATTTATCTAACTACCTTAATTTAATGTCGCCGAGTTATAGACGTTCCCACTGACGTAGAAGGTGCGACAAGGTAATATAAGAATACCCATATTAGAACGACTTCTAACACGGGCTGGTTTGATAAATGACACTATTACCTGAATAGGATTTACGGGGCTTATATGGCTAATATTGTGCGGCTGAGAGGACAGTAATCAATTACTACCTAACAACTACTTATTAGTTTTTAAGTATTAGATTTAAATATCTAAGAGCGCGGAGCGCGTTACCCGTTGGGTATTTAATATTTGTATTACCTCGCAGGGGCGTTATGTTAACTATTAGTACTTACCCGCCTACGGCGTTATACTTTAATACTATTACTTAGTTCCTTATATTTAAATACTCTTATTACTACTGTAGTTGTTAGGTTTGACACTAGCTTACAATTGCTGTAAGATATATATATCAGCACTTACAGCGTTTCTTAGTAAGCTGATTTTTACCCCCAGCGCGAGGGGTAATTTTTTCAAGAAAAACCCTTATTTATAGGGGGTATTTTATTGCCACTTTTTTGTAGTATTGTTATAGTAGTATAGACAATAAAAAAGAGAGATAGCCGTCTAAAACTTCTCTCATTACTGCTTTAAAAAAAAATTAATTATATGACAATTATAACATCTTCAATTAAGCAACAGCAACTAGTTATGAAATTTTACAACCGCTTATTTCAGCAATCATTAAAGAGGGAGACTCTACAAAATATTGTTTTAATGCTGCTTAATAATATTAAGAATAATAGTATTGTATCTTCATACAAATCTTGTACTGAGATGCTAAAGGCTAATAATATTAATCATAAGGATAATGGCTATACCGAATCTTTTACGGCACTAAAGAAGCTAGGAATTATTCTTAAGCATGATAACCGCTATTTATTAAATCCTGCTGTTGAAGCTAAGTATACATCACGACGCTATCAGTTAATTATTGAGTACTATAATTTACTGTTTAAAGATACGGCTTTTGAGTTAACCACACTAGATGAATTAAGAAACGAAGCCGTTTATACTTATTTCAATAATATAGCAGAGCGTAATGAAAAGATAGAATTTAATAACTGTTTGTATGAGAAATTTGGATCTCCTAAGTTTGAGTATATTAAACCTCTGACCCCTAAGTCTTTTGATGAAGTATACAACATAGCTTTTAATACACCTAAGCCTAAGCTGTTATCTGAGTATGATAAACCTATTTATAAATCTGTTAATGAATCCTACCGTCATGTTTGCTCTAATCAAGTTACAGCGTTGTTAATCCATCATATTTATATTCTTGAAGAGCAAGGGTTAGTAACTGTTCAATGGGGCGGTAAAGGTACGCCAACTAATTATTTATTCCACAGGTTAACTGTTAAGGTACAGAAAGCTTTAGTTTCTTATGACCAAACTAAATACTACTTAGATAACTTACCTGTACCTGATGAAGAGTTAGCCGCACAACTTTTTGAAGATACGCAACAACAAGTACAATTACAATTTGAAGAAGAAGAAATAATGAATCAATCTTATAATGATGAATCTGACCAACAATCAATTGACTTACCTGAGTCTGAGCCTGAAGTTACCCAAGTGAATATTGATGAACTTTATGATATGATTCATCCATCCTCACTTAATCTAAAACCCTACTATACTTATACTCAATCACAAGAAGATAACCTTTATAGAGTATGGTTAAATAATGGTTGTAATCGTAACCCTGATTGGCTTAATTTTCCTGCTGATTTACATTACAAATTAAATCAACGCTATATTAAATCTCTTCAAACTTCTGATCATAAAAACTAATAATACTATTAACATTTTTATTGAAAATTATCGCCAAAAATGTTATAATATTATGTATTGATGTGATTTTGAATTATTCTTTTTTAAAGTTTTAAAGTTTTAAAATTTATAATTTTATAGAATTACTTATTTAATTTATTTGTACTAATCCTTACCTCTCTTAGCTTATTCATTTTTCTTAGAGAGGTTTTTTATTGACTATTAATATAAACAATTAATTTATTACACCTAGTATAACAATGTGACATAAGTAACCACGCTATGACAAACTAGTTAATTTGGGTTACTATTACTACACATATTGTTTCCAGATGTATTTATAGCGTGACACGAACGAGAGAGGCACAAATACAGCCGCCGCTATCCCTTCAGGTGTTACAGGTTGATTAGCTTCTATAAGGTCATATAGAGCAAAATATATTAATCCTGCCCCCTTTATATTTTTCCTAAACTCTGACTGAATTTCTATTAATATATCTTCTTTTTTCATATTTATTATTCTATTAAGGCTATTTAATATTAATTTATTATACTGAATAGACTTAATAAAAACAGATCTTTATCTATGACGTAGACCTGTAATCTAAATAATAGAAAAGTAAAACTTTTAACTACCGTCGTATATGGATTAATTATTACTAACCATATCTACTAAACGGCGTTCTTGAGCACTATTAAGAGTATCGCTGTACTCAGTTAAAAACTTAGTAATAATCTGCTTGGGATTACTATTAAGTGATATTTCAGTAATGAGTTGATTTACCACTGTATGAAAGTTCTTAGTATTAAGGCACTGTCCCCTAATAGTAGGAAACATTATATTAAATCTTTCTTGAAAGTCAGCCTCTCTACTATGAGTAATATTGATATGTAACTCAGTAGAAATATTAATAGTATCCTGATCTTCATCCTCATTAAGACAACTAATAACCCCAACTAACCTACTATCAGTTATAGGGGTGGGACTATCTATTAATTGCCAGCAGGCTTTACTAAGAAGTCTCTAACATTCTGTGGAACTTCAAAGTTGTAGACTTGCCAGTATCTAGTTATATCGGGTAGTGGTTCGTAAGGGTCTATTTCTCCCCACACACTTTTAATTAGCTCTATCTTTTCTACTACCCAATCATATAGCTTGTGGTCATGATCACACTCACTTAATACTTGATTAGTATTCTTAGTCCACCACTGGAGAATAACAGGAGAATTAAACATCTTGAGCCAGGGGCTTTGCTCAATACCATTAGTTATTTTAATAGGCTCAATTCCTAAACTCTTAAGCTCACTATCATAAACACCTTTACGAGTTAATAGCTTTTTAAGATTGATCTCTGTAAGCTCTAAAGCTATATACCGTTTCATGTCTTCATCAACATCCAGCTTATCAATATCTTTGCTGGCACAGTACCATTTAATATCTTTTCTTTGATGAGCCAGCATGTAATTATAAAGCTCTAACATATCAGTATGTAATCGAGTATGAATGTATTTCCTAATCTCGTCACAATGAGCCTCATAACCTTTAATTAAAAGCTCTCTTTGAATCTCAGTTAATGATTGATTAATAGTTAATTGTTTAGCTTCCATGATAATAATAATAGTTATGTAATTGATCAGTAGAAATAAGTATTACAATCTCTACTAACCTTTGTTAATAATTAAGTGGGTAAGTCTTTACTAGTGAAGGGGTTATCTGTACTAGCATGATTACTACTGGGTAATGCTGCTGCATCGCCTGCTCGCAGAGTAGCCTGATTACTAGCAGTACCATCAAGACTCAATAGCCCTGGCTCAAATGAGGTATCAAAATCAACTTCTAAGTTACCCCAGTCAGTCTCAACCTCTGCGCCTTCTATTAGTCTTTGCTCACTACTAGCGATCGCTGTACTGTGGGAATCCTTAAGTCTGCCTTGGAGCGCATTAACTACGCTTGGGATATCTTCAGTTAAGAATTGCTTAATGCCGTCTTCTTCACCTTCTAGCTGGGCTAGTTGGGCACTTTGGACTAACTCATTTTGTAGCTGTGCCCTAGTAGCTTTCCCAGCATTAGCCCGTACTGCCTTAGTTGCTCCCGTAATTGTTTGAGAAGCCTTACTGCGTCCATGTTCATTACTAGCTCTTTTGGCAGCCAATAAGTTGTCGATACTAAGTCTAGCCTCTTTACCAGACTGATTATTATTATTTGATTCGTGGTTACTATTATGTTTAACCATATCAACTGATTACTCCTAATTTGATTTTTAGTTTTAATAAATGACAATAGGGGCACGCTCTAAGAACGCACCCCAGGCGAGAATCAAATCTCTTTAGCTAGCGGTACTAGCTGTTACCTCTACAGTCTCAGTATTAGCTACCCCTGGCGCGGTAGTGCTAGCTTGTGCCGCTGCTAGTTGCTCTTGTAACTGAGTCATAGCCGCTTGCATTTGTACCATCTGTTGTTGTAGTTCCTCTTTAGTAGGAGACTTACTAGTAACAGTAGTAGCTACAGTAGAGTTAGCTACTACAGCGGATTGTTTAGCGGTTACTGTCTGAGGGGTAAACATGCCACTACTACGGGGCTTAACTCTATTAGTACGGCTGTTACTTCTAGCCTTAAGAGCCTTTAGCCTTTCTTGAAAAGCATTGATACTTAAGCCACCACTAACATCAATGCTAATTACGTTCTTGATCCAAACTTTAGACCTGTTTTCCTCAGTCTCCAGAGCAAGGTCTTTGAGGTCAAGGCTAAAGCCTGTAGCTCTAATAGATAGGTAGACTCTATTGTTAGCATTACCTTTAACTAAGCGGCTATCAAAGATTTCTTGGGCTTTACTAATTACCTCTTCTGCTAGTCCCATGTCATCAACAATGATTAGTGCTTCAAGTCCTTTAATGTCCTTGCTGTAATCATATTCAGCGCCTCTATCTTCAGTATGAATTAGTCCCTCTGCTTCTACTACTGAACCTGTAATGTTAGTACTTTGGAACTCGTCGTTCTCTTCGCCTTGAGAAACACTAAAGGTAATGTTGCCCTCTTCACGGCGCTTATTAACTAACACAGTAATTGTATACTCGCGAACTTCTAGCACCTGAGCGCCATCATTTACAGCGCTAACTTCTGGGTTATTTGTCATGTTATTAACTTCTTGATTGTTTACAGTTGATTCTTGATTTTGAACAGTCATAATGAACCTCTAATGATTGATTATTGAATGGTGATTTTTAGATAATCTGTACTTGCATACAGAAACAAAAAGCCCAACGGTGTATACACTGTTAGACTTATTCTTTCGATATGAAAATGTTTAACGATTATTTAGAAATAATTTCTAACTCATTAGTTAATTTAAAGTTGATAGTTTTATTATTAATATTGACACAATAAGACTGTGTGGCGCGTAAAGCAATGCCTCTAAATATACTCATGGTTTGAGTCTGAGCTAGTACTAATTGAGTGTTATAAAATCTATTACTATTTACCTCATCAATTACTTGATAGTCCTGTATATTAGTTCCATTAATAGAGCATATAGCAACTTTAGGAAGGCACTTATTACTATCTTCTATTGCATATATATCATAACTACTAGTAACTAAAATATCCTCACTTATCCAGTTAGTTAAAAACTCTGGCATCTTATAGATAGGACTGGCTAGTCTAACAAAATGTTGAATTACAGGCTCACTCATCTTTTACCCCTTGCTGGAGACTCAAGAAAGTAATACTCATCTAGTGTAAAGTTAATAACCTTACCTTCTAGCTGGACATAATAAACCTTATTAACCATTAAGGATAAACCAGTAAAAGCATAATTAAATACAGTCTTATTAAGATCTCCATTAATAGCATCAGCATTAAGTAACTTTAGTTCGTTATCATTAACACCCTCAATAGTAGAGTAATGGATAACTCTACTATTATTAATAGTTACTAAAGCTGTTCTGGTTTCTACTTCTAAAGAGCAATCAGCATCTTGATAAATAGTAATGTCACTATCTACTAATACATCATTACTAAAATGGGCTAAGACAGCAGGCAAAGTACTATTAACAGAACAAACATTATAAACCTCATCACTAAGTTTAATTAGCTGATCTAGTTTATCGGTTTGCTTGTTGAATCCTGGCATATTTTCAGCACAAATTAAGGCAGTGTTTATCATATTAAACATCCTAAGTAATTTATTATTTTGTACCCCTTTTGTTATGTTTCTTTAACGTCTAACACTATGGGTTCTAGTAAAAGACACTGGGAAATTCTAAACAATGAAAGGGTTATTACTATCTAGTAGTTCGCATAGATTTACTAACTTAATAAACTCACTTTCATCTATATTTCTTAACGTAGCCGCTTTATAATCCGCCGTCTGAAGATTAAAGACGGACATTATATCTAACCCAGGAATAAGGTTAATAGCTTCGTCGCCAAAACTAAAACCTAGCTTCTCAGCCCCTAAATAGATACTAAAAGACATTGCATCACAGTTACTTAGAAACTTTCTAGAAACTAAGACAACACAAACATTATCAGGATACCTAGTTAAATGAAAAGAATGATTACTAGTTATCTTGCAATCTCTGTTGATATTCTCAATTTGATTTGGATCAATACCGTTTCTCTCGCCATTACCATTTATGTTATCAGAATTTACCATAGTATCTTTACTCCCAGTTTGTATATTAAAACAAAAAAAATACCCCTACGATAATTCGTAGAGGCATAAAAAAAAGAACCGCTCTGATTAAAGAACGGGTGTAATTCTCTTTTATCCTTTATGTCAATAAATCAATGGTTTTTAATAGCCATATAAGTTTGATATAGCTTTGGCAAGTTGCCGCCGCTAGCAATATCAATGCTCTCTAGCATCTCAATTGCTTTCTGATCTGCTTTAGTGCAGTTATTTAATAACTTCTGGTAGTCTCTTTGTTTTCTTGCCTTAGTAGACTTAGTAACAAAGTCTTGCCTGATTTCATCAGTAGTTTTAATAGTCATTTATATTAAATTTATAATACGCTATCATGTTAACACCTGATTAACTATCATTATGTAAGCAACTTATTTCTAATTAAAGAACATAAGAGTTACTAAAGGTTAATTGGTGGCATAAATGATATGACTATAATCTCACATGACCTATCAATTTTCTTGATCTTGTAGTTATCTTTCTCAGTTAGAAAAGTTCTGCCGTTAATAGTTTCTATATCAACGGTTATCCCTCTTTCTCTGATGTTATCGATACAACGAGTTACCATCTCTAGATACCAATCATCATTAGTATTAACGGCACGGATTTTATATAAGCCTTTTTCAAGCACTAAAGAAAAATTTCTGATTTCTCCATATGCTTCTGTGGGATTAACTCTATGGAGTATATGGATATCAAAAGATAAAAGCCGCTCTGATTGCTCAACTCTTAGAACGCCCTTATTATTATCTTTCTCAAACTCAACAGCTAATTGAATATAGTCTTTGTTATCTAGTATCTCTTGTACTGTACTGAATATTTCATCAGCTACATTAAAGACTACTAGCTCATGACCAAAGTTTATTGTTAACATGGCTGTATCTAATCATTTAAAGAAGTCATTGGGAATTTTTGAGGGTCTATTCATTGAAAAAAGTTATCAGGTAAGATTGAGCTATCAAATGTATAGCTTTGCTCTTCAGCATTAACTAGAGCATCCCAGTTAATATCATCTGTATAATACTTGGCTTTCATTGCGTCTCTAGCCTCTGGATCAGTCACAACTTCGCCGATAATTTCATCGGCACGCTGCAACATACTAGCCATATACTCAGTGTATAAGTCTATTATTGTATAAATCATATTCACCTCTCAGGTATAAAAAGTAATTAAAAATTAGGGATTCTATCTTTTATTTATCACTTATTAAATCACTCCTAAAATTACTAATACATCCTATTGTTAACAATGCAATTAAGCACCTGCTAACAAGAGTATTAATAACCTTAGATACTTAGCCTTAGCTGTTACACTACAGGTTAGTATTATCGTGATTCAACTTGTGAATCTTAAGATATTTCTTTATTATTTATTGATATTAAATCGGAAGTTTAAGCGAGATTGATTTACTATCTCATTAGACCATCCTTAACAAATTCTTGCCAGGCACACAGGGCATCAGCAAACGGATGATCTTTATATAGCGTCTTACTATTAAAGCTAGTGATTAGGTCGTTAATCATGCCATCACTGTTTAAGTGCCCTTTGGTTAGCGTTCTGAACAGCCCATTATTTAAAGCATCAAGCTTAATGATTTGACTAGCTGTACTGTTTAGCTCTAGGGGAATATCAGCTAAGTATTGCTGCCTTTCTTTGTGGGACTGAATGATTGATTGTGCTCTGAACAGAGAAGCATAGAACCAGGGGTTTTGATTCCCTTTCTTATTTTTGCCGTTAAACATTCCAGCAGATTGAACTTTACGTTTGCCTAGTCTTTCTAGTGCTGAATCAGTAAGATTCTGAAACTGAGTCTCATTACTAGCAGAGTAGCCAGCTAGCCCCACCTCCTCATAGAAGACAAAGGAGCTAGCCTTAATTGCCACTATTTCAGCATGAGAGATTGAATCAAGTCCTTTACCATGGAACTTGTTAACAAAGGTGTTAAAGGCATTAAACATAATGCTGTAGCCTTGCCCTACTCTGACAGTGTAGTGATTTGCCACAGCTTCAGCTAAAGCTATGATGTCGGGGTTAGAGTTAACAATAGTCTTACTCATGTCATCACCAAAGTTACTACGAGCTTTAATGATTCCAGCAAATAAATTACCAGCTTTAAAGCTTGCCATTGCTTCTGTAGCGATCACTTTACCTACTAGTGGGTGATTCATCATGTCAGCTACAGCTTTAGAGATTATCTCTTTACGCTTGCCGTCAACGTTATCAATGGTTACTTGCTTCATAGGAACTACCCAGAGTGTATCGCCATCATTATCAGTCTGTGATGACCAAGCAAGTACAGAGGGACTTAGAGCACATGTAAATTCACCGCAAGCTTTATCATTGAATCTGATTACACCTGGGGTTAAATCTACGATGGGATTCCGATAGAACAGAACGACATCACCGTCTTTGATTGGCTTAACTTTCTTACCCTGCTTATCGATCGTGCCAACAGCCAAGGGATTGTTAGAGTTAATCCAAATTACAGGAACTTCAACGTCATTGTTTACCTCGTAACCTGCCTGTGAGTTTGCTAGTACTTTTAACCCATGAGTCCTAAACATTGGAGAACCTTTAGTAAAAGCTTTATCACGGCTGTTAACATCTTCACGCCAGCCTTTGAGACTCGCTCCTAATCTAAATCCATAGTCTGCCAACAGATGTAAACAGCTATTAGAATCAGCAACTACAGTTAAGAAGGCGTGAACCTCAGTTACTTTGCTATCACTAGAGAAGCCAGTTTGATTAAAGTGACTTAGCACTGTAAGCAGGCGTGCGGGAATTGTGACTGACCAGGGACGCTTACCATTAACAGAACCTTGGACTGTGAACCCACTAGGGTACTTATCGCCAAGAGTCTTTAGTAAATCACGGGAATTTCCTTTAACTGCACTCTCAAGAATTTCTCTAAGAGCTTTTGCCTGGCACTCCACATCTAGATTAAATCTAGCGTCTACATTCTCAGAGCTTGCTAACTTAAGAGATTTAATTAACTTGTTATTATGCTCTTGGATTTTCTTAGTAGCACCAGGGGCGAATGTAGTTAAGTAAGCACTAGCATTAGGAGCTAACTTACGGTTAACTGATAAATTCTCAGGTACAGAGCTTAATTCTACAGCGTAGATTAAAGGAGCAACAAAGCCTTTAGCTCTGTAGTTTAGTTTAACTAGGCTACTCTCTTCGCTCGTAGAAGAGCTATCACTAACCTTAGTTTCTACAACGCCATTGAATGCTTCAGGGCGTGACGCTTTAAAGTCGTTGAGGTCTTGAACACAAACAATTTGCTCAACGTCGTAAAGCTCACTGATTGCCGCTAGTTCTGCCTCAACAGTAGCGAGATTAACTAGCTCTCCTAGTTTCCATTTGCCGTTAACATCTTCCTCAACGTGGCGTAATTCTCCAGATTGAGTAAATGCTACTCTCTGACCCTCATTGTTAGCCCAAGCTCTTAGACTAACAGCTTTCTCATTCTTGACAGAATTATGATTCATGATGAATCTAGCCTCTACTGCCTCGCCATGGGAATCGTTGACAATGTAATCATCATTACGTGTAGTCATGCCTTTAATCCACTGACCCCGTAACTTGGCGTTATAGTCGTTAAACTCAGCTTTAGTATGAAGCTCGACGACTAAGGAGCGGCACTCAGTATTAATATAAGCACCTTTACGAACGCTCTTAACCTTGTGGACACGTACAGGAAATGTATTGTAATTAGAGATTATCACCTGTCCTCTAAACTCAACGTAGCTACCAGGTTGTAAGACAGTCTCAGCGTCTTCTAGGGCTTTAAGTTCTTTCTTGACATCAGAGATTACAGCTTTAAGCTGATTGGCGCGATCTCTTTTAACTCTAAGCACTTTGAATCTTTGCTCAAGTTCAGTTAAGTATTCAGGATTGCCAGTAAACAATAGTTCAAGATTTAACCCACCTCTGAGTAGCTTATTAGCTGTGTAGTTGATTGGTTCGCGGTTAACTATCCCAGCGTCACCAACAGCTAGAGAAAGTAAAGGATCATTGATTAATAGACTGTAATCACCTAAGCCATAGGACACAGCGAATTTACCATCGTGTAGCTCACTTACTAGACCGTCTTCATGGACTACAGGAAGCTCGGCGGCAGTGTGCTTAAGCATTGACTCTCTATTAAGCTGCTTTTCTGCTTTGTCAGCATGGACTAGAGATTTAGTGCCGTCTACAGAACGACCACTAACTACAACAGCATCGCCAACAACAGCACGTTTCTTATTAGTCTTATCAGGTAGACAGAATCCCCACTCTTTAGTAGCAGTCTCTAAGCAGCCCTCAACCCAGGTAGCATTACCAACAAAGTTATTAGAATCGATAGTGAACGCCACAACGTTATTGATTCTTAGTACCTGTTGAGCGTCCCTAGTGTTCTCAGTCTCAGACTGAATAGCACTGAGATTGTAATTAGTAGTGTCGCGATCGTCTATCTCCCAGTCACTTACTAGCACAGTACCGACTAAGCCATTAAGGAAGTCTAGAGCCTTGTTAGCGTGCTTGAAGCTCCGTAGAGTTCTAATGATTAGCTGCATGGCATTCTCAACAGAGATTACAGAGATATTGTGTTGAGTCTCTAGGTTGTTGTATTCATTAGTAACTGTGACGCTCTTAACAGTTAGTAGTCTCTCGTTAACCTTAAAGATTCTGTTTCTCCAAGAAACAATAGATTGATCAAAGTTAAATGTAATCTCAATATTCTTGTCTGCGTTGCTGTTACCGAAAGTTGCGAAAGCTAAGGAAATAACTTGAGTTTTCATGTTGTTTGTCTCCAATTAGATTTAATTTAATAAACTCTGAAACAAAAAAACCTCACTCCTAAACAGGAGCAAGGCTTTCTTATACACTCTTTTTCATCACACTTATTTATTTACCAAGTGATGAATTGGTAATGAAAACCTAAAAAGTATTAGGTTTGATAGCGGTGGGGTAGGGGGCTACCCTTGCCTGACATAACAGGGCTTTTTATCCGCACCTCAATTTTTTAACTCTTATAAGCGTTTTACATTGTCATACTTAACTAATCAATAACCTATTAGGAAGTGAGATAAAAGAAAAAGGGTAGATTTAATACTAGGAATTTTCATTATAGTTACAGCGAATTTAGCATCAAGATAAGTAAGTAAATCAGGATAAGAAACACTTTCTTTGATATCTATGTTTTTAAATGAGGCGGGAAGCTCTCTAAAGTAGATTAAAGTATTACTTACGTCTTTTAGTGACGCTGGTAACTCTTTATGTTTCTTATTAATGAGTTTTCCTAACATTAACCATGTCCAGGGTATTTTCTGAATATAATAAATACTTCGGAATGTTTCAGTTAAATATAAGTGCGCCCCCTCACTAGCAAAGGTTTCAGTTTTTGCCATAAGATCATGTAGAGAAAATCTTTTACTATTGGGCAATACATAATTACTGTCAACAAAAGAGTTTTTACCCTCTCTTCTAACTAACTCTTTAGGTACAAACTTTACTAAGTCATAAGGAATGTTGCCATGACAGGAAGCGCCCCAGTTAAAATCACTATAAGGCAGTATCCTATAATATTCTTTAGTAAATAATGCGGTCTTAATTTCTTTAGCAAACTTCTTTTGTATTTGATCAGTAGCATAAATACAATCGTTAAGAGCTAGAGTAAGTTTATTACAGTCACGCTCTAAAATATCAATTAGTTTCATGACTATTCCTCAAGAGTAGTTAAAACGCTGTTATAAGCTTGTATAGCTTCACTTATATAACTAGATTTAATCCTTAAGTTATTAACCCTAATTTGAGTAACTATTGCTTGTAACGTGGCGATGATACCAGCTATCTGTTTAACTCTCTCTTGCCTTTCTATTGCTTGGTCATTCTCTTTTACTAAATCTCCTATAGTCCCTATCTTAGAAAACTCATTAACATCCTCTTGCAGTTCTCTTTCTAATTCTTCAAACTCATTTTTAATCTGTTGTTCTCTACTTGGTTTCCTAGTTTTATTAGGATACTTATTACTATAGGTAGTGTTTTCTTTAGCTCTATTTACTACCTCTTGTTTCTGAATACTTTTAATAGTAGAGTTACTGTCAAAATCTTCTAACGAGTTTTCAATACTTTGGGGTTGATTTCTTGCCGATATCGGCAAACTCTTTGAGCTTGTGAGAAGCAAAGTTTTGTCATTATTTGTATGATAATTCTTAGAGTATTCTTTAGCTTGTTCTGCTCTACCAGGATAAACAGCATTCTTAACACTGTTGACAGATACATTTAAATCTTCAGCAGCTTGTTTAATTGCTTTACCTTTAGTTTCTCCATTTTGTCTAAGAGAATCAACGTATTTAGCTATAGTTTCAGAGTCTAAATTACGTCTACCTAATTGTGTTTGGAGCATTACGAGAGGTACGCTTGCCAAATCTATAAATACAATAGGAATATCTAACTTAAACTCTGCACATTCTCTTATTACTTCTGGTAAGAGTTCCCATCTATGATGACCGTCTATTAGCTCATATCCTGTTATTGTTTGTCTAACCTTTAAAGGGTTTAGAATTTCCTTGTGATATAAAAGATCAGCTTTTAAATTCTCTCTTTCTATCTCATTCTGTGGTCTAAACTTCTCTTGATGCTTCTTGTTGATTACAATTACTTGTTTTAATTTATTATAATTAAGATAATTCATTATATTAATAGTGCTTTTGTTTCTCCACCTTTACATAAGCACTTTTTTAATATCAAGCGATGGGCATATTTTAAAAATCAATTAAACAATTTGTTTAAAAACATGATCATATTATGCACCTACAGCTAACTTAATATTAGATATGAATAAATAATTAAAAATCAATTTAAAAATTAAATGTCATATACCAATAAAAGAGGCGATACAAAGTCATTTGTTGCAACCGCTTTACCAGTAGAAATTAAACAAGAATTTAAAGACCAATGCGAGGCAAGAGGGCTAACAGTTTCTCAGGCTTTACGCTCTTACATTTACGCTCAAGTCGGTAAACCTTATATACAGTATTTATAAATAAAAGAATAATGAATAATAATATTAATAATGTACCTATAGTACAAGCCGCTAGTAATAGCGCTGTAGAGTCAGACTATTACCTTAATGATTCTCAACCAGCAATTGAAGTTAGCCAACCAGCCATAAATGTTAATAACCACATGCCAGGGGTTAATCATGGTGTGGCTAATATTGACGACAGAACGGGCGGTTATATTCCCGCTGGGACAGTCCTAGAAGACAGAGTAATTAATCTAACTGATAGAGGTGTTGAAGAGGTCTACAGTTACTCTCATAACGGTTATGAGAAAGCAGAAGCGATCGCACGCCGCCAGTATCAGCAACAGCTAAGAGGTAAAGGAATTTATCAGACTCCACCAACTGATAGCGGCTTTACTTCTTACGCTCCTATAGATGACGGTAAACGTCCTGACCCCCAACAAATAGAACGCATGAGGGCAAAACAGCAACAAGAGAAAGATACTAACAACTTGCTTGCTCTTCAAGCTGAAGAGGTAAAGATTACTAAGCAATTAAGAAGGAATCAGCAGCAGCAAAGGATTGTTAAAGAGCGTCTAGAGGGTGTTTAAGATTGACCAATTCAAGAGACACCGTAAGAGCTTACTTAGCTAATATTGGGCGTACTCCTCTTTTAACTCCTATTCAAGAGATTGAATACTCAAGAGAAATACAAAAAGGGAAAGACTATTTAGAAATACCTAATGATGCTCTGAGCACTCAACAATTAGAACTGAAGAAAAAAGCCAGCCATTACTTAGAAAAAATGATGGCAGCTAATTTAAGGTTAGTAGTTTGTATTGCAAAGAAGTATCGTAATAGTGACTTTGAATTATTAGACAGAATACAAGAGGGGAATTTAGGACTTAGAACTGCCTGCTTAAAATTTGACCCTGACCGCCAATGTAGATTTAGCACCTTTGCTTATTGGTGGATCAGACAGGCTATTACTCGCGCCCTCTATATGAAGTCTCATAGTATTAGAGTCCCTGTTCATATACAGGAATCCTATAGAAAGATTACTAAGTTATGTAAGCAATATTTCAGTAATCATTCTTCAGTTCCTTCTCTAGAATATATTGCTAATGAGTTAGACTTTACGGAAGAGAAAGTTAAGTCTATTCTTCAGGCAATGAGGGGGACTGTATCACTTAATGCTCTTGCTCGAACTGATGAGGATAGCAGCGAGTTATTAGACTTTGTTTCTGATTCTTCCCAGTCTCCAGTTAGTGAACTTGAGCACAATGATTTATTACTTACTCTTCAAAGATTACTTAGTACTCTTACAATTAGAGATCAGTTTATCTTAGATGCTAAGTTTAATTTAACTGGTCAATATGATTGTCCACAATCATTACAGAAGATAGCGGACACGATGAACCCCCGTTGCACTAGAGAGAATATCAGACAAAGGTTGAATAAGGCGATACAGCATTTAAAGCATCTTAAAGAGATAGGTGATCTAAAAGAGCTATATCTTGAATAGTTAAAGAGGGGAAAATCCCCTCCATTAGAAAACTATAGTTCTGGTAGATTAAAGTCCTGCTTGGCTGCCAGATAATGCTTAATAATAGTCTCTGGTGAGTTACCTGATATTCTACCAATGGTAGCTATGTCTACTCCGTCTCTCACTAAACGAGTGATGAAAGAGTGACGTAATGAATAAGGTTTGAGATACGACTCTATCAACCCATCATCGACTAATCCATTAATAACTCTACGCCAGTTACTTTCACGCCAGCGATGGTGATTTATGTAGCCACCCTTCACACCTTGAAATAATAAGTCTTGTTTCTTCGGTATGATATTTAGCAAAGCTTTTAATTGCTCGTTAACAGGGAAAAGCCTTATTTCGTGAGTCTTCGTATGAGGTAACAGAATACCTTTGCTGTAGCTCTTATTAAATCGGATATAGGTTTTATCACCTTTTACCCTAATATCCTTCCTGACAAGTGCTAGAGCTTCTTCTGGACGACAGCCTACAAGACTCAGAAATGAAACATAAGGATAGTAGTAAGAATGTTTGTACCTGCTAGATTTTGGATTGTAGATGTTTTTAGCAAAGGCATCCAGTATTAGCTTGATCTCTTCAGGTTCATAGCATTGGATAGGTTTCTTAACCTGTTTTGGAAAAGCTAGTTTGTAGAAAGGATTAGATTCTAATAACTCGCCTTGGATTCCGCTATTTATAGCAGGATGAAGAAATGACCTAAATAAAGTATTTATTGTAGATGCAGCATACCTAGTTTGAAGATACTGTAAAAACTCTTGTGCTTTAGCAAGATAGATTAAGTCTTTTGGTGCTTGGCTTAAATACCTGTCAACATCTTTCCACCAATAAGTCTGAGACGTTTCTGCAATTCTATCTTTGTTTAAATCTTTGTAACGTTCCCATATTTCCAAGAGGTTTGGTTCTCGGCTGGCTATTTCTAATGCTTGTGCTCGTTTTGGGCTGTACTTAGCAAGAGTATTATCAAATTGCCCTAACTCAATATCCGCGTTAATAGCTTGAGCAATCCTTAGAGCATTAACCCAGCCTTCATCGGTATTGGTAGAGACATTAATATCATGTCTTTTGCCTTTGGGATATGTGAATCTAATATTGATTGAGTCGTATCTGGATACCGATACACTGATTTTGCCAATCTTGGCTTTTCTCTCTTCATTATTTATATACATGGCTTTGAGCCATCTGGTGTGGCGCACACCAATTTCACACCAATTTTGAGAAAGAAAGCTGATTTTAAGTTTTATTGTGAGTAATTATGTTACACAAAAAGAGAAAAAAATTACTTACTAGATTAGACTGCTAAATCCCCAGTAGCGCTGTAATCCACTATTTAAAAGTATTTGTGATATATTAGTTCAGTGCTTATTAATTAAGTCACAAACGGGATGTAGCGCAGCTTGGTAGCGCGCCTGCTTTGGGAGCAGGATGTCGCAGGTTCAAATCCTGTCATCCCGACTTATAGTTTAAGTTAGCTTGCAGCCACATAACCTCAAGCTGGTAAAAGCAGCAGGCTACTAAGTTTTTCATACTAATGTAGCCCTTAATCTAAAATACGATTAAAATCTGTTGTTAGTTTTGGAAAAATTGTATTAACCTTAGCATGATAGTGATATCTACCTAATAAAATTACTTTTGTATAATAAGCGCAAACATAAATTTGATTTTCTATAATCAGAAGACAATTGTTCGGACAATCTTTAAAAACAGAATATTTAGCATCGTTCATAGAGCGCTTACCAGGTAATTTACAGTTGTTGGTACACAATAAGCAAGCAAAAGGAGGCAAATAACAATCATGATCAAACCATTAATGCGATGGGGCATTACCCTGGGAGTTGCTGGAGCAACTTTTCTAAGCTGGGGTGCAATTGAAAACTTAACTGCGATCGCTTTACCAGAAGAAGAAGTACTAGAAAAACTGGCTCCTGTACCTGTATTCACCATTACTGATGAGCAAGGTGCGCCCCTGGTGGTTTCGGGAGAGAATGACGCTCAGGTAGCGGGAGTGTTTATTTCTCATCAAGATGCAGAAAACTTTGTTAACCAGCTTAAAACCGAGAAGCCTGAATTAGCATCAAAGGTGAGCGTAGTTCTGGTATCGTTAGGAGAAATCTATCAGCTATCAGAATCAGCCAAAGATCAGGGTAATTCGCTAAATTTTGATTATGTTCCTGACGAAGAGGCGGTTAACTCGGCTAAGACCATTGGCGAGGCTAATCAACAGCCCTACCAAGGGGGAGTTCCCTTATTTTTCGCTCGCGGTGGTGATGATAAAGGCTATTTGACCTTTGAAATAAATTCCCAGCAGGTAATTCCTTTATTTTTTGAAAAGGAGCGGCTAGAGCAGATGGTGGCTCAATTTAAGGAACAACAGCCCGAAATAGCTGATAGCGTTGACATTGAGGTTTATCCACTTGAGGGAGTCATTCAAAATTTAGAAACTAGTTCTAATGAATTCCTCGAAAAAATTGTCTTTATTCCACCAAGCGAATCAATTGAGTTTATGCAGAAAGTCTCCCCTGGGGTCTTCGGAGATGAACAAGCTCCACCTCAGGCAGATCCAGAAGCTAAACCTGAAGCAGATTCTGAAGCCGAGCCCGCAGAATAAAATAATTGAGCTTAAATCAATCCCACAATATTACTGGTCAGGATTTAGACAATTGGTATCAACAAGCAATAATAGATGCGATCGCCAATCAGATATCTAATTCTGAGGTTGATTGGTTACTCCAAGCTATTACTTGTTTAAGTAGCCTTGAGCTGCGTCTCAGGACATTTGCCAGTAAATCACAGATCAAAAGTAATAAATCGCTGTCAGAGTTAGAGCAACTTTGGCAGCAGCGTCTCCAAAAGCGTTTACCAGTGCAATATTTACTGGAAACAGTCTTTTGGAGGCGTTTTCAGTTAAGGGTAACTCCCTCAGTCTTAATTCCTCGTCCTGAGACAGAATTAATGATTGATATTGCCCAGGAGCATTGTCGAATTAGCTCTATCCCCCAACATTGGGTTGATCTAGGCACTGGTAGCGGAGCGATTGCCCTTGGTTTAGCGGAGGTGTTCCCCGATGCTCTGATTCATGGGGTAGATCTGAGTGATGCTGCTCTGGCGATCGCCAGAGAAAATGCCGCTAGCTATCAGCTAGAGGGGCGCATTAGTTTCTATCAGGGTAGTTGGTGGAGTCCCCTAAAGTCTTATCAGAGCATGATTACAGGGATGCTGGCTAATCCTCCCTATATCCCTTCTGGACAGATTCAGGGGCTACAGCCAGAGGTAGCTCAACACGAGCCCCGTTTAGCTCTAGATGGCGGCACTGATGGTTTAGATGAGATTCGTCATTTGATTGAAACCGCACCACAATATTTAGTTGCTGATGGGATGTGGCTGATTGAGTTAATGGTAGGTCAAGCTGAGAGCGTAACTGAATTATTAAGACAGCAGGGGGAATATGCTGATATTCAGGTATTGAAGGATTTGAATGGCATTGAGCGGTTTGTGATGGCTTTTAAAAAATAGTTTAATTTTAAATTAACGGCTATAGTCAAAATAGAGAATTTTTAGGCAAATTCTGCAAATTCAACATATTAAAGTTCAAACAATACTGCCCCATCTATAATGGCATAGTCAGCATTTGATTTAAGATGCATTCCGTTGCCGAGGGAGTAAAATCCTTTAGCTAAAATTGGCAATCCTGCCTTCTGTCCAGTTAAAATACCAGAAGTAAGTTTGTCAACTTGTACATATTCATTAGAAAAAGCTTTCCCTGCGCGTGGTGATGGATCGTGGAGAATCAAGGTATCTTGACTATACCCGACTACTGTAACCCAGTGTCCACCAGTTCTTATATACTCATCTTGGAAGCTATCGTATTCATACCAACCAATATTCAACCAAACGGCAGAATTACGCGATATCCCATCTTTAATCCATTCAAGTTGAGGAGTTTTAATTTTGGATGAAAACCGCTGAGAATGTTTTCTCCATCCTTGATATTCAAGTCTTTTATATGAGCCAAACAGCTCACGAGCTATTTTATCAGTGCCGATGAGTAAACCAGTCGTACCTGTTCCATTTTGTAAACTGGTGTTCATGTAGTTAGGTGAGGCAAGCTTTTGAATTAGTTCAGCCTGTCCGTATTTTAAATTAGCAAGCCACATAATTGAGTTGGAAACTGCGACTGGAGCACAGAACTGCTGACCATTTCCATTTTGGATTCCCTTTATATCAGTTTGCGTAAAATCAGGAATTTGATTGACGAAATTAGTTGTAGCATATGAAGGATAAGATAAGCAAACACCAAAGATTATAAAAATCAAATATTTTCCAACTCTGAGAATCCATTTTTTGGACATAATTACATTATCACAACAAAATCTATAACTTTTTAATTACCGAGAGATTACTATTGTTTATAACATTGTAATAAAGAGATTTTGAATAGTATTTTTACTGATATTTTTCTAATTTACTTGAGTTAATTATTAATAAGCATTGTGAATAATAACAGGCTCAAATCAATAAATTAATTGCTAATTTCAGAGATGTAATTGTGGCTCACTCCATAAAACCAGAAGAAAAAAATTAAAGGACTAAGGTTTCATACCCTATTACCTACTGCCCTCGAACCATCCTAAGCATCTTCTAATTAATTCTAGCTACTTACCTTTGACAATTATTGCAACTGCCACAGCTAAATTCCTGAGCTTCTTTAGCGAAACCAAAAGCCTGAAGTAAATATTGCCAACGACATTGTTTAGTCTGAAGATACTGCCGCATCCTTTGCTGATGATATTTTTGGCTGCTTACTAACTGGTTGACGGCGGTTTTTATCGTTAGCTTGCGGTAATTAAAGGGATCTTGCCAGGTGATTAAGCCCAGACTGTGGAGGATGCCCAACGCAATCTCTCCATGGGGAAACTCTTGTTTAATTTGATCAATATTTCCCTTACTAGGTAGCTGTTTGATTAGCTGCTGTGCCTGACGATACTGCTGTTCTAACCTACGGCTAAAAAACTGACTGCGCTGTTTATCTGCGGGGTCTAACAACCCAGTTGGTTCACTAATTAAAGTTAAAGCTACTGCTGGTTTCCCGTCTCTACCAGCCCTGCCGACTTCCTGAATATATTCAGTCAACAATTCGGGGGCATGAAAATGGACTATCCAGCGCACGTCTGGTTTATCGATCCCCATACCGAAAGCTGAGGTGCAGATGACAAACTGAATCCTGCCGACAATCCAGTCTTGTTCGATGGTTCTTCTGGCGGTGGTGATCAATCCTGCATGATAGGATGCAGCAGCATAGCCCAATGATTGAAACCAGCTTGCTAGAGTTTGACTATCCTGACGCGATCGCACGTAGACTAATCCTGACTGGTGGGGATGAGCTTCAATCAACCGCAGCATTTGTTGTTTCCTGCTCCTCGGTGTCCAAACTGTCCGTATCTTGAGCCGTATATTCTCTCTATAAAGACTGACGAGAAAAGTTTTGGGCTGCTGTAACTCCAGGGCTTGAATGATTGCCCGCTGTGTCTGGGGATCGGCGGTAGCGGTAAAAGCGGCGATCGCAATTTTGCTCCCTGGGGGTTTATGGTGTAATAAACTACGGCGCACTGCCCCCAAGCGACGGTATGCGGGGCGAAACGTAGTGCCCCACTGGGTTAGACAGTGAACCTCATCGATGATAATACCTGTAATTTTGATTGTGGGCTGGCAGATTAGTTCCCAAACGGGATGACTGACTAAAGTTTCAGGGGAGAGATAGAGTAAGCTTAACTGCTGACGGGCGATCGCATTCAGGGTTTTCTTTCTCAGATCTCTAGGTAATTCACTGTGTAATAAAGCTCCTGATAAACCCAACCTAGTTAGCTGATTCACCTGGTTTTCCATCAGCGCCACTAGGGGAGAAACCACTAGGGTTAATCCTGACTGAAGCAGTGCAGGTAGCTGAAAGCAAATTGATTTACCGCCTCCAGTGGGTAGAACGATTAGAGCATCTTGACCCTGCAAGAGAGTTTGAATAATTTCTCCTTGGGGGGGTCTAAAATCGTCATAACCCCAAATCTCTCTAAACCTGTTTTGAACTTGATGCCAGGCGATATTCATTAACGTCAGTTAGGGATAAGTGAGTTAATCTGTGGAGATAGCTATAAGCCATAAGCTATAAGCCATACGCTCTTTAACTATTCTTGAATCAAGTAAGCCCTAGAGACAATGTTCACCAAGGCGCATCGTTTAAACTAAATTAGCTAAATCCAAAATAAAAACGGTTAATGAAGTATTCCCTTGTGGGATGAGCGCTACGTGACTGGCAATTTCTAAGGTATCGGCACTACGGTAAGAGCTTGGTATAACTCGGACTTTTTCTTGGGGGACATCATAGAGGTTAGGAGCCTCAGATAGCAAAATACCTAGAGGTTCTTGGATGACATTCTTAGTAATGATGAAATAGCCATCTAATCCAGATTGCGGCAGGGGTGTTCTAAACAGCTTTTGATGAAGATCCACCACAGGAACTTCTTGCTCTCCCAGATGGGCAAGATTAACATGGCTCAAGCCACTGCCATGAACCTCATTTTGTTTGACAATTTTTTGCACTTGCAAGATGGGCAAAGCTAAGTTTAATTTACCGATGGTAAATATGAGGAGCTTAATTGTAGAATTGCTGGCTAAAAACTGATTGAGATTAAAATCAACTGTTAAATTACTCATGATTTTAGTCGTTTCTTATTTAAATTATTAAACTGAAAAGTTATCTATTCGTAGTTATTAGTTATTAGTTATTAATCGCCTGATAATTTAAAGATATTTTTCAATCTCAGAGATAAATTGCTCTTCCACATAAGGTTTAGTGAAGAAATCCGCAGCACCTAAACTATTAGCTAAAGCACGATGTTTTTCGCTACTGCGAGAAGTAAGCATTACTACTGGAACATTATTTAAAGACGGTTCTTGACGACGACTTGTGAGAAATTCAAAGCCGTTAAGATTTGGCATTTCGATATCGCAGATAACTAAATCAGTTTGCAGATTATCCCGCAATTGCTGAAGTCCCTCTAAGCCATCACGACCCTGAATTACTCGATAACCTCGATGCTCTAAGCTTAAAGAGAGAGTACGTCTCAGGGCAGAAGAATCATCAATAACCAAGATTGTTTTAGTTTGAACCCTCTTTTCTACTTTAGGGGCGATCGCCTGCTGGTTTTGGGTTAGAATCTGATTGACTTCGCCGAGAAAATCTTGCTCTACGTAAGGTTTAGTAAAATAACCATCAGCCCCAAGCTGCTTTGCCAAATTACGGTGCTTGGCTCCGCTGCGGGAAGTTAGCATAAAGGTGGGAACTTTAGACAGGGCTGAGTCTCGACGACGCATTCCCAAAAATTCAAAGCCGTTCATGACGGGCATCTCTACATCACAGATAATCAGATCTAGATGGGGATTTTGCTTGAATCCAGTTAGAGCATCTCGACCATCCTTGTGCTGAATTACCCGATAACCTGCTTTTTCCAGAGTCAAAGCCATTGTCCGTCTCAAAGCCGTGGAGTCGTCTACTACCATGATGGTTTTAACCGCAGTCTGACTTTTTGGCTCCTCGCCTTGTTCTACTTGGGGTGACTCAGCCGTGGATAATGAAAATTCAGCAGCAGTGGAGCTATAACTAACTTGAGCATTAATATCTTCCCCAAGAATAGTAGCCAGCAAAGCTGCCCCATCAAATGCAGGAATCAAGCTGCCATCACCCAAAATAGTACAGCCGTAACTATAGGCAGGAGGCTTAATTGCCCCGCCGTAGGGTTTGATCACCAGCTCTTGTTCACTCAGTAAGCTAACAATTTCCAGGGCAAATAGCTCTTGTCCACGACGTAGCAGTAGTAGTGGCGCTAACCAATCTGCTGGGGGAGCGATCGTTTTAAAAGTTGTGGTGTGCTGCTCTACAACGGGGCAGTTGTAGCCCAAAATTGATTTTAGAGAGAAAATCGGAACTAAACTACCATTAAAATTGAGAAACTTTTGTTCTTGAGACCATTTGATAACTTCTTCCGTAGGGATAATAATTTCTTCAATACTGTCGGAGGGAATAGCAAATGCTGTTGACCCCAGGGAGCAAACCAAGAGCTTGGCGATAGTTAAGGTTAGAGGCAGGCGCATAGTAAAAGTACAGCCCTTACCATAGCTGGAGTTGACGCTAATTTTACCCTTAAGAGTTTCAATTTGCGATCGCACTATATTCATTCCGACACCGCGACCAGAAAGTTCGCTAACCTTGCTGGCGGTGGAGAAGCCTGGTTCAAAAATCAAATCAAATATTTGCCCTGGGGTAGCAGCATCCGCCTCCCCTGGGGAAATTAAGCCTTTTTCCAGGGCTTTTTGCTTAATTTTAGCGATATTTAACCCTTGACCGTCATCCTTAACCTCAATTACCGTTTGATTACCCTGATGATAAGCGTTAATGGCAATAGAGCCTGTGGCTGGTTTGCCCTGTTGAGCCCGAATCTCAGGATCTTCAATTCCGTGGTCAAAACCATTGCGTAACAGGTGCAGCAGAGGATCAGATAACTTCTCTAATACCGCCTTATCTACCAAAACTCCCGTCCCCGACAATTGCAGCTCTACGGGCTTATTATATTTAGTTGATAATTCTCTCAGGGTGCGGGGGAATCGCTGCAAAATCTTATTCAGGGGCAGCATTCTGACCCACATTAGCTCGTCTCGCATCTGCTCCAGCATTTGCCGCTGACTGTTGATGGTGCGATCAGACTGTTGGGCAAAGATGGTGATATCATCAACGCTTTCTTCGAGCTGCACAATCTCTTCTACTACGTTTTGGAGAGAAGCATAAAGGGTGTTATAGCTATCCATTTCCAGGGAATCAAACTCTACAGCCTCTTCAGCGGTTCCTGAAACATCTGGATTTTGCTGCCTCTCTGGTAGGGTAGTTTCCAATGAGGAGCGCCGCTCTAGGAGTAATTGATCAGATATTTCTCGTAATTTGCGGGTAACTTCTCGGAAACGTAAGAATTTTTGCCCCAGCTCAGAGACATTATTTTGTAGCTGGCTGTTTTGGAGAGAGAGACTATTACGGTTGATGGTTAGTTCCCCTACCAGGTTGTTCATGCGTTCGAGACGTTCTAGGTCAACTCTAACGGACAATTTAGCGGGGGATTTAGCTGGTTTAGAGGAACTAGCGGCTTTGGAAGTTGCTGGAGCAGGTTTGACCTCAGATGATTCCTCTGGCTGAGGTGCTTGACTAGCCTGGGGCAGGTCAGGAAAAATATCCTCAATTGATGCGATCGCCTGCTTCAGATTTTCTGGTGCGGGGGGCTCTTCAACAGGGGAACTAGGTGCTTCATCTGGAGGCGTTATTGCTGCGGGGGCATCAGTCAGTTCGTCCAAGATTTGGCTAATTTCATCTTGTTCTGCTGTGGGTGCTGCTGCCTCCTGCTCGGATTCTGGGGGAGCTTGGCTAGAGATTTGAGACTCTTCTAGCTGAGTTGATTCAGTCAGGGGGTCAAAGATATCTGCGGCTAAAGGCTCCGATGGTGGTGGACTTGACCAAAGATTCTCATCGGCTTCTGATTCGGGGGCAGCAATGCCAAATATCTCGTCAATATCCGCGACTGACTCCGTTGGGGGTGATAAATCTGGCTCAGTATTTTCTGCCGTCTCAGAAGCAAAAATATCATCTGAGGGGGCTTCGGCGGCAGGCATCTCCGACCAAAGACTTTCTGAGTCTAGAGTGCTTGCCTCGGGATCTAAGCTCAATTCCTGATGTTCCGTTTCTGCCTCTTCTGCTGCTGGCTCAGAAAAAGTTGCAAAAATATCTTCTTCGGAGGCTTCAGCGCTGGGCATCTCCGACCAAAGACTCTCTGAATCTAAGGTGCTTGATTCTGGGTCTAAGCTCAATTCCTGATGTTCCGTTTCTGCCTCTGCTGGCTCAGAAAAAGTCGCAAAAATATCTTCGGCGGGTGCTTCAGCGGTGGGCATTGCCGACCAGAGACTATCTAATTCCAATCCAGAATCTTCTGGGAAGAAACTAGGATTATCAGTATCTAATTGAGAATTAGCCTCTGACTGGGGTTCAGCTAAGGCTGCTAGTTCAGGAGAAACGCTGCCTCCTTGCAGGCGATCGCCCGCTAACACCAATTCTTGAGCCTGGGTGCAGTCGGATAGGGTTGCCTGGATAATGGCTTCTACCAGGTGAGGATTTTGCGCCAGTGCCTGCTGGGAAGTTTGCACAATCTCACTAAAGCCAGGTAAATTAAACAGCTCCGCAAAACCCGCAAACATATCCAGGGTATTGGTTAATTCTGCTGCGGGGTCATAGCACTCAACTTCAGCGAGGACTGATTTTAAATGTTCTAAGGCTTGAACTACATCTACCTCAAAAATAGATGCCACAATATCCACCCCCAAATCATTAGAACTGGGAATATAGCTGTCGGCATTTTTGAGGGCATTTGACAAACGCTCTTCCAGGGCGGTAAATACTGGTTCAGCGGTAACTAAAGCGGCAGACTCATCATAGCTCCCCGCCTCAATCTGTTCCGTTAGAGGACGAGCCAGACAATCATAGCCCTGAAGCAGTAAGCCTTCTAGCTCGGCATCAAACTCAACCTCATCACTGTAAAGAGCCTTAAAAAAATCCTCTAGACGATGAGCCAGTAATTCAATGGCGCTCAACTCGACGCTGGCAGCCCCCCCCTTAATTGAGTGGGCAGCGCGCATTAGTTCGTGTACCTTGGGAGTACTATGGTCTTGACGCAGATCAAGCAAGCCTGATTCTAGAACCTGTAAAAGCTCCTGAGCCTCTTCGATAAAAAATTGGTATGCCTGATCGCGGATATCGGGGTTGAGTGACATAGTTACAGTAGACTTAGCAAGTAATTAACCGAGCTAAGGAAATTAGGTTTTGAACTTGGCAATGGCTGATTGCAGTTTGTCGGCGATCGCCGAGAGTTGTTGAATTGATTCTGATACCTGGCTCGCGCCCTGAGAGTTATTTTGGGCAATTTCGGCAATATCGAAAATGGTTTGGGTTACCGCAGCGGAGGTGGCGGAATGTTCCTGGGTTGCCTGGGTAATGGAGCTTACTAGCTGGCTGATTTCCTGACTGACCTGACTGATTTGAGTCAGGCTATGGCGAGACTGCTGCACCAGTTCATTCCCCGAGGCAATTTGCTCTGCCCCCTGGTTCATCTCCGTCACCACCTCGCCAGTTTCTAGCTGAATTTTATTAACTAAGGTTTCAATTTCTGCCGTTGCATCCGCCGATTGAGTTGCCAGAGAGCGTACCTCATCGGCAATCACCGCAAATCCTTTACCCTCTTCCCCAGCCCGAGCTGCTTCAATTGAGGCTTTGAGCGCCAGGAGGTGGGTTTGTGCCGCAAAGCGACTAATTAAGTTGACCGCCTGGGAAATTTCCTGGGATGATTCTCCTAGTTTCTCGGCTTTTAGAGCCGTTTGGGTAATAGTTTGCTGCACCGTATTAATCTCTGCTACGGTACGATTCATCGCCTGATCGCCCCCGTTGATGGTTACTGTAGCCTGCTGGACAAATTGTTCGGCACGGTCGGCTTGAGTAGCCACTAGCTTAATTGACTGCTCCATCCCCTTAACCTGCTCCAGCATCTGATTGATGGCGGTTGCCTGCACCATAGTTTCTTGTGCGAGGGACTGAATTGCCTGATTATTAAACTCTGTATTGCTATGTACCTCAATGGCGGCAGACTTGGTTTGATTTACCAGCTTTTGCAGACTTTCAATAGTGGAGTTATAAGAGTCGGCGATGGTGCCAATTTCATCCTCCGTAACCTGGGCACGAATCGTCAAATCTCCTTCGGAAACGTCATAGACTTCCTGGAGCAGGCTGAGAGCCCTAATCTGGAGTTCTTCCTGAGCCGACTTCGCCTGAGTTTTTGCCTGCTGCTGTTGCTGGAGGAATTTGAGACGGGTTAATGCTAGCTCCACCTGACTAGCAATCTGAGTCATAAACTTGAGTTCTTCATCCAGCCAATCATGAGTGTTGGAGGATTGATGAATAATTAACCAGCCATCTAGCTCAGTTTCTAGGAATACAGGGGCGATTAAACATGATTGAACCGCTAGGGATTCCAGGTGTTGCTTGAGGAAGAGGGGCAAGTCTTCCTGAGACACATCATTAACAGCCATCACTTCCAGAGGCAGCTGTTCTTGAAGCTGATCAGCCGCGATCTTAGTCTGGAGGATTTTGGCTTGACCAGGGGCAGTCACCTCGGCAACGATAGCTATTGTGTTGAGTTCTGTAAACTGATAGTATGCGGCGCGCATCGGCTGGAAAGTCTGACGGCTAGCCTGTAATGCCAGAGTAACCACTTCTAATTCTGATTCCCCTTGGGATAACTTGAAGGTCAGATGGGCAAGGCTTTCTGACTGCTGCACTACTACGGTTAAAGTTTCTACTAATTCAGCTAGCTGAATCGCCATATTATTGATGTCATCCCCTAGTTGGGCAATCTCATCAGTACCTGTAATAGCAACCCTGGTGGTAAAAACACCCCGACCAATTTCCCGTACGGCTCTGGTCGCCTGCAATAGGGGACGTAAAAAGCGGTCAGCCAGCAAGTATGCCGCGCCCCCTACCCCCAGCGCCATCAAGCCAGTACCCAGCACAAAAACAAGTCTGAGCTTGTTTTGGGGAGCCAGGACAACTGCCCTGTCTGTGGCAATCATACTTTGCCAGTTGAGGGAGGGGTAGTTGGGGAGGGGTTTTACTGGGGCATATGCCAAAAATTGGTGGCGATTAGTTTGGCGGTTGAGTACCATCTTGGAAGCAATACCAGAGCTATTCAGTAGCTCCTCAGCCTGATCAAAAATAGCGGTAGCAGGAATTGCGCTATAGGACTCTGGCTGATCCTGAGCCTGGGAGCCATCACTTTTAGTTGTAACTAGATATTCCCCTGCTGAACCAAGAAAAACCTGTCCCTGGTCGTCAAGTAAATAATATTCTCCCCCTTCAGTCGAATTATCCTGAATGATTTTTTTGAGTTCCGTAACGGGCATTTTCGCCCTAATAAAGCCAATGGTAGCTCCCGTTTGTCGGTCTTTAATCGGGGCGGCGGTGTAGATGCAAAAAGTCCCTGAATTAGTAGAAATTAGCGGTTGACTAATCACGGCTCCATCAGTGGCGATCGCCGCCTGGATATATTCTCGATTTAGGTAATTGCCCAGGCTCTCGCCCTCGGTTTTAGCCACTAAATCTCCCTGAGCATCAAAGACGGCGATGCTGCTATAAAAGCCATAGGCATCCTGGATGCTTTGCAGTGCCGCAGACTTATCCCCAGCAGTGGTAATACTCCTCAGTTTAGGGTCGCTCAAGATGGGTAAAGTTGCCATCATCTCAATATCATTCAGGCGATCGCTCATAAAGATATTGACCTGATTTTGCAGGTCAGCCACTAGGGTTTGGCGGAGGTTAATACTCTGTTGTTCCAGGTCTTGAGCCGCCACGAAGTAAGAAATTGAACCAACTGCCAAAGTCGGCAGGGTTCCCAGAGCGATCGCCAAAAAAGTAGTTTTGAAGCGAATCCCTTGTCTTTGCCACCACGATGCCGCAATTAACTTTTGGGGACTAACTGCCTCACTTGGCAGTGTTCGGTGGCTTACAGGAGCAGATTGGGTCATGGCAATCTCGATAGAATTAGGAATAAATTGACTGGCAATAATTCGGTTACTAATGTTACGCGCTAACGTATTTGTTGGGATGGGTAAAAGGTTAAGGGGTTGAAGGTATTTTTATCTACCTCGTTCAAACTATTGACTTCTTATTGATTTGCGTAACATCAGTTAGTTAGCTGACTTTAAATTTAGCGACGCTATTTTGGAGTTCCTGAGCTACCGCCAGTAGGTTTTGGAATGATGCCGATACCTGCCCTGCCTCTGCGGCGGTATTGCTAGAGATTGCCGCTACCTCAACCATAGTCTGACTAACTACTTCCGAGTCCTGAGACTGCTGCACCGTTGCCGTAGCGATCTCTCCTACTAACTGGTTGATTTCCTGACTCACGTCGGCAATTTGAATCAGGGAATAGCGAGTCTGATCAATCAGCTTGGTACCTGCAACTACCTGTTCCGTACCTGCTTCCATCGCTGCCACCACTTCATTAGTTTCTGACTGGATTTCCGCCACCAGAGCCTCAATTTCTGCCGTTGCCTCCGCCGACTGGCGAGCTAGGGAGCGCACTTCATCGGCAACTACCGCAAAGCCTCTGCCTTCTTCCCCAGCATGAGCGGCTTCAATGGAGGCATTGAGTGCCAGAAGATTAGTCTGATCGGCAAAGCTGCTGATCACGTTGACTACCTTGGATATCTTTTGGGATGATTCCCCCAGACGCTTAACTTTTTTGGCGGTGACGGCTACGGTGTCTCGAATTTCCTGGAATCCTGATACGGTTTGGTTCATCGCATCATCCCCTGCTTTCACCGTTTCCGCTGCCTTAAGCATCGCTGCTTCTGCGGCTTTGGCATTGGTAGCCACTGCCTGAATCGAATTGGTAATATCTTGGATTCTCTCCAAAGCCTGATCAATTTCCTTAGTCTGGGCTGAGGCTTCAGTGGATAACTCTTTGAGGGAGCGATCCTGGTCGTTAGTGGTGTCAGATACCTGGGCTGCTGCCACCTTAACCTGGGACACCAGCTTGCGCAGACTTTCAATGGTGGCATTATAGGAGTCTCCAATGGTGCCAATCTCGTCTTCTTGTACTTTCACCTGAACCGTTAAATCTCCCTGACTGACAGGGTCAACCTCCATCAATAGCTCTAAAGCTCGACGCTGGAGTGTTTCTTTAGCGGTTTTTTCCTGCTGCTGTGCCCGTCGCTGCTGCTCCAGAAGCTCTAGCTTTTCGATGAAGCGACCCACCTGCTCAGCGATTTGTAACAATAGGGTAACTTCATCTTCTTGCCAGGCGCGAGCCTCGCTACACTGATGAGCAATTAAGAGTCCTGCTAATTGATCCTGAATCACCACAGGGGTGATCAGCATGGCAACTACGCCGTAAGGCTCTAGAATTTGCAGATAATTCTCTGGTAATCCTTCCTGATAGATATTGGCGATCGCCTTAGTCTGCCCTTGACGATAGCTGGCAACATCATCCTTGGTAAAATCGGGGTCGTTGATCTTGGCTCCCAAAGCCGAGGAGAACTGCTCATCGACTGCTTCAGCAACGACCTTACCCTGCCAGTTAGCCTCAAAGCGATGATAAACGATTCGCTCCGCCCGCAGCACCCGACGACTACTATCCACGGCAGTTTGCAGGATTTCAGTCATACTTGATGCTTGGGAAATTTCTAGACTAATTTCTTGCAGTAAACGGGAACGCTCGGCATCCTGCTTGAGCCGAGCTTCATTCATTTCAATGGAGTCTGCCAGAATATTGAAGGTACTGCCTAGTAATCCAATCTCGTCCTGGGTCTTAATCTGCGCCCTGGCAGCTAAATTCCCCGAGGAAAACTCCTGGGCTACCTGCTGGAGATTCTGAATTGGCTTGGCGATCGCCTGATCTAAAAGCTTGCCGAGATAGAACAGCAGCGACAACACGATCGCAGATAAAGCAGCTTGAGCCAGAAGGCTGCTTTTAATTACGCCGTTAATCGTGCTGAGGGGACTACCATATACCAGCACACCCACAGGGATGCCCCGATCATCGAGGATTGTTTCTGCCGCCAGGGCAAATTTTTGACCATTAACTAAGCCAACCTGACTTTCTTTTTGACCGCTATTGGCGATCGCTGCATTTAAAATATTGGTGTTGGCTAGGGGTAAGTTAGATTTATTTTGATTATCAAAGTTAGAAAAAGAGCCTGACAAAGTAAATTTGTCATCTTGATAAAGATAAATGGCGCTGTAGCTCTGCTGATCGGTAAATGCCGCAGCAGTATTTTTGACGATTTCCAGCTTGCCGTTAACAATATCCCCAGATAGTAAAACTCCTACTACCCGAGAACGAGCATTATTAAAAACTGGAGTAGCAGTGTAGCGGATTAAAGCGTCTGCTTCCGATAAACCCTCAGGTAACGGTGGTTTTTCTCGCTGCAATTCGTCCCAACTAACAATTTGGCTGGTTTTGAGCTGTTGCGGCTCTTGGAGTACACGACTCACTAAACCATTGGGGTCGAAGATCTGCCCCAAACGATTAGCATTGGCGTTAACAATAATTTTTTTATCAGTGCCGATTAAAGTGGCATATTCAATATTGCGGGCTTCAATCTCATTTTGCAAAATTTTGGTAACCTGCCGTCTAAGGTTCTGGTCAAGGGGCTGCTTTTGTGCCACGGTGGTAGCGGCAGTTACAATTGCGGCGTTGTCTGACTGTCCCCGAAACCCAAAGCCCATCTGGTCGATTTTAATGTTGTACCTGATATCGGTTACCGCTAGCCGAGATTTTGACTGTTCTAATAGCTGATTTTTTAAAGTTCCCTGAAGAATCAACCACCCAACGCTCAATACTAAAAATAAGCCTCCAAAGCTAATCCAGGGAATTAGATTAGTTTTGCGGCTAATTGGTAAACTGTTTAAGCTAGAAATCCAAGAGGATTGCGCTCCCTTGATGCCAGAGGTTGAATGATGGTCTGAGTTTTTAAATTGGGGCAGATTATTCATAAAAACGCAAATATACTGGGTTAATTATTAATGCCGTAAGATTTAAAATAGCTATAGTTTAGATTCAAAAATTTCGTTTTAAATCCCTACAAATTTGTATTAAGACAGATAAGATTTCAAGCTCCATGAGTTATAGGTTATAGGTTCAGTAAAAAAATGTCCTAACAAAGCCTTTAATTACTATGATTAGTGGGCATAGCCGCAGCAATTGCCTGACCATCAAGCGCCAGAATTATTTCGCCATCAGGCTTGAGCCAATAACCCTGTAAAAATTGATCTAACTCAGTAGACTGGGGAGAACTCAACGTCGACTGAAGCTGTTGCGGCGCTATGGTTTCCAAGTCTTCGATTCGGGCTACGACCAATCCGAGATGAATTTGCTGGCGCTGCTCAGACTCATGGCGATAGGGTGACAGGACAATCGCCGTATAGTTAGGGTAATGGCGCTGATACCATGAATCTAACCCTAATAGATGACCCAAATCTACGATCCAGAGGATATCGCCGCGCCAATTATAAACCCCCATGACCCAGGGGGGCATCTGAGGCAGCGGTACAATTTGACCGAATTGGATTTTGAGTACCTCTGTAATTTGCTTAATCGGCAGCCCCAGTTTGGTCTGAGGATGCAGAAGAAATTTCAAAAACTGTTGTCCAGCACTCTGCTGATTCAGCAACTTTTCAGACTCAGGTGAATTCGACTGAATGAGAATAGACACAGGGAACAATACCTATTACTGGCGCTAAAAGAACAAACGACTAATAATTTCTGGCGGCTAATTACTGTGAATTAACTCTTTAACTTTTTTGACTAATTCTGTTTGATCGATGGGCTTGGGAATATAGGCGTCGGCACCTTGTTTCATGCCCCAAAATTTATCCATTTCCGTACCTTTAGTGGAACAGAGAATAATGGGAATTTGGCTAGTATTTTCTGCACCCTTGAGTTGACGACAAATTTCAAACCCGCTGCGTCCTGGTAAAACTATGTCGAGCACAATTAGGTCGGGAAATTTTTGTTGAACTTTCTCTAATGCCTCTTCGCCACTCAGGGCAAAAGAAACATTAATTCCGACTTCTTGTAAACAGCTCGAAATAATCGATCTCTCTGTTGCGGAATCATCAACAATCAATGTGTATCCCATAGTAATTGTCACCTCAATTTATAATCAATCCTTAAGTGGCGCGGTGGTTTATCAATCATTGGCAGCTAATAGCTAATGAGACTCAAGCTAACAATATCTATAGTTCCCGCAATGGAGTGTAAAGTAACAATTAAGCTCAAAGTATTTACTGACAAGCAAATTCCCTATGTCTTAGCTTTTTGCGTTACGTATTTATTGATGGTGGCTAAAACCTGTTCTGGATCGGCGGGTTTCCCTAGAAAATCTGTCGAACCAACCATTTTGGCTCGCACTCGATCCACAATGCCGTCATTCCCCGTCAAAATTACGATGGGAGTTTGTTTGAAAAATGTTAGCTTGCGTAGCTGAGAACAAATTTCATAGCCATTGGTGTTTGGCATTATCAAATCCAGAAAAATCAGATCGGGCTTGCGACTCAGCAAAATGGCGATCGCTCTTAAGCCGTCCATCTCACTCACGAAGTTGAACCCTGCCTCGGTGATGATGCTCTCCATGGTTTGACAAATAATCGGACTATCATCAATACAGGCAATAGTGCTTCTTCTGGGAGTATTATTTTTAAATAGTTTTTGTGCTACAGGTCTGGAGGCTGGGGGGGCAATGTCGGCAACTTCCAATAGCTGCACTAACCCCATTTGCACATAGGGCAGCAAGGAGCGAGTAACCGTCACCACGTCTCGCTTCATCCGTACGCTGAGATCCCGCAAAGTCTGCCGCCCATCTAATAGCTGACTGAGATTCTGATAAACTTGGGGCGAAGTCTTATTTTTCAGCGCCTCTGGATGACGGATAGTAGGGGCGAGATCGGGAGAGCGATCGGCAACTTTGGCTCCTTGCCAGGCTAAGTAAAGCTTATTGGCTTCAGAAACCACCTGTTCTGCGTCGATCAAGATTAGTCGCGTCGTCAATAAATTGTCTTTTGCTGCCTCGTAATACACCTCCATTGCCTGGGTGACGTCAAACAAAATTTCAACAACGGTCGCTCTAATGACTTTAGTTGCTTGTTCGCGGCTTATTTTTCCCTGATCGATCCAGACCGATAGTAGCTGATATTCCCAGGAAATTCTGGATTCTTTTTGGGCAATGCTGGCAAGTGCCGACTGCAATTCTCCAGCGTTAGCTAATCTCGCAGGACAATATGCCACAACGTGTCTCCGCCATCTCCTTACGGGATGAACTCCTCCGCTGGCATAGACAATTCTGCCTAAATACAGGTAGAGTATCCAAGTATGTTCTTGAGTATCGGAAATGAGCAACTGACCGCTAAACCGAGACTCTTTGAGAGATTCAAATAGCTCAATTTGCTTCGTAGCCGTAAAATTTTGAATATGAGTCCGAGCATGACTAATTCCGTTTTTGGCAGTCGTCATTACAAACTTCCTCTGATAAAAACAATCGCGGATTACTAATAGACCGTGGCTCAACTGGTAGGAGTTGAATTAAAGATATATTAATAGGGGTTTTTGCTAATCTAATAATCACAAGCTGTATTGCGATTTGTGATGATTATGAGCAGACTTCCTTTCTATAGTTCCCGAAAAATGGATAATACTAACATTTACTAATATTTGGGCTCGGTTATCCTGCAATCATAAGAACCACCTGGCATCCATAGCATGACACAAGATTTAAAAGATATTAATCAACAATTACTCCAAGATTTGATGGGGCAGGTCAACATCACCAGCCTTCGTCAACTCAGCCAGGTAGCTCAGGTGAGTCGCCTCCAATTGCTGAGAATCCAGCAGGGGCTAATCCTCAACCTCCCCCTAAAGGCGATCGCCAAAATTGCCCAGGCATTAAATATCTCCATCGATGATTTGCTGCAAACTTTCCAACAAGGATCTTTAGTTGCTGAGTCCCAGAAGCCAACAACCTCAAGCCCTCAAGACCAGTCGGCATTAGCAGCCTATCAGCAAGAGTATCAGCGACTCCAGCAGGAATTGCTCCAGCAGCGGGATAATTTACAAGCTGAATTTCAACAAGCCAGCTTAGAAACGATTGAATCTTGGCTGTTACAATGGCCTACCGCCGCTACTGCGGTACGTCAAAATCCCCAACTACCCGCTGAGAAGTTGTTAGCATTAGTTGAACCCATTGAACAGCTTGTGGCGCAATGGCAGGTTGAGACTATTGCCACTGTAGGGCAGGAACTACCTTATGATCCCCAATATCATGAATTGATGAAGGGGATCGTTCAACCAGGGGAACTAGTAAAAGTACGCTATGTGGGTTACAAACAAAAAGATAAGTTACTTTATAAAGCTAAAGTAAGTCCTGTTTAATTACCTAATTACTTTCTTTACTGATTACTGAGCCTTATGAACTGGTGGCAAAAACTGAGTAAGAATAAATTAGCTCGCATTGGCGCAAGTATCCTCATTGTCTTTTATCTGTCGGTTATCTTTGCCGATTTTATCGCTCCCTATTCCCCCTATGCTGCTCAGGAGGATGGTTCCTTACTGCCTCCTACCGCCATTCACTGGCGCAACTCAGAGGGCAATTGGACGGCTCCTTTTGTCTATCCTACGACTCAGGGGAAAACTGACCTAGAAACAGGCGATCGCCTATTAATTATTGATCAGGATAACCCCGCCCCCCTTCGCTTATTAGTGCCAGGGGAGGCATATAATCTATTTGAGATTTCATTACCGCTGCCACCTAAGTTTGAAACAGTAACGCTCTTTCCAGGAATTCCCCTCAACAGACATTTGTTTGGCACTTTAGGGTCAGGCAAAATCAACATCCTGGGGACAGATGAACAGGGGCGAGATCTGTTTAGTCGTCTTTTGTTTGGCGGCAGAATAAGCCTATTTATTGGGCTAGCAGGAATTACCGTATCCTATCCCCTCGGAATGTTGATCGGGGGGATTTCTGGCTATTTTGGGGGCTGGGTTGATGCTCTAATCATGCGCCTGGTGGAAGTGTTGATGACTATTCCAGGAATTTACCTTTTAATTGCCCTTGCTTCCGTATTACCCCCTGGCTTAAGCAGCGCCCAAACTTTTTTATTGATTGTGCTGATTACCTCCTTTATTAGCTGGTCGGGATTAGCTAGGGTAGTGCGGGGGCAGGTGCTATCCATTAAAGAGCAAGAATTTGTCCAAGCCGCCAACGCCATGGGCGCAAACCCTATCTATATTATTGTGCGTCATATTCTGCCTCAAACAGCCACCTACATTATCATCTCTGCTACTCTCGCCGTCCCAGGCTTCATTATTGCCGAATCAGTTCTCAGCTTGATTGGACTGGGAATTCAGTCCAAGGATCCTAGCTGGGGCAACCTCCTATCCTCTGCCACCAATGCTTCAATTATCGTTTTACAGCCCTGGTTGATTGTCCCCCCTGCTTTGTTAATTATTTTGACTGTCCTGGCGTTTAACCTCCTGGGAGACGGTTTGCGGGATGCTTTAGATCCTCGTAGTTTATATCAGAATAAGTAATTCTAGCGGTTCTCATTTGAATGAGGTACGGTACAAGTTTTCGGTTTTAGTTAGTTGTTAGTTGTTAGTAAGATACATCAGTTAAATAACATGAATTTTGGATAAGCTTAATACTTTAGCTGGTAATCGATTTAGAAAATTTCTAGTTCTATAAAAGCCGCTCAATTTATGGTGAAATAAATTTCTTAAAAGCTTACGGCTTATCCCGTTAAGCGGGACAATGTGGCTTATAGCTTATAGCTTATGGCTATCTCAACAGATTAATGTTCTTATCCAAAACTGGCGTTAAATACTACTTAAAGATCATCCAACTCATCTTGACTAATAATCCATCAAGCAAATTTTAGATGACCTATTTTTACCTGTCTTCTCAATAGCGGCAGGTAGCTCAGTAATCCCAGCCAGCCCAATCGATTTTTATGGTAGTCGAGACAGTGCCATTGATTAACCAACTTGATTTTATTGCCCCAACTTTCAATTTCTGATAAATCTTTAATACCCCAGCGATATAATTTTTTACTAGTTCCCCGTACCTTAATACTTCTTCTATTTCTATTTGCCAGCATAGTTCCGATGGAGTCAAAAATTATCTCTGAATTAGCGAATTTATCTCTAATATTTTGTAGTAAATATCTAACTTCTATTTCTGAGAGAAACATCAACAGACCTTCAGCAATAAATAGAGTCTTATTTGTACTGTTCTGTTTAATCTTTTTAATCCAGTCTAAGTCTAAAACAGAATATGCTAGATATCGATGTCTCTCCGTTTCCCCTAACAGACGATGCCAGATTGGCTTGATGTTCGGTAAATCGACACCATACCACTGAACTGTGCCATTATCGAGGCGAAAAAATCTGGTACATAAACCTGTTCCTAGATTCACTATGGTAGCCAGAGGATACTGGGCGATATAATTACTGACAAACTGATCGATAATTTCGGTTCTGATGGCAATTAGAGCCTGATTTAGGGGGCAACTATACTGAGAAAAGTCATAATTGATAGAATTAACAATTTCAATCGATTTACAATCTTGAATGATTCCCTTATTTTTTTGAGTTTCCAGGCTTCTCAAATAAACTGTAGCTAAAAGACTTTCAGAAACTGGTTCCCATTGAGCAGTATCGATTAAATAGCTGTTCATTTTGATGATTAGTTAACTCAACTCAATCTTAGGTTGCCCAAATACTGCCAAGGAACAGCAATAAGCAACATGACTTTTAATTTTACTCCTGAGACTTATTATTACAGCTTAAAGATCATCTAACAAATCGTCTAATTCATCCTGACTAAAATCCATTTGAGCAAAATCTGAAGGGGTATAGCCCCTCGCGTCTTTTGCTAAACAGTGTTTAATTAAACTCTGTAACTTTATTAAATAAGTTTGAGTAATATTTTTTATTTTGCGATCGCCATAATTTAAATGGTATTAAATCAATCTTGATTGCACAGCTTCTTTGCTCTCTTAAACTTCTCATTTCTCCCGCTGATTCATTAACAGGATGGGATAAAGATTCTTGAATAGATCAGCGATCGCATTATTGATGCTAACTTTTTAGAACTGTATTTAACAGGCGATCGCACTTTGAATCTGGAAGAATAAAAGCAGACACTAAGCCAACGCTAGAACAGGCACAAAAGATAAAAAAACATAAGATATTTTATTACTCTTTGCTTAGGTTATATATTATAGGATTGATAATATATTCAATATTATTAATACTATCAAGATTTATTATTGAAATTCAGGGAGTCGTTACAGTACTGCAAAACTCAGCCAAGTTAGTCACTCGTGATCTTCAACTTAATAGAATAAGAGAATTAAACGTAATTGATTGGTGAATAAGCCCCAACAATTATCAACAATAATTCAAGATGATGACTAGATTAAAAATCTAGCATGACTCGTTACTCGTTACTCGTTACTCATTACTCGTTCTAAAGATCATCCAAAAGATCATCCAACTCATCCTGACTAAAATCCATTTGAGCAAAATCCGAAGGGGTATATCCACCTGTCTCTTTTGCTAAACAATGTTCAATTAAACTCTGTAATTTTATTAAATAAGTTTGGGTAATCTTTTCCATTTCGCGATCGCCATATTCAGAATCATCATAAATCCACTTCAGCCTTAATTCTCCATCACGAATAATACTATCAATTTCAATAGGACAGCTTCTCTTATCTCTTAAGCTTCTCATTTCTCCCGCTGATTCACTAACAGGATAGAATAAGTATTCTTGAGTAAATAGGCGATCTATTTGCCCTAAGTAATTAAATCTAATTGGGGCTTGAGGAAAGTTTTGTAAGGCTTCTTCCTGGTTTAGATAGCGCAAGATTCCGTAGCTAATACCGTTATGGGGAGTTGCTCGAATTTGTTCTTTAATTGACTTGATATTGGCGGCAATTTCAGTATCGGATAAGTTTAAAACTAGTGGATAGATGCTAGTGAACCAGCCGACGGTACGAGATATATCTACCTGTTCGATAATGTCTTCTCGCCCATGTCCTTCCAGTTCAATCAAGATGTTATTATCTTGATATATTTCTTGCCAAGTTTGAATTAATGCCGTGAGCAAAATATCGTTAATTTGAGTTTGATATGCTGCGGGAACTTCTTGTAATAATTTTTTGGTTTCTGTTGAAGATAGTTTAATAGTGATTATTTTGGCTTCGGCTAACGGGGCGACGTTAGATGATACGGCGCTACAGAGTTCTTTTTGCTGCACCCAGTAATTTAATTCTGAGGTTAAATCAATTTCTGCTAATTTTTCTGACCACTGTTTCCAGGATGTGGTTTTTGGTGCTACTAAAATTTCCTCTTCTGCTGCTAACTGCTGATAAATAGTCTGTAAATCTTCAATAATAATTCGCCAAGAAACTCCATCAATAATTAAATGATGGACAATAATTAATAGTTTATCTGTTTGATTATCTCCCAGTTTAAACCAGGCTATCTTAACTAGCGATGCTGTATCTAAATTAAAATTAGCCTGGAGTTGATTAACAACCTTTAGCTTTTCTATCTGCTGTTCAGCTTCATCATAATTAGCTAAATCAATAATAACTAAAGGACTAGCAAGAACAACACCTTGGTTAACCTGTTGCCAGCCTGTTTCTGTTGGTTGGAAAGATAATCTTAGTGCATCGTGATGGTTGAGAAGTAAAGCGATCGCCTGTTCTAAGATATCTGCTTTTAAAGGCTGTTTTGCCTCTAACCATAGCGACTGATTCCAATGATGGGGATCTAATAATTCCTGGGCAAAAAACCAATGTTGAATCGGTGTTAAGGGAACTATTCCCGTAACTGTACCCTGTTCGGCTTCCATCTGCTGATTCTCTGGGGCTACTGCTGCTAATTCAGCAATAGTTTGATGTTGAAATAGGTTTTTGGGTGTGAGCCTAATTCCTACCTGACTAGCTTTAGCAATTACCTGAATTGCCAAAATAGAATCCCCCCCTAAAGCAAAGAAATTATCCTTGATTCCTACTTTTTTGATACCTAATAACTCTTGCCAAATCTTGACTAATTTTGCCTCAGCTTCAGTAGTAGCCGTTGTTAAATCTGTGGCTAATTTTTCTCTGGTAAATTCAGGATCGGGTAATGATTTACGATCAATTTTGCCATTAGAAGTCAGGGGGAATTTTTCTAAGATAACAAACCCAGCAGGCAACATATATTCGGGCAATCTTACTGCAACAAACTGGCGTAATTCTTGTGCTAATATCTCTACTTCTTTGTTTAAGATGACGTAAGCAATTAAACGGTTTTTCCGATTAATTACAACGGCAGTTTCTACATCGGAATGACTTGCTAATACTGTTTCTATTTCGCCTAGTTCGATACGGAAGCCTCTCAGCTTGATTTGATTATCAATCCGCCCTAAATATTCAATTTCCCCGTTAGGTAGATATCGCGCTAAATCTCCTGTTTTGTAGAGTCTAGCTGAGGAAGAAATGTTAAATGGAGAAGGAATAAACTTCTCAGCAGTCAAATTACCGCGATTGTAATAGCCTCTGGCTAAACCAGCACCAGCCAGATATAGTTCTCCTGGTATTCCTACGGGGAGAGGCTGTAGATACTGGTCTAGTATATAAGTTCTAGTATTGGCGATCGCTTTTCCAATAGTCGGTGATTGATCAGCTTCGGCTTGGGTTAGGGTAAATGTAGAGTAGGTAGTATCTTCGGAAGGACCATAAAGGTTATAAACCTGTTGAATATGCTTTTGCTGGTATAGTTTATCCACTAAGTCTTTGGGGAGGGCTTCCCCCGCCAGGTTAACGGTATTGACTGTTTCAGGAATGCCTTTGATCCTCAATAATTCCCTCGCGGCGGAAGGTACAGTATTAATCAGGGTAATAGGGATAGGAGATTCTAAACTAGGCAATTCTAGAGCATTTTCCGCCAAAATCACTGCACCACCGCTGGCTAGGGTAACAAAGATTTCAAAGACGGATAAATCAAAGCAAATGGAAGTAGAAGCGAGTACACCTGATAATTGCTCTAAATCAAAGGTTTTTTTTGCCCAATAAGATAAAGTAACCGCGCTTTGATGGGCAATTGCCACTCCTTTGGGTTTACCCGTTGAGCCTGAAGTGTAGATGATATATGCCAGGTTGGCTGGTGTAGGGGTGCGGGGGTGCAGGGGGGCGGAGGTGCGGAGGGGCAGAGGAGTATCTAGGTTGATTAAAGTTAAATTGCTACTGTTGAGGTTTTCTGTGTATTTGGTTTCGGTTAATAAGATATTTAGTTGGGTGTCTTCCAGAATGTAATCTAGGCGCTGTTGAGGATAGTTGGGATCGAGGGGTATATAGCAACCCCCTGCTTTGAGGATAGCTAGCAGGGCGATAATTAGGTTGGAATTGCGATCGCACATTACTCCGACTTTACTTTCTGGCTGTACTCCCAATGACTGTAGATAGGCAGCTAATTTATCAGCCTGTTGATTTAATTCGTCATAGGTTAACTGTTGCTGCAATACTACTAAAGCGATCGCATTGGGGGTTAATGCTGCTTGCTGTTCAAATAGCTGATGTAAACAAACCCCTTGAGGGAAATCTAGATTAGGCTGATGAAATTCTTCTAGCAACTGCTTGATTTCTGCATCATCAAGATACGCTATCTCGGAAATAGTCTGTGTCGGATTAGTAGCGATGGAATTTAATAAATTATGGAAATGCTTTGTCAGGCGATCGACTGTTTCGGGCTTATATAGGGCAGTGCTATACTCGATCGCACCATGAATCCCCTCTGGGGTTTCCGTGAGAAAGATTGTCATATCAAACTTAGCCACTGCTGCTGTTTCTCTTGGCAGACTTTCCCAGGTTAAATTGTCAATTGCTAGTTTTTGATTACTTTGTGTTTCCCAAGCGAGAAAGATCTGAAACAGGGGAGTGTAGCTTAATGAGCGTTGTAATTCTAACTGATCTACTAGCTGTTCAAAGGGTAAATCCTGCTGGGCATATACTTCTAGGGTATTTTCCCTCACCTGGACTAATAATTCCGTAAAGCGGGGATTATCCGCTAAATTTGCCCGCAAAGCCAAGGTATTGGCAAATAAACCAATTAAATTCTCAAATTCAGAGCGATCGCGGTTAGCTATCGGGGTACCAATTACTAAATCATTATTGCCCGTGTAGCGATGTAGCAATAAATACCAAGCCGTCAGCACTGTCATAAACAGGGTAGCCTGATGCTGGCGACTAATTTGCTTCAAGGTTGCAGTAGTCTCACTATCTATTTTAAATCTGGTAATTCCTGCGGCGGCAGGTTCGTTGTTACGGGAATAATCGGCGGGGAAAGAACTAATTGCAGGCGCACCCCGTAGCTTTTCCTGCCAGTAGCTTAACTGGCTATTTAATACTTCTCCTTGTAAATATTCCTTCTGCCAGGCTGCATAATCAACGTATTGGATTGAAGGTGGAAGTTTGGCTTCCTTGGCTTTCTCTATTCCCTGATAAAGCTTTACAAGATCTCTCACTAAAACCCCCAATGACCAACCATCGGCGATAATATGGTGTATGCTCAACAGCAAGATATTAACTTCACGATCAATCTGTAATAGCTTGACGCGCATCAAGGGGGATTGTTCTAAAGTAAAAGGCTGTCTTGCTTCCTCAGCCTGTAAGTGCTCGATTCTTAATTGTCTTGAGGCTTCTGATAACTCTTGCAGATCAAACACTTCTAGATTAATTACCGTATCGGGATTAATTTCTAGTTGGGGTTTTCCCTCTAAGGTAAGAAAAGCAGTCTGTAAGATTTCCTGACGCTTTACCAAAAGATTTAGACATTCCTGTAGCCTGGGAATCTCTAAACTTCCAGTAATCTTAACCGCCGTTGCAATATTATATGCGAGGTTGTTTGGTTCAAGCTGATGTAGAAACCACTGTCTTTGTTGGGCAAAAGATAAAGGTAATTTCCCCTCTCTATATACTATGGGGATATCGAATGGTTTTTTTGTCCCGTTAAGCGGGATCGAGATACTATATTCTTGCCCACTGTCGATAACTTGCCCCAAGTCGCTAATGGTAGGATGCTCAAATAAACTCCGCAACGGTAATTCTATTGCCAACGCCTTACGCACCTGAGAGATAACTCGCGTGACTAAGAGAGAATGCCCCCCCAAGTCAAAGAAGTTAGAGTTAATGCTAATTTGACGGCGGTTAAGAACTTCTTGCCAAATGCCTAACAATACTTCCTCTGTGGCTGTCTGAGGCGCAATTAAGCTCTTATTATCTTTTTCATCTTCTACCGCATCAGGAAGAGGTAAGGCTTTACGATCAATCTTGCCATTGGGAGTTAGGGGAAAAGACTCAAGCTGAATAATATAAGCAGGAATCATATAGCTTGGCAGTTTATCGGCTAAAAATTGCCTAAAATTCCCCTCTGTTTCACTGACAATAATATAGGCTATCAAGCGATCGCCGTTTACAACAGCTACTGATGCTTTTATGTTGGGATGTCGATTTAATATCGCCTCAATTTCCCCCAGTTCAATCCTAAAGCCGCGAATTTTGACCTGATTATCCAATCTACCCAAATACTCTAAATTACCATTTGGTAGTTGTCTAACGCGATCGCCTGTTTTATAAATTCGAGGAGAAGAAGCAAAATAAGAAATATTAACTGATAAATGTTTGATGTTAAGTGAAAAAGGGATAAATCTTTCAGCAGTTAAATCCCCTCGGTTTAAATATCCCCTGGCTAAACCTGCACCACCGATATATAGTTCCCCTGGTAAACCTTCTGGAACTAAATTTAAATGAGAATCTAAGATATAAAATTGAGTATTGGCGATCGCTTTACCGATAGATACGACATCAGAATTACTAGGGCTATTGGGAGTATATTTATAAACTGCAGACCAAATTGTAGTTTCTGTAGGTCCATATAAATTCCAGAGTTCCTGACAGCATGAGGCTAATTTGGCTGCTAAGTTTTCTGGTAATGCTTCCCCACCAGATAATATTTTTAAATCTGGCTTTCCTTGCCAATTATTATCTAGCAACATCCGCCAAGTAGCTGGAGTTGCTTGCATCATATTAACGTCATTTTCTACTATTGATCGACTCAGTAAGTCAGCATCAATTACTGTATCCTTGCTAGCTAAAATAACCGTTACGCCATTAATTAAAGGCAGAAATATTTCTAAAGCGGCAATATCAAAAGAAATGGTAGTAACAGCTAATAATTTATCCGCTGCGGTGATTCCTGGCTGTTCCTCCATGGAATAGAGAAAGTTAAGTAAGCTAGCGTGCTGTACTGCTACTCCTTTTGGGTTTCCTGTAGAACCAGAAGTATAAATTACATAGGCTAAATCATGAGGATGAATAGCTATATTTAGGTTTACTGTATCTTGCTGTTGGATATTCTCTTGAGCTTGATTAAGATTAATTATTGAAAGGTTATTTTTTGCTGCAATCTGAAAGTTAACCTCATCCTTAGTAATTAAAAAAGCTATATCCGCATCATCAATAATATAGTTAATTCTTTCTTTGGGATAAGCAGGATCTAGAGGGATATATGCCGCGCCTATTTTTAAGACTGCCAGTAAAGCAATAATTAAAGCACTATCTCGATTTAATAAAATTCCCACTAAAGCTTGATGACTTACCCCCAGAGATTTTAAATAATGAGCTAATTGATTAACACGCTGATTTAATTCGATATAGGTAAATGATTTATCATCAGTAACTAAAGCTAATTTCTCCCCTGAAATTTTATTCTCTTGTGCTTTAGCTTGAAACAGTTCATGAACTAAATAATCCTGTGGATAATCAACTGCATTAAAATTATTGATTAACAGTTCCGTTTCTGCTAACGTTAAGATATCTATTTTCGTTACTATCTGTTGCGAATTAGTAGTAACCTCTATTAATAATTTCTCAAAATGACTAATCAGGCGCTCAATAGTCTCAGGCGTGAATAAATCACTATTATATTCAAAGCTGCCAATTAAACCCGATTCCGATTCATACATATCTAAACTCAGATCGAATCTAGAGGTTTGATTATCAATAGGTAGATAATTAATGCTTAGACTGGGTAACTCCACTTTGTCAGACTTAGTATTGTGGAGTACAAACATGACCTGGAATAGAGGATTGTGGCTTAAGTTTCTTTCTGGCTGTAGTTTTTCAACTAAATACTCGTAGGGTAAATCCTGATTTTCATAAGCAGATAGTGCCGTTTCTTTTACCTGCTGGAGTAATTGTTTAAAAGTTAGTTGAGGTGTAAACCTAGTGCGAAAAATTAGATTATTAACAAACAAGCCAATTAAATTACTAATTTCTTGCTTATCCCGATTTGCAACCGTTGAACCAACTAAAATATCTGCCTGTTCTGTATAGCGATAAAGTAAAGTTTGTAGACCTGCTAACAGGGTCATGTATAAAGTAGTATTTTCCTGATTAGATAGCTCTTGTAATCCTTGAGATAGTTCACGAGATAGAGTAAAGGTTTTAGTATTTCCTCTGAAAGTTTGGCGTTGAGGACGAGGAAAATCTGTCGGTAAATTAATTAAGCTAGGAGCGTCTGCTAGCTGCTGTTGCCAATAACTAAGCTGTTGCTTTAAGTTATCCGACTCTAGCCATTTACGTTGCCAGACAGCAAAGTCAACATACTGTAATTCTAGCTTAGGCAGAGTTACGGCAGCATGATTAATCTTAGCCTGATAAATAATAGCAAGCTCCTTAATTAAAACCCGCATTGAATAATAGTCAGTAATAATATGATGGAGGGTAAAAAGTAAAATATATCTATCGCTGCCTAGGTTTAATATTTGCGATCGCCACAGTATTTCTTGCTCTAAATTAAATGCTTGCTTAGTTTCAGCTTTAATTACTTGATCTGTCCTACTTTCTTGCTCTTCAACGCTATAAATACTTAGATCTACCACAGGCAAATTAACTTTTATCTGTTTCAGAATCTTTTGCTGAGGCTGATTACCTACCGTGACAAAAACCGTTCTCAATACCTCATGGCGATCGCATATCTCCTGAATGCTTGCTTCTAAAATATCTAGATCAATCTTACCCGTTAACTCCAAAGCAGCAGGAATATTATATGCCGTACTTTCTGGCTCTAGCTGCTGTAAAAACCAAAGTCTTTGTTGAGCAAAGGATGTCGGAAATAGTTTAGGCTTCTTAGACTTATCTCTTAAGAGTTTTGCTAGTAACTGTTTTTTCTCTTCAGGAGAAAGATTATTCAGATTTAATTTACTATCAGTCATAGCTATTAATTTTTCTTTATTGTCCAATCGGGCAATGTAAATCTAAAATTAAAACATAGTTATAAAAAATACTCAGGCGATCACCTTTCTATTCAAAGTGATGCAAACGATCCAATTTATCTAAAATCTTTAAGCCTTCTTCTGGATCTCCTTGAGCAGCTAAAGCCCTAAAACGATTCTCCGCATCAAATTCGGTTAAAGCAATAGTTGAAAATTCTTCCATCAACTTATTAAGACTAATCCCCTTTGACTTAGCCAATTCTTTTAATCTTGCGTGTTTATCGTCTGGTAAACGAATTGTTAGAGTACCCATGCTCATTTATTTCCAAATAATATTTTCAGGTTTTAGGATTGTTAAATTGGGGAAATGTAATTCAGAATTGCGGAAATCTCTGAGATTATTAGTCGCTATAATTTGAGCATTTCCTGCCATTGCTAATTCTATGAGATGATTATCTTGCTCATCTTTGAGATTTGGTCGCCACAGATAATAGATTGGAATCCACCGACTAACGCCAAGTAAAGCTGTTAACAAAGCCTTAACTTCTTTTTGGCTTATGGGACATTTAGCAATAATTTCTTGCCGATTTATCACTGATTCATACTCAGAAAATAAAGCATTACCCATTAAAGGTTGATACTCTTGTCTCAGACAACGCCGAATCATTTCACGATTAGCACTATTGCTACTGATAAGGGCGCTAATAAAGACATTAGTATCAATAACGATTTTTATAGGCATAACCAAACGATAGCATATACGCTATCATAAGTTCAAACAACGTCTCCCAAAATTGCCATAATGTCGGTTTCTAGAGATTTAATATTTGCCTATTCACTACTATGAATACCTAAAATTTACTCAGGCGATGTAAATTTAAAATTAATATATAGTAAAAAAAATATTCAGGCGATGGTTACTACTAATACTTCTAATTTCACTCTAGAAGAATTTCTACAATTACCAGAGACTAAGCCAGCCAGTGAATATATTGATAGTAAAGTTTATCAAAAGCCCATGCCCCAGGGAAAGCATAGCTTATTACAAACTCGGTTTGCCACCGCTATCAATCAAGTAGGAGAGCTGCAAAAACTAGCATATGCGCTGACAGAATTAAGCTGTACCTTTGCTAGACGTTCCATAGTGCCTGATATAGCAGTATTTGAGTGGCAAAATGTACCTTTAGATAATAATGGAATGATTGCTAATAAGTTTGAAATTGCTCCCGATTGGATCATAGAAATATGATCACCAGAACAATCAGCAAATCAAGTAATTCGTAAAATTTTATTTTCACTGCAAAACGGTAATAAGTTAGGCTATTTAATCGATTCTGAAGATGAATCAATTACAGTTTTACTCCTAAGAGCTTACCAGAAATAAAAGAAAAGCAAGATATTCTTCCTGTATTAAATGTCCTGCAAAGCTGGCAATTAAAGGCAGAAGATATTTTTAACTGGTTGAAGTTTAGTTAATACGGATATTTTATTGATAAATTTTATTCATTATAAAATATAATTTACTCATAATATTTTTTGTATGTCTTAAAGCTCTAAGTAGAGGACAAAAACTGGATATATTGAAGAAAATCAGCTTCATATTGATCTAAGTCAAACAGAATACGACGTAAATGATCGAAACCGTAACGAAAAATACTTTGAGCTTTTCGACCGTGGGTTTTAATCAAAATAGGCTTGTTGTCAGATAGCCACTGACCTGTTCAATATGCCCAGCACAAAGCGATCGTTAATAACGCAAATAAACGACTCAAACGCTCTGAATCTATCAAGTGAGTGTCTTCTAAATTAAAACCTCGACTTTTAAAGATGCCGAATAAGGTTTCAATACCCCAACGTTGCCCATAGTCATCGATGATAGTTTGACAATAACTAGGGGCAATAATGGTCAACAGAGAATTATCTTTTAAACGCAAAGCTCCGACATAAACTTGATGACCCCACAAAATTCGCTTTCTTTTGAGCAACGATTGTTCACCAATCTGAAGATGGGAAAAGACAATTCTAGTCGAAAGTTGATGTTGTCCATCACCCAGAAGCTCTGTCTCTCGAATTCTAAAGTAGAGGAAAAGCTACACCTTGATGAACAATACCCAGGGTTAGGATATTGAACACTTTATTTCCAAACTGCCATTCGGTTCGCTCAAGACTCAAAACCCACGGTTCGGGTATTTCCATCATGCTAATCACTAATTTCGCTATGCTGTAGCAGTCTAAATCGAACTCACGCAGGAATCTTTGCAGTCTTTTATAACTAGACCCTTTCTTGGCTTTGCTTTTAAATCCAATCGATAAGTCTACCAAATTTACCGTCTTGACTCGGAATAGAGCAATCAAGCCTAGTTGAACCGATTCCCCCCGCACTGGCTCCTATTAATAGCACCCTAGATTTAACCGCTCGGGATGCAGAATATCACTATG